>JABAAB010000100.1 GCA_014238945.1 Lysobacterales bacterium
GTAACCCTGTCGTGGGAGGGCGAGGCCCACCTGTTTGGCGATGCGGTGCTGATCGATGAGGTCAGTGGTGAGGCCATCACAGTGACAGCGGGTGGAAGTTATACTTTCACCATCTCGGGCGGAACACATGCATTCCGCCTGATCATCAATTAAAGTGATGGGCAGATTTAAGGAGGACAATCAAAGACTGGATAAGGGTGGCAATATCAAGCATCCCTTAGTCACGGAGCGGGCACAGGATTGATTTGGCTTTTGCTGTGCCAGCGGGTAGTCTTATTGCCGGTCACGGACAAAAAGAAGCCAGCCCTTGTCACTTATTAAATAACTCCAGCGGCGTAACGTATTGAAGGTAGCCATCGCCTACATCGTGGTTGCGTGGCTGGTCATGCAGGTCGCCGACGTGGTGCTCAACAACATTACCGCCCCGGGGTGGGTGTTCCAGGTGCTGATGTTGTTTCTTGCCCTGGGTTTTCCGTTCGCCGTGATCTTCGCCTGGGCCTTTGAAATGACACCCGAGGGCCTGAAACGCGAATCCGAGGTAGACCGCAACCAGTCCATCACTCAGAACACCGGACGTAAGCTCGACTTCACCATCATCGGGGTACTGATCCTGGCATTGGGTTATTTTGTCTGGGAATCGCGATTTTCTTCCCCGGAACCTGCAACGGCTGGCACCCAGTCGAACCCGTCATCGCAAGCGGCCGTGGCAGAGCCAGAAAAAAGTCACAACTCCATCGCCGTGCTGCCCTTTGTAAATATGAGTTCCGACGCTGAGCAGGAGTATTTCTCGGACGGTTTATCGGAGGAACTGTTGAACCTGCTGGCCAAAATCCCCGAACTCAAGGTGGCCTCATGCAGCTCCGCCTTCCAGTTCAAGGGGAAAAATTTGATTTGAAGGAAGTCGCTCAAAAACTGGATGTTGCCCATGTACCCGAAGGCAGCGTGCGCAAGGCCGGTAACCAGGTACGCATTACCGCACAGTTGATCAAGGCCGATGATGGTTACCACATGTGGTCAGAAACCTACGACCGCTCACCGGACAATATTTTTGCCATCCAGGATGAGATCTCGGCAGCCGTGGTCGCGTCGTTGAAGATTGAATTGCTCGGCGAGGCACTTGAACGACTGGATGCCTTTATCAAGGAACACCAGTCCTGGGCAGCCAAACCGATCGCTTCGATTTATTCCTGGATGGGTGATATCGATATGGCCTTCGAGTGGTTGGATCGCGCCTACCGGCAACGCGATAGTGAGATGGGTACTTTATTGGGCGACCCTCTGTTCATATTCACTACACGACGACCCGCGCTGGACTGAATTGCTGACCAGGATGAATCTCCCAACTGGCACAGACCAATCCCGGTGAGTCAAAAAAACCAGTTTAAACGGGTGCTGGGCAATGGCTTTGCCATCAGTGCCTGTGTCGGTGGAATTATCGGACTGGGTATCTTACGTACCCCGGGTGAAATCGCGGCGGTATTTTCGGACCCCTATATTTATGTTGGTCTGTGGGTGTTGGGGGGTGCTTTTGTCATGATGAGTGTCGGCGTGGTAGCCGAACTGGTTGGTATCACACCCCGGACCGGTGGTGTTTACGTGCTGGTCAAACGCGCTTTCGGTCCCTATCCAGGCTTTCTGATGGGCTGGACGGACTGGCTCAGCTTTGGTGCCACGCTGGCGCTCAAGGCTACGGTGCTGGTGGAGTACACGATTTTACTGGTACCGGACATTGCCCGTTGGCAGGTCCCGGTTACCATCATGATCACCACATTCTTTGCCGTGCTGCAGTTGCTTGGAGTACGACTCGGTGCCGGTATTCAACAGGTCGCTGCTGCGGGGATGGCCATTACCGTAGTCGGTCTGTCACTGGCGTTGCTTTTTGCGGATCCCGTGGCAGCAACACCGGGATTGGCCGCGGCAAACGCCCGTGAATTATCCGATTACGGACTGGTGGCCGCAGCCATCATTTTTACCTATGACGGCTGGGTCGGCGCATCGTACTTCGGTGGTGAAATCAAGGGCGGTGGCGGCCCGGTGGCACGTGCCTGCGTGCGGAGCATGTTCATCATCCTGTTCCTGTATATCAGCCTCGGTGCTGCACTGGCATTCAGCGTCCCGCTGGCACAACTCGCCGGCCATGACCTGGCATTATCCGCGGCACTGGACATCGCTTTTGGTGCCGGTAGCGGTACCGTGGTCATCGTGGTGGCAATCCTGATCCTGCTTGCCCATCAGAATCTGAATTACCTGCAGGGGCCCCGCATACTTTATGCGTTGTCCCTGGATGGTCTTGGCACGCGTAGAGCGACCAACATCGGTCAGCATGGCAACCCGGTGTTTGCCGTAGTCATTACCTGGCTACTGGCAGTATTGCTGATACTCTCCGGTGGGTTCAATTTCCTGTTGAATCTGAATGTACTGTTCTTTGTATTCCTCTACGTGGCCCTGCTGCTGGGTGTGATCAGGCTGAGAACCCTCGAACCGGAGGCCGAGCGTCCGTACCTGGCCTGGGGCCATCCGTATACGACTGTATTCTGTATCGCGGGTTGGTTACTGGTCAGCATTTTCATGGCAGTATCCGCGCCCGAAACCGCCGTTGCGGCGGTTATCATGGTGGCCATTTCACTGCCGGTGTATTTCGGCCTCCTCAGGTACCGCGCCGGTAGTGGCGAACTGCCATCGGCCGACTGAAACGGTACCATTTTGTTAGCTGATCGTTTGCTTTCACCAGAGCGCAACACGCCAGCCACTTGAGTTTTACCCGGGGGGCTGCCGCGCTGAAATTGTGCGCCCTGTTCACCTTCTGCGGTGAACAGGATCGTATCCCCTTTGGGGCTCCAGCTCGGATAACGGATATCGGCCCCCTCAAACCGGGTCAACCTGCGCACCGCGTCGGTGCTGGTCGAGGCAATCCATACCTCATCATACCCACTGCGTCGCGAGATCATCGTGATCCACTGCTGATCACGGGAAAACCGCGCAGCCAACTCATCTGCAGTGGATGGTGCGATTTCCCGAGTGGAGGCATCCGGGTGCAATAGACCCGGACCGCGGTCACGCCGCACACGCACCGCTGCCAGCATCTACAGACCCGGTCTGTAGCCGGGATGGATCACATCCTCCATGGGCAGTGCGGTCTTCTCCAGGCTCTCAATATTTAATTGGTATGTGTGCCGTTTTCCAGTTCGACCACCCACAAGGTGGAGCGGTGAACCGGTTGGGGTTCACCACGCAGAAACGCGACCCGGGTGCCAGCCGGTGAACAGCGCGGATAAAAATCACTACCGGTGGAGCTGACCTGCAGGGGTGCTGACCCATCGAGCCCGATCCGGTAAACACGTCTCAGCTGTTCCTCGTCAACATCCTCAGGCACGATGAGCCGAATGTCTCTCTTATTCAAACCCCTTGTTTGGTCCAACTATCGTTGACGGCGAACAGTCTGAGCAAGCAAACACGCTTCACCATTGATCCACCGGGCGTATTGGTATTTCAAAGGCTGGAGCGCGAATAGTTTATGCGACGATACGAAACGAAAGTTTGCAGTCTGAACGCAAACCAGTGACCCTGATTGCTTGTTGGGAAAAGTCAGTGGTCTTTGCCCATTATGTATTCAAGACCCCCTGTAACGGCCGCCACCTGTGCGTTGATGCAGATTTCATCATCCACTTCCGGACTATCAGGGTAGACTTCGGTGGTGGTCACATAAGGGGCATCGGTAACACCCATGCAAAGCCCCAACGGCCTCGCGGCGTAGTTTATTACACCCCACTGCTCAAGTGATTCACCAATGATTTTTCCGTCGCTGTCCGGTGGCGCAATATGTGTTACTTTCTCAACCGACCCGATAATGGCTGCCTGAAAACCGGGCTCGGGTTTCACGCGATCACCAACCGTATAAAAACCATCCGGGATTTGCCAGATTTTTTGCTCAATCGCATCACGGGCGGCCAGGGCGGGTCGAAACTCCTCGTTGTCCGTATCCGTGGTCTCATGCAAATCGAAATGTGCGACAAATTCCACCGGATTCGCGCCCAGGTACTGCATCAGCGCTGCCGCCTCCTCTGACGGACTGGCGGCTTTGAAGGAGCGGTTTGGGTCAACTGCTCCAGGATTCCAGCGGTTGATCGTTTCATAAGCCCAGGGACTCACACAAGGTGCGGCAACCAGGTTGAACTGTGCGGAAAAATCCCGGGACCTGGTTTCAAGAAAACGGATGGCACCCTGTACACCACTGGTTTCATAGCCGTGTACTCCGCCGGTGATCAATACATTTTTCTTGCTGTTATCCCAGTGCCGGGAGCTAAGTATATAGAGCGGATATTGACTGGCTGACAGCGACAGTGCGCCATATTGCACCATATCAAACTGCTCTTTCAGCGGCTCCAGTTTGTGCAGGACGTCGTGGGCATATGAGCGTTTTATTCTTTGTTGGGCGAGCCAGGTTGCCCTTTCTTTTGCGCCCCATTTCTTACCCGGAGTGCCTATTGGATAGGCAGCTACATCATTCATATGGTTGTCCTGAACTCCGTATGTT
This sequence comes from Lysobacterales bacterium, assembly GCA_014238945.1. Classification (GTDB taxonomy): domain Bacteria; phylum Pseudomonadota; class Gammaproteobacteria; order Xanthomonadales; family SZUA-36; genus SZUA-36. The sequence continues at coordinate 4,535 of JABAAB010000100.1, forward strand.
TTTATTGTCACGAATTCCTGTCTGCCCCTAGCCATTTGGTATGGTTGCAATGCACGTACCGGGAACCCGGCCCGGTCCCAGACTCAAGATAACGTAGACGCCGTTTACCTGGCCGCCCTGAACAATGGCAGCGTACCCAGGCGGTTTTTCATCTTCACCTCTTTACCGTCCTCGTCCATCAGTACCCGTGGCGGATCGAAACGCTGGGTAAGTGGTGTCACCACCAGTATGGTCACCAGGCAGGCGATAAGTCCCAGCATATCGCCGGCCAGGTTGGGCAGGAACATCACCGACAGTAACCACACCAGGAAGCCCATGGCCATGGCCGCCAAAGTGCCGGTACGATTGGCGCTCTTCCAGTACACACCGGCAATAAATGGAATCACAACACTGACCAGGATGACGGAATTGGCATCCAGGATCAGGTTAAAGATCACCTGCACTTTCAGGGCGACATAAATTGCGACCAAACCAAATACCGGTATGGCAACACGTGTTGCCAGCAGTTTTTGCCGGTCAGTTGGCTTTGACTTGAACAACGGCAACAGGTTGGTACTGAAGATGCTGGCGGAAGCCAGCAGGGCACTGTCACAGGTGCTCATGATTGCAGCCAGCAGTGCACCCACGAACAGGGCGATGGCAACCGGGTGCAGGTGGTTCAGGGCCAGTGTAGGAATCACCGTCTCGGGGTCTGCCAGACCGGGCAGCGTGACGCTGGCGATGATACCCAGTATGACCGGGATCATGCCCAGTGTCAGGTATCCGAAGCCTGCAAGGTAGAACGAATTCTGTGCGACCTGCTCGCTTTTTGCGGAAAATGATCTTTGTAACAGGGATTGGGAAGTGATGTCCGCCAGTCCAAATATCAACCAGGCACGCATGTAATTGAGCCAGATCTCCGTCGAGTTCTCCAATGGAATCATGCGAAAGGTATGCTCGGGTAAGCGCGGTGCAATGGCGCCCCATCCACCCACATCGACAAGTACTGTGACCAGTAAAACAACCAGGCCGATGGCGATGATCAGCATTTGTATGAAGTCCGTCATGGCGACCGCCCACATCCCACCGGCAGACGTGTAGATAAAAATAATGACCGCACCACCCAGGATGCCCCAGACCAGCGGAACCCCGGTCAGGGTTTCAAATACATAGCCAAAGGCCACCAGCATGCCTGCGGTCCAACCGATGCTCGAAGCAATTGAAGCTACAGCCGCAATGGTTGCCGCGGTTATGCCAAACCGGTTTTCGAAAAACTCGATGAAGGTAACCAGTCGCAAACGGCGAAAAATACGGGCAAAAAAGAACCCCACCACGAACAACGCCAGGGCCCCACCGAAGGGGTCGGCTATAATCCTCAGGAACCCGCCCTCATAGGCTGCCCCGGAGGAGCCCATCATCGCGCTGCCGCCGAACCAGGTGGCCACCAGCGTGGCTGCACAAACCCAGACCGGCATGCGTCTGCCGGCCACCATGAAATCCACCGTGGAATGCGCACGCTTTGCAGCATAGACCCCGATAAACAGCATGATCCCCAGGTAGACAATAACACCGGCAAATATTGTGGCTTCTGTACTCATGGGTTCACCCGGTCCGCCTGGTAGTGTTCGTGCGCAGGAAATAGAATTTTATTCTCAAAGATATCCCAAAAGTATATGTCAATCTGCGCGCTGTCGGAAAGCCCACCCCTCCAACGGATAAATTCTACAAATTTCACACGCCGAAATGATACCGGTCGTGGGTTCACCCCGGTCATCGGGATATCGCGACACCCAGGAAGCCGATCATAGGCACTGGCCGTCTGCCCGACTCATTGCCATGACCACCCGTCACCGCCATACTTAAGGGCCAGATGGAATTCAACAAGGAAAAGTTCAATGCTCTTTCGCCTGATCATCGTTGCACTAGCCGGGTTGTTGCTGTTGGCCGGATGCGCGCAAACCCCACCTCAAAGTGAATACAAGGTTAAATTTGCAGTCGTGGCCGTCACCAACGATTTGAGCAATCGCGCGGAAGTAGAAGACAAGGTAAGTGCAACGTTGCAGGAACATGATTTCGATGCATTGGCCAGTCACACCCTGGTGGGTGGAAATTTCAGGCTTCAGGACCCCTCTTTCCGTCAGCAATTGCTTGACCAGGACGTGGCTACCGTGCTGGCGCTCAGACCCATAGAAGTGGGCCCGGATTCATCCATCAAGTCCATTGGAGATTATGTTCCAGACAGCACCTACATGGTGGTCGAAGACTTCGTCGAAGGCTATCGCGGGGACGATTTCACCACCAGCGGTATCGTTGAAATCGGTGGTTTTACGCTGACCAGGACAAAGACTACCAAGATCTGGCACGGTGTCGTGTGGCTCGATGGTGAGGTCGAAAACCGTGAAGCAGGTATCGCCCAGATGTCCGAGTTGATACTGACCAATATCCAGAAATGGCGCACACAACTGCGGGCAACCGTCGGGTTGCCGCCATATGAATGAACCTGGCAAATTAATCCTGGCATGCCAGGGCCGGTGGTTTCCTATTCCCTGAGCCCCGTTCTGGGCCATTGGACTAACCCGTGTTCTGAATGGCCAGCGCAATACCGTTGACTGTGGACTTGAGCGCATGTAACAGCGTGTCATCCTCCCGGCCCCCTTCGCGCCATCGGTGTAACAGGTTAATCTGCAGAATGTGCATGGGATCCGCATAGGGGTTGCGCAGACGAATGTTGCGCTGCAGTGTGCGCTGGTCAGCCAGCAGCTCCCTGCTTTGCTTGATCTCGAGAATGTGATGACGGGCAAGGTCAAATTCAGCCATTACCTGCTCGAAAACGACCCGGGTTTCCGGCATCGCCAGCTCAACATAACGCCGGCCGATGTCCAGTTCAGACTTGGCCAGAACCATCTCCACGTCGTTGACCAGACCCTGGAAAAAGCTCCAGTGCTTCAGCATGGCCCGAAGGGATTCGATCCCATGCTGGTCAATGGCGCGTTGCAGCGCCCCGCCGATACCGTATACACCGGGAAAGCCCACCCGGATCTGTGCCCAGGAGAACACCCAGGGTATGGCGCGCAGATTTTCAATTCCCTCACCACTGCGGCGTGACGCCGGTCTGGAACCTATGGCGAGACGCTCGATCACGTCAATCGGTGTCGCACTGCGAAAAAACCTGATAAAGGCAGGTGTTTCAAACACCAGTTTTCGATATTGCGACCGGGCATTGGCCGCAATTCCATTCATGATGGCACACATCCCTTCATCTGCGTGCTGCCCGGTATCGCCCAAACCGTGTCTGAGTGTCGCACCGGTCACCAGTTCCAGGTTACGCAGGGCGATGGGGCGAACACCGTATTTCTGATTGATGACCTCACCCTGCTCGGTGACCCTGAGATAGCCATTGACCGAACCCGCCGGGGCACCTTCGATACCTTTTACCAGGTTGCCTCCGCCCCGGCTGACGGTGCCGCCGCGGCCATGAAAGAACTGTATGGAGACACCATTTTGGTGACCGATTTCGACCAGCCTGGCCTGTGCTTCAAACAAACTCCAGCGTGCGGATGCGATACCGCTGTCCTTGTTGGAGTCGGAATAGCCAATCATGATGACCTGGCGGTTGCCACGCTGCTCAAGGTGTTTGCGGTAATATCCGGATTCCAGCAATGTGTCGAGGATTTTGGGCCCTGCTTCCAGGTCTCCAACGGTTTCGAGCAGGGGTGCAATATCCAGCGGAACCCCCTGGTCTCCGCCCACGGCTTCAACCAGACCCGCCGTTCTCGCCAGTGCCAGCGCAGTCAGGACATCATCCGCCCCCTGGGTCATGCTGATAATAAACAGACCCGTGGCCTGCGTTCCATAAAGACCACGGGCTTGCCTGATGCTGGAAAACACGGCCAGGGTGTCCCTGGCAGCCACCGAAAGCGACACCCGTTCTTCCGTTGTCCGCTCAATACCGGGTGAAACACGTTCCAGAAAACCCGTAAGGGTCTGCTGACGGGATTCCGTGTCTGTTTCGACCCAGTCGTCCAGATTAAGCAACTCACCCATCACTTCGCGGTGCAACAGTGCGTCCTGCCGTGCATCAAGCGTTGCCAGGTGGAAACCAAAGGTTTCTATCCTCTGCAACAGTCGCCGGATCCCGAACAGACCCGCATGGGCCCCCTTGTTGTTTTCCAGGCTTTGAGCAATCAGCTTAATATCGCCCAGAAAAGTTTCAACATCAGGGTAGGCATGCTGACCCCCTGTCCGGGTGCCTTCCAGACGCGCGGATATGCACTTCAACAGGCAGCGGTAGGGCATTTCATGGTGCCTGGCCGGAATTGTTTCTGTTACTTCCGGCATCAGTTCCGAGTATTCCAACCAGCGCTGCAGAACCTGCTTGTCAAAGCGTGCCTGTCCATGGGTCTGGCTCAGATAGCGGCCGAGACGATTCAGCTCCGGTTGATAACATCGGATGATGGCGTTCCGCTGCGTTAGGAGGGTTTCCAGGATGGTCTGGGCGGTGACATTCGGATTGCCGTCCATATCACCACCCACCCACGAACCAAAGCGCAGTACTTCACGGCTGAGAGCCGGACTCAACTCTCTGCCATATGCTTTCCTGAATGCCTCCTGCAAGGACTGCTGGAACGGGGGAATAACGCGGTACAGGATTTCGGTCAGGTAAAACAGTACATTTTCCAGTTCATCGGCAACCTTTGGCTTGATGCTCGGTACGGTATTGGTCTGCCATGCAGACTGGATTGCATCCCTGATCCGGTCCAGTGTCTGCTGTTCCTCTTGTGGTGTACGGTCCGGGTTGAAGCGCTCAACCAGTCTGTGGATGATCGAGTATTCCTTTTCAAGAAAGCTTCGTCGGGTGGCCTCTGTCGGGTGGGCCGTGAAGACCGGCTGAATACGCAATGAAAGCAGAGCCTGCTCCAGCCCTTCGGCGCTCACACCAGTATTGGCCAGCGAGGAGAACACCTGCTCGAGGCTGCCGCGTTGAGCGCTTTTGCCCACTTTCAGGTAGTCCCGGCGACGACGGATGCGATGCAGGGTCTCGGCCAGGTTGGCCAGTCTCAGGTAGGTGGAAAAAGCCTTGGTAACATGAACAACTTCATTGATGTCAAAAGCGGTTAGGGTCTGCTCCAGCACCGCTGCGCTGGCATCGTCTCCTTCGCGTCTGAGGATGGCGGCCTTGCGTACTGTTTCCACATCTTCAAGCAGGCCGGGGCCGTGTTGTTCCACCAGGGCCTCGCCCACCATTTGCCCCAAAAGGCTGACGTCGTGGCGTAAGGGCAGGTCTTTTTCGGGGAAGTCAATTTCTCGGATGTCTTCCATACGCTTAATTCAATAAATTCCAGGCTGGGTCAATATCGGCCAGTATAACCAGATAAAGAGATCAAAACCCACTATCCGGGTGGCCGCAGACCGGTCTGTTACCGGCAGCCTGGGAGGTGTGGGTGGTGACCGCCAACACAATATTGCCAAACGCGCCTATTGCTCCCTCAACGCGTGCGCAATGGGTTGGCGGGCCGCACGGATTGCGGGGAACAATCCACCGACCAGTCCGATGACCATGGCAAAGAATATCCCTTGTGCCAGCAGCCGCATGTTGACATCAAAGGCAAAGGTAATCGCACTGAAACTGGACCAGCTCAGCGTGGCCGTGCGGAATCCGTCAAATGCCAGCCAGGCCAGCCCGGCGCCGATCAGGCCACCAAAAAATGCCAACAACAATGACTCGGTAATTACCGAGATGATTACCGGTCCGGAACTGAAACCCAGGGCCCGCAACGTGGCAATCTCCCGCGTACGGCTGGATACCGCGGTGTACATGGTGTTCAGGGCACCAAATATGGCCCCCAGCCCCATGATCACGGCAATCAGGGTACCCAGCCCGGTGATCATGTTGTAAAGCGTGGTCGATTGTGAGTCGTAATACGCCGCCTCGCGCATTGGCTTGACATTGAGCCGCGGGTCACTGGTCAGGCTGTCTTTGAAATCTTCAAACGAGTCGGGGGAATTCAATTTGACGAACACGGACTGGTAAAAATTTCCTCGCCGGAAAGCGGGCTTCAATACCGCCGAGTCCACCCAGATCTCCGATTCGGCGAGCCCACCCCCGGCCTCGAATATTCCGACTACGGGCCATTGTTCCTGGCCTACCGGTATCGAAGATCCAACTTCCAGTCCCGAATACTGGTTATTCGCACCCACACCAACAATCACTTCGTTGATTCCCCACTCAAACATCCTGCCCTGAGTCAACTGAAACCTGTCCCGTACATCCATGGCCTGTCGTTCAATACCCCGCAGAGGTACGTTCGCATCCGTGCCGGTTGTGCGCATGGGCAGATTGATAACGACAAACATCTCCGGCGATGCCAGCGCACCCAAATCATTGCGTGCAATACCGGATGCCTCGGCAATGATACGGGTGTCGTCGCCAGATAGAACACTCATCATCTCCGTTTCCGCACCACTGCGCAGCACGATCGCGTTTTCATCCACTGCAGAGTTCTGCATGGTCCTGAGTACACCCTGGGCAATGGACAGCACCCCGACCATGACCGCCACCACACCGGTGATCCCAAACATGGCCGCTGCAGATGAACCCTTTCTTTGCGGCAGGGAGCGCAGACTGAACCGGGTCACTGCCAGGATCTGTGAAAACCAGTTAAACATGGTGTCTCTCCCGGATAATTTTCTTTGCCTTTTTCATCTCGTGGCTCCCATCTTCACATCTTTCATCTTCACGTCTCTTGTCTTCCCGTCTCTTATCTTCTAAGGGCATCCGCAATTTGCAGCTTCTGCGCCTGTCTTGCAGGTATGATCCCGGCAATCAGTGCCATCGCAACAATCAGCAAAGATGCAACCAGCAGATCCCGTATGGGGATGAAAAACACGGGGAGTGAACCCCGGGTCGGATCGCCCAGGGACACCAGCGTCCAGGCCAATACCATACCGATGATCCCCCCGGCAGCCGTGAGCACCAGTGATTCACCCAGTACCAGTCCGAGCACCCCGCGGTCGGTGAAACCCAGGGCTTTTAATACCGCCCATTCTGCGGTCCGCTCCCGCACCGTGTAAGCCATCGTGTTACCGGTCACCAGCATCAGGGTAAAAAACACCGCGGTCATGATGGACAGAATGATAAAGCCAATATTTCCGACCTGGTTGGCTACCCCCTGCAACATGACACCCTCGGGTTCAGTCCTGGTCTCTGCCGGTGAATTGGCAAACGCCAAGTCTATAGCGGCGGCAATCTCTACAGCGCGCTCCGGATTTGACACCCTGATCATATAAAATTGGACCCGGCCCTGGCCAAAGGCCCGTGTTTCATTAAAAAAGTCATAGCGAAAAAAGAATCGGCTGGTGTCGGTACCCTTTTCTTCCCCGTCATAGATACCCACCAGGTCGAATTCCCAGGAGCGCCCACCGTCCTTATTGCGCCACACAGTGGACCGGATGGGAATGCGATCACCCACTTTCCAGTCAAACCGCTCGGCAATGCCCCGACCCGCTATTGCGCCACTGCGGGTTTCCAGGAATGCTTTCTTGTGCTCATCGCTGATTAGATATTCGGGATAAATAACAAACAGTTCTTCGGGCTCCATGGCCACCTGAAAAAAGAAATTCCTGGGATCCTGATAGATTCCTCCGAACCAGCTGACATGAGCTGCATTTTCGACACCTTCGATCTGCTCAATTCCGGATTCGTAGGTCTGTGGCAGGCTCTTGAGGGGTGAAATCCTGTTGCGCAGATACAACCGATCCGCACCGGCCACTTCGACACCGGCCACAAAGCCCTGGCGGATGGCGGTCAGGTAACCAAAGAGAATGAATGCCACCATGACAGACAGAATGGTCAGACCGGTACGAATTTTCTTGCGCTTGAGATTGCTCAGGATGAGATAAAGATATTTCATCTCGCTATCCTCATCTTCACATCTCTCATCTTCACTTAATTCATCTTCACTTAGTTCATCTTCTAAGGGCATCCGCAATTTGTAACTTCTGTGCCTGTCTTGCGGGTATGATCCCGGCAATCAGCGCCATAGCAACCATCAGCAGTGATGCAACCAGCAGATCCCGTATGGGGATGTAAAACACGGGAAAGGAACCCCGGGTCGGATCACCCAGGGACACCAGCATCCAGGCCAATACCATACCAATGGTTCCCCCGACGGCCGTGAGCACCAGTGATTCACCCAGTACCAGGCCAAGCACTCCCCGGTCGGTGAAGCCCAGGGCTTTTAACACCGCCAACTCGGCGGTCCGCTCCCGCACCGTGTAGGCCATGGTGTTTCCGGTCACCAGCAGGATGGTAAAAAACACCGCGGTCATGATGGACATGATGATAAAACCGATATTTCCGACCTGGTTGGCGAATCCCTGTATGAACGCCCCTTCCGGTTCGGCCTTGGTTTCTGCTGGTGAATTGGCAAACGCAGCGTCTATGGCGGCGGCAATCTCTGCAGCACGCTCTGGCTCTGACACCCTGACGGTATACCAGCCAACCCGGCCCTGGCCAAAGGCGCGGGATTCATCAAAGAAGTCGTAACGGAAAAAGAATTGGCTGGTGTCGGTACCCTTTTGTTCCCCGTCATAGATACCCACGAGGTCGAACTCCCAGGTACGGCCGCCATCCTTCTTGCTCCAGACGGTTGCCTGGATGGGAATACGGTCCCCGACTTTCCAACCAAACCGCTCAGCTACTCCCCGCCCGGCAATGGCACCACTGCGGGTTTCCAGGAACGCTTTCTTGTGCTCATCGCTGATTAGATATTCAGGGAACATATCAAACAGTTCTTCTGGCACCATCGGTAATTGTGCAAAAAAGTTCCTGGGCTCCTGGTAAATTCCACCGAACCAACTGGCGTGAGCCGCGTTATCAACCCCCTCAATCTGCTCAATCCTGGACTCGTAGGCCTGCGGCAGGCTCTGGATAATGGAGATCTTGTGACGCACGATCAAGCGGTCGGCACCGGCCACTTCAACACCGGCCACGAAAGCCTGGCGTATCGCGGTCAGATAACCAAAAAGCACAAACGCGACCAGCACCGACAGGAAAGTCAGACCGGTACGCATTTTTTTGCGTTTGAGGTTACTCAGGATGAGATACAGATACTTCATTCCGGGTCACTCAGTCGACCGGTTCGGTGCTGAGTTGGCCCTTGTTCAGATACAGCGTGCGCGAAGCCCGCTCCGCAGCATGCTGGTCATGGGTCACCATGATGATGGTTTTACCCTGCTCCCGGTTCAGTGCCTGCAACAGTTCCAAAACCTCGTCACCTGCCTTGCGGTCCAGGTCACCTGTGGGCTCATCGCACAACAACAGGGTGGGATCCGTGACGATGGCACGGGCGATACCGGTACGTTGCTGTTCTCCACCGGACAACTGGCGGGGATAATGCCCTGCGCGATGGGTCAGTCCCACGATATCCAGGGCCAGGGCCGCACGTTTCTTGCGCTCCGCCCGCGACAGACTGGTCAGCAACAAGGGCAGTTCAACATTTTTCTGGGCCGTGAGCACGGGCATCAGGTTGTAGAACTGGAATACCAGACCCACATGCCGCGCCCGCCACGCGGCCAGTTTACGACCGGGGAGCCGGTCAATACGATGACCACCAACTTCCACGCTGCCTTCGCTGGGGCGATCCAGACCGCCCACCAGGTTCAGCAGGGTGGACTTGCCGGAGCCCGACGGACCCATCAACGCCAGGAATTCGCCGGTGGGTATTTCAAGATCAAGCCCTCCGAGCACATGAATAACTTCAGAGCCACGTTTGAAAATCTTGTCCACACCGCTGACCTTCACCAGTGCTTCATCAACCGTCGTTTGCATCATCCATCCGTTTCCTTCACCACCGCGCCATTTTCAAGACCCACCGGTGCGTTAATTATGATCCTTTCACCAGCAGATATTCCGGATGACACCAGGATGCCCGAAGCGTGCTCACCCGAAGTTGACACTGCACGGCGTTGTGCCGTCTTGTTGTTAATAACAAATACGTATTCACTGTCCCCTTCATGAATGATGGCATCCGGTGGTACCCATACCCCGGCCCGGCCCGGTGATGTGACCGACCCGTCGTCCTGGAACGCAACCTTGACACCCATATCCGGCAGGATCCTGGTATCCAGCTGGTCAAATCCGACCCGTACTTCAACTGTTGCACGCTGTCGGTCGGCCGTGGGTACGATCGCAATAACATGACTGGGAATCTGCCATTGAGGATAGGCATCCAGTGTGGCAACCACCTTCTGCCCTGCGGACACCCGGTTGATATAGGTCTCGTTGACATCGATTTCGATTTCCAGCGAGTCCATGTCGACAATCGTACCGATGCCAGTGCGGGTAAAACCACCACCGGCGGAAATGGGTGAGATCATTTCTCCCGGCTGGGCATTCTTGGCCACCACCACCCCGGCAAAGGGTGCCCGGATGATGGTGTCCTCAATTTGCAGACGATAAATATCCAGTTGTTTTTCAGAAACCCGGATATCGGCCTGCTTACGTTCAAGTTGCGCAGTCAGTGATTCAGCCAGAGCACGCGAACGATCGAGTTCAGCGTCACTGGCCAGACCGCGCTCAACCAGGTTGGTGCTGCGTGAAAAATTGGAGCGGGCCTCTTTCAGCAGGGCGCTGGTCTCTTTGCGCGCTGTCTCGGATGACCTGAGCTGGGCTTCTGCCAGGGCATAACTGGCACGTACGTTTGAATCGTCAAGACGGGCCAGCACCTGGTTCATCTCGACCTCGGTACCTTCTTCGATCAGCACTTCGACAACCTTGGCCGTGACCTTGGATGACACGGTCGCCTGGCGCCTGGCGGTAACATACCCCGAGGCATTCAACACCGTCCCCGCTGCCTGGTTGCTTATCTCGCGCGCCACCACGGTCTGTACCACAATGGCTGTCGGATGATTTTCCCACCACCACCATGCCAGCGCCACCAGTGCCAATGTGCTCACAACAAAAACACCCGCACCCACCGGTCGTGACTGCGTTTCCGGTTCTCGATCAATTTTCAGTTGGTCAAGTTTGCTGGTGGCCATGTTAAAAGTTCCCTCTATGCCGCGGCATTATACCGTTAATGAAACCGCCCCCTTTAAGGGTCCATCAGGGCCGAGAGTCGTCTGAACTCAGCGACAGCGGGTCCCGGCTCCCGCTCCAGGGTGTTGTAATCAACCCGGAACAAGCCAAAACGGTGATCAAATCCCTCTGACCATTCAAAGTTGTCCATCAGCGACCAGTGAAAATACCCCTGCACCGGGATACCCTCTTCAATGGCCTGGGAAACTGCATACAGGTGACCCCGCAAATATTCAGGCCGCATATCGCCCCGGTTGTCTGCGACGCCATTTTCGGTGATGTAAATGGGTAATTCATAACGTTGCCATACCCGCCTGAGCAAACGCAGCAATCCCTCGGGGTAGATCTCCACACCGGCATCACTCAGCTGGCCGGGCCCCTGCAGCAAGGCGACCAGCCCGGGCGCGGAAGGCGTAAACCTGACCAGGTTTCTACGATAATAATTGATACCGAAATAGTCCGCGGATCCATTGAGCTCTGGCAAGGGCTCTTCGATCTCCGGAAACCCCGAGAGATGAAAAGACACAGCACCACTCTTGATTGAGTCGTAAAAAGCCCAGTTGAAGCCCTTGTCTGCCTCACTGGCCGCGATCCAGTCCAGCGCCCACCAATGACGATCGGGGTCAAACACGATGAGGTTGATCGCTGCACCCACCCGGCTGTCAGGGTCGTGTTTTCGCAGCGCGGTCGCAGCCGCCGCGTGACCCCGCACCAACCCCGCAAAGGCCCGTGATGCCTCAGCTGTATCGCGGATCCCCGGTGGCCACACACCCTGCACGTATGCTTGGTACATCTGCACGTTGGGCTCGTTTACGGTGCACCAGAAATTGACCTGTGGGCCCAGACGACGGGCGGCCTCGGCGGCAAAACGCCCAAACAGCTCAGGAAAATGCCCGGCCGTCAGCCCGCCCTGGCGCGCCAGCCAGTCGGGGAGCGTGAAATGCAACAGGGTCACCATGGGTTCTATACCCGCGTGACGCAGGCCGTTGATTTCATCAACATAATGGGACCACGCCGATTCATCCCATTGCCCCTCAACGGGTTCCAGTCGACTCCACTCAATGGAAAACCGATAGGCATTGGCACCCATCCCTTTTAACAGGGCAATGTCTTCAGGCACCCGTTCCCAGTGACCCGCGGCAACGCCACTCACCTGGTCTTCTGAAATATTACCTGGAATACGTTCAAACGCCGCCCAGTCGTTGTGCTCGTTTCCACCTTCAATCTGGTGGGCCGCGGTCGCTGCGCCGAACAAAAACCCCTTCGGTAACGAGGTCACACCCGCATCAGCTGGTATTTCGGAAAATACGGGTTCCGACTCCCAGCCCTCAAGTACCACCATGGCCAGAAAGTATGAGCCTGCCATTAATAGCAGTGCGTTTGACACCCATCGAGGAAGCTTCATCGTTCCAGTTTAGCCTACAAACTGCTATTCCATGCTGGAATATGTCCGTACCGGGGTATTGAGCTACGAATTTTTCGCGGGGCAATAAAAACCGGCCTTCAAGTCAACCAAGCCGGGTCCCCAACGCAACCTTGCTTATACCGGGAAAGATGGTCCTCCGATCAGACCAGAGGTGGCAAATGGTGCCTTAACCCAGCCAGAAAGGACTGGCATCTCGTGATTGGTTTTCAGGCCTGAGAACCGAGGAAGCTGATCACACCCTGTGCGGCCTTGCGTGCATCGGCAATGGCTGTCACAACCAGATCGGCACCCCGCACCATATCACCGGCGGCGAAGACCTTTTTGTTGCTGGTCTGGAACGGAAATTCGTGCAGTTCACTGGCCTCAACGAGACCCCACTGGTTGGTTTCAATGTTGAACTCAGTGAACCAGGGTTCAGGCGACGCGCGGAAGCCATAGGCGATGATCACAGCGTCGGCTTTCATATCCCGTTCACTGCCCTCTATCACCTGTGGTCTGCGACGTCCGCTGTCATCCGCCAGTCCAAGACGCGTGTCCACTACGCGCACCGCGTGTACCTTACCCTGGTTCTCGACCACTTCCAGGGCCTGAACATTGAAGCGAAACTTCACACCCTCTTCGATCGCGTTGCTCACTTCCTGCTGTGAACCGGGCATGTTCTCCCGGTCACGTCGGTAAAGACACTGCACATCGCACGCACCCTGACGCACCGCGGTGCGGACACAGTCCATGGCAGTATCACCACCACCGAGCACCACCACGCGCTGATCCTTGAGCCCCACGAAAGGGTGGTCAGCTGCCGGTAAGTCGAGCAGGGACTTGGTATTACCAATCAGGTAATCCAACGCACGGTAAACACCGCGGGAGTTCTCACCCGGTATGCCACCTTTCATCGCGGTGTAGGCTCCCAGCCCAAGAAACACAGCATCGTGGTTTTCCAGCACTTCCCTGAAGGATATCTCACGACCAATATTGGCACCCAGAACAAAGCGAATGCCCATGCCTTCCAGTATCTTGCGGCGGGTTCTGATCACGCGGTGTTCCAATTTGAACTCTGGTATTCCGAATGAAAGCAGACCCCCAATCTCCGGGTGCTTGTCGTAGACAATGGCCTGAACCCCGTTACGTGCAAGCAGGTCCGCGCAGGCGAGCCCGGCAGGACCAGCACCGATGATGGCCACCCTGTGGCCGGTGGGGCGCACCCCGGAAAGGTCCGGGCGCCAACCCTGTTCAAAAGCAGTATCCGTGATGTGGCGTTCAACCGCGCCGATGGTGACTGCGCCATAGTCTGTATTCAGCGTACAGGCCCCTTCGCAAAGACGGTCATGCGGACAGATTCGCCCACAGATTTCCGGTAATGCGTTGGTTTGGTGGGCGAGCTCCGCCGCTTCGATCACACGCCCCTCTGCTGCGAGCTTCAGCCAGTCCGGAATGTAATTGTGTACCGGGCACTTCCACTGGCAATAGGGGTTTCCACAGGCAATACACCTTTGTGATTGCGCTTCGCCATCCGTTTTCTTGAAGGGCTGGTAAATCTCGTGAAAATCATGACGACGTGACTCGCCGGCGTGCTTGTCCGGCTCCACGCGATCACGATCCACAAACTCAAATTTTATCCGTACCGTTGAATCACCCATGACTAACCCACCACCTTCAGTGGCACGGCGAGTGCAGCTTTGCTGACGTTTTCCTGTTTTGGTTCCACCACGCGAAAATTAAACATGAAATGTTCGAAGTTTTCGATGATGCGTGTGCCCCACACGCTACCGGTGTGACGTACATGTGACTCGATCAGCGAGACCAGCGTTTCCCTGTCCCGGCCGTCTTCTGCAGTATCCAGTGCCCTGATGTTGACCTGGGCCGGGTTACAACGGCGTTCAAAATTATCATTCATATCCAGTACAAATGCTTGGCCGCCGGTCATACCGGCAGCAAAGTTGGCGCCGGTGCGTCCGAGTATTACCACGATGCCCCCGGTCATGTACTCACAACCATGATAGCCAACGCCCTCAACGACAACGGTGGCACCAGAATTTCGTACCGCAAAACGTTCACCTGCCCGCCCCGCAGCATACAATTCACCCCCGGTGGCCCCATACAAACAGGTATTGCCCATGATGGCGCTGCGCTTGGCTACCAGTGGCGAGTCTTGGGTTGGGGAAATGACTATTCGGCCACCACTCATTCCCTTAGCGACATAATCGTTGGCATCGCCAAACAACCGCAGGTGCATACTCGTGGTAGCCCAGACACCAAAACTCTGGCCGGCTGAACCGGTAAACGTCAGGTCAAACTGAACCCCATCCAGGCCGTCACGACCAAAACGACGGGCAATCTCCCCGGCCAGCGCGGCCCCGACTGAACGGTCGAAGTTGCGGATTTCAAACTCAAGTTCAGCACTCTCACCATGATCAAGCGGCCCTTCCAGACCGGCGAGGATTTCTGCGTTCAGCCTGCCTTTGTCATTCGGGTGATTACGGACACCACGGTAACCGGCACCCTCAAAGCCACCGGCACCCGCGCTGGCCAAAATCGGGTCAAGATCAATACAGCGCTGTTTGTCGGTGAGTGGTTTGATCTTTTCCAGCAAATCGCTGCGTCCGATGATGTCTTCGAGTTTTTCAAAGCCCAGGTATGCCAGGTGCGCACGGACTTCCTGGGCGACGAAATGGAAATAGTTCATCACCAGGTCCGGTAACCCGTGAAAGTGCTCGCGCCGAAGTTGCTCGTCCTGGGTGGCAATGCCGGTAGCGCAGTTGTTCAGATGACATATACGCAGGTACTTGCAACCCAATGCCACCATCGGCCCGGTACCAAAACCAAAACTGTCCGCACCCAGTATGGCCCCCTTGACCACGTCCAGACCGGTTTTCAATCCGCCGTCCACCTGCAGGCGGACACGGTCACGTAAACCATTTTCGACCAGGGCGTGATGCGCCTCCGGCAGTCCAGTCTCCCAGGGTGACCCAGCGTACTTGACCGAGGTTTGAGGACTGGCGCCGGTACCACCGTCATGACCGGCGATGGTAATGCAATCGGCGTAGGCCTTGGCCACGCCAGCAGCGATCGTACCCACACCACGCTCTGCTACCAGCTTGACCGATACCATGGCGTCAGGATTGACCTGCTTCAAATCAAAAATCAGCTGGGCAAGATCCTCTATGGAATAAATGTCGTGGTGTGGCGGTGGTGATATCAGGGTGACTCCAGGCACCGAATGGCGTAATGCGGCGATGTGTGCAGATACCTTGTGCCCGGGCAGTTGGCCGCCTTCACCCGGCTTGGCGCCCTGGGCGATCTTGATCTGCAAGATATCCGCGTTCACCAGGTAGTGCGCTGTCACCCCAAAACGACCCGATGCCACCTGCTTGATCCGTGAGTTACGTTTGCTGTTGAATCGTGCTGGATCCTCGCCGCCTTCACCGGAATTTGAGTAACCTCCCAGTGTATTCATAGCTACTGCCAGTGCTTCGTGGGCCTCCGGTGATAACGCCCCAATGGACATTCCTGCCGTGTCGAAGCGAGGAAACAGCTGCTCGGCCGGTTCGATTTTGCTCAACGACAGAGTTGTGGTTGCCTTGCGGAGCTTGAGTAAGTCACGTAGCGCGGCCGGGGAGCGCCGGTTAACCATGCGCGCAAAGATATCGTAATCCTGCTGACGGCCGCTTTGTACCGCGGTTTGTAGCGCAGTAACAACATCCGGGTTATAGGCATGAAACTCACCACCCCATGTAAATTTCAACAGACCACCCTGTTTGACCGCCCGCCCGAAATCCCAGGCGGAATGCGCCAGTTCGCGTTGTTCGGCCTCGAGCTCTGCAAAACCTGCGCCGCTGATCGCACCGGCCGCACCCGGGCAGCAAAGATCTGTGATTTCATCACCCAGACCCACGGTTTCAAACAGCTGTGCCCCACGATAACTGGTGGCACAGGAGATTCCCATCTTGGACAGGATCTTGAGCAAGCCTTTGCGCACCCCGCGACGATAGAACTTGCGATGTTGTAACAATTCACCTTTCAGTGCACCACGGGCGTGCAGGTCATTGATGACCTGGAAAGCCAGGTAGGGATAAACAGCGGTTGCACCCAGGCCAACCAATACTGCGAAATGGTGGGCATCACGTGCGGTACCGGTCTCAACAATGATATTGCAGTCACAGCGAAGACCATCCCGGATTAATTGCTGGTGGACCGCCCCGGTGGCCAGTGCCGCGTGCATGGGGAGTTTGTCGGGCGCGATATCACGATCTGTCAAAACAATTATGGTTACACCATCCGCCACCGCCTTTGAAACCTCACCACTCAATCGCTTGATGGCCGTGTGCAGGTCTTCGGGTTCTGCATAGTTCAGACTGAAGGTCTCATTGCGGTACCAGCGCTGATCCAGTTCAAGCAATTTGCGGTACTTCACAACATTCAACACCGGCCAGGGTAATACCACCCGGTGCGCCTGGGTGCTGGTTTCCTGGAATATGTTGTGCTCACGGCCGATCAGGGTCTCCAGCGACATGGCCGATAACTCGCGTAAAGAGTCGATCGCAGGATTGGTCACCTGCGCAAACTGTTGACGGAAATAGTCATACACCGGCCTGGCCTGGCGGGATAACACCGCCATGGGTGTATCGTCGCCCATTGACCCGGTCGCCTCGACTGAGTCTTCAGCCATTACGCGGATTACGTGTTCCCGCTCCTCATTGCTGATCCCGAACATCTTTTGAAAAATCGGCAGATCCTGGCTGGACTCCTTCATATAAAGCCGGGCGGCCGCCGCTTCCTGTTCATCCCGGTTAAATATGCGGATGATGTTCTCCGCCAGCCAGTCACCATACGGGTGGCGTGCCTTCAAAACCTCATCGATTTCACGAGATCGCCACAGCTTGCCACCGAGGGTATCCACAGCAAACATTTCACCGGGTCCAACGCGGCCTTTTTCAACTACGTCGACCTCTTCGTAGTCCCACACACCAACCTCCGATGCCAGCGTGATCCAGTGGTTGCGTGTGATGACATAGCGCGCTGGTCGCAGACCGTTTCTATCCAGGCTGCAGGCAGCCACCCGTCCGTTGGTCATGACTATTCCCGCGGGACCGTCCCAGGGCTCAACGTGCATTGAATTGAATTCGTAAAAGGCACGCAATTCGGGGGACATATCCGGTTCCGCCTGCCAGGCAGGGGGAATCAGGATACGCATGGCACGGAATACGTCCATGCCACCGGCCAGGAACAGCTCGAGCATTTTGTCCAGCGAGGATGAATCTGAACCCTCCTGGTTAACCAAGGGACGTATTTGCTGCAGATCGGGTAACAGTGGTGTCTGGAATTTGGGTGTCCTGGCCTCCGACCAGCTTCGGTTGCCTTCAATGGTATTGATCTCGCCATTGTGCGCCAGGAAACGAAACGGTTGAGCGTACTTCCAGTTTGGAAGTGTGTTGGTGGAGAAGCGCTGGTGGAACAGGCAGATGGCTGATTTTAATCTCGGGTCTTTGAGATCAGGGTAGAATTCGTGCAGGAACTCAGGCATGACCAGTCCCTTGTACACCGTGGTGAGGTTTGACAGGGTTGCGACATGAAAAGAGGCATCAGGCTGCTCAAGCTTCATGTTCTCAGCGGCGGCCAAACGTCGGGCCACAAACAAGCGTCGCTCGGCATCATGGGGGTTCCAGCCTGGTGGCACATTGACAAACACCTGCTCAATACGCGGCATGGACTCAAGCGCCAATTGGCCGCAAACAGATGGATCGGTTGGAACAACACGCCAGCCCGCCACTTCGAGTGTTTCACTTTCGATGCGTTGCTGGAGTATACGACGTGAACGCGCTGCAATTTTTTTATCGGCACCAAGGAACACCATGCCGACGGCAAATACCCGGCCCAGCCACATTCCTTCATCCAGTGCCAGTTGTTTGAAAAACGATAACGGGAACTGCATCAGTACACCACAGCCGTCACCGGTCTTACCATCCACCGCAATTGCACCACGATGTGTCAAACGCGCCAAAGCAGTGCATGCGGTGTTGACCAGTTCATGGCTGGCTTCACCGTGCTGGTGTGCAATCAGACCGAACCCACAACTGTCCTTTGCGTTCTCCGGTCGGTACAAGCCATGTATGTGGTTGTCCTGCTTCATGTTCTCCTGCTCATTCACGTCATCAGGTCAAGTCCCCGGTACCAATTTTTTCAATACCGGACCCCCTATCCTACACGGCTTATATGCTTTGAACTGACCGAAAGCATATTGAAATGCAATTTACAGGCCAAAAAACAAAAGGATTCTCAAGCAATCAGGATCCGCCACGCCATGGCCTGTGCAGCTTTCGCTCTGACGCAGGCTGCTGTAACTGGCGGAAGGATTACCCTATAAAAAGTCCGCATTCAACAACAAGGGTACCAACGAATCGAATGAGTGTTGCCCTACCCTTCAGAAAACCCATCGGGGAGTATTGAAATGAATCATCTGATAGCACCACAACCGGTCACGGCTCGCCTTACAAAGTTGAGCTTTCTTCTGTTCCTGGCCTGGTTCATATTCATGGCATCGCCCACCTATGCGCAAGACACCGATAGCGAAGCTGTGACACCACCAAAGTCCATCTGTGAGACCGCTGACGGGTTTGGTGATTTTGACTTTTGGGTGGGTGAGTGGGAAGTCTATTCCAACGATGAGAAGCGCACCTTCCAGGGTAATAACTCCATCACCAAGCACCACCAAAACTGCCTGATTATGGAAAACTGGACCAGTGCCCAGGGTGGAAAAGGCAGCAGTATGAATTATTTTGACCCGGTGGAAGACAGCTGGCGCCAATTGTGGGTGGCGGGTGGTTACTCCATTGACTACACCGGCGGTCTGGATGAAAACGGTGCAATGTCCCTTGCTGGAAAGATCAACTATTACCAGCAGGGCACGGGCATTCCTTTTCGTGGCACCTGGACATTGAATGAAGATGGCACAGTGCGGCAGTTTTTTGAGCAACAGAACCCCGAAACGGGCGATTGGGTCGTTTGGTTTGACGGTCTCTACGTGAAAAAATAACGGGCGTGCTAGCGCAGATACAAATAGCCATCGGAACGGAGCCTGTCCCGTTGACTGCGCCAGTCGGGGTTCAGGCTCTCCTGTAAGGTATAGAATGCTCGGCCGTGGTTCATTTCACGCAGGTGACATAACTCGTGAGCAATGACGTAGTCTATCAATTCCTGTGGTGCCTTGATCAGTTGCGTGTTCAGCTTGATTACACCACCGGATGAGCAATTTCCCCAGGTTCGTTTCATTTTTCTCAATCTGAGCGATATGTCCCTGCCACTGGCCCAGGGTGCTTTTTCGGCAACCGCCTGAAAGCGTGTCTGAAACACGCCAAGAGCCTGTTGCCGATACCATTTGTGTACTGCGCATTGAATGTCTTCCGGCGCCTTCCTTGCTGTTCTGATCAGGATGGCACCATATTCCATGGTGACCAATGTTTTCCTACCGTTGGGATCACCGACCCGTAACGGATAAGTCTCGCCCAGGAAAAAGTGCAGTTCACCATGAACGAATTTCAGCGGGGTCGGTTGACATCGGTGTGTGTTGCAGAGAAACCGCTGTACCCGTTTTGCGTTCTGGCTCAACGTCAGCCTGATTTGATCCGGAGACCAGTGCCTGGGTGCAACCACTACCAGACGGCCCCGTGCATCGATTTCCATGTGCAGTCGTTTCGTGACCCTTGGTCGGTTGGTTACGGAATACTCCAGTGGCCCGTCAAGTGACTCGAAAACCAGTTGTTTCACCAAAATTCCGGAGCGATTCTATGGGTGGATTCGGACATGCTGGGCACACTCTAGCATAGCCTGCCCTGCGACTGGATTTGAAAGTCAAAACCATCACCCGGCACCAAACCTCCATGGGCGCTGGTTCGGTTTAGTCCGGTTTTTTATCAGTTCGTCGCATCTTTTGAACCTTTTATCAAATCAATGTTGTCCTGGCTTGTGAGTCACGAGGATTATGTATGGATCGCAAAGAACTGATCGCGCTCAAACTGCAGATGGGCATTAACCCATTCATGCAGGTTTCCCCGAACATTTTGCGAGCAATGTGGCATCAGCTGAATATTGAAAGTGTTAATGCACGACGCAATCAATCCAGTGCGATGCCACACCCAAATTCTTTGGACCCCAACCATTTGGTTGTATAGCGTTTCTTCTCCTTGTTGGCCGGGACCGAAAGGTACCCGGCTTTTTTTGTCCCTCTTTACAATCCAATGCCTGTGTTGATTTCAGCCTCTGGTTGCCCCCGGACCATGCACGCTTCTACAATCACAGGCTGACAACACGGGGATCAAGCCATGTTCCGGAATATTGCTCTTTGCTGCAGCATATTAATTGCCAGTGGTGTCTGCGCCGAAGTCCCACCCGCAGAAGATCTGCGTCTGTATGAGATCGCTACAGCAACATCGGCGGAACGAATCGAACAGGATATTCAAAAGCTTGTCAGTTTTGGTACACGCCACAGTCTGTCCGACACCCATTCAGAGTCCTCCGGGATCGGGGCCGCACGGCGTTGGATAAAATCAGAGTTTGAATCCATTTCCCGGGACTGTGGTGATTGTCTTGAAATATTGACCATCTCCGATACGGTTTCCGGAAACCGCATACCTGAACCACATGAGATCGTTTCCGTTATCGCCATTCAGCGTGGTCATTTGGACCCTAGCCGCATGCTTATGATGAGCGGTGATATTGACTCAAGGATTTCGAACCCGCTGAACAGCACCGACAGTTCACCCGGTGCCAATGACAATGCATCCGGTATGGCCGGGGTAATTGAAGCTGCCCGTGTGCTGAGCCAATATCAATTTGCGGCCAGCATCGTGTACGCCGGGCTGGCCGGAGAAGAACAAGGACTTTATGGCGGCAAAATCGTCGCGGCTTATGCCATTGAGCACAACTGGAACATCGATGCGGTCCTCAACAACGACATGATCGGTAACATTGCCGGCATCAACGGTGTGATTGATAACCACAGTGCACGCATTTTTTCCGAGGGTGTGCGCTGGACTGAAACCAGGGAAGAGGCCCGAAAGCGGTACTTTACTGGAGGAGAGGTTGATTCCGCCTCACGTAACCTGGCCCGTTACGTTAAACGGGTCGGTGAACAATACATCAGTAACCTCGATCTGATGATGGTATACCGCCTGGACCGTTTTGGTCGTGGAGGCCATCACCGTCCGTTCAATGAGTCCGGCTTCCCGGGTATCCGGATCATGGAGGTCAACGAGCACTACGATCGCCAGCACCAGGATCTTCGCAATGAAGACGGGCGGCACTACGGTGATACGATAGAGTTTGTGAATTTCGATTTCGCTGCCAAGTTAACCGCGCTCAACGCGGTCTCTCTGGCGTCACTTGCATGGGCACCACCTCCACCCTCAGGGGTTGAGATAGAGGGAATTGTGCAAGCCAGTACCACACTGAAATGGACCCGGAACGAGGCTGAGAACCTGGCCGGATATCGCGTGTACTGGCGCCTGACAACCGAGCCGCAATGGACACGCAGTCGCTGGGTTGGCAAGGTGGACCACTACACGCTGAAAAATATAGTCATTGACAACTACCTTTTCGGAGTTGCGAGTGTTGCCAAAAACGGAAACGAAAGTCCGGTGGTCTTTCCCGGTCCGGCAGGAGCTTTTTAGCAGTCAAAATCTGAACTGTCTGACCCATGGGTTTGTAGTCAGGTGCCTTATAAGCACTGGATTTTGGACAGGTTTTCCGGTAGTATCTCTGGCAGATAAGAAATAAAGGGGCTTTATCGAATCTCATTGATCGCAATGCAAACGGTCAGCATTTGACACGCTGTGCCTGTAGCAATTGCCTACCCAGTTTTTCGCCACCCGCTGTAAACCCAGGTTGTCGAACTACAGGCGCAGAACTAAAAAAATCAGATTGCTGAAGAGGGCAACAGGCTGCGCAACTTTTTTTGACATGCCGAAACGGTACCAGTACAGGGTCGTAAAGAGCAGATATTTCCAACAGGAGTGTCTGCTTTTTTTTGTGGCCGGAAAATTCATCACGCTTGGAAGACGACAGAGGAACGGCTCTATCTTACAATTGTTCACGGACCACATTCCATTTAACGGCAGCTAGTAATTTTCAGGTCAGGTATTGATGCAAACAACAGCACCACAAAACGACCGGATTGCATTTGACCTGTGTAAGGCTTATCCGATGGGGGGTGGCAGGTTGCTGCTACACAACACCCGAAACGGTCAGAGAGCCGTAGTCACCCGCGAAGTTTACTCGACCCTGCTCGCCTGTGTTGAGTTCCGAACACTGGATCAACACGTGGTGCGAATTATCCGCATGAATCCCGGCATGCGGGGGCAGGAAGCCGAGATCCAGAAGGTATTGGGAACCATGCTGAATGACGGCATCATGATTTCCGCGCAGGGACTCAGCGAGGATCTGAAACGGGGTGGCTCAACCCGCAATATCGAGGAAACCGGTGGTCTGCCTGTTGTTGTTGTCATTACCTGGGAGCGCCCGGTAGCGCTGGAACGTCTGCTTGATTCGATAACAGCCAATTGCAACTCCGGGAACTTTCTTGGTTTGTTCGTGGTGGACGATTCGCGCAACAAGGACAACATTGCACAAAATCAGGCCCTTTCAGATAAGTTCAAGTCGCGGCTGGATTGCCCGGTTCAATATATAGGCCGGTTACAGCAACAGGATCTGATAGAGAAACTGATCACCCGGCTTCCCGGGGATGAAGAAGCAGTGCGTTTCCTGATTGACCAGCAACGCTGGGACGGGCACTGGACCGCCGGCCTGTCTCGCAACCTGGCCCTGTTGCTGTCCGGTGGCCATCGTCTGGTGATGATTGACGATGATGCCGTGTGTGATGTTTATCACCCGGCCCAACGATCACCAGACATCCATTTTTCCGATCACCCCAGGGACGCTGATTTTTTCAGTAACGAACAGGACTGGTCTTCATTTCGTGCACCAACAGAGCACGACCCGGTAGAGCGACATATGCAGTGCCTGGGCTTAACGTTTTCAGAGGCACTTGAAGTATTGGGTAAAGAAAACCTGGGTGCAGGCGGATTCGACAATGCAACCGCCCTGATCAGTAGTGAGTTAAGTGTGGAATCCAGGGTGCTGATGACCGAATGCGGTTCACTGGGTTGTCCCGGCACCAGTAATAATACCTGGCTGCCAGATATGTCGCGTACCTCGCTCCTGCGTATGCTGGACTCGAAGGAAAAGACACACAATGCATTGTACCGGCGCATGGTGTGGAGCGGTCGCAGGCAGCCGCATTTTGCACCGCGACCGAACATGTCCCAGATTACAGGCTTTGACAACCGCCGGTTGCTGCCACCTTATCTGCCCATACTTCGTGGTCAGGACCGCCTGTTCGGTCTGATGCTGGACTTTATCTTCCCACATGGATTGACCCTGGATTACCCGTGGGCCATCCCCCACTTGCCGGTTCCTGAACGTCAGTGGCAGGAAAAAGACCGCGATTTTACACCAGGCAATTCGTTTCCCCTGTTTTTCTTTGAACACTTGCTGGAACACAAATCTGCCTGTCTGGCAAACGGCCCAGACAGTCGGTTGGTGTCCCTGGCCGCCTGGTTCGATGACTTGTCCACCGCCAGTACCACCACGCTGACAGCAATGCACCGCGACACCGTGTTGCGCAACAGTACCGATGTTTTACAGCATCTTGCTGGTTTGCATGCCGCGTCAGAATCCGCACCCTCCGAGTGGCAGAACTACCTGACCAATGGCATGGCCCAGATCAACACGGGGCTAGACCTTGTCAGCCGCAAAGACTTTAGATTGCGGGGCTTTCCGGAATTTCTCGAAGGGCCCGACCTTGTGTCATTCTGGAAGAATACCTGGGGTGGATATGCGACAGCAATGCGGGCATGGCCCAGAATCCGCCGGGCGGCAGCCGAGATACATGAAAACTGATTCATGGGTGGCGATCTATCTTTGGGCCTGGTTTTCCTGACGTGCCACGCTGGGCGCTGATCCTGTCCAGTTCTTGTACGCCCGCGAGAACGAACTGGCCTCGGAAAACCCCAACAGCAAAGAAATCTCGGTAAGGGTCAAACGGTTATCCAGGATGTATTGCTCGGCAAGGTTTCGTCTCATTTCCACCAGCACAGATCTGAAATTGCTGTCTGCTTTCGCCAGTTTTCGATGCATCGTTCGTACCGACATACTCAGGGTTTCGG
Organism: Lysobacterales bacterium; assembly: GCA_014238945.1. GTDB lineage: Bacteria > Pseudomonadota > Gammaproteobacteria > Xanthomonadales > SZUA-36 > SZUA-36. The sequence goes on from JABAAB010000100.1 coordinate 29,232, forward strand.
CTACCGAATCATCACTGACATTACCCAGTGGCAGTTGGTCGACCAACGCCGCCTGTACCCTCGCGACGATATTATTGCGGTCGATACTTGCCAGTCTGCGTGTAATGACCTGGTCGTTGAGCAAGGCCAACTCCGGGTTGGCGCCGATCAGGACACGATCCGCAATGGACAGCGGAATCAACAGCTGGTTATCCGCCTGGTTAAATTTCAACTCGCAAGAAAACAATTCGAAATAGGGCCTTGGATCCCTGGGTTCCGCGTGCCGGAAGTTAACTGCATCAAGCCGAAACCGGTCTCCACAAATAGAGCGGCTCATTGCCGTCAGCAAGGCGAGACCACTGTCGTCCCGTGCGAATATTGATTCACTGGGATTATCCAGAATCAGGCTGACCACCATGTTGGTGCCTTTATCTTCAACACGGACCACGGCCTTGTCATTGATAACCTGGATGAACCGTTCCAACCGCAGACAAGCCCTTCTTAGGGTCAGGCTGGCGAGCCAGGCATAACCCAATGCACCCAGTTGTGACGGCAAATAACAGGCTGCCGCCCTGATTCCGAAGGCTTCGTCGCCTATCTGGGTGACCGCCTTCGCCCTGATTCTGTCGATGGTCTCGTAGGCAACCCGCATGCACGGGTCGATGGGTAATTGCACGTGGACATTTTCGGCCTCGAAAAAAGGCGCTGGATCAACACCGTAGGATTCGATCGAATTCCAGAGATTGATCAGACCCGGTGCAAAGACGGACATTGGGTTATTGCCGGGACTGATGACTGATATGCATCGGCTCATTCTCAGGCACCACCCTGTTTCGGTCAACTGCCCCGTAACGGATATCAGACCGGTTTTGGTCAAGTGATTGTCCACGCAGGTCAAGCCGGGATGCCGTCTCAGCCCTAAAGTACGTCCAATGCAAACACAAAGACAGGCAACACGGCAATGCAGAAACTGGAACACCTGTTACAGGTGGAAGTTGAGTTCTGGCGACGCATGATCAAGAGCCGGAGAGGAACCGTACCAGCACAAGCATTGGAACGGATGACACACGCACTTGAACTGGCACAGAAAAAACTATTGATGATACGTGAAGAGTTGCCGTTTACCGGTACGACACAATGAACAGGAGCAGGGATATGAATCATACGTCGATGAGAAACATCATGAAGGTAATTGTTTTCGGATCGCTTGCGGCCCTGAATGTCAATGTACTGGTGCTGCTGAACCTGATTTTCTGACCACTACCCTGGTTTTGGGGGACAAGGTGGCAAATGCCCGCCACCGCGCTTATACCCCGGGCTTCGATTTATTTCTGGCGATAATCCCCCCCTCGCCCGGAAAGAAGCCCGGGATTTTTTTAACTACCTGTGACCCTGCGAGGGGTCGCCCGTCGCAGACTCATTCGGCGGTGACACGCCAATTGCAATTAAAGTCCCCGGCTCTCTGATTTGGAAGAAAACGTCCTCCTAAACCAACTTTGGGGGTCGGGGCAACCCCGTGTTCCGGTTTAAAAATCGGTCACGCAAAAAAGAGCCCCGGTTTGACCCGGGGCTAAATCCTTGATGAAACACCATCCCCCCTGCTTCTAATAACAGTTGGGACAGCAAAAAGTTGGAATTTATTTTAATCGTCTTTTCAAATCGTGACTCACGCAGAAAAAACGGTTGTGTAGACTGACCTGTTCAGGTCAGCAAATATTTTCGTAGCAGCTCAAAATCTGCCGGCATTTCAGTACTCAATATTTCCTTGTCCGCGACTGCCTGTAACTCAACGGGCAGCGGAATCCGCCTTTCCAGGGCGTTTTCCAGCGTCTCTCTGAACTTGGCCGGATGCGCGGTACATAAAAACACACCGGTTTCATCACCCTCCAGACCGTCATCCAGGGCCTTCCAGGCCAATGCACTGTGGGGGTCTGCGAGGTATCCCATGGCATCCAGTGTACGAACCGCGTCGAGGGTCTGGGTGTCGGTAATGGCAAATGATGTCAGCAGATCTTTCATAGCCAGGCCATGACGATGTTCCAGCTCCAGCACACGTGGAAAATTATTGGGCAGAGAAATATCCATGGCATTGGTGAGCGTGGCAACCGTCGGTCGGGGGTCCCATTTGCCAGACCTGAGATACCTGGGCACGGTGTCATTGCGATTGGTGGCGGCGATCATCCTTTTGACCGGCAGACCGATGGCATGGGCCAGCAAGCCGGCGGTCACGTTTCCAAAATTACCGCAGGGTACGCTGAATACGGGCACGGTGCCCCCGGGCAATCTCGCCACCGCTTCAAAGTAATAGCAGGTCTGGGCAAGCAAACGGGCAATATTGATGGAGTTGGCCGAATTCAGTCCCAGTTCTTTCACCAGGCGGGGGTCATCGAATGATTGTTTGACCAGCCGCTGGCAGGCGTCGAAATCGTCCTCTATGGCGATGGTGCGTATATTGCCCCCCAGTGTGCAGAACAATTTCTCCTGCAGGGGTGTGACCTTACCCTTGGGATACAAAACCACCACGTCAATCCCTGCCTGGGCATAGAAAGACTGGGCGACGGCGGCACCCGTATCTCCAGAGGTTGCGGTCAATATGGTGGTGCGCCTGCCGGCATTGATCCTGGCCAGGCATTGGGCCATAAAACGCGCGCCAAAATCCTTGAATGCCAGGGATGGACCGTGGAACAGTTCGAGTGCATGGACACGACCACCGTCGCCGCTACCCACCCGGGTCAGCTTCACCGGGAAATCAAAAGCCTGCCGGACACAATCATGCAGGCTGTCCTTTGGTAAAGAATTGCCTGTGAGATACCCCAGAATCTCCGTGCTGCGGCTGATAAAATCCTTTTCCAGCAGCCCCGGAATATTCGCCATCGGCCTCAGATGCTCGGGGAAGAACAGACCCTGGCCCCGGCCAAGACCAATAACGACCGCCTGTGCAAAACTGACCGACTGTTCAGGATGGGCGATATTGATGAGTTTCATCCGCTGGTATTTCCCGTGTTCATTCCCGCCTCAGATTTCCCGGGCACCGGCGAGATCAGCTCTGCAAATGTGTACAAACCCGTTGTCATTCTGAACGTAATTCTGTGTCAACCATTGCGCCGCGTTGCGGGCAATATGGTTATCATCGACGATACAGAATATGGTCGGACCGGAGCCCGAAATGCCGGTTGCCTGCGCCCCAACGCGACGCAGTTCTTCACGCGCCACGTCAAACCCCGGTAACAGCACACGGCGGTATGGTTCGGCCAACAGGTCAACCAGGCACTGCGCCGCGGCCGCCGCCTCTCCCTGGTACAACTGGTGAACAAACGATGCGAATTGCGCGCCGTGGGCAACCGTTGTTGCGCGAGGGTAGCTCGCTGGTAATGAACCACGGGAGGCACGGGTGTCGAGTCGGGTTCCAGGCCAGGCTACCACGGTCTGCCAATGACCGGGCCAGGGCAGCGCATACTGGTTGGCACCATCGGGCATACATAAACGCAGACCACCAAACAGGCTGGGCGCGATATTATCGAGATGTATTTCACCGGAAATACTGCCTTCCATTTCGGCCATTAACTGTATCAGTGCCGGCCCGTCCAACGGGCGTCCAAAAAACCGGTTCAACGCCACCAGGGCCGCCACGATGGAACTGGCACTGGAGCCAAGACCGCTGCCGATGGGCAGTCTCTTCTCCAGCGTGATGTTCAGCGGGTGGACCTCGACGCCAACAGTGCGTGCTGCTGTCTCAAAGCGCCGGCAGGAGGAGATGACAATATTCTGTTCCTGGTCCTGTGGCAGGGCGTGTGCGAATGGCCCGGTGATTTCCAATGACCAGTCATCGGTACGTCCGGGGGTGATACTGACACAATCGCCCAGCAGACTACCATCCACCGGGGTCAGGGCCAGCCCCAGAGCGTCAAACCCCACCGACACATTTCCAGTAGAGGCTGGTGCATATACGGTCAGTACAGATTCATTCACAGGTCAAGCGGCCTCCAGGCCGTACGTAATAAATCCCCGAACACACCTGCTGCGGTTACTTCCGCGCCCGCTCCGTAGCCCCGCAACACCAGCGGAATGGGCTGGTAGTACCGGGTGTGCAATACCAGCGCGTTTTCTCCGTCGCGAATGGCCCCGAGTGGCTGTTCAGACGGGACTTCATCGATGCATACACTGCAATGTCCGTCTTCGATGCGCCCAACGTATCTCAGAACCTTGCCTGCGATTCGGGCTTGCTCAACCCGTCTTGAAAATGCCTCGTCCAGTGGCTGTAAATCATTGATCAGCTGGTCACGCTTGATCCCACCCGCAAAGGTACTGTCGATAACCGGTTCTACTTCAATATCGGACAACTCCAGCTCCAGGCCAACTTCGCGGGCAACGATCAGCAGTTTACGCGCAACATCCATACCGGATAGATCGTCTCTCGGGTCCGGCTCGGTAAACCCCAGCTTCATGGCCTTTTCCACCGCCGCAGAAAATGATACATCGTCTTCCAACAGACCAAATATCATGGACAACGACCCCGAAAGGATACCGCCGAACGACCTGAGTTCATCACCGGAACGAATCAGGCCCTGCAGGGTGTCGATAACCGGCAAACCCGCACCAACATTGGTCTCATACATGAACTTTCGGAAACAACGTGCTGCCGTGACACGCAGTTCACGGTAATACTCCATGCTTTCGGTGTTGGCTTTCTTGTTGGCTGCAACCACGTTGAAGCCGTTGGCCAGAAAGCGCGTGTATTCACCAGCGAGCCCCTCATCCGTAGTGCAATCGATAATGGTCGGATTTAACAGGCCGAGTTGTTCACGAATGGCGAAAACATCATCAATATTCCAGGGTTTACCCTGTTGTTCCAGGTCCTTGCGCCAGTTTCCCAGGTTGACCCGGTCGTTTCCGACCAGAATTCTACGGCTGTTGGCTATGGCACGAACATGCAGGGCGCGGTTGTCCGCGGACAACATGTTTCCTTGCTTCTGGAATTGTTCCAGCAATGCCGCACCCACATTGCCGCAGCCCAGCAGGATGACATCCATGTGACTCGTATGACTGAAAAACGCCGTATGACAGGCCCTCAAAGCAGCCTGTGCAGAGCCCTGTTCCACCACCACTGCGATGGCACATTCGTTTGCTCCCTGGGCAATGACTTCGACATTGACACGGGCAGTGGAAATAGCGCTCAGAAATCTTGCGGCGATACCACGATAGTGGTTCATGCCATCACCCACGAGTGTGATCACCGAACGATTGTCGCGCACTTTGATAGCCGTAATCAGGCCATGCAGAACTTCAAAGTGAAAGGTCTCGGCCAGCGCCGCACGTGCCCGCCGGGCCTCACTGCTGCGTACACACAATGTAATACTGTATTCAGATGAGGACTGTACAATCAGCAACACAGAGATGGACTGGTTGGCCAGGGCCTCCATGACGCGTCTGGCGACCCCCACACGACCCCGCATTCCGCCACCCTGCAGGGTGATGCTTGCGACGTGATCCAGGTGTGATATGCCCCTGACCACGGTTGGCTTGTCGGTATCTGCGTGGATCAGTGTTCCCGGCCTGGAGGGATGATAAGTGTTCCTGATCTCACAGGGAATACCGGCACTCATCAAGGGTGTCAGTGCTTTGGCGCTGATGACCTTGGCACCAAAAAATGACAGCTCCATGGCCTCCTCGTAGCTGGCCTCATGCAGGCATTTGGCACTGGCCACAATTGCAGGATCCGCGCTAAAAAACCCGTCAACATCCTTCCATATCTGGCAACTCCGTGCCCCCAGTGCAGCCGCCACGGCGGCGGCTGAATAATCGGAGCCATTGCGTCCCATCAATTGCACCCGACCCTCGGCGTTGCGGCCATAGAATCCGGGCAGTACCAGAATGGCGCACTCCCCCTCAAGGGCCTGTTTGAGTAACGGGGTTGCCGATTTGATATCCACCAGGCTGTCCGTGTAACTGTCGTTTGCAGGCGGCAACACATGGGTGTCTGACCAGCGGGCCTGGTATCCCTGTGCCCTCAGCAGGCCACTCATCAAACGACTGCTGAACCCTTCACCGCTAGAGAGTATTTCGGCACGCACCCGTGGTGGACATTGCTCCAGCAGCGTCACACCTTCCAGTCGTGATTGCAGATGGTGGTGTTGTTCCTGTAGAAAATCTTTAGCTTGCAAACAATTCATACCCGCGTCGGCGAGTTGTTCAATTGCACCCCGTTCCCGGTCGTTGATGGTGCCCAGGACCTGTTTGAAGTCCCGGCCCTCTATTGCGGCGTCAATGGCTTGTTCCAGCAAGTCGGTAATGCCATACATCGCGGACAAAACGACGACCACGGTCTCCTCGTCAGAGGCCTTGCTGATAATTCCGGCGGCCGCCAGGAATCCTTCAACGCTGGCCAGCGAGCTGCCACCATATTTGTGAATCAGCACGGGTTGTTACTCAGCTCAGCAAGGTTGTTTCGAGTTACCGTCATTGGCCGGTTTCTTCTGTATCGGCACGACCCGCCGTCAGGTCACTGCGCTGCCTTCCACGGTAGGCGTCCCGATGAACCGAACTGACTGCCCGGCCGGATGGGTCATCCAGTTCCCTCAGACTGCTGTCCCACAATATTGCTTCCGGTGTACTACAGGCCACTGATGGGCCTCCCGGTACGCATTTGGCCGCGCTGGCGAGTGAAAAATGCTGTTCAAACAGCCGGCGAAACAGGTAGGCCTCCTCGGTGCCAGGTGTGTTGAAAGGAAACCGTTGTGCAGCATGGGCCATCTGCCTGGCGCTCACCTGGCTGGCGGCATAATCGCGTATGCCATCAATCCAGCTGTAGCCCACGCCATCGGAAAACTGCTCTTTTTGCCGCCACACGATCTCCTCCGGCAACAGGTCGCTGAAGGCTTCACGCAGTATCTGTTTTTCCATCTTTCCTTTGGTGATCATCTTGACTGCCGGGTTCAGGGACATGGCCACATCGAGGAATTCACGGTCAAGGAAGGGCACCCGTGCCTCAACACCCCATGCGGCCATGGCCTTGTTGGCCCGCAGGCAGTCGTAACTGTGCAGTCGCGACAACTTGCGCACGGTCTCTTCGTGAAAGGACCGTGCGTCGGGTGCCTTGTGAAAATAAAGGTAGCCACCAAACACTTCGTCCGCACCTTCTCCGGAGAGCACCATTTTTATACCCATGGCGTGTATCTTTCGTGCCAACAGGTACATCGGCGTCGCAGCGCGGATGGTGGTCACATCATAGGTTTCGAGGTGATAGATGACCTCATCCAATGCGTCAAGACCTTCCTGAAGGGTAAATTCGAAACCATGGTGAACCGTACCGATGTGTGCAGCCACTTTTTCGGCAGCCGCAAGATCAGGTGAACCGGTGAGCCCGACAGCAAAAGAATGTAGTCGCGGCCACCATGCCGGGCTTTGTTCCCTGTCCTCCACCCGCATCCCCGCATGCCTTTGGGTTATCGCGGCGATGATGGATGAATCCAGCCCGCCGGACAACAGCACCCCGTAGGGAACATCTGTCATCAGGTGGCTGACCACTGCTTTTTCCAGCGCTTCTCCGACTGCTTTTACGTCTGTGTCAACACCCTCGACACGCGCTTTTTGCACGGCGGAATAGTCCTGCCAGGGTCTTTCATAGAAGGGGGTGGGTTGTTCATCTTCACTGTGCCAGTAATGCCCCGGTGGAAATTCCGAAACCACATTGCACACACCCACCAGCGCCTTCATTTCCGAGGCCACATACAACTGGTGTTGTTCGTCAAATCCGTAATACAGCGGGTTGATGCCAATATGGTCGCGTGCGATCAGATAAGAATTACTGGTTGCATCGTGCAGTACGAACGCGAACATGCCCTGCAGATCATTCAGGAAATCACAACCCTTCTCGAGATAGAGCGGCAGGATGACTTCGCAATCCGATTGGGTCCGGAAACCGTACGGCTGCTTTAATGCTTTACGCAGGTCGCGGTGGTTGTATATCTCACCATTGACCGCCAGTGCTTGCTGACCATCGGGAGAAAGCAGGGGTTGCGCACCGGTATTGACATCTACTATTGCGAGTCGCTCATGTGCCAGTACCGCACCGGGTGCAGTGTGGATACCGCTCCAGTCCGGTCCACGGTGACGCAGCAGACGCGATTGCTTCAGTGCAATCCCGCGTATTGCCTGCAGGTCTCCGCTGATATCCAGCACAGAAAATATGGAACACATGGCCTGTCCTTTTGTTACGTTTATTCATAATCCATGTTGCATGATACGTTCACTGGGCAAGGCATGGAACCACCTTGTTGAAGTCGGTATGCTAAATATTGTGAAAAAACGGTGTTTATCGCCGCAGAGCGCCTATCCAGAGACAAATGAATGAAGAAATTGCTGAAGTGGTGAATCGGTACAACGAGGGACAATTACAGTCGCAGTCCACAGTGATTGACGGAATACGGGAAGGCTTAGTTCGCAGGTGGGACAATAACGGACGGCTGGAGAATGAGGAAAACTACGTTAATGACGAATGTATTGAATGTGAATAAGTCCTTGTATAACAAAAGCTGTCCACGCATAAACGCGCACAAGGTTACGCACAAACACCCGGACATGGCCTCTATGCACCTATATAAACCCTATGGCAGCACGGCCTCTGCTGCGGATAACGCAATCTCAGGCGGGCATTTATGCCCAGCCGGGGGGTGCCCGTTCAGCGCATGAGGCCCTGTAGTTTGGCCAACGCCTTGCCGCCCGGGTTCAACTTGTCAAAATCAAGATCCTTCATCGGTGTATTTGCGGTTCCGTAAATCCGATGCATTTCAGGTAGCAACGCATTGATAAACAACAGGCCGGTTACGACTTCGCCGCGTGTCCGCTGTTGCTCCAGGTAGCGTAGCACACCACTGCGGTTGGTCGGGTTGTAGCCGCTGTCCGCCTTTTTCAGGATCAGCTTTGAGCCGTCATGTAACTCAACGACCTTGCTCTCACCCGCAGCATAGCTGGCCGTTATCTCGCTCGCCGGTGGAACAAAGTCCGTCTGCGACGCCTGGTGATAATGATGACGGGTATAGGTATAACTCTTGGTCGAACCCGGGTGATTGTTGAACGTGACACAGGGAGATACCACATCGATGACAGCACAACCCGGGTGCATGACACCGGCCTTGATCAGGGTCACCAGTTGGTCCCGGTCTCCCGAGAAACTCCGCGCCACGAAGCTGCCACCCATAGAGATTGCGGTTGACACCGAGTCAATGTTTTTCCACTGGTTTATTTCACCTTTCTTGGCCCTGCTGCCCTTGTCAGCGGAGGCCGAAAACTGCCCTTTGGTTAATCCGTAAACACCATTGTTTTCGATGATATAAAGCATGTTGATGTTGCGCCTGACCGCATGGCCAAACTGTCCGAAACCAATGGACAAGGAGTCTCCATCTCCAGAGACCCCGATACAGATCAGGTCGCGGTTGCCTGCCAGGGCGCCGGTGGCAACAGATGGCATACGGCCATGAACCGAATTGAACCCATGTGCCCCGGAAAGGAAATAAGCGGGTGTCTTGGAGGAGCATCCAATACCGGAAAGCTTGATCACTTTTTCCGGCGGGATGGACAATTCCCAAAAAGCTTCAACAATTGCTGCCGTAATGGAATCATGTCCACAGCCAGCACAAAGCGTGGAGAGAACACCCTCATAATCACGCCGCAACAAACCCAATTTGTTGGATCTTTGTCCCGGCAGGTCAATTTTCGGTTTTGCGATATAGGTCATGCCACTGCCTCCGGACGCAAATGTGCAAACAAGCCTTCAACCACACAGGAACTCGGTATGGGCATACCATCATAATGTAATATCGGTATCAACTTAGCGGCGTCGGTGTTGGTTTCCAGTATCAGCAAAGAACGTAACTGTGCATCACGGTTCTGCTCAACCACGAAGACAGTTTCGTGATCCCCTATAAACCCTTTGACCTCCCCGTTGAATGGAAATGCCAGAACACGCATGTAATTTGCATAAACACCACTGGCCTCCAGTTGATCCAGCGCTTCCAGAACCGCGCCGTCAGAACTTCCATAGGCAATAATACCGATCCCGGTGTGCTTTTGTGCCGGTTTCAGTACCGGCTCGGGAACCAGCGCCCTGGCCGTTTCCCACTTGACCAGCAACCGATCCACTACCTCCTTGTACTCCTCGGATTTCTCAGTATAGGCTCCCAGTTTGTTATGTCCTGAGCCGCGCACAAAATAAGCCCCCTTCGGGTGCTCGCCCGGCACGGTTCTGGCTGCGATACCGTCACCATCCGAATCAAGGTAGCGATAAAATTTCTCCAGACCCTCGATTTCATCGACGTTGAGCACCTTGCCACGATCCGGCCGGTAATTATCATCCCATTCAAGCTCCGGAATCATCCAGTCGTTCATCCCGATATCCAGATCAGAAAGTACGAATACCGGTGTTTGCAATCGCTCGGTCAAATCAAATGCAGAGACTGCCATTTCAAAGCATTCCTTTGGGTTGGCGGGCAGCAGAACGGGGTGGCGTGTGTCACCGTGTGAGGCATAAGCACACAGCATGATGTCACATTGTTGGGTACGCGTCGGCATACCGGTGGATGGTCCAACACGCTGTACGTCGAAAAACACAGAGGGAATTTCAGCGTAATACGCAAAACCGATAAACTCGCTCATCAGCGAGATACCCGGACCCGAGGTGGGTGTAAAGGCCCGAGCCCCCACCCAGTTGGCTCCCAAAACGATCCCCGCCGCGGCCAGTTCGTCTTCAGCCTGGACGATACAGTAGTTCTTTTCCCGGCTGTTTTCGTCCACGCGGAACATCTTGCAATAGCGCTTGAAGCCATCCATCAATGACGTCGAGGGCGTGATCGGGTACCACGCACCCACCGTCGCACCGGCATAGACACAACCCAGACCCGCCGCTGAGTTTCCGTCTATCAGGATGTGTTTGCTGTTGTCACCCATGGTCTCGGCACGGACCGGCAACGGACATACGAAGTTTTCCTTCGCATAATGGAACCCAAGGTCGATGGCCTGCAGGTTGCTGTCCACCAGCCTGGGTTTGCTGGCAAAAGTCTCCTCGAGCAGTGTTTGCAATACACTGTGGTCAATGTCCAGCAGTGCAGCCAGCACACCGACATAGGCGATGTTTTTCATCAGGATTCGTACACGTGCATCACTGAACTGTTCATTGCACAGCTTGGCCAGTGGCACACCCAATACGGTAATATCTTTACGTGACAACTCGCGTTCCCGTGGCCAGGTAGAGTCATACACCAGGAAACCACCCGTACTCACCTCGTCCATATCCTGTTTGTATGTCTGCGCATTCATGGCAACCATCACGTCTACCCGGCCGGAGCGTGACATGTAGCCATTGTGATTGGCGCGCACCTCGTACCAGGTCGGCAGACCCTGGATGTTGGATGGGAACATGTTCTTGCCGGTTACCGGTATGCCCATGCGAAACAGGGCTTTCATCAGCAATCCGTTGGCGCTGGCAGAACCGGTACCATTGACGGTACCGATTTTCAGTACAAAATCATTTACCCGGTTTTCTGACATGGGCTGCTGCCGTTGTGATCGATCGCGCGGGGAAACTTGAACATTGATTTTTGCATATCCCAGGCCGCTGTGGGACAGCGTTCTGCACATAGACTGCAATGCAGACACAGGTTTTCATCCTTGACCATGACCCGGGCGGTCTGCTTCAAAGGTTCAGAAACGTACATCGGTTGAGTTGGATCACGTCGCGGAGCCTTCAGCTCGGCGAGTAAGTCCTCTTTCTCCTGGTTGCTCGTGATGGTCAGGCATTGTGTCGGGCAGATATCCAGGCAGGCATCACATTCAATACAAAGGGAATCGAAAAACACGGTTTGCACATCGCAATTCAGGCATCGCTCGACCTCCTTTTGAACCTGATCTGCGCTAAAACCCAGTTCGACCTCGGTTACCAGGTCTTTAAACCGGTCCGACAATCCCACGTGTTCCATCTTGCGTCTTGCCGCCGGATCAAAATCGTTGGAAAAACTCCACTCGTGCATACCCATTTTGCGACTGCCGAGGTTCATCAATACCGGTAGTCGGTCTGCCAGGTCTTCCCCGTGGCAGTGGCGGTGTATTGAAATCGCAGCCTGGTGACCGTGCTCGACTGCCCAGATAATGTTTTTCGGTCCGAAGGCCGAATCACCACCAAAAAACACACCGGGCAAGGTCGACTCGAAGCTTGTCTGGTCTACTGTTGGTACATCCCAGCGGTCAAATTCCATTCCCAGGTCACGTTCAATCCATGGAAAGGCATTTTCCTGACCAATGGCCAGGATCACATCATCACAGGGTATGACGACCTCACCCGTGGTCCATTGCTCTACGATCCGGCCATATTCAATATCGTATTCGACTTGCTCAAACTTCATGCCGACCAGGCGGCCGTCCTCGATCACAAAGGACTTGGGTGAGTGATTGACAACAATTTCAACGTTTTCTTCTTCTGCGTCCTCCAGCTCCCAATCCGAGGCCTTGAAAAAATCACGGGGCTTACGGGCCATCACCTTGACATCTTCAGAACCCAGTCTGAGCGAGGTACGGCAGCAATCCATGGCGGTATTTCCCACACCGATAATCAATACCCGCTTACCAATACTTTTTGTATGTTTAAACGCCACCGACTCCAGCCAGTCAATCCCGATATGGATGTTGGCACTGCCCTGCTCACGCCCGGGAAGCTGTAATTCCTTGCCTTTGGGCGCACCACTGCCAACGAATATTGCGTCGTAGCCTTCCCCGAGCAAGGCCTTCATGCTTTCGACGCGGTGATTGAGCCGAAGATCAACACCCATCTCCACTATGTATTCGATTTCTTCATTGAGGACTGCTTCGGGCAGACGGAAAGAGGGGATATTGGAGCGCATCAACCCGCCGGGTTCGGCCAATGCCTCGAATATGGTGCACTCATAGCCCATGGGCATCAGGTCATTGGCCACGGCGAGCGAGGCACAACCCGCACCGATGAGGGCTATTTTTTTGCCATTTTTCTGTTTGGGAATCTTTGGTAGTTGGTCGCTGATGTCATCACGATGGTCCGCAGCGACACGCTTCAGGCGACAGATGGCCACCGGATTCTGATTGGTTCTTCCCCGTCGGCAGGCAGGCTCACAAGGCCGGTCACAGACGCGGCCGAGGATGCCGGGAAATACATTGCTTTCCCTGTTTTGCATGTAGGCACCGGTAAAATCACCCTGGGCGATCTTGCGTATATAGTCAGGTACGTCCGTGTGTGCGGGACAGGCCCACTGGCAGTCCACTACCTGGTGAAAATAATCCGGTATGTTTGTGTTGGTGGGCTTCATTTCTGATGCCAGAACCTCTCCACAATCCCCGCTCTCACGGCGGGACATGGCGCAAGGATAACCGTTTTGCTACAGCCGTGCACCCACTTGCTATCGGGCGCCTTGTGGGCACACCCGCGTTGCTCTAAGGTGATTGTTGGTCTTGGTCGGGGTTAAATACGATGCCTGTACGCCTATCAGTGTATACATTATTCGCCACAATGATGGTGATCACCTGGTCGGTTTCTGCAGGAGATACGCGGGATGTTGGGCTGGTCGCAGACCAGGTCCGTGACTGGCGACAAATCCATGAACAGGTCATCGTGGACCGCTTTGCCGGTCTACTGTCCATACCAAATGTTGCCAGCGATTCGGTCAACATACGCCGAAATGCCGATCACATCTCAAATATGCTGGAAGCTGCAGGGATGCACGTGGAATTATTGGAGCTCGATGGCAGCAACCCGGCGGTGTTTGCCGAAAGGCCTGTAGCGGGTGCTCAGCGTACCCTGATGATCTACGTCCACTATGACGGTCAACCGGTCAATGCCGACAACTGGGCAGACGACCCATGGACACCTGTGATGCGGTCCAACCTGGTTGAAAAGAACGGTAAACGGGTCCCGATGAAAGCGCCGTTCGACCCCGAATGGCGGATTTTTGGTCGCTCTGCGGGAGATGACAAGGCCCCTATTGTGGCATTGCAATCCACCCTGTTGGCACTTGCTGCGTCGGGTATTGAGCCCACGGTCAACCTGAAGGTATTCATGGAAGGTGAGGAAGAGGCTGGATCACCCAATCTTCGTCGAATACTGGAAAAACACAAGGCCAAACTGGCAGCAGACCTGTGGTTATTCTGTGACGGACCCGCACACCAGTCCAGACGTTGGCAACTGGTCTACGGTGTTCGTGGCACCTATGGATTTAACCTGACTGTTTACGGACCCAACCGGCCCCTGCACAGCGGGCATTATGGCAACTGGGCACCCAACCCGATCATGTTGCTAACTGAATTGATTGGCAGCATGCGCGCCGCAGACGGCAACGTCTATGTGGATGGTTTTTACGACCAGGTGAGTCCGCTTACCCCGTCTGAAGAAGCCGCCATTGCTGCCTCACCCCTGATGGACAAAATGTTATTGGCAGACCTGGGGATCGGCAGACCCGAAACAAAAGATCGTATTGAGATTGCGATTACCCGACCCGCCATGAATCTTCGTGGCATAAAAGGCGGTGATGTAGGCGCAAATGCACGTAATGCGATCCAGCCGTCCGCACAGGCCTCCATTGGTCTGCGTCTGGTGCCCGATCAGACACCGGAATTCCTGCGGGAGGTGATTGAAAGACACATACGGCAACAGGGCTATCACATCATTCATGACAATCCCACCGACCAGCAGCGGAGTGAACACGGGCGACTGGTACAGGTCAACTGGCCGAACTACGGTGGTTACCCCTCTTACCGGGCAGCCTTCGATCACCCGCTGGCGGTGCAAATCTCAACCATTCTGAACAGACTGTCGGATAATACCCTGATCCAGACACCGACCATGGGTGGCAGTCTGCCTTTGTACGTGGTGGAAGATGTGTTGAATACACCCATCCTGATCCTTCCGGTGGCCAACCACGACAACAACCAGCACGGTGCCAATGAAAATCTTCGATTGCAGAACCTGTGGGATGCCATCGAGATCTATGCGGCTGTGCTGACCGGTTTATAGCGGTTGCTGTGACTTCTGTTGTCGCTGTCCTGCCCTTTTCAATAGGCGGGACCTGATGCCCTGGAACAGGCCATGGATATTCTCGCCCACGATTCCATCTCTAGCGAGTCCTGGCAACGGGGCAATGGATATCCCTATACTCAACATCATGTATTGCTCTTTTCCCTTTTCACCGGTTTTCATGGTGTCGATGCCCTTGTGTTCAGTCCGTTTACCGGCGTCCTGTTCGGGGCGGATGACCACAGCGACTCCCTGATTACCATCGACCTGTCAACCGGTGCTGGTTCGCTGGTTGGTCACCCGTGGTGGCTTTGAGAGTCTTGCGATTCCAAAAACCCTGGTTCGAACAAACTAGCGGTCCATATTGAGGTTGCTTTGACTCCCCCGTACAGGCCGGGCCGGGATTCATTTTTGGTTGGGGATTGCTTGGAATAATTAAAAAGTCAGAGCCCGGATTGGAGGGAATTGCAGTCCATTCATTTTGGGATGGATCCGGACTCTGACAATATTGTGCTAATCAATAAGTCTTCTTTCAATAAGAATCCTCCTCAACTATCGTTTTTACCTAGAGCCAAAACATATAT
Organism: Lysobacterales bacterium; assembly: GCA_014238945.1. Taxonomy (GTDB): domain Bacteria; phylum Pseudomonadota; class Gammaproteobacteria; order Xanthomonadales; family SZUA-36; genus SZUA-36. The sequence goes on from JABAAB010000100.1 coordinate 44,820, forward strand.
GCAATTTGCATGCCACCGAATTGGTCACCCTCTTACATACTTCACGACATCGCCCCGGGAGTCCTTCAGATGGGTATAGTGGCGGGGTCTCTTTGATTCCGAACCATCGCAACCAAGTTCAGGCCCGGTAGGTTCAGTCAATTCGTGAGAGGCATTTTGATTCGCATATTGCGATATAATTGCAACTTGCACCCGTTGCACTTTGCGTTGAAAGTCGCTCGATCACCACCATTTTGATCAGGTCACGGCGACCTGAATGGTTGCCGTGTAGTTGGTGCTGCAAGTGACAAATGTGGTGCTCAACGATTTGGATGCACCCGGTACGGTGTTGCCCCTGATGCTGTTGCCAATGGCAACTGGCCCCTCTTTCGTCCCTGGTTTTGTCGGGCCTTTGATTGGCTGAAGCCGGTATATCATCGACGTGATGACGGCATGACAACGATCTATGGAAACCTTCTGTCAGTTATATATTGTTGATAGCTGGAGCCGAAAGAACGATTGAACGGAATGCTGGCCTGCAATGAGCCCGCATCTGTCGACTGACGCGGTGGTGGATACGGTTTGTCTTTTGCGGTGAGGTTAAAGCACCTGATCCAGGGCCGCTATCAGGCGGGCCACCTCTTCTGCCGAGGTGTAATGTACAAACGAGGCCCGCACAACACCTTCATCGGTGTCGATACCCAGTGCATCTATCAATCGATATGCGTAGAAGTGGCCCACCCCGACACCGATCTTCAATTCCGCCAGTTTCAGACCCAACTCGGCAGGGCTTTGGCCCTCGATTGTGAACGACACGGTTGGCGCCCGGTCCTCAGTGGTGCTGCGCCCGATCAACTGCGTTTTGGGGTGATCGTTCAGGAACTCCAGCAGCTTGCGCAACAAGCGGCGTTCCTCTTGTTGAAATAGCTCAAGTACACGATTGGCACGGGTCCAGGTGGTCAGGTCGTGGTCAAAATGGTGGTCGTGCACCGTCTCCATGTAATCCATAACCCCATTGACGGATGCAACTTGTGCGTGATCGGGACCTGCTGGGGTAAAGCGGTCGGTGGGGTGACGCTCATTGAAGAAATGTCCCTGGTTGGGTAATCGCTCATTGAGCGCACTGCGCATCACCATCACACCCAGGTGTGGACCGTAGACCTTGTAAAGCGAGAACAGGTAGATGTCCGCACCCAGCGCCTCAACATCGGGCATGCCATGACCGGCATAGGACACGCCATCCACGATGGCAATCGCTCCTGCTGCGTGAATCCTGTCAACCCATTCGCGTACCGGGTGCATACTGCCAACGATATTCGAGCAGTGTGTGAACGCTACTGCCCGGGTGTACTCACTCAGCAGGTCTTCCAGTCCAACGGAATCCAGTTCGGCGCTGTGCGGGTCTATCTTCCATTCCCGCACAACGATTCCGGCCTCTTCCAGCCTGCGCCATGCCCCCACGTTGGCCTCATGATCCTGGTTGGTGACAATGATTTCATCTCCCGCCTTGAGATGTTGTCTCAGCGCCTGTGCCACAACACAGGTGTTTTGCGATGTTGACGGTCCGAAATGTACCTCATCTGCCTTGACATTAAGCCACCGTGCCATTCGTATGCGGGATTCATCCATCTGCTCACCGGCACCAATCGAAGGCTCAAATCCGTAATATGGCTGTAACTTGGTTTCCCGGTAATACCGGTTTAAATGCTCAATTACCTGCCCACAAGCGTAGGAGCCACCGGCATTTTCAAAATGTGCAAACCCTTCCAGTGAGGGCTCACTGAAAGCCGGAAACTGGCTTCTGACAAAGTCGGTATCCAGGTTTATCATCTATTTCTCTCCGATTCCGGCTGCGCGTAGCCTTAATTCAAGCCTGCCATCGTAATGTATTTGATCTCTATGAATTCATCGATACCGTATTTTGACCCCTCACGCCCGCTACCGGATTCCTTCATGCCACCAAAAGGTGCCACCTCGGTGGACAGAATTCCGTCGTTGATACAAACCATGCCATATTCCAGTCCCTCGGCCACCCGCCAGACACGACCCAGGTCGCGGGCATAGAAATAAGCGGCCAAACCAAACTCCGTGTCATTGGCCTGTTCGATCACTTCATCTTCATCGCTGAAACGGAACACCGGCGCAATCGGACCAAAAATTTCTTCTCGTGCGAAAGCCATTCCGGCATCAACATTTTTCACCACGGTTGGCTGGTAAAAGTATCCACCCAGCGCATGACGTTGCCCACCCTCGATTACATCAGCACCCTTGCTGACAGAGTCCGCCAGCAACTGTTCCACTTTTTCGACCGCACCTTCCGATATCAGGGGACCGACGCTCACGCCAGCCTCATCACCACAACCAACCTTCAGCTCCCTGGCTGCCTGTGTAAATTTTTCAACAAACTCATCATGAACGGCATCCTGAACGTAAAACCGGTTGGCGCAGACACAGGTCTGGCCGGCATTCCGGTACTTTGCAAGGATGGCACCCTGTACTGCTGCATCAATGTCCGCATCGTCAAATACAATAAAAGGTGCGTTTCCACCCAATTCCATTGAAACCTTCTTGACCGTCGAGGCACATTGACGAATCAGTTGCTTGCCTACACCGGTAGAACCCGTGAAGGAGAACTTTCTCACCAGTGGGCTTTGTGTCAGCTCCAATCCGACGTCCCTCGAATGGGTGGTGGTGATGATATTGAATACTCCCGGCGGTATTCCGGCCTGTCCCGCCAGCTCAGCAAGCGCCAGCGCGGAAAGGGGTGTTTCCGATGCCGGTTTGATCACGACCGGACAGCCCGCAGCCAGGGCGGGACCGGCCTTGCGGGTAATCATTGCATTGGGGAAATTCCACGGTGTAATACAGGCGACCACCCCAACCGACTGCTTGATCACTACAATTCGCCGGTCCGGCATATGGGTGGGGATCACGTCGCCATACACCCGCTTACCTTCCTCGGCAAACCACTCGATGAAAGAACCACCGTACATGATTTCACCGGCAGACTCCGCCAGGGGTTTGCCCTGTTCTGCGGTCATCAGCCTGGCCAGGTCATCCTTGTTATCCATTATCAACTCATACCAGCAACGCAGAATGGCCGCCCGTTCCTTGGCTGTCTTGTCCCGCCACGCGGGCCAGGCATCACTGGCTGCCTGAATTGCACGCCGTGTCTCTTCAACCCCCTGGTTGGGTACCGTGGCCAAAACTGCCCCGTTCGCCGGATTGGTGACCTCAAAGGTTGCGTCGTCATCGGCATTCACCCAGTCGCTATTGATATAGGCCTGTGATCTGAAAAGATCGGGGTTCTTCAGATTGAGCTGCGTCTCTTTCTTGTTCAGCATTTCATGCGTCCTGTCAGGTATCCATCGGCCAGCCTGCTACATTCCGGTCTGAGGGTGCCAATGTCAATACCACAATGCAAAGTATTCATTGATACCCGAAAATTGTCCCCCGTTGCGCGGTGCCGATACCGGCCAACATTGTCGTAGGTCGTGCGGGTCTCGTATGGTCACCGGAAAAACGAACATACAGCGGTATTGATAGGCGCTTTATTCCTCCGGGTTCCCGCTGTAATAATTTCGCAGAATTTTGACCACCTCCGGTCTGCTGAACTCAATGGGAATGTCCGCGCCGCGAGACAGCATGTCACGTTGCTGGGTTCCGGATATGTGTATCCTTTGCTGGTCTTCGTGTGGGCAGGTTTTAGCCGTTGCCATGCCGTAACAGGCGGTGCAAAAAAACGTAATGTCGATCTTCAGCGCCCGGGTAACAAGCGCCCCATCCCACAATGTGTCAAATATATGGTGTGCGTCGAACGGCCCATAATAATCACCCACACCGGCATGGTCCCGTCCTACAATCAGGTGTGAACAACCGTAGTTCTGGCGGATCAATGCATGCAGGAGCGCTTCACGCGGCCCGGCATAACGCATCTCGATCGGGTACCCGGCCTGAATAATGGTGCCGGCAACAAAGTAGTGATCTATCATGGCCTGGATCGCTTCCGTGCGGACCTGTGCCGGAATGTCTCCCGGTTTCAGTTTGCCCAGAACCTGGTGAATGAAGACCCCGTCGGTGACCTCAAGTGCTATTTTTACCAGATGTTCGTGTGCCCTTTGCATCGGATTGCGGGTTTGAAATGCCGCCACCCGTGACCAACCGTTTTCCGCAAACATCGCACGTGCACGTGCGGGGCGGATATAAAGTCCGGGGTATTTGTCCGGGTACGTACCCTCGGACAAACAACGGACTCGCCCTGCCAGGTTGACCACACCCTGTTGCAGCACTTTCTCAACTCCCGGGTGTGCGGGATCCGTTGTCTTGTAAATCCGTTCGCACTCTAGGGTTTTGTCCGGGGTGTATTTATCGGTGACCTCCATCATCGCAATAATTTCGCCGCTTTCACCATCGAGCAACGCAACCTCCTCTTCCAGGTCGATTCCGTCTGCCCGGTCCTGATCGCAGGACAAGGTAATTGGTATCGGCCAGAAAACGCCACTGACCAGTTTCATTGCCTGGCAGACACCACGCCAGTCCCCCTCATCCATAAAACCATCGATCGGTGTATAGGCCCCCATGGCCATCATCAGCACGTCCGATACCTCGCGGCTGGTCATGTGAACTTTTTTCATGCTCCGTGCACGCTCCAGCTCCGCCGGACGTTCAGCTGCGGGAATCAAAAGAGCCACTAGGCCACAACCGCCATGCGGATCCACCAAACTGGACACTGTCTTCACCTCCTGGTCAGAGAAACCATAAATCAACCCGAGTATTGTGTATCCGGTGCTGTTTTTCCATGTAATTTTGCACAAATGGAGAACTGGCGACCCAAATGCAGAACCCTCATGGTCGCAAATATTACAAAAAACGAATATATTATGCCGGGTACGGCAAACTATCATCCTGACCCGATACACAAGGGCAGGAAAAACCCAGAGGACGAGGAAACCCTGATGTTCACCAGCAACCCTTTTGCCGAGCTCTCGGTTTGGATATCTCCCTTGGTCATGCAGACATATATTATTGTCATGATCACCCTCGTTGCTGTCGGCACGGTATACGACATACTGCACAAGAAAAGCGCCCGGTATTTTTGGAACAACTGGCGAAACTCAAAATCAGAAGGGGACCGTAATGTTGGTGGTGGGGAAATGATTTCCATGGCCATCAAAACCGCTGTGGTGGACGTTGCGGCCTCAGGCGAATTCTGCAACGCACGTCGTCGAATTGCTCATCTGCTGACCATGTACGGATTCCTGGTTTTTGCGATTACTACGATCATCATGGTGTTCTGGTATCCAACACCCAACTTGGCAACCCCTGGTTTCCTGCCACAATTGTGGGCCCTGGGTGCGATGATGGTTTGCGTTGGCGGTTATTGGTTCTGGTTTTTCATCAGGGTCGATGTCGCAGCCGAGGGTGGTTCACCGTTCCGCATCATGCGTGCTGATCTGTTTGTTCTTTCATTACTCGCAAGTACCACTTTCGCTCTGATATGGGCTTACATGCAGGAAGCCGGCAATCAGTGGGCAATGATCTTTTTTGGCTTACACGTGCTGTCCTCAACGATACTTTTCGGTTCGGTTCCCTGGTCAAAATTCGCACATATGTTCTTCAAACCCGCCGCCGCGTTTGAAAAACGACTGTCTGATGCGAATGGTTCGCGCGGCAACTTGCCTCCCCCATCTGAAAATCCGGAAACATTTGGCCGTGTTGGTCATCAACCACGCAATTACTAACTAAGGAAAAAGTTAATTATGCCCACTTTTGTATATATGACACGCTGCGATGGTTGTGGACATTGTGTCGACATCTGCCCGTCCGACATCATGCACATCGACAAGACCTATCGGCGCGCCTATAACATCGAGCCCAATATGTGCTGGGAGTGTTACTCCTGTGTCAAGGCCTGTCCGCAGAACGCGATCGATGTCCGTGGTTATGCCGATTTCGCCCCCCTGGGCCACAGCGTGCGGGTATTGAGGGAAGAGGGGAAGAACACCATTTCCTGGAAAGTCAAATTTCGCAACGGCCATGAAAAGAATTTCGTTTCACCAATCCGAACCACCCCCTGGGGTTCCATCAAAGCACCGGAAGATTACGATATACCGGATGAAACCGCTCTGAAAAATCAAGAGCTTGCGCATGAGCCAGAATCGTTGAACATTGACGGGCTGCCAACACTCAAACCTGACCAACTCAAGCTGGGGGTGGTCTGATGGGTCTGTTCTCACGCAGAAAAACTGTACACGTCGATTCCGACATCCTCGTTATAGGCGGTGGTATGGCGGGTTGCGGGGCCACCTATGAATCCAGGTACTGGGGTCGCGATTTAAAGGTGGTTTGCGTGGAAAAGGCAAACATCGAACGCAGTGGCGCTGTTGCCCAGGGTCTTTATGCGATCAACTGCTACATGGGTATGCAGTGGGATGAGAACCAACCAGAAGACCACGTCCGCTATGCCCGTAACGACCTCATGGGTCTGGTGCGCGAAGACCTGGGCTATGACATAGCCCGGCATGTAGATTCGACCGTGCACAAGTTCGAGGAGTGGGGTCTTCCCATCATGAAAGACCCGGAAACCGGGCGCTACCAACGCGAAGGCAAATGGCAGATCATGATTCACGGCGAAAGCTACAAACCCATCGTGGCCGAGGCCGCACGCAAGGCGGCCACCGAAATCTACAACCGCATCATGGTGACCCACCTGCTGATGGACGAGACAAAGAAAAACCGGGTCGCCGGGGCGGTTGGTTTCAATGTCAGAACGGGTGATTTCTACGTTTTTCGTGCCAAGGCCGTTATCGTGGCGGCCGGTGGTGCTTCACATATTTACAAGCCACGCTCGGTAGGTGAGGGTATGGGCAGGACCTGGTACGCACCCTGGAGCAGCGCCTCGGCCTATGCTTTGCCCATTGAGGTAGGCGCCAAGATGACGCAGATGGAGAATCGGATCGTTCTGACCCGGTTCAAGGACGGCTATGGCCCGGTCGGCGCGTATTTCCTGCACCTGAAAACGTACACGGAAAACGCCTACGGTAATGAATATGAATCCACCTGGTACGAAAACACAAAGGAACTGGTGGGGGATTATATCGACCGGCATCCTGTGCCCACCTGTCTGCGTAACCACGCGATGCTCGAGGAGGTCAAGGCCGGCAGGGGACCCATTCGTATGGTCACCAAAGAGGCTTTTCAGGATCCGCACCTGGAGACCATTGGCTGGGAGAATTTCCTGGGCATGACGATCGGACAGGCCGTTGTCTGGGCATCTCAGAATATCGACCCCAAGCACACCAACCCTGAACTGACCACGTCAGAGCCTTATGTCATGGGTTCCCATGCGACCTGCTCTGGCGCCTGGGCCAGTGGACCGGAAGATTACGCCCCGGACGAGTACCAGTGGGGTTATAACCGCATGATGACGGTCGATGGCCTGTTTGGCGCCGGCGACACCATTGGTGGAACAGCACACAAGTTCTCTTCGGGTTCCTACACCGAAGGGCGGATTGCCGCAAAGGCGGCAGTAAACTATATCAAGGACATGGGCAAAGACAGGCCCCAGGTCAGTGAGGACGAGTATCAAAGCTTGAAAAAGGTGGTCTTCCAGCCGATGGAAAACTACGAGGTCGGACGTAACGAGATCGTTGCGGGTAGTGTTTCCCCCAGCTACATATCACCCCTTCAGGGTCTGCAGCGTCTTGAGAAAATCATGGATGAGTATGTCGGTGGTATCAGTGCACATTACATGACCAACGAGCCATTACTCACCCGGGGCCTGGAGCTTCTGGACATGCTCAAGGAAGACATGAACTGCATCGGGGCCGAGGATCTGCACCAGCTTCAGAGGGCCTGGGAATTACACCATCGCCTGCGGGCCTCGGAATCGGTGACGCACCACACCCTGTTTCGCAAGGAGACCCGCTGGCCGGGATATTACTACCGGGGTGATCATATGAAGCTGGATGACAATGACTGGCATTGCTTCACGCTTTCCAGCTACGACCGGGAATCCGGTGACTGGGATTTGGAGAAAGCCCCCGTCTATCACATCATTGATTAGCCCCGTGTGTTTGTTCCCCTACAAGGTTGTCCCGTTTCAGGAGCGGATAGGCCTCGAAAAATAAATTGTGACTGCAAATTCCTGTATTTCGACATGCACAGTCCTTATGGGCCGGGGCCAAAAAAAACTGTATACATGTGCGCCCGGTGAATATTCGATTTCTTTAATAAACAAAGTTTTATATAATCGAGTGCTCTAAGTTCCTAACATTGAAGGTTTTTGAAATGAGCAACGTGGCAGAGTTTGGTGCCCCTGCACCTATCCCCGGCATCGATCCCAACACGATGTCTATCATCGTCACCAAGGGCAGCCTGGACTGGGCCTATCCTCCATTTATCCTTGCTACAACCGCTGCAGCCATGGGGTTGAAGGTTTCCATGTTTTTCACGTTCTATGGTCTGCCGCTGCTGATGAAGGATCTGAATTTGCAGGTGAGCTCTCTGGGTAATCCCGCCATGAAAATGCCGATGATGGGTCTGCACATGGGCATGCCGAATATTGTCTCTGCCATTCCTGGTGTCGATGCAGCGGCCTCCCGGATGATGAAAAACCTGATGAAGGGCAAGGGCGTCGCCACCATTGAAGAACTTCGTGAGCTTGCGGTGGAAGCAGAGGTGCGTATGATCGCCTGCCAGATGACCATGGACCTGTTCGAATATTCTCTGCATGACATGATCGACGGTCCCGAGTTGGGAGGCGCGGCAACCTATATTGAAGTGGCGACAAAAAGCCACATCAATTTATTCATCTGATGACAGCTTGAGTTTTTGAGTACAACCCACAAGGAAAATTGAACAAAATGGCAGACCATTTTCTCGATGCACAAGGCTTGAACTGTCCATTACCCATACTCCGGGCAAAGAAGGCGCTGAAGGGGGTTCCCGCCGGTGAAACCCTGGAAATCCTGTCGACTGACGCTGGCTCAGTGGCTGACTTTGCTGCTTTTTGCCGCACAACGGGTAATGAGTTATTGCAGCAGGGTGAAGATGGCGGGGTTTACCGCTTTATTTTACGCAAGCCTGCCTGACAACCCGGTCACCATCAAATGATGGTAAGAAAACGCCCTCTGTTCGGCTCTTACGTGGTAGCACCGCTCATTTTCCAATACAAAAGCTGGAAAATATAGCAGCCAGCAGGTCATCAGGGAGAAATTCACCGGTAATTTCACCCAGCACTTTATGAGCCAGTCTCAGCTCTTCCGCCAGTAATTCCGGAGCATTATTGTCCACTAACTGGTGTATACCGGTTTCCAGGTGCTTTCCGGTACGTCGCAATGCGTCCAGATGCCTGGTTCGTGCCGAAAAACCACCATCATAGCCACTGTCGAGACCGGCGATGTCGCGAATCGCACACTTCAACGGATCAATGCCTTCTCCGGTTTTGGCAGAAATATTCACATTTCCACTGTCATCCTGCCGTCGCCGTTGTGAGATGTCGACCTTGTTCCAGACACGAATAAACGGGATTTCGGGCATTGATTCCTCAATCTGTTTACAGGTTTTTTCTTGTCCCGCCTGAAGGTCAAGGACAAGCAATACCAGATCCGATTTGAGCATGGTCGCCCTGGCCCGTCTAATTCCCTCAGCTTCGATCACATCCCTGGATTCCCTGATGCCCGCGGTGTCCGCGATGTGCACCGGTAATCCATCGATGGAAATGGTTTCACGTAATACATCACGGGTGGTTCCTGGAATATCGGTCACAATGGCCGTATCCACACCTGCCAGTGCATTGAGCAGGCTGGATTTACCGGCGTTCGGTGGACCGATAATCGCAATGGTAATACCATCACGCAATATCCTTCCCTGTCGGGCATCTTTTATCAGCTGACGGACACAGTGTTGTGCCTGGTCCAGTCGCTTGCTGGTGTCGCTATCGGTAATGAAATCTATCTCCTCTTCGGAGAAATCCAGCGCCGCCTCTATAAACACCCTGGTTGAAATCAACTGCTTTTGTAGCTCAATAATTCTTTCGGAAAACACGCCCTCAAGTGATCTTTGGGCGGCACGCGCGGCTGCACCAGTTGCAGACCCAATGAGATCGGCAATGGCTTCCGCCTGGATGAGATCAAGCTTGTTGTTCAAAAAAGCCCGTTCTGAGAACTCTCCCGGCCGTGCAGATCGTGCACCGAGGTCAAGAATACGGCTTATCAGCATTTGCAGGATCTGCGGACCACCGTGTGCCTGCAATTCCAGTGTGTCTTCTCCGGTAAATGATTCCGGTGCGACAAAATACAGTGCGATGCCACTGTCAATTGTGCGGCCGTGTTGGTCCAGAAACCGTGAAAAATGTGCCTTTCGTGCGGTAACACGCACATCGAGAATTTGCCCCGCAATGGTTGAACTCAATGGGCCAGAAATCCGGATGATGCCCACACCACCAACACCGGGCGGTGTGGCTATGGCGCAGATCGTATCCCTGTTACGAATATGTTCTTCACGGCCTTCCATTGACACAGCTTAATGGATTAAACCGTGTTGATGAACCCGCAATTGATCCGTCTGGCTATGAACCACCCGCATCAATCTTACGGGTAATGTACCACTGCTGAGCCAATGACAGGCCGGCGTTTGTTGCCCAATAGAGCACCAGGCCGGCCGGGAAAAATGCAAACATGATAGAGAAGCCTATCGGCATGAATTGCATAATTTTCTGTTGCATAGGATCCATACCGGCGGTTGGTGTCAAACGCTGCGTCAGGATCATGAAAGCGGCGTTGAAAATCGGTAAGATGAAGTATGGATCCGGTGCTGTCAGGTTTTCTATCCACAGGATGAAGGGGGCCTGGCGCAACTCCACAGATTCCAGCAACACCCAGTAAAGCGCAATGAAGATTGGTATCTGGACCAGGATGGGTAAGCAACCACCCAGGGGATTTACCTTTTCTTTCTTGTACATCTCCATCATGGCCTGACTCATACGCTGACGGTCATCGCCATAGCGCTCTTTGAGTTGCTCAATCCGGGGCTGCAGCTTTCGCATCCGTGCCATGGAGCGAAATTGTGCCTCGGTCAGTTTGAAAAACATCAACTTGATCAACACCGTCAACAGGACTATTGCCCAGCCCCAGTTTCCGACCATGGAATGCAGTTTATTCAACAACCAGAACAGCGGCTTGGAAAATACCGTGAAGATGCCATAGTTGACGGTATGGCCCAGCCCCGGTGCTACCTCACCCAGTTTTTCCTGCAATTTTGGTCCAATGTACAAGCGGCTTTCAAATTCATGTATTGACCCGTCGCCGACCAAAACCGATGGTGATACTGCCCGGGCTATATAGCGAGGCAGGCCGGTGGGTGAATAAACCTGGGTTGAGTAACTTTCGGTCTCTTCTTCTGGTGGTATCCAGGCAGCAAAGAAATAATGTTGCACCATGGACAGCCAGCCACCACTGAAACTTCTTTTGTAGGGCTCGGAGGCGACATCTTCAAAATCGATCTTTTCGAACTTTTCTTCAGGACTGTAAAAACCAATACCAAAAAAGCTGTACCTGCCGGGATTGGTAAAGCCCCCGTCATCCCTGTCCACAACGACCGAACGTTGCAACTGGTCATAGCGGCTCCCGGACCAGCTTTGTCCGCTGTCATTGGTCAGGGTGTGACGTACCTGAATGTCGTATTCACCCCGCTCAAAAATGAATGTCTTGGTGACGTGTATACCGCCATCTTCCCAGGTTAATGGCACTCGGATTTCGTCTGCTCCACGTTCCAGCCTGTAATGCATGGCATCGGCCTGGTAACTGCTGGTGTGGTTGGGCGCTGTCTCACGGCTTAATAAGCCGGATTGTGCAATGAACAGTTCTGGTCCATTGCGGTTAAGAATGTCGACTTTTATTTCACGTAATTCCGGGTCCACCGGATAATTCAGCAGGCTTGCCGTGACGACAGTTCCTCCGGTCAGGTCTATCCCAACTTCCAGCACATCCGTGGTAATTACCAGCAAAGCTTGTTCGCCACTCATGGTCGCCTGCTGGGTTTGTAACGGCCGGGTACTTTGCAGGGGCATGCTCTCCGGGTTCGGGGAGGGTTGGCTGGTCACCGGGGTGTCGATATCCGGATCGGGTAGATCGCCCACAGCCGGTTGCTGGCTATCCGCCGGGCCAGGTACCGGTGTGGAATCGAAAGAAACCTCGTTGGTTGTTGCGTCCGCCTGTGGTTGAGGACCATAGTCCTTCTGCCATTCCACCCACAAGAGGTAGGAAATAAACACCAACGAAATCAACAGGATAGGGCGAAGGTTTGTCATTATCGAATTATCCCTGTTTGTTCTTGCCCGTTTTGCCTGTGACCCGCATCGGGGACGCCGGTATCGCCGGCTTTTCTGGCCAGTCTTGGCCAGTGCTTGCTGAGCGATTCATTCAGTATCCTGTTGGGCCCGTCCGCCGCCTGCCCTGTGGGCATGACGACAAAATCCATTGGCGTGCCAGGTAATTGCCCGGCCACCATTGAGCGGAAGTGTTCCCGTACCACCCTTCTAATTCGGTTGCGGCCAACCGCCCTAGGGCAGTTCTTTTTCGAAACCGCCATGCCAAGCCGATGAATTTGGAGACCATTTACCCTCGCCAAAACACGAAAATATACATCCGCTGACCGAACTGGTTGTTGAAATACCCTTTTGAACTCGACTGGGCGAAGTAGCCTGTATTGCCTGGTAAACCTCATGACATGTGGTTATTGCTGTAGCGCGCTTACCTGCCCTCAAAGATCCCGGGGTGCGCGACGGTTCCGCCACTGTTGTCCGGGCTATTTTGCTTGGGTTTCCGGGTCACAACTCTCAGGCTGACAGGCGTTTTCGACCCTTGGTGCGGCGGGCATTGATGATTGCGCGGCCACCACGTGTTGCCATCCGGGCACGAAAGCCGTGTCTGCGGGCACGCTTGAGCAGGCTTGGCTGAAAAGTACGTTTCATTTCTGGAACCTCATAAAATCTGAAAAGACTACCTTATTTAAGTTTCAGGCAGCCGACACAAGAGGCGAATGGTATCCCGTATGGCTGTGGCATTCAAGCATTTGGTGGGTGAATGTTTTTTTCCCGGTTTAACTATTCCCAGCTATAGCCAAGTTATCCACAGCACGGTAGACTAGCCTATAATCAGGAGTGGTGGTGATTCGTACATCCGCAAGCCTGTCGGTGTATCATAATATCGATCATAAGCTCCTGAAATATATAATAAACCTGGCACTTCGATGCTGATTGCATCATGTATCGGATCGGATAAACCCCTTTTGGCATCAAGGCGGAATGGCAAAAAATACCTGGCAGCTTTGTCTCCAACACCTGGAGCGGGAATTACCGGCTGAGGACGTAAACACCTTCATCCGTCCGCTAGAGGTAGTGAATGGCAAGAACAAGACCCGGCTGGTCGCACCAAATCATTACATCCGGGGACATATAGCAACCCACTACCTGGAAAGAATCAGGGACATCTTCGAACACCTCGGTGAATCCAGAGAATCGGTAAGCATTGAAGAGGGTCAACCCACCATTTCGAGTGCTGGTGCCGTTCAGGAGGTACCATCAACTGCAAATAACACGTCAAAAACCGGTCTCGACAATCGTTACCGTTTTGACAACTTTGTTCGTGGTAAATCCAATGAGCTTGGTTTTGCCGCCGCTCAGCAGATCGCTCAACGCCCCGGTGATGCGTACAACCCTTTGTTGTTGTATGGCAGTACAGGTCTGGGTAAAACACATTTACTGCATGCTATAGGTAACCTGATCAGGCAACAAAACCCGGCCATTAAGGTTATTTATCTCGACTCCGAACGCTTTGTCAGTGACATGATCCGCTCACTGCGTCATGGCGACATTGATAAGTTCAAGACACATTATCGTTCCGCCGGGGCACTGCTGATCGATGATATCCAGTTTTTTGCCGGAAAGGACAGGTCGCAAGAAGAGTTCTTTCATACATTCAATGCCCTGCTTGATGGAAATCAACAAATTGTTCTGACCTGTGATCGTTACCCCAAAGAGGTTGAGGGTCTGGAGGCGCGTTTGCGGTCCCGCTTTGGCTGGGGCCTGACAGTTGCCATTGAGCCCCCGGATTTTGAAACCCGGGTTGCCATCCTGATGAACAAGGCCCAGGAACGGGGTGTTCAACTGGAAGAGGCTGTTGCATTTCTGATTGCCAAGCGACTCCGCTCACATGTGCGGGATCTTGAAGGTGCACTCAACACACTGATTGCCAACGCGCGTTTCACCGGGCAAAGCATTACCGAGAGTTTTACCCGGGAGGTGCTCAGAGACCTGTTGACTGTTCATGACCGTTTGATCACGATTGCAAATATTCAAAAAACCGTTTGTGAATATTACAAAATGCGGATATCAGAGTTATTATCCAAGCGCAGAACCCGCAGCATTGCACGACCGAGACAAATGGCCATGGCGCTGGCTAAAGAGTTAACCCAACACAGCCTGCCAGAGATTGGTGATGCTTTTGGGGGCCGGGACCATACCACTGTTCTACATGCTTGTCGTAAAATAGCAGAGTTGTGTGAAACAGATGGTCGTCTGCGTGAGGACAGGGCCAAATTGCTGCGTCTTTTGACAGCTTGACGTTTTGTGGAACAATAGTGGAACAAGGCCTGTATAAACTGTGCATAAGTTTGCCGTAATGGATGGGCACTCCTTACTCCACAGCTTATCCACAGCTTTACGGTCATCATTCACACAAGGTAGTATATATTTAACCTTTTGATAAATAACATCTAAATGAAGATATTAACTTACTAACAAGGCTTACTACTACTACTGTTTATATATATATTCTTTTAATTAAAGAACAGTAATAATAAGGATCAGGTCATGAAATTCAGTATTTCGAGGGAAACGTTTCTTCAACCAATCAGCCAGGTTATCGGTGTGGTAGAGCGCAGACAGACGCTGCCAGTACTGGCTAACTTCATGCTTTCCGCACGGGATGGACGACTCACCGTGACCGGAACCGATATGGAGGTTGAATTGGTTTCATCCATAGCCGCCAATGTTAAACAGGGTGGCGAAATAACCATACCGGCACGAAAGCTGGTGGACATCGTCAGGGCTTTACCTGATGGGGCTGGTATCACATTTTCCTTAAGTGATGAAAAGGCGACCATTACGGCCGGTCGCAGTCGATTTACTTTATCAACCCTGCCGGCATCAGAGTTCCCGGCCACTGACCAGGTGGAATCCCATGAGAGCATTACGGTCAGTGAAACCGGTTTAAAGAACATGATGGACAAAACGGCGTTTGCGATGGCAAACCAGGATGTTCGATATTATTTGAATGGTTTGTTGTTTGACCTGGAGGGCAATCAGTTGCGGGCTGTTGCTACCGATGGCCACAGATTGGCCATTTGTGACCTGGAGAACCCAATCGACACCCGCAGGGACCAACAACTCATAGTGCCACGCAAGGGTGTTATGGAGTTGATAAGAATGTTGTCCGGTGATGACGTTGATGTGACGCTCACCATAGACAGAAACCACATAAGATTGGTCAAGGGTGACACCGTGTTTACGTCTAAACTGATTGATGGCCGTTTTCCTGACTACCGTGCGGTTGTCCCGGCGGGTGCAGACAAGCAGATGCTTGTGGACCGGTCCTCGTTTATTCATGCGCTTCAGCGTGCGTCCATATTGTCCAACGAAAAGTACAAAGGGGTCAGACTGGAAGCGTCTGAGAATATGATCAGGATCGTTGCACACAACCCCCTGCATGAGGAGGCGGTTGAGGAAATTGAGGCCGAGCTGAATTTTGACCGACTTGCCGTGGGCTTCAATGTCACCTATTTGCTGGATGCATTAATGGCTATTGAAACCGAACAGGTGTCTCTGGAGTTGAAGGATGCAAACAGCAGTTGCCTGGTTTCGGCACCTGATTCAAATCTCAACCGGCATGTGGTAATGCCACTGAAGCTGTAGATTCCTTAGACGGGGTGGCAGTGATTACGGTTGATTGCGGAGCTGTTGCCGGAGGGGTCTGCATTTGGCGTTGTGTCCGAGTCGGGGAGCAGCGAACGCGTTGTTAATAAAATCGTTTAAAATCAATAACCTAAGGAATATATCAGGCACACATATCGAACCAATTCCCGGCCTGAATTGTTTTATCGGGCCCAATGGTGCGGGTAAAACCAGCATACTTGAAGCACTGGTTGTCTTGTCCAAGGGGCGTTCATTCCGATCCGGTCAAATTGCGTCTCTGATTGGATCAAATTCCAATAATTTTCAGATTATCGCCGAAATCGAATGTAGAAACGGAAACCTCCACCGGCTTGGACTCGAGCGCGATGCCACGAAATGGACAGCAAGGCACAACGGAGAAAACATTGTCCAGATAAGTGAGCTGACCCGGTTGTTACCACATGTGTTGATCGAGCCCAGCAGTCACTTGCTGGTAAGTGGGCCACCCGAGGGCAGAAGAAAGTATCTGGACTGGTGCGTGTTTCACGTGAAACGTGGCTATTTGTTACTTTGGCGACGCTACAACCGGGTTCTGAAGCAAAGAAACGCTGCCCTTCGCCAGTCGAACGCCATGATGGTTGAAAGTCTGGACCCGCAATTGATTGAGTTGGGGGAACAATTGCACCTGGCTCGGAGTGAACACGCCTCGGCACTGTCTGCTACTTTGCAAAAGACCTTACCCAAATTCAACAAAATGTTGAACGAAATTAAATTGAGCTATCGAAAGGGGTGGACCGGGGAGAGCCTTGCCAGCGCTGTTCAGGATAGCTTGATACGAGACACAGAGCGTGGTGCAACCGGTCCCGGGCCCCATCGAGCGGATCTCTATTTAACCCTGGCACGCGCACCCGCCAAAGAGCGGTTGTCACGGGGGGAGCAGAAAACACTGACCGCTGCCATGGTTCTTGCGCAGGCCGAATTGATTTGCGAGTCAGGCGAGCCCCCAATTCTTCTCCTTGATGACCCATCATCTGAGTTGGATGATGATCACCTGGGTAAGTTACTGGCGGCGGCACTTGAACTTGGTTTACAAACCTGGCTTACCAACACCGATATGTCACCGGTTGTAGCATCCTGTGGTGCCGACTACGCGTTGTTTCACGTGAAACATGGCAGCGTGATCAAGACAGTAACGAATAACGCTTAAAACAGCTAAAAAACAGGTGTTTACTGGTCAAAAATGGTACAATACGGACCAGTTCACAGCATTAAATTATCCACGACCGCCAATACAATCCGTATTGCCAGAGAGCAACGGAAAAGAACCATGGCTGTCGGGAAACAGGGCCTTTATGACAAATCACGAATATGACTCCACCAGCATCAAGGTTCTAAAAGGACTGGATGCAGTTCGAAAGCGGCCGGGTATGTACATTGGAGACACCGATGATGGCACGGGGCTGCATCACATGGTATTCGAGGTAGTTGACAACTCGGTTGATGAGGCGTTGGCCGGGCACTGTGATGCTATCAAGGTAGTCATTGAGATTGGTGGCACCATTTGTGTTTCCGACAATGGTCGGGGAATACCCGTTGATATCCACAAGGAGGAGGGCAGATCAGCGGCGGAAGTCATTATGACGGTCCTGCATGCCGGTGGAAAATTTGATGACAACTCGTACAAGGTGTCCGGTGGTTTGCATGGTGTGGGTGTTTCGGTAGTCAATGCACTGTCTGAACGGTTGGAGCTAAACATCAGTCGTAATGGTTATAGATGGTTTCAGGCCTATGAGATGGGCGTGCCGGTTGAACCACTAAAAAGGGTAGCGAAAACCAGGGAAACAGGATCTGAGCTTAGATTCAAGCCGAGTGGAGAGGTTTTCTCTGATACCGTTTTCCATTACGACATCCTGGCGAAACGTCTACGTGAGCTCAGTTTTTTAAATTCCGGTGTACGCATAGAACTATTTGATGAAATTAGTGGTAAACAAGATATATTCGAATATGAGGGTGGAATACATTCTTTTGTTGAACACCTGGGAAGGAAGAAAACACCTTTACATCAAACAGTTATGCACTTCCAGGGCGAAAACAACGGGGTGACCGTCGAGGTCGCCATGCAGTGGACAGACGCCTACCAGGAAAGTGTTTTCTGTTTTACAAATAATATACCCCAGCGGGATGGGGGTGCCCACCTTGCCGGCTTCAGGGCCGCCCTGACCCGAACCATGAACACCTATATTGAGCAGTCGGGTATTGCCAAGAAAAGCAAGGTGTCCATGACGGGGGATGACGCCCGTGAGGGCCTGGTGGCTGTATTATCGGTCAAGGCGCCAGACCCGAAATTTTCCTCCCAGACCAAAGACAAGTTGGTTTCTTCAGAAATCAAGCCCATTGTCGAGTCACTGGTGGCTTCACACCTGAAGGACTTTTTACTGGAAAACCCGACCGAGGCCAAGATTATTACAATGAAGGCTGTTGATGCGGCACGGGCCAGGGAAGCGGCAAGAAAAGCAAGGGATATGACCCGACGAAAAGGCGCACTGGACATCGCCGGCCTGCCAGGAAAATTGGCTGACTGTCAGGAAAGGGACCCCGCGCTTTCTGAACTTTTCCTGGTTGAGGGTGATTCAGCCGGTGGATCTGCAAAACAGGGGAGAAACAGAAAAACCCAGGCAATTCTGCCACTTAAGGGGAAAATTCTGAATGTGGAAAAGGCCCGTTTCGACAAAATGCTGTCTTCCGCCGAGGTGGGTACCCTGATCACTGCTCTGGGTTGTGGGATCGGAAGAGATGAGTTTGATGTGGAGAAGCTACGCTATCACACCATTATTATCATGACAGATGCCGATGTTGATGGCTCACATATCCGAACCCTGTTGCTCACATTCTTTTACCGCCAGATGCCTGAATTAATTGACCGTGGACATATTTATATAGGGCAGCCACCGTTATATAAAATAAAACAAGGAAAACAGGAACATTATTTAAAGGATGATACTGAACTCAATGATTACCTGTTGGCGCGGGCAATGGACAATGCCTCACTGGTATTTGATCCCGTTGCGCCCCCTCTTTCTGGCGAGGCGCTGGAGGGTTTAATGAGAGATTACATGATGGTAAAAGCCGCCAATATTCGTTTGGCACACAGGTTTGATCCACTATTTTTAGAACAACTAATTGATATCAAAAGATTTTCAACGAACTGGTCTGAAGAAGAAGCAATGGAGTGGTGTACTGTAATTAAGGATAAAATGAATCAGCAATCACCCCCGAGTGTCAATTATGATCTGCAAGCAAAAGAAAACGAGGATGGTATCGAGCTGGTTCTAAGCAAGACCACCTACGGAATAGAAGAGCTTACATACCTGCGGTGGGAATTTTTCAGGTCACCTGAATTTCGTCTCACCGGAAAGCTGGCGGATACACTCCATGATCTGGTTCAACCGGGTGCCGTGGTGCGCCGGGGTAAGGCGCAAAACCCAGTGTCCAGTTTTGCTCAGGCTCACGACTGGTTAATGAATGAAAGCCGCAAAGGAAGGACGTTTCAGCGATTCAAAGGCCTGGGCGAAATGAACCCTGAGCAATTGTGGGATACCACGGTTAATCCTGAGACGAGAAGATTATTGAAGGTGACCATAGAGGATGCTGTGGCGGCCGACGAAATCTTTACCACCTTGATGGGGGACGAGGTGGAACCCAGAAGGGAATTCATCGAGGGAAATGCCCGTTACGCGACCAACCTGGACATCTGACCACCTTGTGCGCTTAAGGGGGCGTATAAACGGCTCTTTGGCCCTGCAGATCAGGACACCAGGGCAAAGTTAGCAATGTGGTCAAAAAGACCCTTTAGGCGGGCCAGCAGATTAAGCCGGTTTTGCCGAATTTCCGGATCGTCATCCATCACCATTACATGCTCAAAAAACGCCTCAACCGGTATGGATAGCTCAGCCAAAAGCGTTAGGGCAGCGGTATAATCTGCAGTTTCAAAAAAAACATTGATTTTTTTGTCAATGTTCTTAATTTCTTCGAAAAGCCGTTTTTCTTCGTCGATAATTAACCTTTCATCCAAAACCGTAGAATCACCACCCACCTCGGATTTACGTAATATATTGCCTATTCTCTTGTTGGCCTCGACCAGCTTGTCTGCCGTCTCCAGTTGCATAAATCCGTGCACCGCCTGAAGTCGGGAGGACAGGTCAGATAGTGTGCCCAGAGGGGCGTCCAAAACGGCATTGACCACATTGGTATTATTACCTTGATCACGCAGATAATTGCGCATCCGTTCCAATATGAACTGACGAAGCTCCAAACGTACGCCAGGGGGTACGGATTGTGTTTCCTGAACGATATCAGAGGTGATTTCCAGCAATCTATCCAACCCGATATCCAAATCACCGTCCAGCAGGATACGAATCAGCCCCAGTGCGGCCCTGCGGAGAGCAAATGGGTCCTTGTTGCCGGAAGGCTTTAGTCCGGAGGCGAATATACCCGTAAGGGTGTCCAACCGATCAGCCAGTGAAACAATTTTTCCGGTTGCACTGGCCGGTAATTCGTCACCCGAAAACGCCGGGAGGTAGTGATCACCAATTGCCTGGGCAACCACATACTTTTCGCCACTTTGCAGGGCGTAATAACGTCCCATGACACCCTGGAGCTCGGGGAACTCACCCACCATTTGGCTTACCAGGTCACACTTACAAAGTTTTCCAGCTCGTTCCGCGTCGGCGACTTTACGGCCGGTTTCTTCGGCTATCGTCTTTGAAATTGTGCTGATACGCGTCGATTTGTCTAGTATTGTTCCTAAATTCTTTTGAAAAACAATTCTGTCAAGATGGGGCAACCAGTGTTCCATTGATGTTTTGTTGTCCTGTTCCCAGAAAAAACGGGCGTCCGCAAGCCGTGGTCTGATCACACGCTCAAAACCCTGTCTGACGGCATCAAAATCCTGGCTTTCAAGGTTGGCCACGGCAATAAATCGGGGCATAAGAGCCCCGTCTTGCACACTGACAACGGGAAAAAACTTTTGATGATCCTGCATGCTGGCGATTAACGCCTCGGCCGGTACTTCCAGGAATTCTGGATCAAAACTGCCGCATATGGAGCGGGGCCACTCAACCAGGTTGCAAACCTCTTCCAATAAACGCTCATCTATCAACGCACGACCACCCGCATTCTTTCCAAGTATGGTGGCCTGGTTTCTAATAACATCCAGACGTTTTTGTTGATCAACGGAAACATACGCTGTATCAAGAACCCGTTCATAGTCGGATACTGTATCTATCTGGTGCGGGCCTGGACTGTGTATCCTGTGTCCCCGCGTGGTGTTGCCCGAAGCCAGGCCCATCAGGGATCCAGGAATGACTTTGGTGCCATGCATGACGACCAGCCAATGGACGGGACGGACAAAACTGAATTCATTTGATCCCCAGCGCATGGGTTTTGCCACAGGTAATGTAGTCAATGACTTTTCCAGCATTGGAAACAGCAAATTTTCAAGCCGTTCACCCGGCCGCTCAACGGTACAAAACAACCACTCACCTTTGTCTGTTTTCAGTCTTTCAAGCTCCTCAACCGACCTTCCCACAGAACGGGCAAAACCAGTAGCAGCGGGCAGCGGCTGGCCATCCTGGTCAAAGGCAGAAGAGATGGCGGGCCCTTTGCGTTTGAGGATCTGATCCGGTTGACGTTCGGATACTGAGGCAATCAACAGGGCCAGCCTCCTGGGTGTATATAAAACACGGCTGGAATCGGCGTCGAAATCAATTTGTGCGGATTTTAACTGATGCTGGAAACCGGCCAAAAACGCCTCACCCAGTCTGGTCAGTGACCTGGGCGGTAATTCTTCACAGCCGAGCTCGATTAACAGATCGTCCCTTGCGGAGTCCGGGGCTCTGGAGTTACTCATGACCTGTCTCCCGCAGGCCAGGAAAACCGAGTTTTTCCCTGCCCGAATAATAAGTCTCGGCCACCGCTCTGGACAAGGCCCTTACACGCAAGATATAACGCTGCCGCTCGGTAACGGAAATTGCTTTGCGAGCATCCAGTAAATTAAATGTGTGTGAGGCTTTCAATACCTGCTCATAGGCGGGCAGGGCGAGATCAAGGGCAACCAGCTTTTGCGCTTGTGCTTCACAGGTGTCAAACCAGCTGAACAGGGAGTCCGTGTCTGCATGTTCGAAATTGTAGGCGGATTGCTCGACTTCATTCTGATGGAAAACATCACCATAAGTTATTCTATTTCCGCCGGTGTCTGTCCAGATCAAATCAAAAATACTGTCAACATCCTGCAGGTACATGGCCAGGCGCTCCAGCCCATAGGTGATTTCCCCCAAGACCGGACGACACTCCACCCCCCCGGCCTGTTGGAAGTAGGTGAACTGGGTAACTTCCATACCATTGAGCCACACCTCCCAGCCAAGTCCCCAGGCACCCAGTGTCGGTGATTCCCAGTTGTCTTCAACAAACCGTATGTCATGTACGGTGGGATCAATTCCAATGGCCTGAAGTGAGCTGAGATACATTTCCTGGATATTTTCAGGTGCCGGCTTTAGTGCCACCTGGTATTGGTAATAGTGTTGCAACCGATTGGGATTTTCGCCATACCGTCCGTCGGTTGGGCGTCTGCAGGGCTGTACATAGGCCGCATTCCACGGCTCCGGACCAATGGAGCGCAAAAAAGTGGCAGGATGAAATGTTCCCGCACCGACCTCGAGGTCTAGCGGTTGGATTAACACACAGCCCTGTTGTGCCCAATACGTCTGCAGGCAGTTGATAAATTCCTGAAAAGTCATGAAAATCCTGTGACCGGTTCCCCGAGTCTGCACCCCGTTAAATCAATCGGGGTAGTATAGCCAATTAGTATCACGAACGGGTGCGAATAACAGAAGTTGAACGGACAAAAATGAAACCAATAGCGTTGATAAAAACCGGCAGTACAATCAGGGAAATCTC
Organism: Lysobacterales bacterium; assembly: GCA_014238945.1. Classification (GTDB taxonomy): domain Bacteria; phylum Pseudomonadota; class Gammaproteobacteria; order Xanthomonadales; family SZUA-36; genus SZUA-36. Next base: position 67,705 of record JABAAB010000100.1, read on the forward strand.
ACGACAGCACGGTGATTTTGAACACTGGTTTGCTGCCGCAATGAATGTTTCCAACTGGATACAGATCGATGTATACAAACATCAGAGCCTGCCATCGCCCCAGGGTCTGAGTGGTGTAGTGATCACGGGATCAGCGGCCATGGTCTCCGACCGCGAAGACTGGAGCGAGGCAACCGCAGAGTGGTTGAGGGTGGTGGTGCCGGGCGGAACGCCGGTGCTTGGGGTATGTTACGGTCATCAGTTGATCGCCCATGCATTGGGTGGCAAGGTGGGCCAGAACCCCGCAGGCAGGCAAATCGGGACGGTCACCGCGAATCTGATTGAACCGTCAAACAAAGACGCCCTGCTCGGTCATTTACCGGCCCGTTTTGCAGCCCAGTCATCTCACCAGGAAACCGTGCTGGAGATTCCTGCCGGAGCAATACGGTTGGCAACCAGCCCCCTGGATGACAATTTCGCCTTACGGTTTTCTGAACATGTATGGGGTGTGCAATTTCATCCGGAGTTTTCCAATGAGGTCATGTCTCAATACATCCACCTGAGAAGGGGGGCGCTGACAGACGAAGGCCTGAACACAGAAAGACTCCTAAATGAAACAAGGGCATCCGAAAAAGCCCGAACAGTACTTCAAAAATTCGCGGAAATTGTTACCCGGTCTGCCACAGCCTCTAATCGGAGCGACGCCAACGAAGCGGCTTAATGGACAAGTGCCGGCAGCTATCCGCCAGTCTGTGGCGAGTCAACCTCACCCGTCAGCAGGTGGCACACAACAATATCAGCTAGGATGCTTCAACCCTGAAAATTACACCCTCAATGCCGGTCACCTTTATCGAGGTTCCGGCGGGCAGATCAGGACCCTTCACCTTCCAGGTGGAATCATCCACGGTGACCTTGCCCACACCGTTGATTATGGGTTCTTCGAGGGAAAAAACACGCCCAATGTATTGATGACCACGACGATTCAGGTTGGGCTGGTCCGTGGTGGTGGGGCGTGCTTCACGATATTTTTTCCAGGCGAGGACCGCGACGATTGAAGCGATACCGAACAGCACCAACTGGGTTTCCAGTGGAATTCCCGGAAATACCAGCAGTATCAGACCAACAGCGGCAGCCGCAATACCCAGCCACAAAAAGAAGAACGCGGGAGCGGACAACTCCAGAATAAGCAGTACTCCTGCAAGTATCCACCAGTGCCAAAAGACAATATGTTCAAGCCAGGCCATCATAGTCAGGAAGTTCCCGCGTTCTTTTCGGCCATCGCGGCCGTGACGATTTCCGTGATTCCTGCCAGGCTACCCAGGATGCCGGTGGTTTCCATGGGTAACAGCAAAGTCTTTTGATTTGCGCTGGTGGCGAACTCACCGAGTGCCTCGACGTATTTTTGGGCGATAAAGTAATTGATTGCCTGTAAATCCCCGGCCGCGATCGCATCAGAAACCATCGTGGTTGCCCTGGCCTCTGCCTCGGCCAGGCGCTCACGGGCCTCTGCCTCCCTGAATGCCGCTTCCTTTCGGCCTTCTGCGTCCAGAACAATGGCTTGTTTGTCACCCTCGGCACGCAGGATTTCCGCCTGCCGGTGACCTTCAGCCTCGAGAATATTGGCCCGCTTTTCACGTTCAGCTTTCATTTGCCGCGCCATGGCATTGACCAGATCCATAGGGGGGGTAATGTCCTTGATCTCAATGCGGGTCACTTTCAAACCCCACGGAGTCGTGGCTTCGTCTACAACGGAAAGTAATTGTGCATTGATGGTGTCTCGTTTGGAAAGGGCGTCGTCGAGATCCATGGAACCCAGCACAGTACGTATGTTGGTAACCGTCAGGTTGAGCACAGCGTGTTCAAGACGGAATACCTCGTAGGCGGCCTTGGCAGCATCCAGCACCTGGAAAAAGACCACACCATCAACGGTCAGGACCGCATTGTCCTTTGAAATGACTTCCTGTGACGGGACATCCAGCACCCGCTCCATCATGTTCACACGCTGACCGATACGGTTTACAAATGGAATCATGATATGAAAACCGGGACCGAAAGTAGTGGCGTAACGGCCAAATCGTTCAACGGTGTATTCATAGCCCTGCCGCACGATGATGACGGCCTTACGGACTACTGTGATGGCAAGGATTGCGACAATCACTGACCAGATCAATGGATTTTCAAACATTTCAGACCCTCCTTTTCGCTTGAACCCAGGATTCCTGTAGGATATGGAACTCAAGAAATTCAGCTAATTTCTGAGTGTAAAATATTAACAGAAACGATTTCTTACAAGATGCGCCAGAAGTCACTGACAGCCTTGTCTGAAAGGATATTAGCATGAAAAAAGATCAGGACAGCTTGTTTGCCACAAGCCGCGCAATGGCAACCGGGTTCAAGTTCAATGAGCAGGTCGTGAAAGTATTTCCCGACATGATTGCACGCTCGGTACCCGGCTATGAGCTGGTTGTCCCCATGATAGGTATGCTCGCCCGGCTTTATGCAAAGCCAGCAACGCAACTTTATGACCTGGGCTGTTCACTGGGTGCCGTCAGCCTGGCCATGAGCGTTGCGGTCCGGGCACCGGACACCAAAATTGTCGCTGTGGACAACTCCAGGGCCATGATTGAGCAGTGCAAGCAGATGCTGTTGGAACAAAAAGGCAGCGTTCCGGTGGATGTTCGTTTGCAAAACATGCTCGATACCAAAATAGAGAATGCTTCGGTGGTGGTGCTCAATTTTACGTTGCAATTCCTTGACCGGGGACAAAGGCAGCAATTGATCAACACCATATCGGCAGGCTTGTGCGAGGGGGGGGTTCTGATCATCTCCGAAAAGATCTGCTTTGACGACCAACAGGAGCAGGTGGACCAGTCACGATGGCACCACGATTTTAAACGGACACAAGGGTACTCAGATTTGGAAATTGCGCGAAAACGAAATGCATTGGAAGACGTATTACAGCCCGATACAGAAGAAAGGCACATTGAACGGCTGCTGCGGGCGGGAATGAGTAACCCCCGACGCTGGTTTCAGTGCTTTAGTTTTGCCAGCTACATCGCGTTCCGTTAGCAGGCAGCGAAACCATTGAATTCCTTGCAGGTTGATCCCTATGCCCTATTGCACACCACGGAATTTTCCGGGCTGGCCCGATTGGGTTGGGAGCGTCTGCGGAAAAGCCGCCATGGTGATTTGCCAGGATGGCTTGACCACATAGACCGCCTGCCAGTTGGAAATTTTAACTGTGATCTCAATCGCGACGCACCGGTCCTGGGTGCTCCGGTGGAGGAGCCCGGGATGCTGGAAAAGCAATTGCTCAAGCTTCAGCCGTGGAGAAAGGGGCCGCTGCAATTGGGCGGAATAAGCATCGACACCGAATGGCGTTCAGACTTGAAATGGAGACGTATTGCTCCACACCTCGAGTTGGGGGGGTGTAGTGTTCTGGATATTGGGTGTGGGAATGGGTATTTCGGGTTTCGAATGCTGGGCGCAGGGGCAAAGCTGGTGGTGGGTATTGATCCAACCCTGATTTTTGTCATGCAGTGGCTGGCGATGCAAAAAATGTGTCCGGGTCTCAAGAATTTTGTTTTGCCGCTCGGAATTGATGACTTGCCAGCCAACACAAAAAAGTTTGACCGTGTATTTTCCATGGGTGTGCTCTACCACCGTCGTCAACCGGTGGAACACCTGGAGCAATTGAAGTCACTGACGCGGCCCGGCGGGCAAATAGTGCTGGAAACCCTGGTGCTAAAAGGTGAGGGTGAGAAAATACTGGATCCTCAAGGGCGCTACTGCAGGATGCGCAATGTTCATGCAATTCCCACCCTCGGGTCATTGTTGCGTTGGTTGGAGCAGGCGGGTTTACCGGATGCCGTAACACTTGATGTAAGCGCGACCACCACCCAGGAACAACGCAGCACCCGTTGGATGACATTTGAATCGCTGCAACAATGCCTGGACAGGGAGAATCCCTTTTTTACCGTTGAGGGGCATCCTGCGCCGGTCAGGGCAGCACTATTGATAAAAACCTGCCCGTGAGTCTGCAACTTATCGTATTTTCTGCGCATATGGGATAGTACAAGACGCGATGGGTGGGTAAACTTGTCTGTCGCAGTGTCTGGCTGTCAGTCAGGCTTTTGTCCGGTGCGGATGGCCAGCTAAACCATTTTGACAATTAATGGTCAACTAATACCGGGACACTGTTTGCGGAAAACAAGAATTATAAATGATACATCTTGAAAAGATTAGCCGTGTTTATCAAATTGGCAACCAGTCCATTCATGCCCTTGACGAGGTCAATCTTGATATCCAGTCAGGTGAATTCGTGGCTGTCATGGGACGATCAGGGTCGGGTAAATCGACGCTGCTCAACATGCTGGGCTGTATGGATCGACCGGATGGTGGTGAATATCTGCTGGATGATAACCACATCAGCAATATGGATGATGACCAACTGTCGGCCGTGCGTAACCGGTACATGGGATTTGTGTTTCAGAGTTTCCACTTGTTGCCGCGGTTGACCACGCTGGAAAATGTTTTGCTTCCACGCCGGTACCACACAGATGGCGCACAGGAACCAGATTATGATCGCGCCAGGGAGCTGTTAAGTCGGGTTGACCTGGATGATCGCATGATGCACAAACCCAACGAACTGTCAGGCGGCCAGAGACAACGTGTCGCGATCGCCCGCGCTTTGATAAACAACCCCAGGGTTCTTTTGGCTGATGAGCCGACAGGAAACCTGGACAGCAGCACCTCCGATGCCATTATGGACCTTTTGCAGGAACTTAACAGGGATGGCCAGACCATAGTCATGGTCACCCACGAGCCGGAGATTGCAGATTATGCTCAACGGCAAATCATCATGCGTGATGGAAAAATTATGGATGATCATCATGTTTGACCGTCACCTCCGGGTAACAATACTGGTGGCGTGGTCGTTGCTGCCATTGTCCTCATTGGCCCAGGATCGTCCGCTGTTGTTTACCGGGGAAGTGTATTCCCAGCAGGCCCAGGAGATATTTGTGCCCCTGACAAGCAATTGGCAGGCACGTCTCAGCAGGATGATTCCAGAGGGGACGCAGGTGCAACCCGGTGACCTGGTGGTGGAATTTGATGGGTCGGAGGCGGCGCGCCAACTGGAGCAGCAAAAGGAAACGCAGCGCACCGAGACAGCAAAAACAGAGCGAGACCTGGCCAAGCTGGAGAAAGAACTGACAGACGCCCGCTATAAACTCAGTCAGGCCAGGGTTTCATTGGAGTTGGCAGCCTTGAAAGCAGATCTCCCGGAAGGCCTGGTGGGCGCATTGGAACATTCCGAGAATAAACTGGCGAAAGAAAAAGCGATCAAGGCGGCTGACGATGCGGGTAAACAACTAACGGACAAGCAGGAAAGCATAACGGAGAGACAGCGACAGGCGGACCTGGATGAAAAGAAAGCCAGAAACCAAACCAGACTGTGGCAAAAGATGCTTAAGACCCTTACAGTCAACGCAACCCAGCCGGGTTTCATGATCTATGGAAAACACCCGTGGACCCGGACCAAGTTCCAGGAGGGCGATACCGTTCAGACAAGTTTCAGGGTAGCGCAAATCGCTGATACGTCCGACCTGGCCATCCAGGTGTGGATCAATAGTGTTGACCGACCTCGTGTCGATACCGGCACGGCGGTGAATATTATGCTGGATGCGCTACCGGGACTTGAACTCAGCGGCAGGCTTGAATCCATTTCTGACAGTGGGGCGAAACGCCCAGAGTGGGGTAAAGCGATGTATTTTGAAGGAGTTGTATTATTTGAATCGGCACGGGAAACGGGGCTGCTGCCCGGTATGAGTGCCCTGGTGGTGCCAAGCTTGTGAACTTCCTGATGCGCCATTCATCCCGGCTTGGAACGACGCTGTTGATTTTCCTGGGGTTACCCTTTTTGGCTGCCTGCTCGCCCGATGTCGGCAAAGAGACTGAAGTGATCGCCAGTACCCGCGTGGTGGTGCGTGTTACCGGTGAAATAGAATCAGCCAACTCGGCGTTTTTTGGTCCGCCTGCAGTACCCAACATCTGGCAATACACCATTTCATATATGGCACCCGAAGGCCGACAGGTAAGCGCCGGAACACCCATCCTGAAATTTGATCCGCAGGAGCTGATGACGCAACTGAGAGACAAGAGCAATGCACTGAACGAAAAACAAAAACAACTGGAAAAACAACAGATAGTCGCAAAAGAAGTTGTTGCAGAACTTGAATTACAACAACAGGAGGCCACTGCAGAACTGGACAAAGCACGTCTGAAGGCAGATATCCCGATTGAGCTGCTGGCCAGTCGCGAGTACCGCGAGAACAAGTTGTTGCTGAAGCAGGCCGAGCTATCGGTGGCCCTTAGCAACGAGGGCCTCGAAAAAGAGCGACGGGTTCAGGAAACCGAAATCAACATACTGGAACGGGAGATCGCGGTGCTGGAAATCGAGGTGGCACAATTCAGGGGTTCTGTTGATTCCATGACCATCATGGCAGCACGCCCTGGCGTCGTGATTCACACCGTTGACCGTCACAATAACAAGCATGAAATTGGAGACAATGTTTGGATGGGGCGCCGCGTGATGGAACTGCCAGACCTGGCACAGCTACAGGTGCACCTCGAGGTGCCGGAGCGCGAGTCGGCACGCATAGCAGTAGGTCAGTCAGTTAAATTCGTAATGGATGCCGCACCTGATGAACAATTTTATGGCAGGATCATAGAGCTTGCATCTGTGATTCACACCAAGTCCCCCAGCCAGCCGGCGCGGGTATTTGATGCAACCGTCAGCATGAAAAACCCTGACCCCTCCATCATGCGGCCTGGTATGAGCGTTTCCGCTGAAATCTATATCGGTAAAGAGCCCGCCAAAGGCCCATGAGGCGTCTGTTCACACGGTTGATCGCTGCAGTTTTCATCGCGATGGTGCTGGCCAACTGTGGTCAATCCGGGCTGGATAAGGTAGAAACTGTAGCGGTGGGTAACGGTGTTTTTGAAATTACACTGTACGCAAAAGGTGAACTGCAAGCGGCAGAATCCACACCCATAAAACCACCCGCAGGTAGCCCCAACCCACGAACGATTGAGTGGATGGTTGAGGATAACAGCTGGGTGAAGAAAGGTGATTCGGTGGCCCGTTTTGATGCTTCCAGTGCGTTACGTGGAACTGAGGATGTGGGAATTGAACTAAGCAAGGTGGATATCCAGGTGTTGGCCAAACAACGTGAGCTGGAACGGCAGTTGGGTGAGCTGGGCAATGAGCTTGAGCTGGTGGACGTGGAAAAACTGATGGCGGAACAATTCACCTTTGACAACGAATTGGCGTATTCACGACACGAGATTATTGATGCCATGCGGGACAAGGAGTTGCTGGAGTACCGTTCCGGGCACCTGGAAGGCAAAAAGGGCACCTATCGTGAACGCGAAGGTGCTGAAGTGGCCGTTTTGAGCGCGGTCAGGGCCACCCAGGAATCAAAGTTTCAGGAACACAAAAGTCAACTGGACAATTCCGAGGTGTTTGCCCCGCATGACGGTTTCTTTGTATATGAGAAAACCTGGTTCGGTCAGAAAATAGATATAGGGTCTACGGTTTTTCCCGGTAACAAGATCGCCAGTATACCGAACCTGGACAGAATGGAAGCCGTACTTTACGTATTGGAAACCGAGGCAGTGGGTGTGGTGGAGGGGCAACAGACCCTGGTTACTATCGATTCGTACCCAGACAAACCGTTGAGCGGGAAGATTTCAAAAATCAGTGCAACCGCTTCGCCCATAGAACGTAACAGCCCGGTCAAGTATTTCAAGGTTACCGTTTCACTTGAGCTGGCCGATCCGGACTGGATTACGCCGGAAAGTCAGGTTTCGGCGTCCATTGCCATCAGTCGAATTGAGAACGCGATATTCGTACCAAACCAGGCGATTTTTTCCGACGCCAGTGGTGACTGGGTGTTTGTGCGTGAAGGTGGTGACCTGGTGCGGAGGGAAATCCAGCTGGGTCTGAGGGGCGCCAACCGCTCTGAAATTTTGAATGGCCTTGATGCCGACTCGAAAATAGCACTTTTCCCCCCCGATCAGGACAAGATATGAACATGCTCAAGGGGCTGACCAGGGAAGATCTTTGGCATGCAGTAGAACAACTGCGACAGCACAAGCTGCGCACAGCCCTGACGTTGCTCGGTATGGTTTTCGGTGTCGGAGCAGTCATTGCAATGCTGAGTATAGGAGAGGGCGCAAAGCAGGAGGCTCTAAGGCTGATTGAGTCCATGGGGTTACGAAATGTGTTGGTGGAGTCACGGGATTTTGACGAGGAGACCCTGAAAGAAGTCAGAGAACACAGCGTGGGGCTGTCGCAGGGTGATGTGCGCGCCATCAAGCAGACACTACCCAACGTGGAGGCGGTCAGCGCGGAGAAAAGAATCAAGACCTGGAACCTGTTCTCTCAGCAGGCACCTTCTGACGCCCAGGTGTTGGCGGTTTCACCGGAATATTTTGAGCTGGCCAGCCTGAGGGTGGCGCAAGGTCGCGTCATAGACGAAAACGATAATATGTATTACGCACAGGTGGCCGTGCTGGGTGCGCAGGCCGCCAGAAAGATGTTTCCCGCGGGAAACCCACTGGGCGGGCGGGTAAAAGTAAATCATCTCTGGGTCGTTGTGGTTGGGGTGTTGGAAGATCGGGACCTGGCCAAGGATGAGTTTGAGGGGATCAGTCTGGGCGGTGATCGTAACAGCGTGTTCCTGCCGCTGGAAACTGCACTGAAGAGATTGAAGTTTGAGACCCTGGACAGCGAACTGGACGCCATAAGGCTACGACTCAGTAAAGGCACCGAACCGCAACTGTCCGCGCTAACTGTGAATCATCTTATGATGCGCAGACATGGCGAGGAAAACGATTATGAAATTATCATCCCTGCCGCCCTGCTCAAACAGCAACAGAAAACCCAGCAAATATTCACCATAGTCATGTCTGCGATTGCCGGAATATCGCTGCTCGTGGGTGGTATTGGCATCATGAACATCATGTTGGCGACCGTGCTTGAACGCACCCAGGAAATAGGCTTGTTACGGGCGCTGGGCGCCCGAAAACGCGACATCCAGGTACAGTTTCTGCTTGAATCTGCCACCGTGGCCGGATTGGGTGCTTTTATAGGGGTTTTCTTTGGCCTCTTGCTTGCATTTGTCATTCAGCAGTTCGCCGGTTGGCCGGCTGGCTGGTCTATGTTGTCGATCGTTCTGTCGGTCAGTATTTGCCTGATCACCGGTGTGGTTTTCGGTTGGTATCCGGCACGCCAGGCAGCCGCCCTGGATCCGATCCGGGCTTTGCACGCTGAATAGCTTCAAATTTCGACGCCGGGTAGTCGGGCACTCAGGGGGAGTCGGAGCTACGGATACTTCTCTGGAAATCAAATGCTTCCATACATTCGGGCAGGTCGTAAAATAATGCGGGGCGCTGACCGCTTCTGGCCCCGTAGTTCTCGTGAAACTGTTCACAATCTTCACGGCTGGAGCGCTGTTTCCTGGCAACACACTCTTCAACAAGCTCCTCCCTCAGAGGTGCGAGTTTCTTTTGTCGCCCAGATTCACAGGCAGTGTCAAGCCGGGATTGTTTTTCCTCCCTGGATTCTGCATTTCCCTGTTGCGGATAAAGGCAGACCAGTGTCAACGAGGCGCTGAGTAATAAAAAAACCTTTTTCATAATCGTGTCCTGAAATGCCAGGGGCAAGATGCAAAATGCCATACAAAACAGTCTGACTACAACTCGTCCTCAGACATCCATTTCTTAACTTTCGGCGCGCGATAGGGAATAAACTGATCCAAAAGCGCCGCGGGATTTGAGGCGGTCATCAACATCGGGCGGCAAAGTTCATTCACAAAGCGTTGTTCAAATGCATGGTCCAGGAAATCAATCAGCCCGTCATAGTAGCCACCGATATTCAGCAGTCCGCAGGGTTTGTCATGGAATCCCAGCTGTGCCCAGGTCAGAATTTCGAATATCTCCTCCAGGGTGCCCCAGCCACCCGGTAAGGCAATAAAACCATCAGAACAGGCCTCCATCATCGCCTTGCGTTCATGCATTGAGCCGACCACGTGCAATTCAGTAAGGTTGTCGTGAGCGATTTCCTTCAGCGCCATACTCTTGGGAATGATGCCGATGACCTCTCCTCCTGCATCAAGTACCGCGTTGGCAACCACACCCATGACACCCACTTCGGCACCACCGTAAACCAGACCGATATTCCGATTGACCAGTTCCCGGGCCAGGATGACCGCAGCCTCTGAATAGGCCGGGTTCTTTCCGGGGCTGGAGCCACAGTACACACAGATTCTTTTGATTTTCATTTAACTCCGGTAGTGTGGCGCTCAAGAGCAACCCGGGACAAAAGCTGGTCCCAGGGAAAAAGAGGTCCGGGATCAACCTTGCGCCGGATCTGAACGTCCTTGTTTTCCGCTGAGGGTTGCAATTCGGTATCCAGATCCTCGTGTCCTGCAACCCCCGTCAATCCGGGTAATTGAGACACCAACTGACCCAAAAGACGGACCAGGGAGTCAATTTGCTCCCCGGGATAGGGGTCGGTCATGTCCTGGTGTGAACTGTGGTGCCAATTCGGGTAGCGTCCGTTGTTGACCAGCTCAATACCAATGGTATCTTTGTTTCTGCCCCGGACGTGGTGGGCCACACGGGATATTGGCACCCACTCTTCAATACGGCCATCACGGTCTATATAGAAATGACCACTGTTGCCGGTCTGACTGCTGGTATGCACAATTTTCTCACCCCATATTCGCGCCATGACCAGGTCCGGGAGCTCGGTACAGTGAATTACGGCCATGTTGATCACATCCGTGCAACGACTTTCCAGCCGTTCTACGTAGGTAAAAAGATTTCGATGCATGTCCATGGAGTTTTGGGTTTATCAATTCACGGGGGCTAAATTCACAGTGTTTATATACACCTGTCTTACGGTTTTTCAGGACAGGGACCCAGTGCGTCTCCATGGTCCTGATGTCCAAACATGTCCGCATTGGACACGGCCATGGTTTTATTTTTGTGGCAAACAAGTTGCTGTCCGTATTGTCGTTTTGACACGGCATCATCACCCGCACATCCGCAAACAACAATCAGTACCAGCAGGAGATTGGCAGGGCGCATGGCTTATATCCATTTTGAACTGGTGGAACTATACCGCAATTCCCCATGAAATCGCTGGTCCGAAAAACCATGGCACGGAATTAGAGGCCCCGGCCAGCGACCCCGGCCAGCAGTTTGTCCAGCGCTGATCTTGAATACCAGTGACCGCCACGCATAACGCCCAGTATGTTGCGGGTTGCGGAAATGTTGATTAATGGATTGTCCGACAGTAAAACAAAATCTGCCAGCATATCCTTGCTGACCAGTCCGCGTTCCTTGTCACCAAAAAAACGTGCCGTATTGATGGTGCCGCTTTGTAGTGCCTGAAGTGGTGTCAGGCCGGCAAGTACCAGGAACTCAAGTTCCTCGTGTACGGAAAACCCCGGTACATTCATGATTTGGGGTGCATCTGAACCCAGTAACAAGCCTGCACCGGCCTGTTGTAGCTCGAAAACGAGCCGACGTCGGCTTTGTATGAATTTCTGTTGATCCGCGGTGCTGACAGCAGCTCTTGAGCGCTCAACCGTTCCGACCCACGATTGTTTGAGGTCGCTGCCCGCATATCTCATCCCATCACGGTTTAAAAGAGTTTCGACCGAGCTGTTACCGAAAATATTTTCCAGGAGACTCTGCGTCGGGACGTTCCATACCTCTGCTGCGGCGGTACTCTCAGCAAGGTGACTTGCAATATCCGGGTCCAGCGCAGAGGAAAGATTAATGCCAAAAAATTCTGGTGCAACTCCGTGCAGGTCCGAACCTGCCGGCACAAGATTTTGGGCATAGCCATCAAGATGGTCGATGCTGGCCTGTTGAGCCTCGAGTGTGGCATCAAGCCCGACCTCAACGGATACGTGACCTGCAATGGGTATGCCGAGCCCGGCGGCGGTCCGGGCAATGGCAGCGTACTCATCGGCCGCAAGGCCGGGATGTAATTTGAGAAAATCATAACCGACCGCGTGCTGGTCGCGAACCCGTTGGGCCGCCTGGCTGGGTGAGGAGACGGAATTGCCGTTAAATGATGGGCCGCTGGTTACCAGCAGGGGTCCCGGCCATTCCTGGTGTTTCAACAAGTCGCGTAGTTCAAGGTGCCAGCGTTCACCCAGCATGCCTCGTATGGTGGTAACACCATTGGCAAGGAACAGGGTCAGGATATCGCGTGCATATTGCTCACCCCGGCGCTTGCTGGGAACATGGGCATGCATTTCTGAGAGACCTGGAATAATGTACCCGCTCTTGCCATCAATACGCTGGGGCACCCCTGACTTACCCGCTTCAAGTACCAGGTCAATTTGATCAACGGGAACGATTTTAGCTATATATTGATCTACCACCAGGATTGCCTGGTCTGGGACGATTTCACCTGTGAGCGGTGAAACGATATTGACAGGAGAGATCACCACGGACCCTGCCTGCACCGACAGGCTCAGCATGAACAGGCAAAGCACCAGTATTTTTCTTGAAGAGATCATTGTCGTTTTAAACCCTGACGTTGCTTTGTACCGGTTTGGATCCGGAATTTACCCCTGCTGTAACAGAAAACGCAGATCAATTATGGCGGCATTTGCCCTCGAGATATAATTTGCCATGACCAGCGAGTGGTTAGCAAAAGCACCAAATTTATTGCCATTCAATACCATGGGGGCGCGCAGCGGATCCTGCGTTGATTCCAGCTCCCTAATGATCTGGCGAAAACTTATCAGGGCGTTTTTCTTGCGTAGCACCTCGTGGAAATCCACCTCCAATGCTTTCAGCAGGTGAATCAACGCCCAGGTGCTTCCTCTGGCCTCATAAAAAACATCGTCTATTTCAAACCAGCCTGTCTTGACATCAATCTCCCCGGGTGATGCCGTTGACTGGCGAGCTTCAGCATCACCGGCCAAGTCGGTATTCAGACGTTGTTGGCCTACACTGGCAGACAACCGTTGAGACAGTGAACCGAGACGTTTTTCCACCAGCGACAACCAGTCGCTGAGGTTGTCCGCGCGTGCATAGAACTGGGCACTGGGCTGATTGGGGTCTGCCAGGCGGGTCAGGTAGGCCTCGAGGTACTCCATACCTTCGGAATGTTTGCCTTCGGTCGCAGGGAGCAACCACCGGTCACTGGAATAATGAAAAAGAGGGTCGGCCTGTGAAAGGTCCGGGTCTTCGGCTGACTGGGTCTGTGAGCGGCTGAAGTCATTGCGCATGGCACGTGCCAGGTCACGTACCTGGGTGAGCACGCCGAACTCCCAGTTGGGGATATTATCCAGCAGCACCCAGGGCGGCATGATGTCGTTGGACATATAACCACCTCGTTTGTTGTCCAGTACATTCACCACTTCAAGCAGTGCGGCGGTGGTTGTTGTACCGGTCACCTCTGCGTGATTGTGTGCCTGGGCGTGCAAGTGTGCCCGCTCCACCGGGTCAAAAATATCCGGCTCATGGTTGTACCAGAACATCAGACCACCACACAATACCAGCAGAACCGCAGGAACCCCGATCAACAGTTTTCGTTTCATGAAGAGAAGATAACAGATTTTGGAGTCAAATCATGTGCCTAAAGTGTAGAAACCCGGTGAGGGGTCTAACAGGATTCCAGTTCAATCAGGCGTCTAATAGTCCCGATTTGATAGAAGACCTGACCATGGCTTCGAGATTTTCAATTGGCTGAGAGCTTGAACCAATAATGGCTGCTGACCCCCGGTCAAGACTTACCAGGTATGCCTGCATCTGGTCAAATTCAATCAACTCACCATCTTGTACCTGAGTATCGGGCATGTAAATAATGGTCACCATCCCCTCATCGGTATTAATGACCATATGCGCACCCCGGCCTACAGGTGTTGGGCAGTACTTGATTATCCGGATACGCTCCGCCAGTTGTGGACCCGCAGTTACACCCAGGCTGGTCATGATTTCTCTGATTTTCTGTTCTGGTATTGCTCCGGCAGCCTGTGAAATGGTTACTTTTCCATCCAGGGCGTAATGCTCAGCAAGGTAGGTCTCCACCTGCTCCAGACGATCCAACTGTTTCCACACCACCCCTGCGGCGCCGATCGCAATCAATACGCTGGCCGCCAATGCCAGGGTCATCCAGTTATTGCTCGTTTCTGATGGTTGCTTGCTAATCCCCTGGATTTTGCCCAGCAAATCAGCAGGTGGGTGAACATTCAGTGCAGACTGCAGTTTGCGTTCAAAACTCTCAGCGTCCTCAGCCACCCGCTCAAACTCCGGTTCAGCGTTTCGCGCACGCAGCGTTTCAGAATCCCTGTTCCACGGATCGGCACCCAATATTTTTTTGAACTCAGATAAGTTCATGGACATTGCCCGTTACTCCGTCTTTTTGTAGTTGGACTTTCAGTTTTTCCCGGGCACGGAATAATTGAGTCATTACCGCGCTCTTGCTGATTCCGAGTTGCTTTGAAATCTCTTCGCAACTATGGCCAAAAACCACCTGCAACAACAGGGGCTCCCGATACTTCTCACTCAATTTCAATATACCCTTGCGTAACAGTTCTCGTTCTACCCGCTCATCGGGCTCAAGCTCATCGTCATCACGGACCACCACTTTTTCCAGGTCGGTAAATTTCGGCACCTTGCGCTCGAAGGTGCGTGCATACTCCCGACGCAAAATGGTGATCATCCAGCTTTTGGCAGCCCCCGTATCTTTCAATTTGTCCAGTGCGCGCCAGGCCCTCAGAAAGGTCTCCTGGACAAGGTCCTTTGCCAGCGCATCGTTACCGCATATCCACATGGCATAACGATAGAGGTCGGTCGAATACGCTTCAGCAAGCTGATTGAATCGTGTTGTCCGGTCCGTGTCATTAGTCATGACCGGAAGCCCGTGCTTTTTATTTCAGCTAAATGCAACTTTGTAATGACCTTTATTCGAATATTTTTGAATTCAGAATGAATTTTACCGATCATGTAAACTGTAACCCAATTTACTCATAAATCGTTCATTTTTACCATGTGTGACACATAATAGTCTTCCGTTGTGACTAATGGCACTTAACTATCTGACCCCAAAAGCGGCAGTCTGTGCCTTGCTTCATCGGGGAGCAAGGCTTAATCTATTTTGTTGGCTTTTGTAGCTGCGCATCAATACGAGCGTTGGGAGCAAGAACGCATGAGTATGAATTTTGATTTGGCCCGTTCCAATATGGTGGAGCAACAGGTCAGGACCTGGGAAGTTCTGGATGAACGGGTTTTGGAATTACTTCAAACCATTCATCGTGAGGACTTTGTGCCGGTGCGCTACCGGAAAATGGCTTTTGCCGACATGGATATACCTCTCGGGAAAGGCCAGTGCATGATGAAACCAGTGGTCCAGGCCCGATGTTTGCAGGCACTGGAAGTGCAACCGGACGAAACGGTTCTTGAAATTGGCACCGGCACCGGATTTATCACGGCATGTCTGGCCGAGTTAGCCAAGCGTGTGGTCAGTGTTGATATATATGAAAATTTTTGCAGGGAAGCGACCGGCAAACTGAAGGAAAAGAACATCCACAACGTGGAAATTGAGACCGGGGATGTGATGACCGGTTGGCAACCTGAGCAGGCACATGATGTCCTGGTCGTGACCGGATCGGTTCCAGAGATACCGGAGCATTTCCGAGGTTGGGTGAACCCCGGGGGGCGTATGTTTGTCGTCTGCGGAGACGCACCGGTGATGGAAGCCAGGTTATTAACCAAGCTGAACGCTACAGAATGGCGTGAAGAAAGCCTGTTTGAAACGGACCTGCCCAGGTTGATTCATGCAGACAAGACGCCACAATTTGAATTTTAAGGAATATTAGGAGTTAGATATGCAGTTCTCTGCAAAAAACCAAAAGCTGTTGATAACTGCAGCATTATTTATTTCGACTCCCGTTTATGCCGTCGATCTGGTCGGTGTTCATGACCTTGCTGCCATTAACGACCCTGAATTACAAGCAGCGGCCTATCGCAGGGACGCCACCGGTGAAAACAAGCGCCAGGCCTGGTCCAACCTGCTGCCCACCTTGTCGGGATTTGCTTCGATAACCAAGGGCGACAGTGAGACAGCCATTTCCGGTGTCACCATTTCCGAATCGGACATTGAAAACAAAAACCTCAGCCTGAGCCTGAGTCAGTCGCTGTATGCCCAAAGAAACTACGAACAACTGGATATTGCCAGGGGTCAGGTCAGCCAGGCAGAGGCAACCTACAATCTCGCATACCAGGACTTCCTGGTCAGGATTGCAGCCGGTTATTTCGGTGTGCTGACCGCACAAGACGGTGTTATTTTCGCGGAAGCGGAAGAAAAAGCACTGCAACGTCAGTTTGAGCAGGCACAACAGCGATTTGAGGTTGGCCTGACCGCCGTGACGGATGTGCATGAGGCTCGGGCTGGATATGATAATGCCCGTGCCCGTGCCATTGTTGCCCGTAATGGGCTGGCCGACTCCAAAGAGGTTCTGTATGAACTGACCGGCCAGTATTTTAACGATGTGGATCCACTGCAGGAAGAATTGCCCCTGGTTACGCCCTCCCCTGAAAGTTCGTCGGAGTGGGTGGATATGGCGATGCAATACAATCCGGCAGTTATTGCGGCCCATCGCAGTGTAGACATTGCCGATGCATCGGTGCGTCTGCAACGCGCTGGTCATTACCCCACGCTGGACCTGGTTGCCAGCATGAGTGAATTCACCAACAACGAATTTGTGCTGCGCGATGACTTTCAGAACCCCATTGCGACCACCGACCTGACCAATGATGACAAACGCATCAGCCTGCAGTTAAGTGTGCCCATCTACCAGGGTGGGGCGGTTTCTTCAAGAACCCGTCAGGCTCGTTACACCCTCAATGCCGTGAATGAGGACCTGGACCGACAGCAGCGGGCGACGGTTAGACAGACAAACAATGCCTATCGTGCCGTCATTGCGGGAATTGAGCAGGTAGGTGCATTTGGACAGGCTCTTCTTTCGGCTGAAAGTGCACTGGAGGCCACCCAGGCCGGTTTCGAGGTGGGAACACGAACCATTGTTGATGTATTAATTGCCCAACAGCGGTATTTCCAGGCCCAGCGGGAAAACTCCGGCGCGCGTCACGCCTATATTGTTGACCATCTCAGACTCAAGGCTGCCGCTGGTTTGCTGGCAGAAGATGATCTGCACAAGATCAACGGAATACTGAAATAATATAGCGTCCCGGGCCCGTCCCGGGCATATCTTTTGCTGGCGATCAGGGTACATTCGCGTCGTTGCGGCCACCCGATTCGATCGACAGCAGGCGTCTGATAACACCGATGGTAATACCCACCGCGCGTTTGTTTTTTTCTATGAGCGTTCTGCCGGCATCGCCCATGTTTTCGCGAAGCACCCGATCTGTCAGCAACGACAGTGCTGCGTGTTTGAATTCCTGCCGGTTACCTATCTGCATGGCAGCACCACACTGCAGCAACTGCACCGCTATTTCACGTGCGCTGTCCATATTGGGACCCAGTAGGACCGGTTTGCCCAGAGCCGCGGGTTCAAGAGCATTGTGCCCCCCCTCAAGGCCCATACTGCCTCCGACAAACGCAACATCACCAAAAGCATAATAGGTCATTAATTCTCCCATCGTGTCGAGCACAAAGCACTGGGTCAGATCGCTGCCGATCTCGCCCTGAGTGCGTCGCTCAACCCTTAGACCAGCACGTTCAGCCAGTTGTACCGCGCGGTCAAACCGCTCCGGGTGACGCGGCACCAAAACCAGCAGGGCATCAGGAAGGCTTTCGAGTAATTCAACAAATGCTGGAATCAGCATGCGCTCATCCGCTTCATGGGTGCTGCCTGCAATCAGCACGGGACGACCCTGGATCAAGCTTGAACGCAGAGCATCAGCCCTGTCAGGCAATTCATTCGGAATGTCCATTTCAAACTTCAGATTACCCGCAACCTCAACTTGTTCCGGGTTCGCTCCACATTGAACGAGGAGTTGTGCATCCCTGGTGGTTTGGGCACCGTACCAGGACACTGACCCGAAAACCCGGTCGGCAAATACGGGAAATCTTCGATAATTATCCTTCGAGCCGACCGAAATACGCGCGTTGGCAATGATCAGCGGAATATTTAGCTGCTGCGCCTGTAGATACAGATTTGGCCAGATTTCGGACTCCATGACGATGATTAACCGAGGTTGCAGCCGTCTCAAGGACCGGTTTACCGAACCGTACAGATCCAACGGCACATAGACGTGATTTACCCGGTTTCCAAGGGTCTGTTTCACCCGTGCAGAACCCGTTGGGGTTAGTGTGGTAACGGTCAGCGACTGGTCGGGGAAATATTCGAGCAGAGCTTCAATCAATGGGGTGGCTGCGTTCAACTCACCTACAGAGGCGGCATGTAGCAAAATACCGTGACGACTGATGTTGATGGGAGGGTATCCAAACCGCTCCTTCCAGCGACCCAGGTAGGCACGGTCCCTGAAACCGCGAAATGCGAAATACGACAGCACAAATGGTGTGGCAAGCGCAATAATTACAGAATAAAGGACACGCATTGGTCGTTATCCCCGCCACAGTGTTGAGACGATGCATTACCCAGGTACAGCGTTGCTCTTTGTGCTACACCGTACCATCCGGAAAGACCATGCACAGCATAGAAAAATTAAGGACAAAGTCAATTTTTTCTTGGACTGTGACATAGTTTGTGAGAACAATAAGCGCATGGTAGCAAATAACAACAAGAAATCATCCAGGAAAACACCACCGATGGGACCCACCCACTGGCCAAGTTGGATCCTGGTGGCGCTTATTTGGCTGCTGGGAAAGTTACCCAGGGCTCTGGGTCGTGTGCTGATCCGCCCCGTCGGGCCCCTTGCTTACCGTGTAATGAGACACAGACGGCAAATTGCACGGCGCAATATAGAAATGTGTTTTCCGGACAAGAATGAGGTGGAACACGAATCAATACTCCGCGGCTCATTCCGGTCTCTCGCTCGCATGCTGATTGAGACGGCCTGGTGCTGGTCGTCACCGCCGGACTCCCTGAAGAACATTACGAGCGTTGAGGGACTGGAGCATTTGCAGGATGCAGAAGAATCCGGGCAAGGTGTGCTGGTTTTGACGTTTCACTCAACCTGTATGGAAATGGGCGGCTTCATTTTGTGTGACAAAACACGGGCGGGTGCCTTGTACAGACCATTAAAGAGCCCGGTTATCGAGTGGTATCAGAATCGTTGCAGAAAGCGTTATTGTGGTGAACTGATAAAAAAGAACAGACCCCGGGGCGCGATCCGGTTATTGAGGGAGGGCGGGGTGCTTTGGTATGCGCCCGACCAGGACTTTGGTCGGGAACAGAGCGAGTTTGCACCGTTTTTTGGTATACAAACCGCAACACTGTTGGCCACGCACCGCCTGCCGGTCTTGACCGGTTGCGCTGTCATACCCATGTTTCCCCGGTTGGACGAAAAGACCGGCAATTACATCATCAGCCTGATGCCGGCAATGGAGGGCTTCCCTTCGGATGATGTCACCGCTGACCTGACCCGTATCAATGCCATCATGGAAGAACAGATTCGCAGTGTGCCTGAGCAATACTGGTGGATCCATCGCCGCTTCAAGACCAGACCGCCTGGCGAAGCCGCTTTTTATTCATAAGGCAACCCGGAACTGCCATACACTGCAAATGGAATCAGGCAATGTCGACTTCCTTGTGTGGAATGTGCTCCGGAAGTGCAGATAAAATCTGGTGTATTCAGTGGCTATTTGGTTTGTGCGGGTTAAAATGGCGTTCGAACCTGGCCTGTTGAGGTCCCCGACCTGGATCGGGTGGTCTCGGGCCACAAGACGACTAAAAAACAACATTAATTGGATGACACTCATTTCATTAAAGTCCGAACTGCTGTTTGGCATGAACCCAGATCCGGTTTGTCCGGCGCATTGTTCGTCCTCACTTTTCCCGCGTCATTATGGGGAATATCTGTTCCTTTTGCTCCGGCTTCAGGATAGAACCCGCAACGAATTTCAAAACTTATGCATATCGTTCAGGCACTGGTATCACTTAACATAGGCGGCTCCGAACTGGTTGCCACTGAGCTGAGCGAGTACCTTGCAGGTGCCGGCACCAGGGTAACCATCATTGCCGCAGATGGCCCGATAGGTGAGCGTGCGCGTGCCAGTGGCGCAAATCATCTTGATTGGCCCATAGGCAGGAAAAGACTGTCGACCCTGCGTTACATCAAGAGACTGGCAGCGTGGTTTGCGGCTGAAAAACCGGACATCGTGCATGTACATTCGCGGCTTCCAGCATGGATTTGCTGGCGCGCCATTTGCCGCATGGAGCCGGAACTTCGCCCGGTTTTCCTGACCACAATGCATGGTCATTACTCTGTAAGCCGTTACAGCTCTGTAATGGCGCGTGGGCGCCGGACCATAGCAGTATCTGAGCACATCAAAGAGTACACTCTGAAAAACTACCCGGGCAGCAGAAATGAGGATGTGATTACAATTCACGGGGGCGCCAGCAACAGTCTGTTCCCCTATGGTTATACCCACAGCCCGGCATGGCGGCACAATACCGAACTCGAGTTCCCTGAACTGAAAGGTAAAAGATGGTTGTTGCTGCCTGGTCGCGTAACCCGCTGGAAGGGACACGTGGATTTCATGCACCTGATCAAGGCGCTTGCGGATGATTTACCCTCGATCCACGGCGTATTTGTCGGGGGATGCAGGGCCGGTTCCCGTTACCAGGATGAACTCGAAACTTTGGTTGAGAAAACGGGTATCAGCGACCGTATTACCTTTACTGGCAACAGGCTGGATATTCGTGACTGGATGTCCGCATCAGAAATGGTGTTTAACCTGTCCAATGATCCACCCGAAGCGTTTGGCAGAACGATACTGGAGGCCCTGTACCTGGGCCGGCCTGTGATTGCCTGGGATCATGGTGGCGCGGCGGAAATCATGGCTGAAATTTTTCCCCGGGGCGCCATAGCCGCGCTCGATTACCAGGAACTCGAGGCGCGCACCAGGCACTTCCTGGAGGAACACCCAAGAGTTGAGCCAAGTAGTGCTTTCGGTTTACTGGCATCAATGGACAAGCACCTGGATGTGTACCAGGAACTGATGAGGGATCAAGATCCATGAAAATATTCATTCGCCGATTGCAGACAGAGTGGCCAGCATGGCTGGCAGTCTCCTTCATTGCTTTGTTGCCATTCAGAAGACTGGCCGAAATTCCACTCTCTCTATTTGCCTTGTCGCTTCCATTCCTGCTGCGCTCGGATACTTATTCGCCCAGGGTAAAATCCCTGCTGCCGTTGTTGCTGCCGTTGTTTCTTTGTTTTTGGATCCCTATGTTTTTTTCCGCCTTCGACTCGTATTATCCGGAAAAAAGCTGGACCACATCACTGGCAGCCGTTCGTTACCTGATGGCGGCATTGAGTATCGGTGCCTTGCTACACACCGCATCCATGCGTTGGCTGGTGTTGCGCTGGACCTCATACCTGATGATTTTCTGGGCCGTGGATGGATTCATTCAATTGGCATTTGGTGCGGATATTTTCGGCATTAAAATGCACCCGGATCGATTGAACGGCATGTTTCTCAAGAAATACCAGTATTTTGGTCCAACCCTGGCCATGCTTTCACCATTGGTGTTTGAGTTCGCGCGTCGCCGCTGGCCAGCCTGGGCCTGGGGTGCAAGTTTTGCGCTAATCCTGGGGGCGGTGATGATATCGGGGATGCGTGCTGGCTGGCTGGCCATGGGCATGGTTATCGTTGCCTACTTCCTGTTGATGTTCAGAAAAGACAATCGTGAGCTGCGTCGGACAAGCATTTCCATACCCGCACTGGCTCTTGTGGTCATCGTGATCAGCTATCTGATATCACCCACCGTTCAGGACCGGGTCAAACGAACACTGACCATTGCCCAGGGGGTGGAGTCTGCGGTGGACTATGCTTCTTCCTTTCGATTGCCGATATTCAGAGCGAGTCTGGACATGTACCAGGCGCATCCCGTCAATGGCATTGGTGTACGGGCTTTCCCAGTGGCGTTTCTTGTCTACGGAGATGCGGACAATCTTTATCTGATCGAGGAGGATGGTCGCACTGCAGCCACACATGCGCACAATATTATTTTGGAGGTTATGGCAGATACAGGCACCATTGGGATTTTGGGGTTGATTCTGGGTAGCCTATTGGCATGGCGGGCATGGCGTGGCATGCCGCCTGCCAATCGACAGGAGGCGTTTCCCTTTGTCCTGGCACTGGTGCTTATCTTGTTTCCGCTTAATTCACACTTTGCAATTTATGGAACGTACGTATCTTCGTTGGTGTGGGTGCTTATCGGAATGTGGTCTGCGGCCTGGAAACGATAACAAGCTCGCCTTAATGGCCGGGCCGGGTGTTCAGACAAATTGTGGACTGGTCAGATAAAGCGTAATGGGTGCCACAATAAGGACAGTGGGCCTCACCGCTTTCTTCGATGGGCAGGTATACACGCGGGTGTGAATTCCACAGTTTCTGTTTGGCGGCAGGACACGACAGGGGAAGGTCATCCCGGCTGACTATGACCCGTTTTTCTGTGCTTGCCTGGCCCAGGTTTTCATTCCGGGCATCGGTGCGGTGACTCACGTTTTCATCTCCACAATCTTGATCATCGTATTCTACCAATATTCAGCACAAAATGGCCGGGCGATATCCAGCAGCGTATCCGGATCAACTCCGCTATCGATGTCGGACAACAGGGTTGTCAGTCTGACCTGGTTCAATAGGGTATAGGCCTTTTCAAGTGCAGAGCAGGCCCTGTGCCCAAGCCAACCAGTGTCCCCCAACGACCGCATCTGCCGGATAGTCACGGTGCTGTCGATCAGACTGGTAAATCGGTGTGCGTTGAGCAGCACACCGTACTGAACCAGAAACTCGATGTCCAGCAAACCACCGGGCGCATGTTTCAGCGCGTCGCCTTCGTGGTGCTCCTTGCGCAAGCGTACACGCATTGCCGGAACTTCCCGCCTGATCAGGTCGAGGTCACGCACGGCCGTCAGGCTGTTGTGACGTGCCTCGCCAAATAGCCGGCCTATTTTTGCACTGCCTGCGACAGGGCGAGCCCGGGTCAAAGCCTGTAACTCCCATACCCAGGCCTGTTCCAGTTGATATCGGGCAAATGCTTCCACACTCGAAACCAGCAAACCTGATCTGCCGTTTGGACGCAAACGTGCATCAATGTTGTACAACCGACCCGAAGGCGTAATGGCCGATAACAGATTGAGCAAACGACGCGCCACACGGGTGTGAAACCCCTCTGCAGGGACAGACCGTGGCCCAGTAGAGTGCTCTTCTGTGCGCTGGTAAAGAAAGATCAGATCCAGATCCGAGTCAAATCTGAGTGCACGAGAACCCAGGCTACCATACGCAATAACAGCAAGGCCCGGTCCGTTCAATGGTCCATGACGGTCCGCCACTTCCTGGGTGGACAATGTCAAAACTGCTTGTATCAGGCATTCGGCCAAATGACTCAATAGTGACTGGGCTTCAAAAACACGCATTGAAGATTTAAAAATCGCAACTGCGACACGCAGGTCAACTGCTTTTTTAAAGTAATTCAGGTTTTGTAGCGTTGTCTCGGTATCCGCATGAGCATTGAGAATCCGCTGTACACCAGCGTCCAGGTCATCATCGGTGGGGAGGTGGGCGCCGAGGCTGGGGTCTATCAGTTCATCCAGCAACGCCGGATAACGGGTGACGACCCCGGCAATTTGTTCACTGGCAACAAACAGTTCCAGCATACGGTCCGTTGCACCCGGATTCTGCACCAGCAGTGACAGGTATGCGCTGCGTCTGCAAATTGCGGATATCAGGTCCAGCACCCGGGAAAATTCGGCATCATCCAGCTTCCTGCCATCAACTTTTTCCAACAGTTGCGGCATGAATTCATCCAGGCGCTTTGAAGCACGTTGGCTCAGGGACAGCCGGGTCATTCGTTTTATAAAGTCTGTCAGGGGCGACGGGCCGGGCGGATCATCAAATCCTTTGCGGTCACCATAACGCGCAATTTGCCAGCGAACATGCCAGGGGTCTTTATCGCCCGTCGAGGCCGGTAAGGGGGGCAGGCTATGTTCAAACAATCGTTTTACAGAGGCGCGTATGTCATCCAGTGATGATTTGAATTCGGCCATGTTGTCGAAACCCATTGCACCGGCCACCAGCAGACCGTCCCTGCCATCCGGGACCAGATGGGTCTGCTGATCGTGCAGGGCCTGGATACGATTTTCAAGTTTGCGCAAAAACCCGTAGCAGCGCAAAAGGTCTGTCGCCGTATCTTGTGTCAGCAATCCCAATTCCTGCAGCACCTTTACTGCTTTAAACAGCGAGGATGTTTGCAGAGATGCCTCACGACCCCCCCTCAGTAGCTGAAATGATTGCACCAGAAACTCAATCTCCCGAATTCCACCCGGGCCACGCTTGATGTCATCCGCACGGTCATTTCGCAATGCATCGGTGCGAACGTTTGCGTGCATCTCGTGCATCGCTTCAATGGCACCGAAGTCTATGTAGCGACGATAGACAAAAGGTTTTAACCAGCTCAGGAGCCGTCTACCTTGATCGAGGTCACCGGCAACCGGCCGGGCCTTGATCAGGGCATAACGTTCCCAGTCCCGGCCTTCTCGCTGGTAATACTGCTCCAGGGCCGCAAAGTTGCTTACCAGTGGCCCGGATTCACCAAATGGGCGTAGCCGGGTGTCTACACGAAAGCAGAAACCATCCACGGTGACCTCGGACAGACTGCGGATTATTTTTCGGGCAAGGCGTGTAAAAAACTGCTCGTTTGACAGTCCGCGGCGCCCATCACAAGCACCGCTGTGTGGGTAGCAGAAAACAATATCGATATCAGATGACAGATTGAGTTCCCATCCACCAAGCTTGCCCAACCCAATAACAACCATGCCCTGTGCTGCACCGTCTGTTGAACGGGGTACACCATGCTGCTTGGTCAACGTGGCAGTGTGATGATCACAAGCGGCCTGCAGACAGGTCTCAGCCAGTGTGCTCAGATCAGCAAGTGTTTCCTTCAGGGAAGCCAGTTCACCGAGGTCACGCCAGATTATGCGTAACATTTCATGGTTTCTGAACTGCCGCAAACCACGCTCAAGACCGCAATCAGAAATGTTGTGCTCAAGGCTGGTCGGCTGTGGTGGGCTCTTTTCGTCCAACCGGCCCGATTCCCGCAATAATTCGAGCCATCCTGGGAATCGTGTTACCAGTTGGTTCAGAAAAGGGCTGAACTCGAGAGGATTGGCAGATTGCATAATGGCAGTATAAGGCCCACGGAGGACCGATGACACGCAGCTGGGCAATCATTGCCACCCTTGCATGTACCTGTGGAAACGCGATCACCAATATGCTTGCCCGGTGATGCGGTCAAGTCCCGGAACGCGCCCAGTTTCGCCAACCAATGAATCAACGGCCCTTGTAGCTAAAAGGAAAAGGATTTACTCAACCTCAGAACCAGGTTGGTGTCAGATTTTCCACCCAGTAGCGTGGCGTCGCTGTAAATGAGTGACACGCCATAATCAAACAAAGCCGAATCCTCAATAGTGAGAGAATTGCCATAGCCTCCTTCGTAGTAGGTCCCGCTGAAATCATCTTTGAAAAACCCCACGGTGCCGTAAAACCCGTTATGTTTCACGCTGAGCGAATAGAACTGGTAGTCAAGAGCAGGCGCGTTGAAGTTGTTCCATTGACCGCTCGCCATGTCAACAGAAAACCACCTCCAGGAAACATTGAGATTGATTTCCTTGTAGTCGTCGTCAAATCCGCCGGTATAGCTATACCACGTACCCCCCAGACCGAAATTCAAGTCACCCACCTCGAAACCGTAACCAGCGTAGTAATCGATCTCCAGACCATCACCAACATCCGCGGCCCAGGTGCCCAGATAAAAACCATTTTTTTCGTAGTCCAGCCCACCAAAAACCGAATTACTTTTTTGTGGTACCCCTCGAAAAATATACTCGCTGTTATAGCCCAGGTTCGATGAACTCCCCTGTGCCGTTGCGGTCTGCAGATACAAACCCATGGTTACCAGGATGAGCCCGGCTGATAGTTGTCTGATCATGATTGATTCTCCTCGGTCAATTGAAAAAGGGCATCGTCATGCCCGTTCAGCGGGCAACGATTGCCCCATAGTTCGTTTGCAAGAACCGAGCCAAGGAACAATATCGTGTAAATTCAACAGGGTAGGTTAATTAACGTCGTGAACCAGCACTGGTGTGTGCTACATTTGGAGGCGATACTCAGCGACAGCGCATCATGACGGAGCATCTGGTCTCAGGTGAATCTCTTTCATCCAACCAGGTTCTGGGGGCGTGATTTAATAAAAAAACCCCACCGAGGTGGGGTTTTTCGTATCAGACCAACATTACCGGGATATGGCAATGCCGGGAGTAGAGAACAACTTGATTTACATCATGCCGCCCATGCCACCCATGCCACCCATGCCACCCATATCAGGCGGACCACCCGCAGGGGCATCATCCTTGGGCAACTCGGCAATCATGGCTTCGGTGGTGATCATCAAACCGGCCACGGACGCAGCGTTCTGCAACGCAGCACGTGCCACCTTGGTCGGGTCCAGGATTCCGGCTGCAATCATATCGGTGTATTCACCGGTCGCCGCATTGTAACCGTAGTTACCTTCACCCTGTTTGACATTATTCAATACCACCGAGCCTTCCTCACCGGCATTGATAACGATTTGGCGTAGCGGCTCTTCCAGAGCACGACAGGCAATGGAAATACCGACATTCTGGTCGTCATTGTCACCACGCAGGTTTGCAATGGCGTCGTGAGCGCGTACCAGCGCGACACCACCACCCGGTACCACACCCTCTTCAACGGCGGCACGGGTTGCGTGCAGCGCGTCCTCGACACGGGCCTTCTTCTCTTTCATCTCAACTTCGGTCGCAGCACCAACCTTGATTACCGCCACACCGCCTGCCAGTTTGGCAACGCGTTCCTGCAGTTTCTCGCGATCGTAGTCAGAGGTCGCTTCCTCAATCTGGGCACGAATCTGGTTTACACGCGCAGCGATGTCGTCACTGTTGCCGGCACCATCAATCACGGTGGTGTTTTCCTTGGTAATCTGAATCTTCTTGGCTGAGCCAAGCTCTTCAAGGGTGGTCTTTTCAAGGGATAAGCCGACTTCCTCGGAAATAACCGTACCGCCAGTCAGGTTGGCAATGTCTTCCAGCATGGCTTTACGGCGGTCGCCGAAGCCAGGTGCCTTAACAGCACAAACCTTGACGATGCCACGTATGGAGTTAACCACCAGGGTAGCCAGAGCCTCGCCCTCAACATCCTCTGCAATGATCAACAACGGGTTACCAGACTTGGCAACACCTTCAAGTACCGGAAGCAGCTCGCGGACATTGCTGACTTTCTTGTCGTGCAGCAATATGTATGGATTTTCCAATTCCACACTCATGGTAGCCTGGTCGTTGATGAAATACGGTGACAGATAACCACGGTCGAACTGCATTCCTTCAACTACGTCCAGTTCGTTGGACAGACCGGAGGCATCTTCAACGGTGATGACGCCCTCTTTACCCACTTTGTTCATGGCTTCGGCAATCAATTCACCAATTTCGGTGTCAGAGTTGGCTGAAATAGATCCAACCTGTGCAATTGCGTTGCTGTCAGTACACGGTGCTGAAAGACCATGTAGTGATTCAACAGCGACGGCTACAGCCTTGTCCAGTCCACGCTTGAGGTCCATTGGGTTCATACCTGCGGCAACGGCCTTAAGACCCTCACGCAACATGGCCTGGGCCAATACGGTTGCCGTGGTTGTGCCATCACCTGCTACATCAGAAGTCTTGGAAGCGACTTCCTTGACCATCTGTGCACCCATGTTTTCAAAATTATTCTCCAGCTCGATTTCCTTGGCCACGGAAACGCCATCCTTGGTGACGGTAGGAGCTCCAAAGCTCTTATCCAGCACCACGTTACGGCCCTTGGGGCCGAGCGTTACCTTGACCGCATCGGCCAGAACATTGACGCCGCGCATCATTTGATTGCGGGCATCCTCGCCAAAACGTACGTCTTTCGCACTCATTTTCTAATCCTCAATTCACTTATAGTCTGAAAGGGGTTATCAGGCTTCAATAACCGCCATGATGTCTTCTTCGCGCATGACCAATAACTCTTCGCCATCCACTTTTACTTCGGTTCCTGAATACTTGCCAAACAGAACAGTGTCTCCAACACTGATATCCAGTGCGCGTTTATCACCGCTATCCAGGATTTTGCCGTTACCTACCGCAAGCACTTCGCCGCGGACAGGTTTCTCTGTTGCTGAGTCAGGAATGACGATGCCGCCAGCGGACATCCGTTCTTCTTCCATTCGCTTCACGATCACCCGATCGTGTAAAGGTCGAAGTTTCATCGAAATCTCCCTTGATTATTGATTAATTAATTGAACAAAAGACCCGGACGGGTCATCCGCCCCGATCTGTGCTATGCCTGTGGATCCTCATAATCAGTAATCCGCAGCCTGCCTGCAGAGTTGGGGCTAGGATTTATACATTTCAAGTGGGATAACGGATTTTGCCTGTTTTATTTTAAATACAAAAGGAAATTCAGTCAAATTCAGCCTGTTGAGGCCCGTCACACAGGATCCGGTGGACAATCAATGCTGCTCAAACGCCTCGGCGCAATGTATGCACATCGTGGCTGTGGGGTTTGCTTCCAGACGTTTTGGATTTATTGGCTCACCGCACTCAAAACACTGGCCGTACTCATCATCATCGATGCGTTCCAGGGCAGCATCGATTTTTAGCAACTGTTGTTTGCGCCTCCGACCGGTTTCCAGCGACATAGCCTGGGCAGCCAGGGCATCCATACGCGACAGGCGCCCTACCCGGGCCTGGTCAAGCTCGACCACTTTTGCTGCCTCGCCACCGGTTTCTTCCACAACGATTAACGTTTGTCTGAGTGTCGTCAGAAGGGTGTGAAAGCGAGTGAGTTGATCTGCTGAGAAGCTCATGCCCTGCAAGCCTGAAAGTTTTTGTTGCTAATACTGTAACCATTTTCCCCCCACTGCGTATATTCTGATGTCATGAGCAGAAGATACCGGAAATGGGTGAAGGAATACCAGGATCAAGCCTGGACACTGGCCCGTTATCTTCTCAAGGATGCCCAGGAGGCTGAGGACGCAACCCAGGATGCTTTTATCAAACTTTGGCATCACCAGGAAAGGGTCGACCCGGAAAGGGTAAGGCCCTGGTTGATGAAAGTCACCCGAAATGGATGCCTTGACCGATTGAGACGAAGACGCGATATCGTCGAGCTCAACGAAGGTCATATGCCCGGGCATGTGGACGGGCCCATGCAGGGTGCGGCAGCTACCGAGGTTGGAACCTGGTTGCGACGCGCAATAGAAGGACTCAGGGAACCCTACCGGTCGCTGGTAGTTTTACGGGATGTCAACCAGCACAGCTACGAAGAAGTGGCGGGGATGCTGGAATTAAGCCTGACGCAGGTGAAGGTTTATCTGCACAGGGCAAGAAAGGAGTTGCGTGAGCAACTCTCCGAGGTAAGACCATGAATAGATATGACGAAAAATGGGAAGACCAGATTAACGCACTGCTTGATGGCGAGTTGAGTGAAATCGACGCAGATCTACTCAAGGATGCAGCAGGTAGCGACGGTGAACTGGCACGGGCCATTATTGAAGCCCATCAGTTGCAGCAGGCAATGAACCGGATCGGTGTCGAGCGGGCACCTGCGAGCCTCAAAAAACGACTGCGTGCGATACCGAGGCAAGAAAAGCCCGGTTCAGGTTTCAGTATTTTACAGCCACGTTGGGCAATGGCCCTGGCAGTAATACCGCTGATCGTAATCGTTACGACGGTCATGCGACCACAGGAGCCTTCCGCCCGGGAGATAGCCCAGGCCCGCCAAGACCTGGCGGTTGCATTTGCTTACCTGGACAGGGCCGGTGACAAGACCAGCCGGGAAATTGAATCTGTCGTAGGGAGCACGATGTCGGATGCCATTGCCGGAACCGTCATCAGAAACGTTAAATCACAACTATGAGAAATTATCAGTTACAAACCATACAAGGAGTAAACAACTTGAAACGCACACGTACCAACAAACAGATTTTGAGCAGGCTCTTTACCGGCCTGCTGTGTACCCTTATGGCCGTGCCGGTCATGGCACAGGAAGATGAACTGAAGGACCTGCCGGGCTATATTGATTTCGGGGACTTGTCTTCAACCTATGGCGAACCGAAAATATCAATCAATATCGGTGGAACCCTGCTCAAGTTTGTCGGCCTGATGAGCGGCGATGACGATCCGGAAACCGCCAGGATGATGGCCGGCCTCAAGGGTGTCAGGGTCATGGGATACCCCATTGACAATAATGCCGCTGTAGCCAAGGACAGGTTTGACGAGGTCAAGGGCAGCCTGAAGAGCAATGGTTGGGAACCCATAGTTCAGGTCAATGAAGATGATGAAAGGGTTCTTATCTACATGAAGATGAGTGGCAACGTAATGGACGGCATGACGGTAATGACCGTAGATGATGAAGAAGTCATGTTCATCAATATCATTGGACAGCTGGACCCCAGGCAACTCGGTGAAATGATGGAAAACTTTGATGTCGATATAGAAGACTCACTGGATCTGGATTAGAGATCTGATGAAATCAATACATGACAGGAATGCCACCCGGCCAGGGGGTGGCCAACAACGGGTTAAGCTACTGCTGACCCTGGCAATGGTGCTCATGCTTGCAGGCTGTGGAATAACTGCACCACGCAACAACGATGGCTACGCAAACCTTGACTCACCCGGCATGAATGAAACCAACCGGACGATGGCCCTGTCACTCGGACCAACGGTATTGCATTTTGCGGCACGTTACATGGATGATGATCCTGAGACACAGGCACTGTTAAGGAGCCTGGAAGGTGTGAGAATACGTATCTACGAAGTTTCTGGCGATACCGACAAGATTGCACGCAATTTTGAAAACATGGGTCAAAAACTGGGTGATGATGGCTGGAACCCGATCATGCTGGTCCGTGAAGAAGGCGAATTGGTACAAATGTATGCCAAGACCGGTGATGACCGTATCCTCGGTTTGACCATCGTCTCGGCCGATGACGAGGAGGTGGTGATCGTCAATGTTATGGGTGACATCGACCCGGCGCAATACACCGAGGTCATCGTGGCTCTCGATGTTGATGAAGCACCAGAGGCCGAAGTTGCCACGATGAATTGAGGCTACCCGGTAAAAAAGTTCCAGGTACCAGACGCGTACCGTCCCATATCAGTCAGAGACACAGAGCGGGTTGTATTTGCAACCCGCATAACCCGTGTTCCTTGTCAGTGATAGATTTATCCACATCCTCATCTGCTGTTATCATTTGGTTCCTGAACCAGTGGATACGCCGAAATGCGATTTTTGTTGTTTTCCATAGTGATCCTCATCTGCAGCGCCTGCTCTGTGGGAGGTCCGAGCGTAGAGCTGGCGGGAAAGCGCTTCAAGGTCGAGGTTGCTGATACACGGGACAAGCAGTCTTTGGGTTTGATGTTCCGGGAAGTCATGCCGGCCGATCAAGGTATGTTGTTCATCTTTCCGGGTGAGGCACCACGTAGCTTCTGGATGAAAAATACCCGAATCCCTCTTGATATACTCTATTTTGACGGCCAACTGAATCTGGTCAGTTTTTCCCTGGACACTCCACCCTGCAGAACAGAACAGTGTCCGGGCTACCCAAGTGGTGTGCCGGTCAGGTATGTGCTTGAACTCAATGCAGGCACAGCTTCGGAACTGGGTGTGGTGGTGGGTGACCGGTTGGTGGTGGATCTGGATTGATCCGTGTCACCCACAGTGGACTGCTGGCTGAGCAGCACCTGTCCAGGTTGATAGGCCACCAGCTCATCAGGACACTGGCCCTGTTCAATCATTTCATCGGTAATCGGTATGAAGACATGCATGACATCCATTCTGGTCGGGTGATGTGACCAGACCAGGTCACAAATATGCCAAACCCGGGGCAGGGCAATACAATGATTGAGCCCATCCGCGTCGTACAGCTTACAGACTGTCACCTGAGCGCTAACCCGGGATTGAATTATCGCGGGGTGAACCCACACGAAAGTCTGCAGGCATTGCTGCCAAAAGCAGGACAATTCAAGCCGGACCTTATCCTCGCCACCGGTGATCTGAGCGAGGATAGCAGCCCGGAGTCCTACGCGGCACTGTATCAATATTTAAATCCGCTGAGTGTTCCGGTGCTGGCATTACCAGGCAATCACGATGATGCTTTGCTACTGCAAAAAGTGTTTCCTGGTAGTCCGGTGGACACGGTGGAAGTGTCGCAACATGGTCATTGGCAAATAATCCGTCTCAACTCCTGTCTGCAGGGCGAACCCCATGGGCGGTTTGATGAAGCCACTCTGGTCACCCTGGAGCAAATACTGAAACTGAGTCCACAACGCCCAAAACTGGTTGCCTTGCATCACCAACCGATCGAAGTTGGCAGTCACTGGATAGATAAATACCCATTAATTGAGGCTGGTGGGTTTCTGCAGTTGATTGACCAGTACACCAGTGTCCGGGTCGTTGTTTGGGGTCATGTTCACCAGGTATTTGAACGCTACAGGCAGGGTACTCTTATGCTGGCTGCGCCCTCAACCGTCGCCAATAGCCTGGCTGGCACGGAAAAATTCAGTTTTGATGATCAAGGGCCTGCCTGTCGCTGGCTGGAACTGGGTGTAGATGCAACCGTGCGGCATGGGATTATCCGCGTGTGAATCAATCGTGGAATTCAGGTAACAAGAACCACAGAATAAGGTAGACGAGTATTCCGGGAAAAGCGGCCGATAGCACGGACACCAGCACGTAAACAATCCGGGTGCCGGTAACTGACCAACCAAAGTGGCGCGCGATACCAGCACAGACGCCACCAATCATTGCATTATCGGGGTCCTTTGAAACCCCGTCATTGCTACCCATTCTCTTCTCCGAATTCGGTGTCCCTTATAGTTCGATCATTTCAAAATCTTCTTTTCCTGCGCCGCACTCGGGGCAGACCCAGTATTCTGGAATGTCGGCCCACCGGGTTCCGGGTTGCAAGCCCTCTTCAGGGCAACCTTTTTCCTCTTCATATATCCATCCGCAGATGATACACATCCACACTTTGTAGTTGTTTTCCGACACGCGCTCAATCCTTCAACCAGCAAAAAATGCGTAGTTTGCCATGCAATTGATGTCTCTTAAACCATTTCGATCAAATCCGTCAATTTACAGGCACCATAAACGGGTTAAAATGCAGGGCTTGAAGTTCAAAAACGGATACTCCATGGCCACCAGCAAAGAACTGATCGAGCGGGCACGCGCATACATACCCGGGGGCGTGAATTCTCCGGTGAGGGCGTTCAATGGGGTGGGTGGTGACCCGCTGTTTTTCGACCACTCGATGGGTGCCTGTCTGTACGACGTGGCCGGGCGCTCCTATATCGATTATGTGGGCTCCTGGGGGCCGATGATTGCCGGTCATGCCCACCCGGTCATCATGGATGCGGTACACAAGGCTGTCGATAAGGGAGTTAGTTTCGGAGCACCGGCCGTGGCCGAAGTCACCATGGCCGAGCGCCTGTGTGAGCTGATCGAAGGGATGGACATGGTCCGCATGGTCAATTCCGGAACCGAGGCCACCATGAGCGCCATCCGTGTGGCACGGGCGGCCACCGGTCGCGATAGGATTTTAAAGTTTGAAGGGTGCTATCACGGACATGCCGACTCGTTTCTGGTCAAGGCCGGTAGTGGCGCCCTGACGCTAGGTGTACCCAATTCACCCGGTGTTCCTGCCGCGGTTGCTGACCTGACCCTGACCCTGCCGTTTAATGATCTGGGGGCAGTGCAAGACTGTTTTGAGCAGCAGGGTAGTGAAATAGCCTGTCTGATCGTCGAACCGGTAGCCGGAAACATGAATTGTATACCACCCGTAGACGGGTATCTCCCGGGTCTGCGAACATTGTGCGACCAGCACGGAGTGCTGTTGATATTCGATGAGGTGATGACCGGGTTCCGCGTTGCTTTGGGGGGAGCCCAATCACTGTTCGGCGTCACCCCGGATCTGTCCACCTTTGGCAAGGTGATTGGTGGCGGTATGCCGGTGGGGGCATTTGGTGGAAAACGGCGCTTCATGGAACTGGTTGCACCCTCGGGTCCAGTTTACCAGGCGGGTACGCTTTCAGGTAATCCCGTTGCCATGGCTGCCGGACTGGCCACACTGGATTTGATTACTGCGCCCGGTTTTTACGAGACACTGGATGAAAAGACACGCATGCTGACGGAGGGTCTGCAGGCCGAAGCGGATTTTGCCGGTGTGCCATTTACCACAACACGGGCGGGCGGCATGTTTGGTTTGTTTTTCACCAGTGAAAACAGGATCATCAATTTTGCACAGTCCGGGGCGGTGAATGTCGACATGTTCAGGCGCTTCTTTCACGCCATGCTGGCGGGCGGGGTATACCTGGCACCTTCAGCTTACGAGGCAGGGTTTGTGTCCATGGCGCACACAGAGGAACATATTTCTGCAACCGTGAACGCTGCCCGCGAGTCATTCCGGTTGTGTAACCCGTAGTTTGCCTCCCATTCCTGCGCAAACAATTTTTGTAGCAGAAGTCAGCGAAAGGGTGTGAAATTCGAAAGATTCCGCCATAGGAACCTACTATAGTCCGGAGGCAACGCGGGACGCAGAGTTGTTACTGGTTGTTCGAATGCCAAAACAGGCTTGCAACATTCCCGTATCATTACCACACGAATATGGCCCCTGCATTGGTGCCCTATCATGTGCAGGTGAGCCCAATACAGGACTGTCTGACCTTTGAACAAATCAAACACTGTTAGTTGATGGATGCCGGCTGGACACAGGACCTGATGAATTGGTTGACGGCCAATCCGGGGTGGGCCGGGTTCTGGGTGTTTGTCATGTCCTTTGTCGAGTCACTGCTGCTGGTCGGCATACTGGTGCCCGGGATCATCATACTGTTTGGTATCGGTGCCCTGATCAGTCTCGGGGCCATGGATATGTATCCCATTTGGCTATGGGGATCGGTGGGTGCATTTGCAGGAGACCTGATCAGCTATTTCATAGGCAGACGTTACCGCGACCACCTGGTGGAAATCTGGCCGTTCTCACACTTCCCCGGAATGTTGGAGCGAGGTCGTCGCTATTTCCACTTGCACGGGGCAAAAAGTATAGTCGCAGGGCGATTCATCGGTCCACTCAGACCGGTGATACCGGTCACAGCCGGTATCATGGGCATGGGACCGCGAAAGTTTCTGTTGGTCGATATCCCAACTTGCATCCTATGGACACCAGCGTACCTGATTCCGGGAATGTTATTTGGAGCCTCCCTCGAGGTTGCCTCGGAATACGCAGGACGCATGTCCCTGGTACTGATCATTGCGGTGGTGGTTCTGTGGTTGACCTGGTGGTTTATCTGGACCGCCTATGAACTGCTGGCCAGCCGCTCGGCACGGTGGTTGAGACATGTCATTCGTTGGCTCAGGCGACACCCGGTTTTCCGGCGTATTGCAGGACCATTACTTGATTCCTCACAACCTGAAGTGCTGTCCATCACGATGATGGGAATTCTGCTCGTGCTGGTTTTCTGGAGCATGGTCATCCTGTTGTTTCTGTCACCTTTCTCAACCCATCCACAGTCGATTGACCAAGCGGTCCAGGCCTACGCACTGGCACTGAGAAACCACGTGGCCGACCCGGTCATGGTGGCCCTGACGCAGCTGTCACAGTTGTGGGTCTTAATACCCACTTCAGTGGCGCTGTTGCTGTGGTTGATTGGTGCGGGGCGTAAAAAGGCCGCGCTGCACTGGCTGGTGGCCATGGGTGGCGGCGTCATTCTGCAGGTGTTGCTGGGCTGGTCACTGCGGGCCACGCCCATACTGAGTGAAACCGGCGCGAATGCCCTCTATGACCCCAGTGCGGCCCTGACACTGGCAACCGTGGTCCTGGGTTATTACGCGGTAATGATTGCAAGGGAGCTGCAGCGACGTAAACGAAAATGGCCTTATGTGATTATTGGTCTGTTGTTGTCCCTGCTGGTGTTGTCCCGGTTGTACCTGGGGCTGGACTGGATGAGCGGCGCCCTGATGGGTGTTGCACTGGGAATGACATGGACCTTTGTTGTGGGTATTGCCTATAGACAGCGTGCTGTCAGAGGGTTCAATGGCATGGCCGCCAGTCTGATTTTCTTCGGTATGCTGACCGCCACATTTGTCTGGCAGGTTGGCCAGAATATCGAGCAAGATGTTGAGGCCCTGACCGTACCATTGCCACAGCGGGAGATCTCATCAGGGCGATGGTGGGAGGAAGAGTGGCGGTACCTGCCCAGTGAGCGTACCCGCCTGTCATCGGTTGCCGCCAGGGCGTTCAATTTGCAGTACGCTGGCGACCCGGAGTCTCTGGCACAGGTGCTCGCAGCTTCCGGTTGGCAGGAGCCGGAATCTGCCAACTGGCGCTGGCCCATATTGTCAATGAACCCGGAACCGACCGAGTTCTCACTTCCTCCTCTGAAAAAAGACTACCTCGGCAGGGCGGATACCATGTTGTTACACCGCCTGGGGGGTGATCCATCGACCCAGGAAACCATCCGCATATGGGACTCCGGGATCAGGTTAAAACCTGGCGGCCAGGTGGTTTACCTGGGTCAGATATCCACCGATGTTCTGGTGCAGCGTCTGGGTGTGTTCAGTTACTGGAGAGCCATCCCTGCCGAAGACGAATCCGTATCCGGCCTGTTGGAAGAACTTTCTTCCATGTTACTCAAACAGGTTGACCGTTCTATGATATTGATCAGTGAAGAAGTGTTTTGATTGCCAGGGACCGCCCGTAGGCATTTGCCTGGCCTGTTTGGTGCAAGACGTTTTGATTAAAAGATGTTGTCTCATTCACGCGTGGCGGAGAGTGGGCGCCAATTGATGCAGACACCAGCGGGTAAACTATCGCCTGAACTTTTGTGCAGCAACTGCAAATATCGGGCACAATCAATCTTGATACTGAAACCAAAAAACCAATCCGGAATAAAGAGTTAGTGACAATGGATAGACGAGAGTTTTTGGGGGCAACAGCAGGTATAGGAGTCGCTTTGGCATATCCGGCGGATATACTGGGGAGCAATCTTCCGTCAGATCTGACCCGCCTTAGTGCGTCACAGCTCTCAGCTGCGATCAGACAACGGCATGTGAGTTGTGTTGAAGTCATGCGCGCGTATCTACAGCGTATTCATCGTTATAACCCGGTTTACAACGCCATAGTCAGCATGGTTGATGACGACACGTTGCTTGCCTGGGCCGTTCTTGCAGACGAGGCATTGCGTAAAGATCAGTACTGGGGCTGGATGCACGGTATGCCCCACGCGGTAAAGGACCTGTCCGATGCAGCGGGTCTGCCGACCAGCCAGGGGTCACCAATTTTTGCTGATACGAGAGCCGAACAGGATGACTACATGATCTCTCGTATCCGTAATGAGGGGGCGATCTTCATAGGAAAAACAAATACACCTGAATTCGGTATGGGCTCACAAAGTTATAACCCGGTGTTCGGTGCAACAGGGAGTGCGTACGACCCGAATCTCACCGCGGGGGGCAGTAGCGGTGGCGCGGCCTGCGGGTTGGGAACACGCATGTTGCCGGTGGCCGATGGTGGTGATCTTATGGGCTCACTCAGAAACCCGGGCGCATTCAACAATATCATAGGTTTCCGGCCGACCCAGGGCCGGGTGCCGGGCGGTGACGACGGTGATCTGTTTTATCAGAAAATGGCTACTGGTGGACCGTTGGGGCGCAATTGCGAAGATACGGTGCGGCTGTTGTACAGCATTTCCGGGTACAACCCGGCCCAGCCACTTTC
This sequence comes from Lysobacterales bacterium, assembly GCA_014238945.1. Taxonomy (GTDB): domain Bacteria; phylum Pseudomonadota; class Gammaproteobacteria; order Xanthomonadales; family SZUA-36; genus SZUA-36. Next base: position 105,699 of record JABAAB010000100.1, read on the forward strand.
ACTGCGTGATGAACTTCCTGCCCCCGGTTCGTTCAAACCGGCAAAATTGGCAGGTATGAAAATCGGTTGGATGGCGGATTATGATGGCTACCTCCCATTCGAGCCTGGTGTACTCGGGTTGTGCGAAGCCAGCCTGGTCATGCTTGAAAAAAACGGGGCGATCATCGAACCGTGCAAACCTGATTTTGATATGGACAGGCTTTGGAGAACCTGGCTCACCCTTCGGCACTGGACCCGTCATGGTATGCGTGAGCTTTACGATGATCCAGATACACTCAGTCAACTGAAGCCCGAAGTTGTGTGGGAGATCGAGGGATCGTTCAATACGTCGGCGGGGCAGGTATACAAAGCGGGCATCACCCGGTCTGACTGGTATCGGGAAGTTCACAGACTTTTGGCCGAATTTGACCTGCTGGTTCTGCCCACAGCCCAGGTCTTTCCATTCTCAAAGGATGTTCACTGGCCGATCGAAATCAACGGCACCAAAATGGACACCTACCATCGCTGGATGGAAGTGGTCATCGGTGGGACTCTGGCAGGAATGCCTGTCTGCAACGTACCTGCGGGATTTGATGAAAACGGCAGACCCATGGGTCTGCAGATCATGGGGCGTTTTGGTGATGACCAAAAAGTGCTTGAATTTGCGATGTCATACGAGAAGGTGACCGGGCATCTTGAGCGGCGGCCGGTATTGCGCGAACAGTCTCAATCAGGATAGCGATACCGGTAATAACCAGCCAACGGTATGTTGATATAGTGACCATTTTTTTCAGTCATTGAAAGCGGGGCAATAACTCAACCAGTTGCTGCAATCGTTCCAGCGGGGCGCTGATCTCCAACAGGTCCTGTTTCTCTGGATTTTCCAACGGCAGGAGTTCAGCCAAGCGATGACCGACCCAGTTGGCATCCTGCAAATGCTCCGGTAGAAAGTCAGGATAGTTCTTGCCTTGTGCTTCCATGAACCGGGCAACAATTGAAGATAAAACCGCAAACTCTGCGGGAACAGTCACCAACGGGCCCTCCGCCAACAACTCCACCTCGCCCGTCAGCAAGCCGTTTTCACGTATGCCGGTCTTACTAACAGAGAACTTTTGACGGCCACGGGCGATGATGCCGAGCAGACCGTCGGAGGTGGTGAACCAGTCACAAATCTCGGCTGTTGTGCCGGTTTGCCTATGGCTTGCATGCTGATCCTGATGCATGGCTTCGTTGACCAGGCAAACGCCAAAACAGGAATCTGAGGCGCTACATTCACGAACCATGTCGATATATCGCTGTTCGAAAATCCTCAGCGGAAGGTGGGCTCCGGGAAACAAGACAGTGTTCAGTGGAAAGAGTGGTATTTCGGTTTTGATCACAGCTATCCTGCCGCCA
>JABAAB010000101.1 GCA_014238945.1 Lysobacterales bacterium
CGGGTTGGCAACTCATCCTGCGATACGCTGATCTTGCTGGAATCTGGATTCAAGTCAAAGGGCAACTGGATTTGGGATAGACCCATGTGGGTCAACAGACCACGTAATTCCTGTGCCAGCAGGGGATAAATCTGACGCGCAAGACTGGCATGATGATTGGTGAATTCGGAAATATCGATCGGATCACCGGATGTCTGTTGGTACACAGTTTCAATGCCCACTTTCGCTTTAAAGGCCGGACCCGGGTCCTTGTTGATACCACCGATGCAAATCAGCCTGGCACTTACCTGGTAGGACGGCAGATGGTCACCCGAATCCATTTCCATCAACCTGGGCGTCAAATTCATCTCGACCTTGGCGTCCTGCATGGTTCCTTCACGAGTCACACGCAACAACTCTGCACGCAACATGGACACCTGGAAGTGGTGAAGAATAAAGTGGTCAAGCAGGTTCATTTGTACCTCGGAAGTGTCTTAGTCTGATTATATAAGGATTTCTACCGGTACAATCAAGTCCGGTCTTGCGTAGTTAGCTCAATCGTCCACCACACGCCAGAAATACCAACTGGCGACGGTTCGATACGGCGAAAGGTGCTCTGTAACTACCAGGACCTGTTCAGGTTTGGGCAATTCTGGCAGTGAATATATGGCCTGAACCCCTTTTTGCACCCCCAGGTCCGTCGCCGGCATGACGTCGGGACGACCAAGACAAAACATCAAGTGCATTTGAGCCGTCCAGGGACCAATACCACGGACTCGACACAGGCTTTCAATAATTTCGTCATCATCCATGGATGCCATTTTTCTGGCCGTGGGAAGACTGTTTGCACAAACATGTTCGGCAAGATCGATGATAGACAATGCCTTGTTATTGGACAGCCCAACCGATCTTAATTTTTCTACCGACATATGAACGGCCGCCGAGGCCACAGGTTTGTTGTTCTCAAACAGGGCTTCAAAGCGACCATAAATTGTTGCGGCAGCTTTGCCGGATAGTTGCTGGTAGGCAATTGAACTGGCCAACGCAACAAACTGGTCGTAGCCTGGCTCGATGCGGAGATCAAAGACACCCTTTTCCCTGATAAGGCCACGCATCTGTTCACAACTGTCTTTCAAGTGTGCAACCGCTTTTCTGCGGTTGTATCGTAACCGGCTCATGTGGATTTCCAAAAAGAAATCGAAATCAGCAACCATCCGGTCATCAGCAAAATGCCACCTAGGGGCGGGAATCCTGTCATGGCACCGCTGGTGAGTACCCCGACATACAGACTACCGCTGAACAGCAATATTCCTGCGGCAATTGACCAGGCGCCCCAAACCAGGGGACGCAGCGAATTCGTCGGCACCAATGCAGCCAGACCTATCAGCGCGACGGCATGGACCAGGTGAAATACAAAAGCCGTCTGCCAGCTATCCCTGGCTCCCGGCTGCTTGGCAAAATCCACCAGGTGGCTCCCTGCAGCTGCCAACAATACTGCAATGAAAGCCAATACAGCCCCGGTCAGCGCCAGGTATCGGCTCTGTGTCGTCACAAAGTTTCCACCGGTTTCAACAGGTCTTCCATCTCCTTTACCATGGCTTCGTACTTGTTTTCTGATATGCCGTAAGCCCAGCCGTTTACACGCTGATTAATGTCATCAACCAATCGTGTTATTTCGGCGACTGCCTGCTTTTCGATCGCTGCTTTCTCTGAATTTTCTTCGTCGGGGAGCACTGCTTCTTCATTTTCGATTGCGGTCACGGCACCCGCCGGATGACTGGCTTCAAGACGAAGCAGAAACGTTTCGTCAACAACCACCAGGTCAGTAATAATCTCAACACCGGAGAACATCATCAGACGCATCCTGACGGCAGCTGACCAATCAACCTGATCAACCGGACGTACAGACTCAAGCTTCAACAGCGAAAAAACAGAACCCAGTGAATTGACCGACCAACTGCTCTGTGTTTCCCGTTCAGGGGGCATACCCACCAATTCAAAATCAGTCTGGTCAGCACTGATCTTGGTCACCAATACTCTGCCCCCATGTGGGTGAATGATCTCAACTTCGGCCACTTCCGAGGCACTGATATCTACGATGTTTGTATCCGCCCAATCTTTTAGTTCGGTAGGCACATCAAGTTGTCTGTCCACCAGGGCGCTGACAGCAGTATCTTCCAGACGAACATACTGACCTTCCCTGCCCTGTGCCCGGTTACCAACTAACACCCCGGAAGTGAGATCTTCCAGCGTGAATCTGACCAGTACACCACCGGCGTCTTCATTGGCAATGTCCTCTACTGCCAATCGCGAATAATACTCTGGATTGCTGGTCTTGACCTCGACGATTCTCGCTTGTGCCAAACCCGCCAGCAACGCCTGTAATCTGGTCCAATCTGCGCGGTATGCCCCCATTTGCTCCACACGCCATTCATCGCCGGTTTTCACCAGGGTGGCTACGACGTTGTTGTCTGCTGTAATGATTTCCACCCGGCTTGCTGTATTAATAGCCTCACCAATATCCGGTAGCAACAATGCATGAGATTCAGAAGAGGAACTGCCCGTCCCTCCTGGTTCGAGAAACACCACACCCAGGATGGCCGCAACTGTCAATGCGATCAGAAACAGAATATTGTTTTTCATGTTCTGCTCCTTTGCCGCCGCTTGCGTTTGTGGTGACCAAACCACAACGCCACCACGATAATTAACAAGGGGACCAGCACAATATTGATGAATTTGAGCCGCATACCCAGGGCCTCAATATCTCGGGATAAATCGTGTTGTACCTGTCGCAGTTCACTACGGATATGCATTTTCCGATCCAGGAACCTTTGCAGTTCCTGCTGCTGTTCGACATTGAGCACCGTCAATTGCCCGTCCTGTCTTGCCGACTGCATCTCACCCAGGGTCGCCTCAGTTTCCTGCAGTTCCAACTGTAATCTCTCCTCGGTCTCCCGAAATTCAGATTCGGCGATCAATTTCAGGGCATCCACGCGATCAAAAGGCCGGTTGGTAGAAATCCGGGCCCGAATTCCAATCAGGTCCGAGCTTCCGAGCAACTGGTCAGCAATATTGGCCACCAGTGTTCCATTATCGGCAAATGAATTGACCAGGGTCTGGCCAAGAAAATTCTGTTTCTGTACCCACAGTCGGTCTGTGAGGATATCGGTATCCGCGAACAGAATCACGTTGATACCCTCATCAACTGAAACCGCAAGATGGCCCTGGGTCTGCGCACCCTCGAGCGGTTGTTCAAATGCCGTTTTGACGGGTCCGCTTATCCGCGCAGCCAATGCATACCTGTCTCCGGTGGGTTCAAAATCCTGGTCCAGATCCTTTGGATCCCTCAGAAACCGGAGTCGGGAGACATCCAGTGGCGCAGCATTTTCACTACTGCTCACCAGCGCTTCAAATTCACTCTCCGCATTCTCCAGTGGTGCCAGCCAGCCGGTGCTGGAAAAATTCACCATCTCCAGATCTGCACTCGCAATATCTGTAGAATTCATACCATCGGTTTTCACCGACAGTATTCCCAGGTGACGCACAGGTGGTTGTCCGGGACCGGTTCCCACCTGCAGGGCATAGGCGCGGTCACCTACCACCCTGTTCGTATCAAAACTGACACCCCAGCTATCCAGCAGAAGCCCCAGTGATGAACTTCCTCCGGCGTTCATCCTGGACATCGGGTCATTGGGATCCCCACCGGTGTCTGACTCTGCCATAGGATCCATGAACGCCGCCACCCGTCCACCACCCAGGACAAACTGGTCAATCTGATACAGCATGGACTCCGTCAGGTCCGTGGGGTGAATCAACATCAGCAGGTCCAGGTCTGCGGGCAGTGTTTCCGCATCAAGAGCTATCTCCTGAAGATCAAATAACTGATCCAGTTGTTGGTGGATCACCCAACCTTCCCGCATTCTTTGTGTCGCCGGGTCAAAGGCCGGTTTCACATCCAGACCGGATATCAGACCGACTTTCTTGTGTTGCGGATGTGATAACGAAGAAACCATCTTGGCAAGATCGTATTCAAGAAACTTCTCTTTTTCCGGTTGCAGAAAAGGCATCATCTGCAGACCATCAATGGAGTTGGTCCCGACCAGACCGAAGTACAGTACATCACCCGCAACACCCACGGGAACACCCTGCAATCCATATCGCGCTGCTTCATCCTCCTCGGGTGAAAATGGTTCCGGATTCACTCTCTTGAGTTTCAGTTTTCCTTTGCTGCGTTCTTCGAACTCCTCAAGCATTTCACCTGCCCAGCGTGCATAGCTTCTGAACTGTGGCAGGTCGCGACTGGAATTCTCTGAAAAGTAAAGATAAAGGGTGACCGGTTCATCCATATTCTGAAGTATGTTCCGGGTCCCGTCACTGAGGGTGTAGAGACCATTTTGTGTTAAATCAAAGCGCATCCCCTTTAGCAGCGTGGATGAGAGTATGGTCAGCGTCACAAACAGCACAGCCAACAGTGCCAGCGTACCTGCTGAAATAATTGATCGTTTTTTTTGTTCCATCATTCGGCCTTCTTAATTTCCAGGACCAGTACATTGGCCAACAGCCAAAAGCCAATGACCAGCGAGAAATACACCAGGTCACGTAAATCTATGACCCCTTTTGAAATGTCTAAAAAGTGTTTAAAGAAACTGAGGCTGGCGATACCGTCCAGGATAACTTGTGGTGCCCAGCCCTTGAACAGGTTCATGACCATGGGCAAACCACTTAACAGAAACAGGAAACACACCACCACACTCAATATAAAAGCCACCACCTGGTTACGGGTCAGGGCAGACATACAGGACCCGATCGCAAGGAAGCCACCAGCCATCAGCCAGCTTCCGAGGTAGGCGGCCAGGATCACGCCGTTGTCGGGCGCGCCCAGGTAATTCACCGTAACCCACATCGGCAACGTCAAGACCAGGGCCAGACCGATGAACAACCACGCCGCAAGAAATTTCCCAAGCACCGCCTCGATGGTCGTCAGTGGCAATGTAAACAAAAGCTCAATGGTTCCCGAACGTCTTTCCTCGGCCCACAGACGCATTGATATGGCCGGTACCAGGAACAGGTATAGCCAGGGATGAAAACGGAAAAAGGGATCCAGGTCCGCAAACCCGCGTTCATAAAAATTTCCGAGATAGAATGTAAATATTCCGGTCATTACAAGAAAGATGACCAGGAAAACATAGGCGACAGGCGTTGCAAAATAGCCCGTGAGTTCTCTGCGCATCACGTTTATTGAACCGTTCATACCGATGTCTCCTCCTGGGTAATACTGTGAAACACATCATCCAGCCTGCCCGCTTCTAGACGAAGGGCGGATACCTGCCAGTCATTCTCCGTGATTGCCGAGGTCACTGCTTCGAACAGCCCTGGTTGACCGGTAGGAAACAATGTCAATTCTCCTTCGCTCAATTCTGCCCTGGCCACTTGTGGTAATTCACTCAGCACGCTGGCGGCTTTTTCCGCCGATTCCACCACCATGGAAACAGCGTTGTTATAGCGTGAGCTTTCTACCAACCCATGGGGTGTATCATCAGCCAGTAACCTTCCTTGCGAGATGATCATGACCCGATTGCAGACGGCCTCAACCTCTTCAAGAATGTGGGTGGAAATAATGATAATCTTGTCCTTGGCCATGTCCCGGATCAGGTGTCGGACCTCACGTTTCTGGTTTGGATCAAGACCGTCTGTCGGTTCATCAAGGATCAATATTTGCGGATCATGAATTATCGCCTGTGCCAGCCCCACACGTCGTTTAAAACCCTTGGACAGTGTTTCTATGGGCTGATGTAATACCTCGGTCAGGTTCAGTTTCTCAACCGCACGCGATATCGCGTCCTCCAACCCGTCCTTTTTAATCATTCGCGCACGTGCAACAAAGGTCAGGAACTGGTGCACTGACAATTCGCCGTAGCTCGGTGCACCTTCTGGCAGGTAACCGATGTGCCTGCGTGCCTCCACCGAATTTTCAACGGTATCTATACCATTTATTGACGCCGATCCGGAAGTAGGGGTAAGGAAACCCGTCAGCATTTTCATGGTGGTCGATTTACCCGCCCCGTTGGGTCCGAGGAACCCCAGTACCTGGCCTGCATCGACACTGAAGCTCAGGTCATCGACGGCCAAAATGTTGCCATAGCGTTTACACAAAGATTTCACTTCAATCATCAGTAGTTCCTGTTAATTTTTTTAAATTTCCGACCTGGGCAAGACTAAACTGTCAATCTCTCCACCCCGTTATTTTCGGGTTTGAATAAATAATTTCAAGACTCTGGTATCCCAAACGTGCATTTGCCTGTATTTTTGTCCGTTTTGAGCGCAGAATTCATACATGGTAAGGCTGACCGAACTTGATCATTTACCTCAGGGACTACTCGAACGTCCTGCCAGTGCCTTACATCATGTGCTGGACGGCCCCACTCTGATTCACCTAGAAGGCAGAATCAAAAAACCATTGTTTGTTTCCGTGCTTCAGCATGGTAACGAGGTTACCGGTTGGGAGGCCGTTCGCCGCCTGTTAAAAAGTCATTACGACTTCGACCGGCTACCGCGCTCACTGTCCCTGCTGATTGGCAATGTCGATGCCGCCAGACACCGCTTGCGCCGCCTCGACGACCAGCTCGATTACAACCGTTGCTGGCCCGGCGGCAAGTATGACGACACTGATTTGGGCAAATTGTTCCAACGGGTGACCGACCGGATGCGTTCGATGTCCCCATTTGCCAGTATGGATATTCATAACAATACCGGTTTGAACCCCCATTATGCAGCCATCAACCGGGTACGATCAAAGTTTTTGCGTCTTGCCTCTCATTTTTCATCCAAGGTGGTCTTCTTTACCATACCAAAAGGTACACAGTCGCTCGCTTTCTCAGAATTCTGCCCTTCCACAACACTGGAATGCGGGCAGGCAGGCCAGGTACACGGCACTGATCACAGCCTGGGGTTCATAGAGACCTGTATGCATATGCCAGATCTCCCCAGGTCCCCCGTGGATGCAGATGAAGTACATCTGTTTCACATGGTCGCCACGGTGCGGATACGTGATGATGTGCTATTCGGGTTCGGACAGGTGCCTACAGATGTTACTTTTCATGAAAACCTTGATGAACTCAATTTCAGGGAATTACCAAGCGGAATTTCCCTGGGAGAAATCAATGGAGGACCGCAGAGGCCCCTGATCGCCACGGATGTAAATGGTGTCGATGTCACCGATCATTATTTTAGATTTGATCGGGGCCAGCTTGAGACAACCCGGGAAATCATGCCGTCCATGCTGACCCTGGACCGCCGGGTAATTCAACAGGATTGTCTCTGTTACCTGATGGAGCGCATCCACTTCGAAGACCATGTTGAAGGCACCGATCATGACCCTCTGCCAGAAGGGTTTCGTCGCAGCGACAGACCGGGACGACCCTCGGGTCAACGTTAATGGAGGAGCTTCCCGAATTTGCCACAACTGCATGGAAAGAGGTTCAATGGTATTACTTTTTTCACTGTTTAAATCACTAACAAACATATATATTTGGGTACAAGGTCAAACGAGGAAATTCGATGAGTATGTGGACAGCAATAGCGCTTATTTGTGTGGCCGGTATGGTTACCGGAATTTTTACTGATCGCGGAAAAAACAAACACAACGAAGAACTATCTGACGAACTCAATTCACTTCACGCCAAAATGGACGCACTGGAACATGATTTGCGTAAGCGTGTGGAAACTATTGAACGTATAGTTACTAGCCCCAAAGAAGACCTGAAACGCAGGTTTGACCACCTAGACAAGGCTTCATGAGTACAAATAAGAATCCTGAATAACAAAACATAACGGGAAATACGGGGAAAACAAACTTGATGAAACTTCCGGCTGTGGCCCGCAGGTCATCAACTCGTGCCGGCAAAATCCAGCCAATGGCGCTGTTTCTTACGGGAATTGGCTTCATTGTACTGGGATTGCGCAATTACCCCGCGTTTGTCGCGGTGGGTGGCCTGTTTCTCATTATCGGCTATCGTGGTTTCACCTGTACACCAGTCGAAACCCTGGAAAAAGTGTCATCCAATACAGAAAACGATTACCGGAATCGCTAATTTACCAGGCAAGATACCAAGCCTGGCACTGGCCGTTAGTTAACTGATGAGTCCCCCTGTCACTCAATAAATTTACAACAATTCCATTTCAAATGCTTTGAGGACCGCCCTGGTACGGTCTCGGACACCCATTTTGGAGAGGATATTGGAGACGTGATTTTTGACCGTACCTTCTGCCACGCCTAGTGAGTTGGCAATTTCCTTGTTGCTGTACCCTCCCGCCATCAGCCTCAGGATTTCAGTTTCACGGTCGGTAAGCGGGTCGGGACGGTCGAGGCTGGAGAAATCCGTTTTTAAACCCTGAAGACCTTTAAGCAATCGTTGGGTAACTGCCGGTTTAACCATTGACCCGCCATCGGCTACCGTCTTGATGGTACCCACCAACTCTTCAAGACTCACGTCTTTTAGCAGGTATCCTTTCGCCCCTGCTTTGATGCCGGCCAACACGATTTCGTCATCATCAAAGGTCGTCAAAATAATGGTGGGCGGCAAATTGGAATCCGCTGACAACTCCTGTAAAACGTCCAGTCCTGATTTGCCCGGCATACGCATGTCCAGCAAAACCACATCCGGTTGAATTTCCGGAATGGTTCGTATGGCCTCTGCTCCATCCGGTGCCTCTGCGACCACTTCAATTTCTTCCGACAATTCAAGCAGACTCCGCACGCCCTTGCGCACCAGGTTTTGATCGTCGACCAGCATGACTCTTATCATTATTTGGTGCTCCTGCTCATATCTAGGTAGGTAGCCAGGCATGCAGTGCAAATCCTGCGCCCGGTTCTGATTCTATCTCAAGCTTACCACCCAATTGCTTCAGGCGCTCGGCCATACCGTTGAGACCGTTCCCGGAGGCTATTTCACTGGTTCCAACCCCGTCATCGCGTGCACTCATGGCAAGTCCATTTCTGCTGATACTCAGCCTGATCCATAAGTTTCTGGCTCGTGCATGGCGTACGCTATTGGTAATCATTTCCTGGACACAACGCAACAAAACCTGCGCACGTTGTGGTTCGGTATTGACCTCGTCGGACGGCAGGTCAAGATGGATTCGGGGCTTGGGCACCCCTTCGACCAGGGCGTTCAACGCATCTGCAAGGTTGACCATATCATCCTGACGCATGTCGCTGACCACTTCTCTCACATCTGCGAGCAACAACCTGGCCAACGAGTGTGCCTGTTGCACATGGCCCAGCACCTTGCCATCGACCAGGTGGGTCACCACTTCCAGGTTGAGCGTGAGCGCGGTCAGGTGATGACCAACCAGATCATGTAGTTCCCTTGCAATACGTACTCGCTCAGCGATGCGGGTATTTTCCTCCAACAGCGTTTGTGTCGCGAGCAGCTCTGAATTTACTTTTCGCAATTCATCACGGACCGTACTCTGACGCAACGTGACCATTGATCCCATAAACGCAAACACCGATATACTGAGATAGAGACCAGCCTCAAGGGTGGCATCGCTGATACTGACATCCGGTATTCGACTGATGGTGTAAGCAAGTAACACATTTTGCGAAATCAGCCAGGTAACGGCCTGCACTGTAGACAACATCCATGGCAGGAGTACGCTCACAATCAACAGCAGTATTCCGCCCAGCGGCGACTGGGAGACCGCACTGATCGCCAGCGCACTACCGGTTAACAGTGACAGATACAATAATCGGTGACCGACATAAGTGCGCTCGGGCAGGTATTGAATCAGGTTCCAGTACATCAATCCGTACAGGCCGTGTAACAGCATCCAGGCAATATAGGGTGTCGATTCCAGGGGTTGCGGGTAAATTACACGCATGAGTACCAGCGGAATTCCCGCGCAGAACCACAGGAATAACCCCGCATAACGAAGCAGTTCAATTGGCCTGTGCTTTCCTTGCAGTGTGTCCACGTTGCATTCATACCCATTTGGACTTGCGGTAAAATTCCGCATACGCATAATAGCGCAGACGAATGAATTTCCCATCATTCAATGGTCATTAATTCTGAATACAGGCATAGGTATCATTCAATGAACCCGTCAATTCCCGTAGCTGCCGGAACAGCGATTGAATTACCCGATGTGCTGCGACTGGCCGATACCGATAGCAGGCTGCTGCGCAAATTGCTGCTCAAATACGGATTGTTTCTGGAAATTGTTCCTGCTGACAGAGACATACCGGGCAGTTATTGGGGCGATTCAGAGGCGGGCCTGATTGGCGACCGACTATTGGTAAGAGTCGACACACCCCTGCATTCCGTTCTCCATGAGACCTGCCATTATGTGTGTATGGATCAAGCTCGGCGTGACGGTGTACATACCGATGCCGGCGGAAATTATGATGAGGAAAATGCCGTTTGTTATCTGCAGATACTGCTGGCCGATCAAATCTGCTTGCTCGGCAGACATCGAATGTTCAAAGACATGGATAGCTGGGGATATGCCTTTCGTCTGGGTTCAGCCCAATGCTGGTTTGAAAATGATGCGGATGATGCCCTTGAATGGCTCTGTCATCACAAACTGCTGGACGCGCAGCAAACACCGAATTGGAATAAAAGAGACATCTGATCATGGACCTGACAAAAATCTCCCGCAACCTGGATACTGTCGATCTGAATTTACGGCCATTGGTTATTGAGGATGCGCAGGGCATGTTTCAGATGCTTTCTGATCCAGAATGTATGAAATACTGGAGCAGCCCCCCACTATCAACGATAGATGACGCGGCCAGGTTGCTTCAACAGGACCTGGATTCAGATGCCCGGGGAGACAGTGTATGCTGGGCGATAAATCGCAAAAATCAGAGCAATTTGATTGGAAAATGCATCCTGTTCAACTTCAGCCAGGCCAATCGAAGAGCGGAGATAGGTTTTATCCTGAAGCGCAAATACTGGCGCCAGGGATTGACACAGCAGGCGGTCGAAGCTGTGATTGATTTTGCTTTCAAAATACTGAAACTGCACCGGATCGAGGCTGATGTTGATCCCGGAAACCAGGGTAGTCTCGGCTTGCTTGAGAAACTGGACTTCAAACGAGAAGGGTTGCTCCCCGAACGCTGGTACGTTCACGGTGAGTGGCAGGATAGTGTTGTTCTGGGACTGATTGGACCCGATTAGTAATCCGATAACCGTTTTTCAGAGCACCTCTGGTTGTGCCCTGCTGCGTGTTAACCCCGGTGGAATGGACGATGGGGACGAATATTCAGATTATCCAAACCAGGCGGGCAGCCAGGCAGGTTTCCATTTCAACACCGCGACCGTTGCGGTCATTAACAGCAGAAGAGTCCAAACCAGTATGCGTGGCCAGCGCCGAACTGGCTGTCCTACGGCTTCGGCCGTCAAAATTCTGTCGGGCCGCAGACCGGGTGCCTGTAACATCAGGCGACAGGTCCCAACCCTGATCTCATCGCCCGAACCCAGTTCGGTTTCCCCAACTGATTCTCCATTGAGCAATGTGCCCAACCCGGAACCAAGGTCCTTCAACCACAGAGATTTTCCCTCAACAAGGCGAATTTCAGCATGTCTGGGCGCGACACCCGGTTCTTCAATCTGTACCTGGCACTCCGGGGAAGACCCCAGCAGCAACGAATCCCCAACAGGAAATGAACGATTGATAACGCTGCCTGCTGTGCCTTTGAGCTTGTATGGGTGCATACGTTCGTTTCCTTCAATAACCAACGGTGTCGAACGTCAGTATTTCTCTCAATACTACGGTTGCGTAGGTTCCGGGTGGCAGCACAAAAGAAATTTCCAACTCACTACCCTGAACACTCCAGCGCAATTCTGCCGGATATAACCGCAGTGCCCGGCGACTGGCCTTGACGCCCTGCCCCACCAGCAGATCGGTCATCGCGGCCCATTCATCCAGAACCTGATACTCCAGTGACCCGGCATCTTTCTGCGGTCCGGCCCCATCGATGCCCGGTAAAGGGCCGGTTGGATGTATATCAAGGCGCATGCAGCGCTCTTCAATATCCCTGTCTACAATTTCACAGGAAAAAATGGAATGGCTACCATCCAGCATGACCAGGTCACCGTTGATGATGATATTCCAGTTCTCTCTTTGCACCCGTATCGCGAGTACCTGGTTAAACAGAAAACTGCGCAGTGCAGACAGGTAAATACCTTTCCGGTTTCTGCTCAGGCGGGCTTGTTTACCCAGCGATTCAAATGCCTTTTGTACATTGAGACCCCGATGACCGAATCGCTGGGGGCCAAAATAGTTGGGTACGCCCTTTTGACATACCTGCTCCAGTCTCCGTTCGACCTGTTTGCCCCTGTCTTCAAACTGGCGGATGCGCAAGCTGAATCTGTTGCCATTCAGAGTGCCACGTTTCAGCTTTCGCGTATGTCTGCTGCTGGCAAGAATTGATACACCCTCAATATCCAGGTGTTCCAGTGCAGCTTCCAGGGAATGGGATTCCGGGACAGAAAACCACTGGCGGGTTACGGCATGGCGGTCTTTCAGACCCGCATAACCCACATCCCGTCTGGCGCATTTTGCCGAACGGGCCAACTGACCCGCAACCCAATCGGTATTGGCCCCTGTTTTCTCCACCCACAACCACCTGTGACTGCCTTCACCCAGTGGTTGAATCCTGGAGATTTCTTCGACGTAAAAATCCTCCAAATGACTACGGATGACACCGCTGGCGGTTGGCATACCCAGATATCGCGGCCAATCCGGCAGCGGATCAAGACCTGTCACCACCCGAATCCAATCTTCACTGATTACCAACTCTGGATCAGTACGATCGCCTGCGCGGTGATACCCTCACCCCGACCGCTGAATCCCAGGCCTTCGGTAGTGGTGGCTTTTATGGAAACGTCATCGACTTCAAGACCGAGATCAGAGGCAATTGCAAGCTGCATTTTCTCAGCATAAGGCACAATTTTTGGCGACTGGCAAATGACGGTCAGGTCAACATTTACCGGCATCCAGCCTTTATGTTTCAACATCGTGCTGACCTGGCGCAGCAGATCCCGGCTGTCCGCATCCTTCCAACGGTCGTCGGTCGGAGAGAAATGCCTGCCGATATCACCCAGCGCAGCGGCACCCAGCAGTGCATCACTCAGGGCATGCAATGCAACATCACCATCTGAATGGGCATCCACACCCCGGTCATGCGGGATACGAACACCACCCAACATCACGTGGTTGCCTGCTGAGAAGGCATGAATATCAAGACCATGACCAATACGGAATTTCATGTCTTTACTACCACCTTCGCCTAAGTTGCTGCTCCCGAACTTCTCAGCCAGGCCTCCGCTATCTTTATATCTCCGGGATGGGTGATCTTTACGTTCGCCGCTGATCCCATGACAAGTTTAGGCGAGGCACCTGCAAGCTCCATGGCCGATGCCTCATCCGTCAACTCATGATTGGCCGCAATCGCAGCATCCATGGCCCTGGACAATTCTGCAATTCGAAACAACTGTGGTGTCTGGGCAGACCACAGACTTTCACGATCAACCGTCGTGATGATCTCCCGTTTTTCATCTGCCCTCTTAAGCGTGTCACCGACAGGAACCGCTAAAATCGCCCCGTCTTTGTGCTGCATGCCCTGCTCCAGTAATCGGTCCAGGCAGTCTGGTGGCAAACAGGGTCGGGCCGCATCATGTACCAGCACCCACCTGGTTTCGGGGTGTCTTTCGGAAATAGACCTCAGGCCATTGCGAACAGATTCCGCCCTGGTATATCCTCCGGGGGCAGTCTCAACTGCTGCTGTCAGCGAACCAAGCGCTGATTCAAACCAATGATCATCTTCCGAGATCACCACCGTGATGCCATCAATTGAATGGTGAAACTGAAATGATCTGATCGCGTGCGCAAGCACGGCCTTACCGCAGATCGGGAGGTATTGTTTCAATACGTCGCCACCAAAGCGGGTGCCGCGACCGGCAGCCGGAATCAGAACTTGAACTGGTCCGGCGCTCACGAATTTACTCCTTTGCCTTGACCCGTCTTATTTTCATTGGGTGGAGGCGGTACCACCTGGTAAAATTCTTCATCGGGTTTGATCAACCCCAGTTCGCTGCGGGCGCGTTCTTCCACTGCTTCCAGCCGTTCACGCAGGTCCTCCACCTCGGCACGCAGCTCGGTATTTCGTAGCAACAGGTCATCGTTCTGTTGCCGTTGCTCTTCAACCCGAATTTCCAGCCTGCCCACCTCGCGGAAACCACCTTCACCCAACCACAATTTAAATTGTAGCAATATCAGGACGACAAATAATATTGCGGTCACTATGCGCATTATTGGATCATGCTCTTATTCACAGGTTCACAAATGCCCCCGAACCGGCATAGCGGGCCTTGTCGCCGAGGGATTCTTCAATACGCAACAACTGGTTGTACTTTGCCACCCGGTCTGAACGGCACAGGGACCCGGTCTTGATCTGGGTGGCCGAACTGGCAACAGCGAGGTCTGCAATGGTCGTGTCCTCGGTTTCACCCGATCGATGGGATACCACAGATGCATAACCGGCTTTGGTCGCCATATTGATGGCGTCAAGTGTTTCAGACAATGTGCCGATCTGGTTCAACTTGATCAATATGGCATTGGCGATATCCAGTTCAATACCCCGCGCAAAAATCTCGGTGTTGGTGACAAACAGATCATCACCCACCAATTGACATCTGTCAGCTGATAACTGCGAATGAATGGCCCAGCCTTCCCAGTCATCTTCGGCCAGGCCGTCTTCGATACTGATGATTGGATATTGCCGCAGCCAGCCGTCCAGGTATTGTGCAAATTCGGCAGAACTGAATGTCCGGTTTTCAGAGTCAAAATGATAGGCACCGTCACGATAAAACTCTGATGCGGCGGCATCCAGCCCCAGGTAAACATCACTGCCCACCGAGTATCCCGCATGTTCAATCGCTTCGAGAATGGCTTCAATCGCAGCTTCATTGGAGGGCAAATCAGGTGCAAAACCACCCTCATCCCCTACCGCAGTTGCCAAGCCCCGGCCGGCAAGGACCGCTTTCAATGCGTGGAATACTTCTGTTCCACAACGCAGGGCTTCCGAAAAACTGCCAACTCCAACCGGCAAGATCATAAATTCCTGGATATCAACGCTGTTGTCAGCGTGTGCACCTCCGTTGACAATATTCATCATCGGCACTGGCAGTTCTGTCGCCCTGCCATCGCTCAACCATGCCCACAAGGGTTGTCTGTGATGGGCCGCCATGGCATGTGCGTTGGCCAGCGAGACCCCGAGTAATGCATTTGCGCCCAGCCTGGATTTGTTGGCTGTGCCATCCAATTGGATCAATACATCATCAATGGCCCTCTGATCCGTAGCATCTTTATCGATTAGTGACGATGTAATCTCACCGTTGACATTCGCCACTGCTTTCAAAACGCCTTTGCCGCCATACCTGGCCGGGTCCTTGTCGCGTAGTTCAATGGCCTCGCGCGCACCGGTGGATGCACCCGAGGGTACTGCTGCCCGCCCGAATGCACCCGATTGAAGAGTGACTTCCGCTTCAAGTGTGGGATTGCCCCGGGAATCCAGTATTTGACGGGCGTGTACGGATTTAATTTGGGTCATATCAATGTCATCTCTCAAATGATCTGGCAGCCGTTTGACTCTTTACTGTCACCCGGCTGACTGCCTAAATTGTCACCGGATCCATCTTGCTGACGGCGTCGATTTTCCTGAGTAAGCGCAACAGGTCTTCCATTTTATCCAATGGCCAGGCATTCGGGCCATCACTCATGGCCTTGTCCGGCTCCGGATGGGTTTCCATGAACAGCCCTGATACCCCGACGGCTACTGCGGCACGTGCCAATACGGGAATAAATTCACGCTGGCCACCGGTGGAATCGCCCCGCCCTCCCGGTAGTTGTACAGAATGGGTTGCATCAAAAACAACTGGACATCCAGTTTCTGTCATCACCGCCAGGGAGCGCATATCAGACACCAGGTTGTTGTAGCCAAAAGAAACACCACGCTCACAAACCATGACTTGCCGGTTACCTGTTTGCCTGGCCTTGTCACTCACATTTTTCATTTCCCATGGAGACAGAAATTGACCTTTCTTGATATTTACAGGTAGCCCAGCCGCAGCAACCCGGGTGATAAAATTGGTCTGACGGCACAGGAATGCCGGTGTTTGCAAGACATCTGCCACCGCAGCGACTGAATCGATGTCGGTGTCTTCATGCACATCGGTCAGTACCGGCACTGAGACCTGGTCTTTGACCAATTGAAGAATACGTAGCCCCTCTTCCATTCCGGGACCCCGATAAGATTTTCCTGACGATCGGTTGGCCTTGTCAAATGAAGACTTGTAAATAAATGAAATCCCCAGTCGAGTGGTGATTTTTTTCAACTCAATTGCCGTTTTCAGTGCCATTTCTTCAGATTCAATGACACAGGGGCCTGCAATCAGAAAAAATGGCTGCTCCGGTCCGACTTCAAAACCGCATAATTTCACAAGCTGGCTACTTCCGCAGGCAATGCGCCCTGCTGTGACTTCAGCGCCGCTTCTATAAATCCGCTGAACAACGGGTGTCCATCGCGTGGTGTGGCAGTAAATTCAGGGTGAAACTGGCAGCCCAGGAACCAGGGATGACCTGGCAATTCAACCATCTCAACCAGGGTTTCGTCCATTGAGTGACCAGATAACAACATGCCATTCTTCTTCAGGGTGTCACGGTAATGGTTGTTGAATTCATAGCGGTGGCGGTGGCGCTCGGTAATGATATCCTGACCATACAATTTGCGCGCCAGCGAGTCTGTGCGTAACCGACATCGCTGCTCACCCAGACGCATGGTGCCACCCAGGTCAGATTGCTCTGATCTTTTCTCCACGCTACCGGAGGCATCCAGCCATTCAGTGATCAGGCCAATAACCGGGTTCCCGGTCTGAGGGTTGATTTCTGTGCTGTTGGCATCATCAAATCCACACACGTTGCGGGCGTATTCGACCACTGCTGCCTGCATTCCGAAACATATGCCCAGGTAGGGAATCTTATTCTCACGGGCATAATTGATCGCCAGGACCTTACCTTCAAACCCCCTTTCACCAAATCCACCCGGCACCAGTATTGCGTCAACATCACGCAGACTTTCAATACCGTTTTGTTCCAGGTACTCGGATTCAATTCTGTGAATATTGACCTTGATACGTTGCCTCAGACCGCCGAAAGTAAGCGCCTCGGTCAGTGATTTGTAGGCATCGGAATGTTCCACGTATTTACCCACCATGGCGATGGTAACCTCGTGACGTGTGTTGCTCAGCCTGTCCACTACCTCATGCCAGCGTGACAGGTCCGCCTTCCCGGATTCCAGCCCAAGACGGTTGATCACAATGTCATCAAGTCCCTGCTCATGGAGCAGGATAGGTATCTCGTAAATACTCTTGTCTGCGTCCAGCGCCGTGATCACCGCATTTTTTGGAACATTGGTGAACAGCGCGATCTTGGCCCGGTCTTCCTCGGAAACATCCCGCTCACAACGTGCCAGGATGATGTCAGCACTGATGCCGATTGAGCGTAATTCCTTTACCGAATGCTGGGTGGGCTTGGTCTTGATTTCATCTGCGGCCTTGAGATAAGGCACCAGGGTCAGGTGCATGAACAATGCCTGGTTTCCATGCTCAACACCCAATTGTCGTATGGCTTCCAGGAATGGCAGCGATTCGATATCACCAACCGTACCACCAATCTCGATCATCGCAACATCGAAACCCTCGGCTGCCTTGCAGACATTTTTTTTGATTTCATCGGTGATATGTGGAATGACCTGCACCGTTCCACCCAGGTAATCCCCCCGACGTTCACGTGCAATCACATTGTTGTAAATACGCCC
The DNA here is from genome assembly GCA_014238945.1 of Lysobacterales bacterium. Classification (GTDB taxonomy): domain Bacteria; phylum Pseudomonadota; class Gammaproteobacteria; order Xanthomonadales; family SZUA-36; genus SZUA-36. The sequence goes on from JABAAB010000101.1 coordinate 17,861, forward strand.
CGTGGTAAAGTTGTTCAATTGACTCATCCGGGTGCTAACAAAGCGTTCGTAATGACCCAGATCGAGGTCTGTTTCGGCCCCGTCTTCGGTCACATAAACCTCACCATGCTGGAACGGACTCATGGTACCCGGATCAACATTGATGTAGGGATCGAGTTTGACCAGGGTGACTTTCAGACCGCGTGACTCGAGGATTGCAGCCAGCGAGGCCGCGGATAATCCTTTGCCCAGTGAGGATACAACGCCGCCGGTAACGAAAACAAATGATGTCATGCCAGAACCTGTCGCCTTTAGTAAGAGTTCTGGATGGCCATTATACCGATGCTACCCGTTTATGGCGACAGGCAATTGTTCTTCTTTATGCAGTTTCCAATCTATGTTAAAAGGTGCAACTAATCCGCATTTTTAATAGTGACTTGATGAACTCTCAACCCCGAGTAAAAAAGCACCCGGGAACGCACCCGGTTGTAGCCTGCAAATGGTCCGTATTCCTTGCCCTGGCTGGCTCACTGTGGTTCTTTGCAGTTGACGCGAAGGCAGTTGAAATCACCGAATGGCGTTTTCAGACCTCACTGTACACCAAGCACTGGGACCCGGAACCTTATCACGTCAATCAGCAGCACCTGCTTGACATCCAGGCACAGACGTCTTCCAGCTGGTTCTATGGCTTTGCTTATTTCGATAATTCTTTTGGACAAGCCAGTCAGTACTTGTATGCTGGCTACGGATGGAATCTGTTCGGACGCGAGTGGGCATATTTCAGGTTGACCGGTGGGTTGTTGCATGGCTACAAGGAACCCTACGAGAACAAGATTCCGCTGAACGAACTGGGTATTGCACCCGTGCTCGTTCCATCGGTGGGCTTCCGCTACAAACGCGTATTCAGTGAAATCCTGATCGGCGGTAATTCCGCCGTAACGGTAACGGCCGGGTTCAGTTTCGGCCATAAAAAGGAATGATTTCAGAAACCAAATGAGCAAGCAGTATCAGGCAAAGGACATTGAGGTCCTTTCAGGACTCGAACCGGTGCAACGCCGGCCTGGCATGTACACCGACACGACCCAGCCCAATCACCTGGTACAGGAGGTCATTGACAACAGTGTGGACGAGGCACTGGCAGGATATTGCAAGGATATTGAAGTCACGTTGCACGAAGACGGTTCGATCGAGGTCACGGACAATGGTCGTGGTATGCCGGTTGATAATCATCCGGAGCACGGTATACCCGGCGTCGAACTGATCCTCACCCGTCTGCACGCCGGTGGCAAGTTCAACAATGATAACTACCAGTTCGCGGGTGGCCTGCACGGCGTGGGCGTATCCGTAGTCAATGCCCTGTCGACTGATTTTGAAATCTGGGTCAAACGCGAAGGACGCGAACACCACATGACACTCAGGGACGGTGCCAAGACATCTGAACTGGAGGTACTGGGAACGGTTGGACAACGCAACACTGGAACACGCATCCGTTTCTGGCCCGATCCTAAATATTTTGACAGTGCAAAAATTGGCTATAAAAAACTACAACACCTGTTGCGCGCAAAGGCCGTATTGTGCCCCGGTCTGCATGTCAGCCTGTGTGTCGCCAAGACCGGAGAAAAAGAGGAGTGGCAGTTTGACCAGGGGTTGGAAGATTATTTACAAAATGAATTGTTGGGCATCACCCAGTTACCTGAACAACCCTTCACAGTTGAAATGAAAGGCAGTGATTCGGAGGTCAGCTGGGCCTTGTGCTGGTTACCTGAAGGAGGGCAACTGCAGGAGAGTTACGTCAACCTGATACCAACCATTTCCGGTGGCACACACGTCAATGGTCTGCGCACCGGGCTGGTTGAGGCGTTGCGTGAATTCTGTGTGTTACACACCCTGCTGCCACGGGGAATTCGACTCGCTCCTGATGATATCTGGGACCGTATTGCCTACATTGTGTCGGTCAAGATGTCCGACCCGCAATTCAGTGGGCAGACCAAGGAGCGTTTGTCATCACGGGCCTGCGCGACCTTCGTTTCAGGTGTGGTAAAAGATTCCTTCAGTCTGTGGCTGAACCGTCATGTCAGCGATGGTGAGGCCATCGCAACGCTGGCCATTGCCAATGCCCAGAAACGCATGAAGAAAGGTCGGCAGGTGGTGCGTAAAAAAGTTACGTCCGGCCCTGCACTGCCCGGCAAGCTGGCCGATTGCACCAGCCAGGACCTGTCCCTTACCGAGCTGTTCCTGGTCGAAGGAGACTCCGCAGGGGGCTCTGCAAAACAGGCACGGAACCGGGAATACCAGGCGATCCTGCCGTTGCGGGGAAAAATTCTAAATACCTGGGAAGTTGAATCCGATGCGGTACTATCCAACCAGGAGGTGCATGATATTTCAGTGGCTATTGGCGTTGACCCGGGCTCTCAAAAGATTTCCGATCTGCGCTACGGTAAGATCATCATCCTGGCGGATGCCGACTCCGACGGTCTGCACATTGCGACCCTGCTCTGCGCCCTGTTTCTGAAACATTTCAGGGCCCTGGTGGAAACCGGTCATGTTTTTGTTGCCATGCCTCCGCTTTATCGTATCGACATTGGCAAGGAAACCCACTATGCACTGGATGCGGAAGAACGCCAGGCCATCCTCGATGTCATAGCGGCCGAGAAAAAGAAAGGCAAGATAATGGAAACCCGGTTCAAAGGCCTGGGTGAAATGAATCCCTTGCAGTTGCGTGAAAGCACGGTCGATCCGGATACGCGAAGACTGGTGCAACTGACCATAGACAGCGATGCCAGAACCAACTCGATGATGGACATGTTGCTCGGCAAGAAACGAGCGGCAGACAGGAAAGCATGGCTGGAGGACAAGGGTGACCTCGCATCGGTGTGAAGTCAAAACAGATTAATTTTGTAACCATTTTTTTAATGATCGACAACCGGCTATATCAAGCGACAGAATCCAATGAACGAAATCACACAGAGTTTTTCTGAACACGAACAGATTCCACTCAGAAAATACGCCGAAAAGGCCTACCTGGATTACTCCATGTACGTGGTGCTGGACCGGGCCCTGCCCCACATCGGCGACGGTCTGAAACCAGTACAGCGGCGTATTATTTACGCGATGAGTGAACTGGGTTTGAGCGCTGCATCAAAACACAAGAAATCCGCACGCACGGTGGGTGATGTCCTGGGTAAGTTTCACCCGCATGGTGATTCGGCCTGTTACGAGGCCATGGTGCTGATGGCACAACCATTTTCCTATCGTTATCCACTGATTGACGGGCAGGGAAATTTCGGTTCCCCCGACGACCCGAAATCCTTTGCGGCCATGCGCTACACCGAATCACGTATGTCACCCTATGCAAAAACACTGCTGGCCGAGCTGGGTATGGGCACCGTTGAATGGACACCCAACTTCGATGGCACATTGAAGGAGCCCTCCCTGCTTCCCGCCCGCCTGCCCAATATTCTGCTCAATGGCAGCACCGGTATTGCGGTGGGAATGGCAACGGATATTCCACCACACAATTTGCGGGAAGTTGTCAGTGCCTGTATCCGTCTTCTTGATGAACCAAAGGCCAGCGTGGCGGAACTTTTCGAGCACATCAGGGCACCTGACTTTCCAACCGATGCGGAAATCATCACACCACGCGAAGACCTGCTGAAGATGTATGAGACCGGGCATGGGTCGGTCAAAATGCGTGCTGTTTGGGAACCCGAACACGGAGACATCGTCATAACGGCGTTGCCACATCAGGTATCACCTGCCAAGGTGCTGGAACAGATCGCACAGCAGATGAGAAGCAAGAAATTGCCCATGGTCGAAGATCTGCGTGATGAGTCGGATCATGAAAACCCCACCCGACTGGTTATTGTGCCCCGCTCCAACCGGGTCGACATCGAGCAACTACTTAATCACCTGTTTGCGACCACTGATCTGGAACGTAATTATCGTGTCAATCTGAACATTATTGGCAACAGTGGCAAGCCCCAGGTACTGAACCTGCGCAAGCTGCTCAAACAATGGTTGACATTCCGGCTCAAGACGGTCCGTCTGAGGCTCGAATTTCGTCTCGACCAGGTGGTAGACCGTCTGCATATACTTGAAGGTCTGTTGATCGCTTTTCTGAATATTGACGAGGTAATCCGCATTATCCGCACCGAGGACGAACCAAAACCGGTACTGATGAGACACTTTGAGATCACCGGAACCCAGGCAGATGCCATTCTGGATACGAAACTCCGCAACCTGGCCAGGTTGCAGGAGATGAAGATCCGCGGCGAACAGGCCGAACTGGCGGAGGAACGCGACGGACTGGAAATCACACTCGGCTCAAAGCAGAGAATGAAAACGCTGGTGAAGACGGAACTGGTGGCCGATGCAGAAAAATACGGGGATGATAGACGCTCACAACTGGTTGAACGTGATGCATCACAGGCCTTGAAAGAAGAAGACCTGATCCCCTCGGAGCCGTGCACGGTGGTATTGTCAAAATCCGGTTGGGTCAGGGCAGCCAAGGGGCACGAGATCGATGCGTCCACCCTGAATTACAAATCCGGTGACGAGTTCCAGCACGCCGCCAGGGGTCGAAGCAACCAGCAGGCGGTGTTCCTGGATTCGACCGGGCGCGCCTATGCGTTACCTGCACATACCCTGCCGTCGGCACGCAGTCTTGGCGAACCACTGACCTCCCGTTTTACACTTCCCCAGGACGCAGGGTTTCTATACGCGATCGCCGGTGCAACGGATCAGAAACTGGTTCTGGCCAGCTCTTACGGATACGGGTTTGTAGCCGAAACGGGGAAATTGCACAGTCGTATGAAAGCAGGCAAAGCCATGATTTCACTGCCGGGGGATTCCACGCCGGTGGCCCCGGCCATCATCACTTCCGATGATGCGGACACGGTGGTTTGTGTCACCTCGGATGGCTACCTGCTGGCATTTTCCCTGGCTGACCTGCCCGAACTGTCAAAAGGCAAGGGCAACAAGCTGATCAACATCCCCCCCAAACGCCTGAAGGCGGGTGAGGAGCACATGATCGGCATCGCGATCGTCGCACCTCGTGATGAGATCCTGGTGTGGGCTGGCCAGCGCTATATGCGTATCGGCAAAAAGGACCTGGAGCACTTCCGGGGAGAACGTGCCAATCGCGGTCGCAAACTACCCAGGGGATTTCAACGTGTAACAAAAATTGAACCGGCGATTGACTGAAATAAAACCGATTGAAATGTTGAAAAACTAAAAAGGAATACAGGCCAATGACCTGTATTCTGTCTTCGCTGTTATTTATACGGCATGAAGTAAAATATGAACCGTTTTGGACTCAAGCCTCCGCGGTGGGCAAAACCTGGTTTTTACGCAGAATTGCCGCGCTGATCAACGTTATCACAACACCAATGGGAAAGATTTCCATGAAGGTAATCGTCAGGCGATAAATGGTGTTTCCATAGCTCTCTTTCATTGCTTCCATTTCCGCCACCAATTTGCTCATTTCTACCTCGGTGGCACCTTCCATTCTGCGTTGTTCGATGATGGAATCCGTATAGTCATTTATAAAGGCACAGTCGGTGAGTGAAAGGTTTACTTCCCAGGCCACAACGTAAATCAGAGCTGCAACCAGGGTGATGCCCAAACCCACCTGCGAGGCCGTGGAGTAACGAATTACACCACCCAGCTCGCGATCGCGATATCTTTTCACGCCAAAAAATATCAGGCGTAACTCCCTGGCTTTCATTACTGCCTGTGTGCGCCGGGTGACTCCGAGTTTGTCGTACAGGTGCGACAGGTGGGTTTTGACGGTATTGGGTGAAACAAAAATGTTCTCCGCAATATCCTTGTTCCAATTACCGGCGGCCAGCTGCACCAGTACCTCGAGTTCGCGTTTGCTGATACCCAGATAATCGAGCGCCTTCCGGTTTGGCACAAAATCTTCAGGGCTTTTTTGATGTACAAGACGACGGCCTGCCCAGATTCCCAGTCCGGTAAACAACAATGCAATGATGGCGATATATATTTCGGTCGGCAGCACCAGTACATTCAACTTGTACTCAATGAACTGAAGCAGCCAGGTGAACCCTGCCAACGCCACGGCATAGATGAAGATGGTTTTTTCACAAGGTGAATTTTATGTCAGCTAGCCCACCTGTCAGGCAATTGTTCTCGCCAACTATTCGAATATCGGTAATGGATTCAGATAAATCCTATACTGATCAGCAAAATTGAGAACCCAACATGAAAAGCCACCACCTCGCCCAACTGAACCTCGCCGATATGAAATATTCTGCAGATTCACCCGAACTTGCAGATTTTGTCGATAATCTCGAGCGAATCAATGAGTTGGCAGAACAGTCAGCCGGCTTTGTCTGGCGTCTGCAAACCGATGAGGGTGATGCCACCGAAATCGACTTCTTCGGGGCCAATATGCTGGTAAACATGAGTGTCTGGACCGACGTGGGGTCCTTGCACAAATTTGTTTTTCGCTCTGCGCATACCCATATCATGGCTCGGCGCAAAGAATGGTTTAACAGACTCAGCGAGACTTACTCAGTACTGTGGTGGATACCTGCTGGTAGGGTCCCCGATCTTGAAGAAGCCCGGGACAGACTGGAGTGTTTGCAATCAAATGGCCCGACACCGCGGGCATTTACCTTCAAGCAGACCTTTGATCCACCTGCCTGACGCAGACAGATACGCAAGTCAGGATTGATCGTTAGCCGGATTCTTGATCAGTCTTCCGGACGAACTTCAGATAAATTGTCAATGAAGCAACAAGACCCACTGCGCAGATCGCTGCCGTGGTAAAAAAGAAATAACGATACCCCGTGGGCCCAGGGTAGGTATCCAGCAGCACGCCACCCAGTAACGGCATGAAAATATCCGGTGTATAACCGATTGCAGATACGAATCCCGCCGCTGTGCCGGTCACCGCCAGCGGTACACCCCCCTCTTCGAGCAGGGCGAAATAGATTCCCCGCATGGCGAATACCACCAGTGATGCGATGGCGATGTTCAGCAACATCATTGGAATCATGGCCGAACTGCCTGGCATCACGGCAAAAACACTGAAACTGATGATCAGTACCATGAACAGGAATGCAACGGTCCTGGCGATACCCAGTTTATCCGCGACAAAGCCTGCCACCAGAGCCGCCATTGGTTTCAGCCACATCTTGCCGACACTGATGGTCGCTGCAATGGTCACACTCATCATGAAAATATCGGTTGCGTAGGAGGTAAATCGGAAGGTTCCCCAGTATGTGCAATAACCGGTAAAAATGACCGTGGCAATCAACCACACGACGGGCATTTTAATGGTCGCTATGATGTCACTTAGCCCGATCTTGTGGGCATCTTCCGCGCCCCTGCCGTCATCAACCTCGTCTTCCAACGTGAACCAGGCAAGGACACCGAGTGCCAGCGTGAACACGGATGACAGGATGATAACGACCGCAAGTGCGGAGTCACCGCTTCCCAGTGCTGCAAAAACTGCCAGCAGAGCCACCCCGGTAAGTACCTCCCCTATACCGCGCCCGGATTCCAGAATTCCAAAAGCCCGCCCCTGCTCTTCCGGTGGCGCCCAGTTGCGTGTGACCCTTATCATCGCACCCCAGAACAGGAACGAAATGGCGACACCCCAAAAAGCATGCAACGCCAGGCTGATTGTATAACTCGGAAAGGTGGAGAAATAAAGACCGGAAAAACCGGTCAACACCAGGGAAATCGTTATCAGCTTACGTGGAGATACACGATCCGCCAGCCAGCCACCGGGAAAATAGGAAATCAATGAGGTCACCCCGAAAACACTCATCAACGAACCTACCTCGGTATTGTTCAGACTCAATGCCTGGGCCAAAGGTTTGTAATAGACCTCAAATAGGAACGGCAACCCGAAAATGATACCGCCTGAAAGACTCAGTACGATCATGATCACCCAGTGGCGTACTTTGGTCATTTTTCTTATCCCTCAGAATATTCGGCAAGAACTATAGCACCGATGAAAATGCGGTTCAGGCGCAGCGCGTGAAACTTTGACCCTATCCATGGTGAGAGAAAAATCAGGGTGCGTGAGTACCTGTGCTCCCGGGGCCCCACAATCTGATGATCATGAGCGTGGAGGTTCCCGTCTCAAGAGTTACTCATGAGCCTGCAGATGCACAACCGAGGTCCAGGCCGAAATTTGAAGTCAGGGTAGCGCTTCTTAGTGGTAATATTGGGGATGACACATATGAGTTAAATTTAACAGTACCGGAAAATGAAATGGCAAAAATATTGTTAGTTGATGATTCAAAATTCGCAACCAACAGTTTGAAACGGATTTGCGAAAAAGGTGGGCATGAGGTCGTTGGCCTGGCACAGGACGGAGGACAGGGGGTCGAGATGTTTGACAGGCTTGACCCGGATGTCGTCATACTGGATTACCTGATGCCGGTTAAAGATGGCGAGACGGTTCTGAAAGAGATAATGCAAAGTGACCCCAATGCAATGGTAATCATGCTCTCTGGCGTGCGTAACAAAGCACTGGAACAAAGACTGGAAGAGGCAGGGGTGAAAGCATTCATCAGAAAGCCGTGGACGGAAGATGATATTTTGGACCTGATCGAACAGGTTTCGGGTGACTGAAGTTTGACGTGGTAAAAATAATTATGAACAAATTTTCGTTTTTAAAATTCGCTGCGCCGACAGCCATACTGGTTTCTTTGCTTGTTCCGACTTCCCCTGTCCGGGCCGGTGAAGAGCCTTCTGATCCCCGGATCCTGGTCTCCGGACTGGGCCGTTCTGATCTCGCCCCGGATATGGCCATTCTCTCGCTGATGATTACCCGGGAGGCCGACACCGCCCGTGCAGCACTGGATGCCAACTCCAGTGCCATGAACAACGTACTCGAAGCCCTGAATGCCGAGGGTGTCGAGACACGTGACATCCAGACCTCGAATTTCTCCATTCAACCGCGTTACTCCCGTCCGGGCCAGAATTCTTCGGGTCACAGGGAAGCGCCCAGGATCGTCGGTTACACGGTCCGTAACGGTCTGGACGTACGGGTGCGGGATATCAATAAACTGGGTACCATCCTGGACAAATCGGTCACACTGGGTGTTAACCAGGGTGGCAACATCACTTTCACGAACAACGATCCGTCCGCTGCTATCGCGCAGGCACGAATCAGAGCCGTCAAAGAAGCGATGACCAAAGCACAAACGCTTGCCGAGGCTGCAGGAGTAAAAACTGGCAGAATTCTGGAGATATCTGAGCAATCCGCCAATCCTCGACCAGTTCCCCTGGCCAGGACCGAGATGGCCATGGTCCGATCTGCCGATTCAGTTCCGGTGGCCACAGGAGAAAACAGCTATAAAGTGACCGTCCACATCTCGATAGCTATCGATCAATAGTGCATCCGGGTAATTAATCATTGTAAATATGGATACTGGCCATTAGCGACGAAAGCGAATGTTACGACGGAATGCTTGATCTTTTGGAACTCGTCTGGGGTCGTGATTTCATGGCACCCGGTGGTCCCGGTAACATCAGGAAAATGGTCAATGGCCTGGATCTTGTAAATCGCAGTGTACTGGATATCGGTAGTGGACTGGGTGGCCCCGCCTTCCTGCTGGGCTCTGAATTCGGGGCGATCGTTACCGGTATCGATCTTGAATCCAAGCTGGTAAATCGCGCCACTGCAAGGGCACTGGCACTCGGTCTCAGAGAAAACGTAAGCTTCCAGACGGTAGAGGCTGGTCCTCTGACATTCCCGAACAACTCATTTGATCTGGTCATCTCATCCGCTGCCATTACCCAGACCGCTGATAAACTGGGTATGTTCAAAGAGATTTTTCGTGTATTGAAACCAGCTGGGACCCTGAGTTGTTATGACTGGATGAAAACGGCCGGGGAACTGAGCGAGGACATGCTTTACTGGATAAAAATGGAGGGTCTGACATTTGCGATGGAAACCCTCGAACGACATGGGGAAATACTGGAGGAGGCCGGTTTTTCAAAAATCCGGCTCGAAGACGCATCTCAGTGGTATCGGCGTGAAGCACGCAGGGAGTATGAACAAATCTCTGGTCCGTTGAAATCCCGCGTGGTTGAATTGATCGGGCAGGCCGATGCCGACCATCTGGAAGAGGACTGGCGCTCAATGGTAGTAGTGTGTGAAAAGGGCGAGATGCGCCAAGGTTATTATCGCGCCACAAAGCCTTGATTCAGGAGATTTACGAATGTCAGTTTTACTGAATGTTTTGTGGTTTTTACTCGGTGGATTCCTGGTGTCACTGGCTTACATCCTGGGTGGAATCTTGTTGTGTGTCACCATCATCGGTATTCCTTTCGGTATTCAGTGCTTCAAACTTTCGGTACTGGGTATGGCACCCTTCGGACATGAGATTCGGGAAACCGAGCCACCGGGTGGTGCATTGGCCATCATAATGAACGTTATCTGGATCATCCTGCCCGGTCTGGAACTGGCATTGCTCCATCTGTTTCTGGCCGCTGTGCTGGCCATCACCATCATTGGTCTGCCATTTGCAGCGCAACACCTGAAAATGACCCGCCTGGCCATCCTGCCATTCGGGTTCCGGGTGGTCGAAGTCCGTTGAAAAGGCACCACTGCGACCAAACGAATTGTGTCCGCCAGTTAGAATATTTTATGTGCTGTGATTTCATCGCAATATTCAGAATTAGCTCATGAACAGATCCACAACTTTCTTGATCTCCTTATTGCTTGTATTTCCGGCCACGACTGTCAATGCGAACAAAGATTATTCCGAAGTTTATGCGTCGGCTGTCGCCCACACAGATCGCAGACAATCCGACCGGGATAGGGACGCCGGTCGCAAACCACTTGAATTACTGCCTTTCCTCAAACTTGAGCCCGGTATGACGGTGCTTGATATAGGTGCTGGTGGAGGATATACGACGCGGCTTGCGGCGCGTGTGGTTGGTGAAAGTGGAAAGGTGTATGCACAGGGCTTGAACGGACGTCCCAGCCTGGACAATATCACCGCACTACCGCCACATATCCTGTTCAATCTTCGTGCGGTTGCCAATGACTCAGGCCTGAGAAACGCACAGGCCGACGTGGTAACCGTGTTTTTCACCCTGCACGACATGTATCTGAACAGGAACATAGACAAACACCGCCTGTACCGGGACTTTTACACCTTGCTCAAACCCGGTGGTGTTCTGGTCATTCTGGACAACAATGGCATCGAAGGCAGCGGCATCAGCCAAACCAACAAAACCCACCGGATTGACAGGCAGTTCATCATCGATGAAATGGCCAGGACCAAGTTAAAGTTTGATGGTGAAACCGACCTGCTGCGTAACCCTCACGACGATCCAGGCCGGTCATGGAACGAATTTTCACCGAGCGACTTCCATGACCGGTTCGCATTACGGTTCAAAAAACCGGCAAGTTAGATCATGCAGTTTATCGCCGGAATTTTAAGATGATAAATCAAAATCACATGTTCCAAATCCACCTGGACTAGCGTTCATATGCACGATATACCAGTCATCGATATTGACCCGATGAACAGGGCCGCCCGTACCGTTGGTCAGATTGAAGCAGCCTGTCGCGATATCGGTTTCATGTTCATTCGCGGACACGGGATTTCCCGGCGGGTCATTGGAACAATGAGAACGGCAACGATGCTCTACTTTGAACGTCCATTGGAAGAGAAGTTAAAGGACCGAATCAGCCGGGACAATTACCGTGGCTACATACCGCAGGGGTTTTTTAGTGCAAATACCCGTTACACCGAAGTGGACCGCTACGAGGGCTACAAGCTGCACATTGACATTGCAGAAAACGATCCCATTTGCCAGCTGTGTGATTTGTACGCACCGGGCAAATGGCCAGATGCGCCCGCGTCTTTCCAAAAAGCCGTGGAGGACTACTGGCGGGCCTGTGACCGGGTGACCAACGGCCTGCTTGCCATGTTGGCCACTATCCTGGATGTCGATTCACAGTGGTTTTTACAACTGTTCGAGAAACCTCTGACCAACATGACGCTACTGCATTATCCCCCGCAGCACCCCGGTGATGCGGGCTTCGGAATCCACCCCCACAAGGACACAGACGCACTCACCATCCTGGTACCTGATGCGGTGGGTGGCCTGATGGTCAAAAAACGCGGTAGCGGAGAATGGCTCGAGGTCGATGCACCGGAGGATACCCTTGTGGTGAACGTAGGCGACCTGGTGGAACTGTGGTCAGGTGGCTATCTCGTCTCCACCCCGCACAAGGTGGTCAATCACAGTGGCGCCGAACGTTACAGTTTTCCGTATTTTGCCGTGCCCCGCTTTGATACCGTAGTAGAGCCGCTCAACCGTCCACGACCGGGATTCAACCGCGCCAGGGTTCACGTGGGTGATGTTTCGAGGGAGGTCTGGCGTACCAACTGGCCGGATGCCCGTCCCATGTACAAGGGTTTTGATCTCGGTACACTCGAGAATTAACCTGCAGATCGGTCATGAACTGCTTCAAAGACTCATCTGGCGCCGGTGTTGTGCAAGCTATTCACTTTGTCAGTTATTTCAAAATTCTGATGTAAGATACTATGGTGATACCATCTGGTCAGGATGCTAGGCAACCTGCCAGATGTAATTTTTCTTGCATTGCGCATTGAGGATATTCGTTGACAAAATACAATTACACCCAAAGCTTTGAGGATCTGCGTAACAGCTTGCTAAACGACTTCATCCTGGGAATAGCCGTCATCGGCACACCTGCCGCTATCATCTCTACGTGGCGGATCTTCATGATCGGATTCCAAAACTTCATGCTCGTTAATATTGCCCTGGTTTTCATATTGTGGGGTGTTTGGATCAGACGCGCACATCTCCTCTACAGAGTTCGCACCTTCGGACTCTTGTTCTCTTCATGGTTAGTGATATTTGGAGGGTTGATCACTTTCGGTCCTGTCGCAGATGGCAAATCGTTTATCCTGCTGTTTCCTTTCTCCTGCATGTTATTTGCTACGCCGCGTAGTGCCTGGATATTGATTGTCAGCTTCTTTGCTACGTTAGTGTTAGTGGCTATTGCCGCGGTGCAGCATTGGCTGCAATTTGATTTGGACTATCAGGTCTGGGCTCATCACCCCACGTCCTGGGGCCTGTTGGTGTGGACCGCAGGGGGATTCGGCATTTTGGCCGCTTACATAGGATGGCGCATGGTAGATGGCTTGCGCAAACATGCTGAGATTTCTAGCGAATTAGCAGAGCGGCTAAAGCGAGTTGCTGATCGCATCCCAGGTATGATTTGTCAGTATCGCGTTTATCCCGACAGGACGGCATCTTTTCCCTATGCAAGTGATGCCATAGAGACCTTATTTGGCGTTACAGCGGATATGGTAAAGGATGATGCCTCACCCCTTCTATCCTCCATTCATAAGGATGATCAACACCTGCTAACAAAAGCTTTAATGAGATCAGCCTTCAGACAGAGCCTTTTGGAATTGGAATTCAGGGTTATAACCAAAGAAGGTAAGACGCTTTGGTATCGCTGCAATGGGATATCATCCAAACTGGAAGATGGCAGTTATCTTTGGCATGGCTTTGTTACTGATTACACCGTGCACAAAAAGCTGGAAGTCGTCAAAGATGAATTCATATCAATGGTGAGTCATGAATTACGTACACCGTTGACCTCTATTTCAGGGGCACTCAAGCTGATTAACAATGACGTTTTGGCTGATGACGATGACCAGAAAAAAGATCTTCTACAGGTCGCAGAAAAGAATGCCGACAGGTTGTTGTATTTGATAAATGACCTGCTGCATATGGAGCAATTGGAAGCAGGTACCATCGAGCTTAAGTTGAAATCTGTCGGGTTGCTGGACTTAATTACAGATTGTATGACGGAGAATCAAGTCTACGCCGAACAGTACGGGTCCGCATTGCAGTTGGTCCAATGCGATGGTGGTGAAATATTCGTTGATGAACAACGAATGACGCAGGTGCTGACCAACCTGATTTCCAATGCATGCAAGTTCTCACCTGAGAACTCAACCGTGGAAATCCGGGCTACCAGAGCCAAAGGCCTGGTGGTGATCGCCATAACCGATTATGGCATGGGGATTCCACAAGAATTCCAAAGTCAACTGTTTGAAAAGTTCACCCAGGCAGAATCAAGCTCTACGCGAAATATGTCCGGTACTGGTCTGGGTTTGTCGATCGCGAAGAAAATTATGGAATTGCACGGTGGCCGCATAGAATTTAAATCAGAGGCTAACACCGGAACGTGTTTCAGTTTGGTCCTGCCCGTTAAGAATGCTTAGAATTTCAGAGACTAAATTCAGAATTTAGATCAACGCTTCCCCGGTTCATGCTGGCATTCCCCGGTGCAACTCCGCTGACGGCCGCGGTACGTTTCCAGTTATTCATCATGAATTACGAGTCCTATGGCTGCTATACCTGTTTGATATATTTTAGGGAATTTGACGGCCATACATTCAGGCAGCATCGTGTTTAGTCCTTTGGGCTGGGCCGTCGTCGCAGCCTACATCATCGGCACCACGCTGATTGGGCATCAACTGAGGGGTCGGCAACACAGCACCCGTGACTTCTTCCTGGGTGGCCCTGTGACAGATATCCCTGACCATGTTTTACAAGCCTTTTGTCAGACCGCAGGCAGACGAAGCACAACTGCTCAGGGTGTCGCGCTGGCCGGTCATCTTCTGGGGAGCAATATTCGCAGCGATGGCCTGGCAGTTCTCGGCAAGCAGCCTCGACCTCGTCACCCTCGCGTATTCGATGAACACCTACACGCTGGGACCGATGCCCGGACTGTTCGGGTTGAGCATGATTAACGACCGCTATCGGGTGACGGGTATCGGCACAAGCGTGATGGCCAGTATCGCCCCGGTAATTGTTATCAATGAGCCGTGGATGCTCAACCCTCTGTTCGGCACCAGGTGGGAAAATCCCCTGCTGTCCTGGCCCTGGCTTTTCCCAATCGATACGCTGACCTGTTTCTTACCGGAAATTCATCCCGGACAGGCTGTGGAGCTATGTATCGCCCAGCGGAAGTTCTGACTATTGTTCCTGGCATATTGTTGATACTCTGTGTCTTTGTATTTGAACAGAATGTAACCACCGAGGTGAGCCACCGGTGACAGGATCCTAAGACAAGAGCAGTGGGATGACAATCGGTGCGCAACCGGCCATGGGGCCGGTGCTCGGTATAACAATGGGGGTTGCCATGAGTGTCGTCATAGATAACGTCTCTGCAGGATTGGGGACAGGTATCTTCCTGGGTGCAGCGTTCCACACATCACAGCGCAGCGGCAAACCAGATAGACCGGGGACCGGTCACGACAATTCTGACGGAGCATCTCTAGACTGATACATCGTGAAAAACAAGCCGGATTAACTCCAGCACTCCTTGCTGAAATTTCGATCTACGCGGTGGTGTTCTCAATAACCCTGATCGCGATGGTATTGAGTTTTGTTAATAATCCATTATTCAGGCAACTCAACCGGGAAGACGGATTGATTGAATGGCTTACCGTTGTCGGTCTTGTTCTTGCCATGGTGTTGTGTTTCTGGCGCGTGCGGGTGCTCTTTTCATCCCGGCCCGCGGTTTTCCTGGTGATAACGCTACTCGGCGGCCTGGTCTTTCTGTTTGGTGCCGGGGAGGAAATCTCCTGGGGCCAACGCCTGTTCAATATTCAGACCCCGCAATGGTTTGAGGATAACAACCGGCAAGGTGAAACCAATATCCATAACATGGTGGTCTTCGGCCAGGACCTCACCAAGCTGGCTTTTGGCAAGATTCTAACCTTGCTGATATTCGGGTATTTGCTGGTATTGGCGCCCTTTTACCTGCGCGTGGCCAGTGTGTCCAAAGTGGTTGACTACCTGGGAATACCCGTGCCGCAGACCCGTCAAATTATCGCCTTTGTTCTGATGGCTGCCATGATCCATCTGCCGGATATAAACGGTCGGGAAAGCGAGCTGTTTGAATTTGCCGGTGCTTTCATGTTCCTGGTTATTATTGCCTGGCCCAGAAATCAGTATATTTTTAACCCATAATTACCTGGGTATTGTGTTGCGTCGCTGGCCGTGTGGTTCAATTTCCGGCCCCGGTTATACTTTTTTCGACGCACTCACAATCCCGGATTCCCGGCTTTTTTTCGGTAGACGAACAGCCCGATTTTACCCACCGCCCAAAAAATGGTGAGTTCAGCAGCCAGGAACAGTGCCAGTCCTCTTTCGCCAATGAACCCGAACAACGACACGACACCCAGCCCCGCCAGCCAGAATCGCGACAGCATATTCTCTGTAATGCCGGTCAGGGCATAGAGATAAGCATGACTGGGATCGGCGCTGGCATAGAGTTTGTTGCTGTCCAGGGTTTCTTTAACGATCCACATCAATGAAGCCGTTCCCGCCAGCACTGACCAGCGGAGTTTGCTAACGGATGGCGTTTCATCCCCCTTTCCATTTCGACCAGGTAAGGAACCATTTCTGCCTGTTGCAGGAAACCGAGGGCGTTGACCAGCAAGGTAAGAATCATAATCTGGGCAGCGAAATTAATCGCATCCCGACATTCGCTGGGCAGGCTGATCTATTGCGTACGTGACTTGATCGTGTACCAGTTCCACCACATGAAAAAACCCATCACGAGGATCATGCCAATTTTGGTCAGCGCTGCTGAAATATACATAAGTAAACAGCATACACCAGTGCGCGTGAACGCGATCAGTGGTGGCCGGGTTGCATTATTGCTTCAAGTAGCGTTCGTACCAGGCCAGGGTGCGCAACCAGAAGTCTTTCTCGTTGGCGAATGACCAGCCTCCGTGGTGTTCATCCGGATAGACAACCAGCTGGGTTTCAATACCAACCCTTTTCATCACCTGGTAAAGCTGTTCAGATCCCTGAATGGGCACATTCCAGTCCTTTTCTCCACCCGCAAAAAGCGTGGGTGTAGTTGCCTGGTGAATGTAGTTAAAGGGCGACAAGCGCTCCCACAATTCACGGGATTCCCAAGGCAGGCCCAGTTCCGACTCGTACCAGAATCGGTACATATCATGACCGTAACTCGCTAGATAATGACCGGAGCCAGCACCGCTGACCGCTGCCTTGAAGCGTTGGGTCTGCCCGATGAGGTAATTGGTAAGGATCCCCCCGTAAGAAAACCCGCCAACACCCTGTCTGTCGGGATCACCCCAACCCTGATCAATTACATGGTCCATGGCTGCCAACACGTCACGGTAGTCCTTTTCACCCCATCCCTGGAAAAGCCCCAGGGTGAAATCCTGGCCGTATCCGGAGGATCCCCTTGGGTTGGCGCGTACAACAATGTAACCGTGCGCTGCCAACAATTGGCTTTCAAAGGAGAAACCGTGGCTGTATTGAGACACGGGACCCCCATGTATCCTCAAAATTATGGGGAAGGTACGATCCGGTTCAAGGCCCGGTGGAAAGGTGACGAATCCCTCGATGGGCCAGCCATCCGGGGCCTGGAAATGAATTTCCCGGGTATCTGCCAGCGTTAACTGCTCCAGCAAACCTCCATTGGTATGGGTGATTATCACCGGTTGGTGTTGCTGCTGTACGAATATTTCCGGAAGTTGGCGTACATTTGCGATTACCCCGGCGACCGCGTCACCCGGACCCAGCGTGAAATCACTGACGACAGATTTCCCGGTCACGATTCGCTCCAGTTGCCCGTTATCCCAACGTATCCTCGCAACGTGTCGTTCACCACTGTCCTCGATCAGGAAATACAGGTAGTCACCATCTTTCGAAAATTCCAAATTACCAATGTTTCGATCCAGGTCATCGGTCAGGTACTCAATTGTGGGATCACTGGTGCTGATGCGGGCCAAATGCCGTGTTGCGTAATTGCCGGCCACACCCTGTTTCGCCGATATGAATACCAGCCACTGGCCATGTGGATGCCATTGGGATGACGAGTCTGCTCCCTCGCTGCTGGTGAGTTTCTGTGGCTCAGCCCCTCCAGTCGCATCGACCAGCCAGATGTCGGTGTTGTAATCCGCTTTCAAATTGCGGTTGCTGGTAAACGTAATGCGTTTGTCGTCCGGTGACCACGCCGGTTGTGAATCGTCAAAATCACCCGAGGTAATTTGTGTCAGTTCACCCAACACAATGTCATAGGTATACACATGATTGCGCAGGCGGTTCCGGTATCCCTGATAATCCCGTTTGAAGTCCACCCGGTCGACCACCCAGGGTTTGCTGCCTTCCACCAGTGGCTTGGCCGTATCCTCGTCTTTCAATACCAGCAGAAGCTTTCTTTCATCAGAGGAGAAATTTATCTGCCTGATACCCCGTTCGAGATCTGTGACCTGTACTCCTTCGCCACCTGCTTCCAGGTTCAGCGACCAAAGCTGGCTTTTCTTCTCGTTCCTGGCAGACAAAAAATAGAGCTTGTGTCCATCCTGGCTGAATACCGGGTTTCTTGACGTGACCCCTTCCGAGGTCATTGGAATGGGATCACCACCCACAGCTGGAATCAGCCAGATACGGGTGGCTGATTTATTCTTTTCGTAATCATTGCTACTGATGGTGAAGGCGATCCACTTTCCATCCGGGCTGAATACGGGTGAGGATACGGTCTTGAACGCAAATTGATCGTCGACATTGATCAGACGTTTTGTTACTTCACTTTCGGCATGTACAACGATGGCTGTAAACAGTAAAACCAAACACAGACACACAGGTCCTGCAGCCAGTCGGAGTCGCTGGTTTCGTTGCGGCATTTTCATTTTTCCCTTGTCACGGACACCGGGGTAGCATAGTGGTATCGGTGTATTCGGGCAAATATCCAGGGAATTTAACAACGGTTCACCCGGTACTGCTGTACCAGGTTCACGGTCAGAGCAGAAATCCTCTTCAGGATTTCAGTTGTTCTTACTAACGCTCACCTGTCTGGGCGGCAGCCGGGTTGGTAATATCACCATTTGACATAGGTGCAGCGAAAGCGGCGCCGCGACTGCAGGTCAGTCTTGAACCAACACATGAGCCCGCCCTGCGGCCCTGGTCACGTTTGGCAATCATTTCTGCCTTTGCATCCAGTGCTTCTTTGCCATATTTTTTCATCAGCTTTCTGGCTTTACTCTGCGCCTTGTCCTGGTCGGTGTTTAGCACCAATATCTCTTCACTGTTCCTGATGAGTTCTTCCTTGCCGCTTTCTGCAGCCAGAACTGACCATCCATACGCTTCTGGCAGATTGGCTTTTTTGCCTTCTCCGTTGGCATACATTTTTGAAATCCAGTACTGGGAGTAGTGGTCACCGATTTTTGCCAGTTTCAAATATCCGCTGCGTGCCTTTTTAAAGTCTCCATCCTGGTAATACTGGTCAGCTTCAGCCCTGTATTCATTCAATTCTTTGGCAATCGCGGCAGGTGTCTGCAAAACAGCAAGCAACGCAAAGAACGCAACTATGACGAATTTCATCCCTTTCTCCCTAACATTTCAGATATGACCGATGTGAATGATACCAGCGACGAATGGTTTCGTATACTGTCGATCCATTTTCTTTTCTCAACTGCCATTGCTGCTGAGATTCAGCACCAGTATTCTCAACATGCCCAGCAATACCAGACCCGCCAGCCAATTGTGTGCAACCGCCAGCCCAATGGGGAGACCGGACCAGACTGAAGCGATACCAATGGCGAATTCGAGTGTCACGGCCACAACAACAAATACACCCGCCAGTCGTAATCGGGAACCACAACGCCACGCCATCAACCCGACCAGCAGGACGCTGATCAATGTAGCCACCGCGCCCACCCGGTGCGCCTTGTGGATGGCGGCCCTCTCCTGGCCTCCTATGACCTGTCCTGTGGAAGTAACCTCGTGATCCGCAGACAAGTCCATGGCCTTCCAGATTTCCCGGCCCGGCACCCAACTTCCATGACAGTCGGGCAGGGTCAGACACGAAGTAGCCGCAAAATTTGCACTGGTCAATCCACCCATCGTGATCTGGCAGACCAGTAAAATTATTGCGCCCCACAGCAGATAGCGCGGCAGGGGCACCCGCGCACCTTCAATTTCTGAATTTATTGCCCTCGTCCCCTGACGAAATACCATCCATCCCAATAATCCCAGCATCCCGAAACCACCGGCGAGATTGCCCATCACCACCCCGGGACTGTGTAGCCCACCCGACTTCAAACCCAGCAATGCCAGGTATACCGTGATGAACAACAGCAACAATGAAATGCTTCTGTTGTTCTTTTGTCTGAATGCCAACATCACCAGGAAAAGAACCAGCAAACCCAGGACACTTGCAACCAGCCTGTGCAAAGGCGTGGCCCAGGCCAGTGGTTGACTGGCCTCGGCAACAATGTGCCGGTAGGCGTTTTCGGTGGACAGAGGTTGGCTGATGATTTGCTTGTCACCAATACGCCCGTAACAAGCAGGCCAGTCAGCACATCCGATTCCGGAGTGGGACAAGCGCAGATAGGCGCTGAGGGATACCAGTACGATGACCAGCAGCAGGGATATTTTTGCCAATACTTTCATGGATTGCGCGCCATCTACTCCTTGGTCTTTTGCAAGTAGGATGCCTCACCCCGTACCAGTCTTACCGGTGCCGGTACCTTTTTCCAGTCAACACGGTCATGACCGAATTCGAAACTCCAACGCCAGGCTGCATCATACTGGAACTGGTAGTCGTTTCCAGACCAGTAATCGCCTGACTGGGTGTATGGAAAAAACGCCAGGTTGATGGTTGGTGGCTTATCCTGTCTGCGCGGGTCACTGATGGAGCCCAGTTCATCCCGTGTCGGTAATCGCCAATCACTGTGACCACAATAAGCATGCGCATTTACCGCATCGACATAGGCGTAGGTATCACAGGAGCTGCCGCTGCAACTGCCGCCATTGGCCATGCCCCGGTAGTCCAGTTCCCCGTCATGCGATTCATCGGGATTGTACCAGCTATAAGTATTGCAGTAAGCCAGCAATCCGGTCATAAAATAATGTGTCGACAAAGCCAGACGGGTTCGGACCTCATTATCTTCAGTTTTGACATCAATGCAGCCTATCACTGGAAGGTTTGATTGTAAGTCATCGGTCAGTTAAAAAGGAATCGTCTCAATATAGTTGCATTACACAACTATATATTTGTACAATTCATGTATGATCAAAGAGACAGCCCCGGTTCGAAATGCAGCACGGCAACTGGTCCGTGAATTGCAGTTACTCGATACACGCCACTCCATCAAAGGATTTACATTTTCCGAATGTCACCTGATCACCGAACTGCAGACGCTGGGACAGGCGACTGCCTCGGAACTGGCCGACATCCTGGTACTGGAAAAATCCACCATCAGCAGGCTGTGCACCAAGCTGATAGATGACGGATACCTGTTGTCGGTCACGGATGAAGCTGACAAGCGAAAAAAATGGCTGAAACTGCAGGCCCGGGGATTGCGTGCAGCAAATCGGGTCAATCACTATGCACAAAAGCAGGTGCAAACCGCATTGTCCTTTGTGGCAGAAACGGACCGCCATGCCCTTTCCGATGGCCTGGACCGTTATGCAAAAGCACTACGCTACTCACGTCTGTCCAGAGCTTACCGGATCAGACCCATCAGAATGTCCGATAATGCGGCGGTTGCACGGATCATCCGCGAGGTCATGACCGAATTTGGTGCCGTCGGCTGTGGTTATTCCATCGAAGATCCGGAAGTGGACGATATGTTTGCCGCCTATCCTGCCCCCCGGTCCGTTTTTTACGTCATTACACAAGGACAAACTATACTGGGCTGTGGTGGCATTGGACCTTTAATCGGCGCAGACCATAATGTTTGCGAATTACGCAAGATGTATTTCAAAAGGGAGCTGCGTGGTACCGGCATGGGCACAAAACTGCTGAACAGCTGTATTGAACAGGCGAGCAAGATCGGCTACAAGACCTGCTATCTAGAAACCCTGGAGTCAATGGCCCACGCCCGGCATCTTTATCAAAAACATGGTTTCAACCCCCTGGATGCACCGTTGGGTAACACCGGGCATTCCGCCTGCAATGCCTGGATGGCCCGTGATTTGATTTAAACAGGTCGCTGAAATGTCTGTCCAGATCAGTCGTAGATCGCTTTTTGGGATGCCAGCAGCGTATTGTGCAGCAACGAGGCTATGGTCATCGGACCAACTCCGCCAGGTACCGGTGTGATAAAACTGGCCTTTGGCTCCACTTCATCGTATTTCACATCACCTTTTAATGCATAGCCCCTGGGTTTGGTCTCATCGGGAACACGTGTAATACCAACATCTATGACCACAGCGCCCTGTTTCACCATGTCACCGGTCAGAAACTCCGGAATACCCAATGCGGCAATGACGATATCCGCCTGTAGTGTCAATTCCTTGAGGTTGCCGGTTCTTGAATGACAAATGGTTACGGTGCAGTTTCCCGGATTGGACTTCCTGGACAACAGAATGGCCATGGGCGTACCGACAATATCGCTGCGACCAATGACCACGCAGTGCTTGCCTTCGGTTTCAATCTGGTACCGGTCCAGTAACTGCATGATGCCAAACGGGGTGGCCGAGACATAGGCCGGAAGGTTCTTGACCATCCTGCCCACGTTAACGGGGTGAAACCCGTCCACGTCCTTTTCCGGCAAAATACGCTCGGTAACGGTCTTGGCGGATATGTGTCGCGGCAAAGGTAACTGCACTATATAACCGTCGATGTCTGGGTCTTCATTGAGCTGATCAACCACTTCAAGTAATTCCTGTTCGGAGATATCAGCATCCAGGGTTTTCAGGGTGGATCTGAAGCCCACAAATTCACAGGCCTTGACCTTGCCGCCAACGTAGGCCTGGCTGGCACCGTCATCCCCGACAAGAATCGCAGCGAGATGTGGCGTCTTGCCGCCCTGTGCTTTTATTATTTTTACTTTTTCAGCGATTTCATCTTTTATGTCCTGCGCAGTTGTCACACCGTTGATGATGGTTGTCATAATTTAGCCTTGCAATTGATGCCTGATGGGTGATTTTGGGCGCTATTCTCCCAGATTTTCCGATGTCATGCTGTAAAAACCCACCGCTATCAGACAGGATCTGGATTATGTAAAATAGGTCGTTTCCAATATGAATTCACCAGCATTCAATTGGTGACTGAATCAAACCGTCTTGCCAAACCAGCCACGCTGTACAGGCATCAGCGGAGTCCACGAGTGCGTTGCCGGTAGATAAATGCGAATACAAGTTATATGCTCTTTTAGCTCCAGTTGCGACTGGAATTGTTCAAACTGATGCCGGGAAAATGAGGGACCAAGAGAAAACCAAAGAGCAGTTGATTGAGGAACTAAGGAAACTTCGTCAAAAAATCACAACCCACAATACGACAGCCAGACCATTAGAAAATCAGTCGGGTGACATAGACAAATACCTGGGTTCGGTCCTGTCCAAGCTGCCTGTTGGTTTTGCCATCATGGCAAATGAAGATTTTAGATTTTTGCAAATCAACCAGGCCTTCGTCAAATTTTATGGTTTGGGTACAGGACCCCATCTTGGAATGCCCCTTGTTCAGGTGTTGGACGATGCAGAAAAGATTTTGCCTTTTCTGCGCGAAAGCCAGGAAACCGGCCAGACCAAAAAAGGACGGATATTTTCCACAACCCTCGCCGAGGACCCAGCAAAGGCCATACACCTGCAAGAGTGGCATTTTCCCATTGACATTGATGGCATGAAGGGCGCTGTCGGCACCGTTGTAATTGATATTACCCAACAGTGGGATACGGTTGGTGAATTGCGCGAAAGCAATGGACTGCAACGAGTAACAGTACATACCACCAACCTGGGTCATGCCTGCTGGAGCGAATTCGAGCAGGGATTTACGGATATCACCGCTGAGTACGCGCGAATTTACGGATATACCGTTGAGGACTTCCTGGCTCGCTATCGGAGCCTCGAAAAATTCATGGAACTGGTCCATCCTGATGACCGGGCAAGAGTCGATGCCTACAACCTTTCACCGGGCCTCACCAGATCAGGAATTAATTACCGCATACTGCACCGGGATGGAGGCACCAGACATGTCAGGGAAATCATGTGGGACGTTGTGGGCGGAGAAGGCAGACAGCTGGAGTATTCCACCTTGCAAGACATTTCGGACATCAAATTCACCCCGGACGCTCTGAAAGCAAGCGAACAACAACTCAAACAGGTGATCTGGATTTCCAAACTGGGTTATGCCCACTGGGATGAAATCAAGAAGGAATATATCAGTGTTTCGGAAGAATATGCACAGATCTTCGGTTACACCGCAGATGAGTTCCTGGACCGCTTCCGGACCGAAGAGCAGGATATGCAACTGGTCCACCCTGATGACTATGCCATTGTCGACGCCGATAATAAGCAGATCCATAACGCGAGATCAGCCATCGAGTACCGTATCCTGCACCGGGACGGTGGCGTCAGATTTGTAAGGGAGAGTATCTGGGATGTTAATGACAGTGAAGGTAATTCGTTGCAGTCATATACCACCCTGCAGGACATAACTGAAATCAAACAGACAGAGATCGCACTCAAAGAGAGCGAATCCCAGTTCAGACACGCGGCCCGGGTCGCCCATCTCGGTCACTGGCACGCAGACGAGTTAAAAGGAGAATTTACCACCATTTCGGAAGAGTATGCACGGATTTTTGGTTACACGGTGGATGGTTATATGGATCGTTTCCGAAACCTGGAATCACACCACCAAACCATCCATCCGGACGACTGGGAAAGAGTATTGGCGTTGTATGGAGAAGATCGTGATGTGGGGCTGGAATATCGCATCGTCAGGCAGGACGGCAACATTCGACACGTACGTGAGTTTCTCAAGGTTATCTGTGATGATACAGGCACAATGGCTGCCAGTGAGGGAACCATTCAGGACATAACGGAAGAAAAGCTGACAGAACTCGAGTTGCTGGCCGCCAAGGAAGCGGCCGAAGAAGCCAACCACGCCAAGAGCACTTTTCTGGCCAATATGAGCCACGAAATCCGCACACCGATGAACGCGATTATCGGACTGACCCACTTGTTACAACGTTCCAGCCCATCGACCGAACAGGCACAGCGACTGACCAAAATAGATGCTGCGGCCGGACACCTGTTGACCATCATCAATGATGTGTTGGACCTTTCCAAGATCGAAGCCGGCAAGTTGAACCTGGAAAATACTCATTTCCAACTGGATGAAATTTTCAATCATATTCAATCATTGTTGAAGGAACAGGTCAGAAACAAGGGATTGAGTATCACTTTCGAACGAAACGATGTGCCGCGCTGGCTCAAGGGTGATGCCACCCGCCTGCGGCAGGCATTGCTCAATTACACAGTTAACGCTGTTAAATTCACTCAACGGGGGCATGTGTCCCTGTCCGCGAAGACACTGAAAAACCAGCAAGATGGAATACTGGTGCGGTTCGAGGTTAAAGACACCGGTATCGGCATCGAGCCCGACCAACTCTCGGGGTTGTTCCGGAACTTTGAACAGGCAGATACGTCCACCACACGCAAATACGGGGGAACAGGTCTGGGGCTGGCCATCACCCGGCGTTTAGTACAGTTAATGGGCGGGGAAGTAGGTGTGGATAGCAAGCCGGGAGAAGGCAGCACCTTCTGGTTCACAGCCTGGTTGGCCCGCGGTCACGATCAGCAACAGGAATCACCCGCAGCTGGTTTGCCCGATGCCGAAACCATTCTGAAAACTCGTTATGGTGGTTCGCGAATACTGCTGGTCGAAGACAATGTCATCAACAGTGAGGTGGCATTTGAGTTATTGAGTGGCTGTGGCCTGGTTGTAGATACGGCGGTCAATGGCCAACAGGCGGTGGACATGGTTCATAAAAGCCTTTATGACCTGATCCTGATGGATATCCAGATGCCGGTAATGGATGGCCTGGAAGCGACCTGCGCGATACGTACCGGAGACAACTTCTCGGCCACAGGCACCGAAACCCCCATCCTGGCAATGACGGCCAATATATTCGCAGAGGATCGTCAGGCCTGTCTTGC
Source organism: Lysobacterales bacterium (assembly GCA_014238945.1). Taxonomy (GTDB): domain Bacteria; phylum Pseudomonadota; class Gammaproteobacteria; order Xanthomonadales; family SZUA-36; genus SZUA-36. The sequence goes on from JABAAB010000101.1 coordinate 43,817, forward strand.
CGCCGGCATGAACGATTTCGTGGCCAAACCGGTCGAACCTGGAAAACTGTTCGCGACCATCATCAAATGGTTACCATTGCAAAAACCCGGGAATGCCCCGGAATTATCGTCAGGCAAAGTCTCACGGGCCACGGCAGAAGTTGTCACAACAGGTCCAACGGAACCGGAAACCATAAACAATGACAAGCCGATCAATCCGAAAGCGCTGGCCAAAGTTTTTGGTGACGATCACTCAAAGCACCTTGATATTCTGCACAAATTTATTACCCAGACGGAAAACATCTTCGTGGATTTTGAAGCCGCATTTGGTCAGCAGGATATGGAACAAATATCGTTTCATGCCCACAAGCTCAAGTCCTCTGCCAAAACAGTCGGCGCAGAAAGCCTGGCGGAATTGTGCCAGGACCTGGAGATTGCTGCCCGCAGTAAAGACTGGCCCAGAATAAGCAGATTATCAACGGATTTGAAGCCTGCCATAGACCGCGTAAAAAACTATGTAAGTATACATTAGCTACCCTTTGTCAGATGTTCTTAAAAGGGTTAGGAGATATTCTGGCTGGTATTTTCCCTGCGGATGGACTGGTAAACCACGACCAGGAACAGCAATCCTCCGATTACGGAGATCAAACCACCCAGCCCCATCAGACCCATAGCGGCGATTTCACTGACCCGTTCCAGGCCCTGGGCCAACCCGGCGATCTTGCGCTGTACACCATAACCACCGGTCCAGGCCAGACCCACAATGTGCAGTAACTGGCCACTGCAATAAATTATTGGTTGCCAGAATGCCAATCCGACCGGCACATTGCCAAAACCCAACCTCGGCAGCAGGTAGTAACACAAACCCATAAACGCGATGGTGACACCCACCGTGGAACCGTGATAGTGGGCCGGTATGACAATGTCCAGACCCTCGATCATGAATCCAATCAACCCGCCGGTAGCAAACAGCACGATCGATGACAGCAACGCAGAACGAAGATGGCGTCCTTCATTCCTTGGCTTTTCCGCTTTCCAAAGACTGGCAACCACCGCTATGCCCAGCGGCAAACAGGACAACCCGCCGTACTTCATCAGGTCGGTAAACGCGAGGCGGTGACCTGCAGATACCACATCGTGGGCCATATAAAAAAAAGGTACGGTGATGACCGGTATCGTCATGATGACAAAAAAGGTCAGCAACAGACGTGGTGTGATCTTGATCTGACAACCGCTTTGATAAGCCAGCACCACCCAAACCACCATCATCAACAAGGTATGGGTGAATTGAATAACATGACCAGCACCCCAGAACAGGAATTCAAAGTAGGCCTGCCCTTCCATGCCGGCAGGCATGGCCGCCAAAGATGCGCCAAAGGCAGCGACCGCCGCAATGGTGACCAATGCAGCCATGCGGGTACCAAAACGTAATGCTGATGCACCATCGAGATGGGTGGCTAATCCTTTAAATGTCATTACCGAACGCACAAGGTGAGAAAAAACACCGGTCATAAACAAGGCGAGGCCAGTGTAGAAGACCGGATGACGCAACACCGGGACATAGTTGTTCATCAGTGGGTCGGTGGCACCGATTAACGGTGAAATGACAATGGTCAGGGTGCCACCGGCGGCAAGTGCGATGGAGACCCGGTCCCAGTTGGGTTTGTCGCGGTCGGTGCTGAGAGCCCACAAAACACCGGCGATCGACAATAACCAGATCAATACCGAGAGATCCACGTGTACGACCAGGGCTATCCTGAAAAAATCAATGAACGGCAGCCATTCCTGGACCATGGGGGTACGGGCAAGTACCAGCAACAGTGAGAACAGCCCGGCACCCACCAGGGATGCGAGGCCCAGCATTAACCAGGCGGTCGTCGTGCGCCGAACGGTTGCACTGCTTATCTCGAAGTCGTATTGGGTGGTCGGCATAAATTGGTTTCAATGACTGGCCAGCGAAGCAAACTACCGGCCTGTCGCCACGCTGTCAACGCCGATTCAGCAACAAAGTCTCGATTCTGTGCAATGGTGATGGAATTGGCATGGACAACAGATTGCAATAAGCGTCGGATATCCTGTACTTTAGCAGTACCAGTCGCCATAACATCCAGGAATCAACCATGTATTTACGTATCTTGCTCGCCAGCCTGACAATCCTGCTGCTGACCGGTCCCGTTTTCGCCAAGGGATTGCCCATTACCCCGGGCAAATGGGAAATGACAACAACAATAGAAATGTCTCTGCTGCCACAGCCTCAAACCAAAACCTACACCGAATGCATCGAAGAAACCGAGATGAATCCGGAAGATTTCAACATGGACGAAGATTCCCCTTGCGATATTACCGAAGTGGAATTTGATGGTAACAGCGCCAAGTGGTCGATCAGTTGCCCCAATCCCATGGGTGCAATGGAAGGTGAGTGGGAAATCACCTCCAACGGGGATTCCATTGTGGGTGGTGGATCAATGTCTGCAGAAATTGCCGGTCAGAAAATGGAAATGGAAATGCAATGGGAAGGAACCCGGGTCGGCGACTGCACATAGTCGAAATTTGAACAATGACAGCAATTCTTTCCATCATTATTGCGCTGGTCGCAGCGACCTGGATCTATAACCGGCTGATACGCAACCGCAACCTGGTGAGCGAAGCCTGGGCCGGGATCGATGTCCAGTTACAGAAACGATCAGAACTGGTACCCAACCTGGTACAAACGGTCAAGGGTTACGTAACCCATGAATCCAGCGTACTTGAAGAGGTCACAAGATTACGCAATTCAACCCAGGCCCGACCGGAATTGGGTGCAGGCGCCGGTATTGAGGCCCTGGCCGAACAGGAAACTGCGTTATCCCGATCACTGGGGCGCTTATTCGCACTGGCTGAGGACTACCCCGACCTTAAAGCCAGCGATGGCTTCCAGCAACTGCACACCAGCCTGGTTGAAATCGAGGACCACCTTCAATTCGCCCGTCGCTATTACAACGGCGCGGTACGCGACAACAATAACGCAGTGGAGAGTTTTCCATCGAACATCATGGCCCGGATGTTCGGTTTTGTGCAGGCGGAGTTTTTTGAAATCGAATTTACCAGCCAGAGAAGTGCCCCCGGTGTTGATCTTTAAATCACCGATTAAGATACTACTGGCGTTTTTCTGCCTGCTGCTAAGCGGTATTGCCACGGGAGATGAACGCATACTGGGTTATCACACCGAGGTCATGATCCAGTTCAATGGCACGCTCGGGATTACCGAAACCATTCGTGTGCGTTCTGAAGGCGTCAATATTCGCCGTGGAATTTACCGGGATTTTCCAACCCGTTACCAGGATCGCCTGGGTAACCACTACGATGTCACCTTTGACGTCATGGCGGTCCAGCGCGATGGTGCACCGGAGGCTTACCATACGGAAAACCGTTCCAACGGCATACGAGTCTACATGGGCAGTTCCAATTCCATGCTGCAAAATGGTGAGCACGAATACATCCTGCGTTACCAGACCTCCCGGCAGATTGGGTTTTTCGAGGATTATGACGAATTGTACTGGAACGTCACCGGCAATGACTGGGCATTCCCCATCGATCATGCCAGCGCGAGAATCATGTTGCCGGGTGATGTCTACCAGGACCAGGTACGCACGGATTTCTATACCGGCGCACAGGGTTCAACCGACAAAAATGCCCGGTCACGGATCAGCAGTGCCCGTACCGTTGAATTCGAAACCACCCGTGGTCTGCCGCCAACCCAGGGTCTGACTGTAGCCGTGGGCTGGCCCAAGGGTCTGATTCACGAACCCGATATGGGTGACAAAATGGGTCACTTCTTCAGGGACAACAGCGCCGCTTTGGTGCTGATGATTGGTCTGCTGCTTCCTTTGGGCTGGTATGTTCGATCCTGGGATATGCACGGCCGCGATCCGGGGAAGGGTGTCATTATTCCCCGTTTCAAGCCGCCCAGGGGTTTGTCCGCTGCCGGGTGCAGATACATAATGGATATGTCGCTCAAAAATGACGCCTTTACCGCAGCCATCATCAGCCTGGGTGTCAAGGGATATCTGAAGATCGATGAAAAGAATGATGATTTCATCCTGTACCGAAGAGAGAATCCAAAAACGGAAACTGCAACAACTGGCGAGGCAGCATTGCTGGCCCGCTTATTACCGGACAAAGACTCCTGGATCGAGCTCGAAAACGAAAATTACAATGATTTTCTGTCAGCTAAAGGAAGTTTAAAAGAGGCGCTAAAATCAGAGCACAAAGGCAGGTTGTTTAACCTCAACTCAATTTACATGATACCCGCAGTCGTCATGAGCCTGGTCGCTGGAGTGATTGCCGTACCACTGCAGGGGGGGCCGCTGCCCTGGATCCTGTTTGTCATTTTGTCTTTGGTCATGCACCTGCTATTCCTGTTCCTGTTGCGTGCACCAACACCGGCAGGACGGCATATCATGGATGAGATCGAAGGCTTCAAAATGTATCTTGAAACCGCTGAGCAGTTTCGACTGGATCGGATGAAATCACCGGAACTGACACCCGAAGCCTTCGAAATGTTTCTGCCTTATGCATTCGCACTCGGGGTTGAAAACAACTGGTGTGAACGCTTCGGGCGGGAATTTCCTGAAGAGCTAGAAGACGGTACCTCTTACCGGCCAGCCTGGTACAGCGGTCACCGGCACGGCCTGGGCGCCCTGCACCACTTCGGCAACAATTTCGGCCAAAGTTTCTCTTCGTCCATCTCGTCGGCTTCCACACCACCCGGTTCATCATCAGGTTCCGGCGGTGGCGGGTCTTCTGGCGGTGGCGGCGGGGGTGGCGGTGGCGGCGGCTGGTAGACATCGGTTTCTTTTCCAATGGCAGTCACAGGTGGTACCCTGCAGCATTGGAATGGAATGTATCCCAGGCTGAACGAAGGAGAGTTTGAATGGCTTCACTATTGATCAGGAATGGTACCATAGTCACCGCCACTGACCAGTACAACGCAGATGTATATGTTGAAGGCGAAACCGTTACCACAATTGGTACGGCCCTGGATGTCAGTGCAGACCGCGAAATCGATGCGACGGGCTGTTACCTGTTTCCCGGGGGTATCGACGCCCATACCCATATGGAACTGCCGTTCATGGGCACCCACGCCAGCGATACCTTTGAATCGGGCACCCTGGCCGGTCTGCATGGTGGCACCACCACTATCATCGACTTTGCCATTCAGACCCAGGGCGATACACTGGAAGCTGCGCTCGAGAGCTGGCACAAAAAGGCCGATGGCCACGCCGTAGGTGACTACGCCTTTCATTGTGCGGTCACCGATTTCAACGACAATACCCGCAAGGAAATCCCAAAGGTCATACACGATCACGGTATCAATTCGTTCAAAATATTCATGGCCTACAAGGGTGCGTTGATGATCGATGACCGCCAGATGTATGAACTGATGGAGGAATTGGTCGAACACGGTGGCATCATGACAGCGCACACCGAGAACGGTGACATGGTGGACAGCAACATTCAGAAAAATCTGGCCGCAGGTAACACGGCGCCGAAATACCACGTACTGTCGCGACCAGCCATCTGCGAGGCCGAGGCCGCAGGTCGCGCCATTGACCTGGCTCACCAGACCGGTTGTCCTTTTTATATTGTCCACACCACCTGCGAAGAAACCCTGGCCCGGGTCAAGACAGCCGCCCTGCGCAACCAGAAGGTGCATGTTGAAACCTGCATCCAGTACCTGTTGCTGGATGATTCAATGTATTTTAGCGAAGGCTTCGAAGGTGCCAAGGTGGTCATGAGTCCCCCATTGCGCAAGAAAAAGGACCAACAGGCCCTGTGGGCCGGTATCAACCAAAATCTTGTACACCATGTTGCCACCGACCACTGCCCGTTCTGCATGGACCAGAAGGCCATGGGCAAGGACAATTTCTCAAAGATTCCCAACGGTGCACCCGGTATCGAGAACCGTTTCGAACTGCTGTACAGCGAGGGCGTTCACCAGGGCCGTATTTCTCTGAACAAGTTCGTGGATATGAGTTCTACCGGCGCTGCCAAGATCTTTGGCCTGTTCCCGCGCAAGGGCACCATTGCGGTCGGCTCCGATGCCGATATCATCATATTTGATCCCGAGGCCAGGCACACCATTTCCGCCGACACCCACCATATGAACGTGGACTATAATCCCTACGAAGGCTGGGAAGTCCAGGGCAAGACCCGAACCACCATCCTGCGTGGCACGGTGGCCGTGGACCGGGGAGAAGCTTTGGTCGGTGAAGGATTTGGCAAGTACCTGAAACGCCCGCCATTTACCCAGGTTTAATGAGGCCCTGACAACCCAAGAGCCGCCAGCAGAGAAAATCCCACAAAGAGAAACCTTTATGTCAAGAATTGTCAAAGCAGCCATCGTACAGGTGGGCAACAGGTTACACGGTGATGAAAGCGTGGAGGCCCATCGCATCGCCATGACCGAGGCCCATATTCCGTACATTGAAGAAGCGGGAGAAAAAGGCGTACAGATGCTTTGTTTCCAGGAAGTATTTACCGGCCCCTATTTCTGTCCTTCCCAGGATGCCAAGTGGTACGAGGCGGCGGAGGTCATTCCGGATGGCCCGACCACACAACTGATGTGCGAATATGCCAAAAAGTACAGCATGGTCATTGTCGTTCCCATTTACGAGGAACACATGACCGGGGTCTACTACAACACCGCCGCGGTCATCGATGCAGATGGTACCTATCTCGGCAAATACCGCAAGAATCACATTCCCCAGGTGGCAGGATTCTGGGAAAAGTTCTTTTTCAAACCGGGTAACCTGGGTTACCCGGTATTCGATACCGCCTACGGCAAGGTCGGTGTCTATATCTGCTACGACCGCCATTTTCCAGACGGTGCCCGGTGCCTGGGTCTGAACGGCGCGGAAATTGTGTTTAACCCCTCGGCCACCGTTGCCGGTCTGTCCCAGTACCTGTGGGAACTGGAGCAAACGGCCCATGCCGCCGCCAATGGCTATTTCATCGGCGCCATCAACCGCGTGGGTGAAGAACCACCATGGAACATCGGCCGTTTTTACGGTTCATCCTATTTCGCCGACCCACGTGGCCAGATCGTGGCCCAGGCCAGTGAAACCGAGGATGAAATGGTCATTGCCGATCTCGATTTCGACCTGATCCGAGAGGTCCGTAACACCTGGCAATTCTACCGTGACCGCCGCCCCGAAACCTACGGTGTACTGACGGAACTTTAAAACCATGGACACGATAAAGGACGTCACCAGCCAGGGATTCGATGCCAGCCTGATCAATCCTGATATTGCCCCGGTTGCCAAAGACCAGCAGAACTGGAAGGCCATCAGCTTTTTCAGCCTGTGGGTCGGTATGGCGGTCAATATCCCGGCCTACATGATCGCAGCCTCCCTGATCGATGGTGGCATGAGTTGGAAACAGGCCATGTGGACGGTACTGCTGGGTAACCTGATCGTCTTTGTGCCGATGTCCCTGTCCGGTCACGCAGGAACCAAGTACGGTATCCCGTTCCCGGTATTTGCGCGGGCATCATTCGGTATCAAGGGCTCCCACATCCCCTCCTTTCTGCGTGCCATCGTGGCCTGTGGCTGGTTCGGTATCCAGACCTGGATCGGTGGTGCAGCCATATACACCATCGTCCTGATCGTGTGGCCAGGCATCGCCGATGCCCCCACGATGATGCCCGACTGGGTGGGTGTGAGCCTGGTCCAGTTCGCCTGTTTCATGGTTTTCTGGTCGATGAATATCTGGCTGATCTGGAAGGGTATCAATTCCATCCGTGTACTAGAACACATGGCGGCGCCCTTCCTGATCCTGTGTGGTCTCGGTCTGCTGGCCTGGGCCTACCAGGGCGCTGACGGCTTTGGCCCGATGCTGACGGCAACCTCCAAATTCACCGATTCTGCCGATTTCTGGAATCTGTTCTGGCCCAGCCTGACCGCCATGGTGGGATTCTGGGCGACATTGACATTGAATATCTCCGACTTTACCCGCTATGCCAGAAACCAGCGTGCACAGGTGGTGGGGCAATTATCCGGCTTGCCCAGCACCATGACTTTTTTTGCCTTTATCGGTGTTGCGGTGACCAGTGCAACCATCATTATATTTGGAGAGGCCATCTGGGACCCGGTGGTGCTGGTACGACGATTTGAATCTCACTGGCTGGTAGTTTTCTCGATGATCGCGGTCATCATTGCCACCATTTCCACCAACGCTGCAGCCAACGTGGTCGGACCGGCCAATGCATTTTCCAACATGATGCCGTCCAAAATCGATTTCAGAAAGGGTGGTTACATCACCGGCATCATCGGTATCGTCATGATGCCGTGGAAACTGATCGCCGACCCCAGTGGGTATATCTTCACCTGGCTGATCGGTTACTCGGCCCTGCTGGGCCCGGTCATCGGTATCATCCTGGTCGATTATTTCCTGATCCGGAAAACAGAACTGGATGTCACCGATCTGTACCGCATCGATGGCCGCTATGCCGGGGTCAACCCACGCGCCATCATTGCCCTGATCATGGGAGTGGTACCCAATATTCCCGGTTTCCTGGCCAATATCGGCGTTTATTCCGGTAGTGGCTTTTTTGTCGACCTGTATAACTATGCCTGGTTTATCGGGCTCGGCATCGCCGGTTCGGTCTATTACCTGATCATGAGAAACCAGGTCAGATGAGTTCCGACATACGCAGCGGCAGGCTCAGCGCCGAATCCATCCGGGAGAATTATGCCGACCTGCATGCACCATTAAACCCGCTCCAGGCGAAGCAGGAATCGGCCCGATGCCTGTTTTGCCACGATGCACCCTGTACCGAGGCCTGTCCCACTGGTATCGACATCCCGGGCTTTATCCGCAAGATCAGCACCGGCAACAGCCAGGGTGCGGCAAAGACCATCCTGGCCGAGAACATCATGGGGGGTACCTGTGCCAATGTATGCCCGGTCGAGGAGTTGTGTGAACAGGTGTGTGTACTCAATACCGCCGAGGACAAGCCCGTGATCATCGGCCAGTTGCAGCGATACGCCACCGACCATCTCTTTGACAGCGGTGCACAACCCTTCATCCGCGCTGCGGACAGTGGTAAACACATTGCCGTCATTGGTGCAGGGCCTGCCGGTCTGTCCTGTGCCCATCGTCTGGCCATGCTTGGTCACCAGGTAACGGTGTTTGAGGCCAAAGACAAGCCTGGCGGTCTGAACGAATACGGTCTGGCCACCTACAAGATGCTGGATGAGCGCGCTGCGAAAGAGGTGTCCTTCATACTGGAAATCGGCAATATCACGATCAATACCGGGATCAGCCTGGGTAAAGACATCGAACTCGACGCCTTGCGCGAGGTATACGATGCCGTCTTCATCGGACTCGGACACAACGCGATCAACCAATTGTGGCTGGATAATGCGAACGCCGAAGGAGTGCACAACGCGGTGGATTTTATTCAGCGAATACGTCAACAGGACCTGACCAGCCTGCCGGTGGGTCGCAATGTGGTCGTCATCGGTGGTGGCAATACCGCCATCGACATCGCCGTGCAAATAAAGAAACTGGGTGCCGAGACCGTCACCATGGTTTACCGGCGTGGAACCGATCAGATGGGGGCAACTGAATATGAGAGGGAAGTAGCACAGACCAACGGTGTACTGATCCGTACCCACGCACAACCTGTGCGCATCAATGCCGTGGACGGCCAGTTGATCTCGGTGGTGTTCGAATACACCCGCGTCGACAGTGACGGCCGACCCGTGGGCACCGGTGAGACATTCACCACCCCGGCAGACCAGTTATTCAAGGCCATCGGCCAATCCCTGCACCCCGGACCCCTGTCCAAAAGCCAGGCCCCGGACATCGAACGGAAAAGAATCTGGGTCGACCAAAACCAGCGCACCAGCCTGCCCGACGTTTGGGCTGGTGGTGACTGCACAACGGGTGATGACCTGACTGTTGTCGCGGTACAGGACGGCAAGGTCGCGGCCCACAGCATAGACGAGTACCTGGAGCATGGCTGATCTTACCTGTAATATCGCCGGTGTCACCTCACCCAACCCTTTCTGGCTGGCCTCGGCCCCACCCACCGACAAACAATTCAACGTCGAGCGGGCCTTCGAAGCAGGCTGGGGCGGTGTGGTGTGGAAAACCCTGGGTGAGGCCGGACCACCCATCGTCAATGTCAGTTCACGTTATGGGTCCATTGACTACAACGGCCAGCGTATGATCGGTCTGAATAATATCGAACTGATCACCGACCGGCCTCTTGAAATCAACCTGGAAGAAATCACTGCGGTCAAGCGAGACTGGCCTGACCGCGCGGTGGTGGTCTCCCTGATGGTCCCTTGCGAAGAGCAGGCCTGGCGCGAAATCCTGGAAAAAGTAGAACAGACCGGTTGCGACGGCGTAGAGCTGAATTTCGGCTGTCCCCACGGTATGAGCGAACGCGGTATGGGTGCCGCCGTCGGCCAGGTACCCGAATATATCCAGGAGGTCACCGAGTGGTGCAAGCACTACAGCGATCTTCCGGTATTTGTAAAATTGACCCCCAATATCTCCGATATCCGGCGCCCCGCCCGCGCCGCGCACGCAGGTGGTGCAGACGCCGTTTCACTCATTAACACCATCAATTCCATCGTCACAATTGATCTGGACCTGATGGCACCTACCCCGACCGTGGATGGTAAAGGGGTTCATGGCGGATACTGTGGTCCTGCAGTGCGCCCGATCGCATTGAGTATGGTCTCGGAAATCGCCCGCGACCCACGCACCACCAACCTACCCATTTCCGGTATCGGCGGCATTGGCAACTGGCGTGATGCGGCCGAATTCATCGCCCTGGGTTGTGGCAGCGTACAGGTGTGTACCGCCGCCATGTGTTTTGGCTTCCGCATCATCGACGACATGGTCGATGGTCTGAATGACTGGATGGATGAGAAGGGCTATTCAAATCTGGAGGATTTTCGTGGTGCCGCGGTCCCAAATGTCACCGACTGGCAGTACCTTGACCTGAACTACAAGTCCATCGCCACAATCGACCAGGACAAGTGCATCGAGTGCGGTCTGTGCCACATCACCTGTGAGGACACATCCCACCAGGCCATCGCGGCGAACAAGGACAAGGACGGCAAACGAACCTACACCGTCATTGACGAGGAATGCGTCGGCTGTAACCTCTGCCACCTGGTGTGCCCGGTACCGGATTGCATCAGCATGGTCGAGGTCGAAAACGGTCTGCCCTACATGAACTGGGGTGATCATCCAAATAACCCGATGAGGGACAAGTAGTCATTGATCTAGCCGGGATCAGCAGCGAATCCGAATTGCCTATGAGTCCTGTCCTGGAAGATTTCACTTCCTTTGAACTTGCCAGCCGGGGGATACGATTTTTGGCATTCTCTCCTCCAGCACTTATGCTGGTCAGTAACAATAGTCACCAACCAACGTCCCCTTGACATTTTTTAAAGAACTGCAACGCAGAAACGTATTCAGGATAGCCATCGGCTATGTCGTCCTGGCGTGGTTGTTGCTGCAGGTCTCCGATACGCTGGTGCCCGCGCTGCGTCTGCCCGATTGGTTCCATTCGGGTGTGGCATTCCTGCTGATTCTTGGCTTCCCGGTCGCACTGTTCCTTGCCTGGGCCTACGAGATGACACCGGATGGTATCAGGAGTGAAAAGGATATCGACCGGGACCGGCCCGCAACGCCGGGAAGCGGGCGCAAACTCGATTTCGCCATCATTGGACTGTTGGCCGCTGCACTGGTTTATTTCGTCTGGGAATCGAGATTCGAAAACGTCGATGGTATGGCAGCCGATGCGACCCGGAGTGAACTGCCCTCTTCGACAAATACCGAAACCACAGCGACTGAAGTCGGACTGGATAAGGACAGGTTGTCGATAGCAGTCCTGCCCTTCGATAATCGCAGTAACCTCGAGGAAGACCAGTTCTTCACCGATGGCATACATGATGACCTGTTGACCACCATCGCCAAGATCGGCTCGATGAAAGTCATTTCACGCACCTCGGTGATGGAATACAGGGGAACGGTCAAAAAAATCCCCCAGATCGCCAAAGAACTGGGTGTAACGACCATTCTGGAAGGTGGCATTCAGCGCTCCGGCAGCCAGGTTCTCATCAATGTGCAATTGATCGATGCGGTATCCGATGAACACCTGTGGGCTGAATACTATGATCGTGAGCTTTCTGCGGAAAACCTGTTTGCCATACAAAGTGAGATCACGAATGCCATTGCAGACGCTTTAAGTGCTGCCCTGTCACCAGAAGAAAAACAACGAATTGATGCCACAGCCACCAACAGCCTGCTGGCCCTTGAAGCCTACCAGCGTGGCCGGCGACTGATGGCCACACGCAACACTGAGAATATGAAAAGTGCGACTGAAGAATTTAACCAGGCGGTCGAACTGGACCCGCGGTTTGCCCTCGCGTGGGTGGGTGTGGCGGACAGCAACCATCTGTATTCCACCTATAACAGAACGATCGGACCGGACTCCTATGCCATCGTGGATGACGCCATTGGACGTGCGCTCGCCATTGATGCCGGGCTTGGTGAGGCCTACGCCATTAAAGGGCTGTCGACCTGGAGTCGAAAGGGGCCTGATCAGGCAGAAGCTGCCTTCAAGCAGGCCATTGCGCTTAGTCCCAATTACGCCACCGCCTGGCAGTGGTATGCAAATTCGCTGGCGCTCGACAGTGGACGAATGAATGAAAGTATCGAACTGCTTGGCAGGGCGGCACAATTGGACCCCCGTTCTTCCATTATCGGTATGAACCTTGGCACTGCGTTCAAGAGTGTGGGGTTGTACTCCAGGGCTGAACGGCAATATCTGAACGTGGTCGAACAGAATCCCGATTTTGCCATGGCCAACAACTCCTTGATAAATTTTTATTTGGCAGAAGTGGGGCGATATGACCAGGCGCTTTACTTCGCACTCAAAGCCAGAGTACGGGACCCGGACAACCTTCGCTATCTGAATCACCTGGTCAACATCTACCTGGGATTGGGTGATTTGGCCGCCGCTGAAAACATCCACCAACAGATGATCGAAGTGGACGCAAACCATCGGGTTGTGAATGCAGCTGACCTTTGGATCCACCTGCGCAAGGATGATCCTGATAGGACCCGCGCAGTCCTGGACAGGCTGTTACCAAAAATTCCTGACAGACCCAATATTTGATGTACGCCGGATTTGTCGAACTTTTACTGGGTGATTTGGACCGTGCCAAAACGCTCTTCCAGTCAGCAACACCCGATTGGCTGGATTCGAACAACCGGGACTACACATACAGCATGCAATACTTTGGATGTATGTTCTCATGGGTTCTCATCAACACGGGTGACGAGGAAAAGGGTCGGCAATTATTGCAAACCAATACCGCCTTTCTTGATGAAACCCTGTCCGCCAGGACCGAACACGTGGATGTCCACAAACCCGAGATCTGCTACCTGACCTCCGGCGATACGGAAAAGGCCCTGCAATCCATAGAAAAGCAACTTGCCCACAACCACCTGGAAGACTGGGACATCTATCACAAGTTGCCCATGTATGACCTGATCCGTAACCTTCCGAGATTTCTTGCTGCAGTTGAGGAACGTGAGCGAATCATCTCGGAACAACGCAAAATCATTGAAAACATGAACCATGAGGGCGAACTCTGAACGGCAGGGTCGTTTTGAAGCACTACGGAAACATTGCAAATGCCAATTGACGATACTACTCCCACCTATGTCACCAAAAAACAGGATGGGCAATATACCGTGTGTGCGCCCTCCGGTCGTGTCATGATGACCCTGTCGGATCCTGCCAGCGCCGCCCACTATGTCACGCTGCTGAAAGAGGCCTACGGGGTCGGCTACAAGCAGGGCTACCGGGATGCGCGCAAGTCCTGATATGATATCGCCCGCTTTGCACTTTTAATCTACAAACCACTCGCTATTCGGAGAATTAACCCATGCGGTTTTTTGCTTTTGTTTCGACATTTATTTTTGCCCTGCCCGTGTTTTCCATGGACTACCCGGACACCAGGCAGGAGGACACCTCGAATACCTACCACGATGTGACCGTTGCTGACCCCTACCAGTGGCTAGAAGACTGGTCATCCGCAGAGGTGAAAAGCTGGAGTACGGCCCAGAACAGTGTGGCGCGTGGTCACCTCGATGCCCTGCCCTATCGCGATGCCATAGGAAAAAGGGTTGAGGCGGTGATGGGTGGTGATACCGTCAGTTACTACTCTGTGCAGCGAGTTGGTGATAGCGCCTGGTTCATGAAATACGCACCACCCAAACAACAGCCATTCCTGGTCCAGATCGACGCCGACGGTAACCCCGATTCAGAAAAGGTGGTTTATGACCCTGTGACAGCCGACGAGAGTGGCAGCACCTCCATCGAATGGTTCCGTGTCTCGCCGGATGGCAAGCTGATCGCGATCGCATTGACGGTGGCGGGTGCCGAAATTGCCGACCTGCACATATTTGACCTGGCCAGTGGCGAACGGGTAGACGAGATTCTGCCACGTGTCAACGGACCAACAGCCGGTGGTGAAATGAGCTGGGATGCCGACAGCTCGGGTTTTTATTACACACGGTATCCACGCGATGGCGAGAAATCCGCCGAGGACCAGAATTTCTACCAGCAATTATGGCACCGTGAACTGGGTACGCCATTGTCAGAAGACAAATACGAGATCGGCAGCCTTTTTGACCGCATCGCCGAGATCAGGATTTTCCAGCATGCAGCCAGTGGCAAAGCGTTGGTGCATATGCAGTATGGTGACAGCGGCCGATTCCAGCTTCACCTGCGCGAGACCAACGGCTCATGGCATAAGCTCAGTGACTACGCGGACGAACTGGTCCAGGCCATGTTTATCGACGAGGACACCCTACTGGTGCTGTCACGAAAAGAGGCGCCACGTGGGCAGTTCATGCGTATGGATATCAGCCAGCTACCCGAGACCAGTATGACCCTGATGATTGCTGAATCCGATCAGGCCATCGCCTCGGATTTTTACGGTGACCCGACCTTTATTGTTCATGCTGGAAAAATCTACACTAAGACATTGCTGGGTGGTCCGGAGGATTTACGGGTTTACGATCTCAAGGGCAGCCCACAGACCGCACCGGAAGTGGGTGTATCCGGAATTGGCCAGATCGTGCCCTGGGATGACGGGGTCCTGGTAAGACACTACTCCTATCTGGCACCCAATAGCTGGCTGCAATTTGACGGCAGCCACACCTCGAAGCACCCGCTGAGCAGCACCAGTCCCGTTCAATTCAACGGCTACCAGGCCAAACGCCAATTTGCCTCATCGCGTGATGGCACCCAGGTTCCCGTCAGCATCATCATGGCGGAAGATACTCAACTCGATGGCAGCAATCCCTTGCTGTTAACCGGTTACGGTGGCTATGGTGTTTCCCTGTCACCCGGTTTCAACCCGGTCCGTATGGCCTGGCTGGAACAGGGTGGGATTATCGCCGTGGCCAATCTGCGGGGTGGCGGCGAATTCGGTGAAGACTGGCACCGCGAAGGCATGCTGACCAAAAAACAGAACGTATTCGATGACTTTCATGGTGTCATGCATTTCCTGGTTGAGCAGAAATACACCAGCGTAGAAAAACTGGCCATCGAGGGTGGCAGCAATGGTGGCCTGTTGATGGGTGCAATGATCACCCAGCATCCGCAGGATTTTCGCGCGACCATTTCTCACGTCGGGGTCTATGACTCGCTGCGCAGTGAGCTGTCACCCAATGGCGCGTTCAATATTCCGGAATTCGGCACCGTCGAGGACCTGGCTCAATTCAAGGCGCTGCACGCCTACTCGCCATACCACCAGGCAAAGGAGGCCATCTATCCTTCCATCCTGTTCATGACCGGTGAGAACGACGGCCGGGTTGATCCGATGCATTCGCGCAAGATGACCGCAGTACTGCAGAACAACAATCGCTCGGACAACCCCGTGATATTGCGTACCAGCGGCAATACCGGGCACGGCTCGGGTACACCGTTGAGCGAGACGATCTCACAACAGGTCGACCGGCTGGTATTCCTGTTTGACGCCCTGGAAATGGAGTACCGACCGGTTTCAAATTGAAGCCGGTCAGTGGACCTCATCCCGACAGGGCACCAGTGATACCCAGTTCATTGCGAAAAAGGTAGGCAACGGCCAGGATAACGCACAGGCATCCGAACGCGACCAGGGCACTGACTGACGCGGAAGGGTTTTCAGGTAACTGCACGGCTTCACCTTTACGCTCCAGGTGATCCGAATACAGGTCACAGGTCGACAAAATGTAGACCGGACGAAGTATCAGCATGACAATACCCATGGCGATCATGATGGGTATGGCGGCCCAGTAATAAAAGGTGTAAATATGCCCGTAGATCTCGTCGGATCCCGGTGCAATATCTATCATCGCAAGCAAGAAAAATGAACCGATATAGGCACCGATGCCTACAACCCATCAGATCGCCGAGTAACCTGCCCGCAGTTTCGCAACTTCGATGAAATTGTCCTTTACGAACTCGACCGAGTTTTTGCCGGATTGAATCAGGCCTTTACCCGTGACGATACTGGGTACAACGCCTGCAATACCCACCTTCCAGGCGTAATAAAGTGTTTCTGCCAGTGCTTTCTGTGCAGCGGTCCTGGTGTCGTTTTTCTTTGGGAGCCGGTCGAGAATCCGGTTTACCGTTACCCACCCATCGGCCCAGTGGAAGATCCACAATGGCCAGCTATGCGGTAACACCAGCTTGAGACAGGTGGCCACCGTCGAGGGTTTTCCTTGCTTGTGCAGGAAGTGGGTGGCACCCATACAGCCAGTCAGGATACCCACCGGGAATGCGGCCACGCCGACACAGACAAAGGACCAGGCGAGCAATATCCAGTCTGCGGCAGATGAACCATCCGATTCAGCGGCATCCCGCCAGACCTCCTCGGGGATCCAGTCGAGCATCTGCACCCACAACAGATAGCCGATACCAATGGCCGTCCATTGCAACAGTCCGAACAAGAAAATCTCCTTTTCCTTGAATCCCAGCGCAATGGCATAACCAATCCTTGAGCCGAAACTTTTCAGTCCCCCGGAAGGTTTCTCCTCTATGCCGGGAACCTGGCTGATCTATTTCTTGATAAAATTTAACTCGTATAAAAAACTCATCGAATTCCTTGTTATTTTTTGCTGAGTTGTTCTACCAGTTGTTTACGAATTTCATCCATCTCCGCACTGTTCTCCACATCCGGTTGGGGGTATTCCAGTGGCAGGGCCTTGAGGGCATGCGCGATGGTCTTTGCCACCTGGTAACGCATGAAGGGTTTGTCATCGGCAGGTATGACGAACCAGGGTGCCCATGGCCTCGAAGTCTCGTTCAGCATATCCAGTGCTGCGGCATCGTAATCCTGTCTGAAACCGGCTTCATGAACATCCCTGGCCGAAAACTTCCAGCGTTTGTCTGGTTCATCGATACGGTCCAGGAAGCGCCTGGCCTGCTCCTCGGGCGAGACATGCAGCCAGAATTTCAATATCACCGTGTTCGCTGTGGCCAGGTGCAGTTCATGCTCACGAATGGCTCGGTAACGCATCGGCCAAAGCCGCTCGGTCTGGGGTGCGCCCTGGGGATAGCGCGCATCCAGAAACTCCGGATGTACACGCACCACCAGCACATCCTCGTAATAGCTGCGATTGAATATCCCGATCCTGCCCCTGCCCGGCAACGCATTGTTGGTGCGCCACAGGAAATCATGGGTCAGTTCCTGCTTGGAGGGTGATTTGAATGAGGTTACCTTCAGACAGGCCGGGTCCAGACCGGAAAAACAGGCCCGGATGGTGCCATCCTTGCCGGCCGCATCCAGTGCCTGGAATATACACAACAGGGCAAATTGTCCACCGGCATACAACGCCTCCTGAAAAACTTCCAGTTGGTCACGTGTTTTCTTGAGCCGGCCCTTGTTGCCCATACCCTTTTTAGGTGCCGAACTAAGCATACCCGTTGATTCCAGACTGGCATCGAAGGGAACCAGCCAGGGACTGTCCACCGCAACGGTTCTTGGTTGTAATCCGCTGTCGTCGAATAGTTTCATTACCGTTGCTCCGCTTTGCGCACCCTGGCTGCAACGATACCAAAATTGTTGCAAGAGGATGGAAATCGATGAAACGGCAGTGTCTGGTTGCGGCTCAATCCCAATCTTTTTCCAGCCGTTTCGAAGCCAGGTAAAACAGGCTGGCGGCGACCAGGTAAAACCCGTTACCCGCCAGGATTGAGTAACGCAACGAGTCATTGCCATATTCAAGCTGCAGGGCGTCGGACAACAATCCGATGGCAAAAGTACCCACTCCGATACCAATCAGGTTGTTGATGAACAGAAATACCGCCGATGCGGTCGCTCTCATATCGGGCCGCACCAGGTGCTGGATGACCGAGATAACCGGTCCCAGCCACATCAGGCTCAGAGCGGTCGGGATCAACAGCAAAACCATGGTCAATAATTGGTTTGATGACAGCATGGCCAACACATAAAAGGGAATGGCACAGAGGAAGCCAAGAGCAGGTATGTTGACGTAGCGTGAATACTTGATCTGGCCAAAGCGATCCCCCAGCCAGCCACCGGCCCAGATGCCTGCGAGTCCTCCAACCAGCAGCACGCCACCGTAGTGCAATGAAGCACTCAAAAGGGTCAATTCAAAGCTGCGCACCAGGAACGATGGCAGCCAGAAAAAAATCCCATAACCCATCATTGACGAACTGGATGCACCCAGCGAAATCAACCAGAAACTTGGCTTGCGTGACAAGGTCAGCAGGATCGTTTTTAATCCGGGCGCCCTGCTCTCCTTGTGCTGCCGGTCAAATCCACCGCGCACCGGTTCCCTGACGGTCAGTCGGAATATGGGTGCCAGAGCGATACCAGCAAGACCGACGATAAAAAATGCCACCCGCCAGTCCAGCATACTGGCTATGACACCACCGAAAACGATGCCAAGAGCGCTACCGATAGGAATACCAAATGAATAGATACTCAAGGCCCGGGCGCGTTGTCCCGGTGGAAATAAATCCGAGATCAGAGAATAGGCGGGAGCCACCCCACCGGCTTCACCAATGCCGACACCGAGCCGGGCCGCAAACAACTGCCAGAAACTTGTTGCCAACCCACAGACTGCCGTCATCGCGCTCCACATCGTCAACGCCACCGTCATGATCCAGGTACGGCTGAAGCGATCTGCCAGCATGGCGATCGGTATCCCCAGACCGGTATAGAACAGTGCGAAGGCCAGCCCGCCCATCAAGCCCAACTGCGTATCACTAAGACCGAGATCGGTCTTGATGGGCACGGCCAGGATTCCAATGATCTGGCGGTCCAGGAAATTGAAGGTATACACCACGACCAGGATAAACAGCGTGTATGCGCGGTTGTTGTGCAGACTCTTGAGACTCATCTGAACGGCTGGTAACCCACGCGGAGAAGCCAGTCTTTTTCCTGCAGGTGATCAGCGTCCGAGCGCCATGTCCGCAAAGCGGTAGCTCGAGAATGGAGCAACCGGTGTGTGCGGTTTCCGGGATTCAAGGCGCCCGACCTGGGTGGCCGCCGCCGGTGACCAATGCTGCGGGTATCCGCGGTGGTTGTCGATAATCTAAAGCCACTTCAGAATCCTGGAATACAGATTTTGCGGATCAACAGGCTTGGCCACAAAATCATTCATGCCAGCTTCCTCACAGGCCTTTCGGTCTTCTTCAAACACATTGGCGGTCATAGCCAGGATCGGGATTTCTTCATCTTTGCCATTGGATATGGATTGTGCACGGATCAAACGTGTTGCCTCCAGACCGTCCATATTGGGCATCTGAATATCCATCAGAATAAGACTGTATGTAGCGTCCTTGATCATCTCTACCGCCTGCCTTCCATCGTTTGCACTGTCGACACTCAGACCAACATTTCTGAGTAGAGCGATTGCCACTTCAAGGTTGATGGGGTGGTCTTCTACGAGGAGTATTTTCGTCTCTCGTTGCAGGGAGTGCAACCGGGCCTCATCCTCTTTCAATTGATTGGTAACAATTGCTTCTGATGCTCTTTCCAGCTGGTCAAACCAGGCGGTAAACCAGAAGAAACTGCCCTGACCCACTTCACTTTCAGCACCGGCCTGTCCACCCATCAGACTGGCGAGGCGCCGCCCTATGGCAAGACCCAGACCCGTTCCGCCATATTTTCGTGCCGTGGAACCATCAGCCTGTTCAAATAATGCAAACAATCCGGCAAGCCTGGCTGGTTCAATACCGACCCCGGTGTCTTGTACGTCAAATTTTAACAATGAGCGACCGTCTGTCGATTCCAGTTGCTGGACCTTCAAGCTTATCGTCCCCTGCCGGGTGAACTTGATCGCATTGCTCAGATAATTGAGCAGTACTTGACGCAAGCGTGTCTGGTCGCCTTTGAACCAGGGTGGGAAGTCGCACCGATGCATCCTGAAAGCCAGTCCTTTTTCGCTGGGCTGATCAATGACCTGCGAATGAACCTGATCCAGTACTTCGTCCAGGCTGAAATCCGAATGTTCCAGGATCAGCTTTCCCGACTCAACCTTCGACAGGTCAAGTACATTGTTGATGATGGACAAAAGGTGATAGGCCGATGTATCGATTTTACCCAGATGGCTTGCTTGTTCGTCTGTCGGATGCATCCGTTGTAACAGGTGCGTGAGTCCAATTATGGCGTTCATGGGTGTCCGGATCTCGTGGCTCATATTGGCCAGAAAGGTACTCTTCGCACGGTTGGCCGTTTCCGCTTTGTGGGTGGCCTCCGCCAGCTGCGACGTGCGATCTTCCACGAGTTCTTCGAGGTGGTCACGGTGCGCACTCAGTTCCCCGGTCAGAATGTTTTGTTGGGTAATGTCATGACCGATTCCCAGAACGCCGATCAGATTTTCATCCGGCCCATAGACCGGGACCTTGGTGGTCTCAAGCAACACCTTTTCGCCACTGCCCTGATGTACACCGGCTATTTCAAACAACTGTGGAAATTGGGTACTGATCACCTGATCATCCTGGACGCTGCCCAGATCTGACCCGGCCTCTCCAGCCATGCTGGAGACGGAGTTTCCGATAATCTCAGATTGATGTTTGCCGATATATTCCGCAAATGACGTGTTGCAGGACAAAAAGCGGTCGTTGGTGTCCTGTAGCCAGATCAGGTCCGGAAGAGAGTCTATCAGGGTGCGCCATTGTGTCTCGCTCTCTCTGAGTTGGTCAGTGGCCATTTTACGTTCATTGATCATTGCCAGGCCAATAAGACCGGAGGCCACCAGGATGGCCAGGTAGACCTGCAGTGACAAGATGCTGTCATGCATAGAATTGCCTGTACTAGCGAAAGGACCCAGGCCCTGGTCAGCAGAATAAACTACCAGGAAAGTGATGATGATTGTGAGGTAAGACAGGGTTCTGGTCCCAAAACGAAAAGCCGCCCACAACAGAAAAGGGAATACAAGATATGACTGGTTAAAAGTCAGTTGGCGCTGACTGTAATCTGTCATGAATACATAGGTAAACACGAGCGAAAGCCCAACATACAATAAGAGCAATTCCAGGACACGCCAGTTGGCATACCTGAATGAAAAAACCGACTCTTGCTTGTAAGCGATCACCAGGTTTGCAGCACCACCCAGAATTTGATTTGCTCCTGGTTCGATATCCACCATGCACCATTCATTGCAGTTACAAAGGTACCGATCAATGCACCCGCAGAGATAAAAATCAGCACGTGCGACAGCTTACCCAAATTGGGTATCCCACCACACAGGTAGCGCAGAAAAATGGCCCCCAGCACGGCTTCGAGACAGTTGTTGACGGCAAGATACGCCTGTGACCAGGCATCCGTGTCAAACAGATACATGATCAGTCCAAATTGACTCAATGTCACCATCAGGATAATGACTGGCCATGCACGTAGTTGCGATATGGCCAGAACGCCGAGAAAAAGGCCACCAGCGGGCCAAAGAACGGCGATATACCCACGCTCGAAGTAAACCACCATACCCAGGTAGACCGCCAGCATGTGCACACAGGCAAATAACAGCAAAAAACCGCTGACTTTAAGCAGCCTGGAATGCCCTTGTATATACCTTGGGGGGTTGCTGATGTGAATCTTTCCCTGAAATGTGTATTAGCGCAAGAATGAAAGCTCGATTGCCAAAAATCAAGCACCGACATTGAGATAACAGAACCGGTCCTCAACCACCAGACCGGGACTTAAACGACAAAGGTGTGTATTCTAATCTCACACTTTATGCAATTCAGATCCATGAGAACTGTTTGTTTATTGTCACTTTTTGTTTTTGCATCCGCCTACGGGTCAACGTATCCATGTCAACAGTCTGCGCAAACGGAACAGTTCGCCAGCCTGATGGATATGCAGGGTGATTACATGGAATCCTGGAAGGCGGAACCGGGTATTGTCAAAGCCTTGTCGCCCCCTAACGGTTTCGCACTGGGTGTCCGTATAGATCCGGTATCCGATGAAGTTTACAGAATGCGATTGAAAACCGCCGACGCGGTCGTCGAACGGGTTGAAGTCGTGTGGTTTGATCTTGGTGATGAGGAACCACAAAGACTGCGTTCCATCTGGGGAGGCAGCAACTCGCTGTAAAGCTACCAGACCAGCAGTATCGACAATACACCACCCAATGAAATGGACGATGCCCCGCTTACTTTATGGCTGCAAAAAACAACATGCGTCACACTGCAGGATCTTGACGGCGAATAGTCAGGACGGAACTGGTATTTCAACATTCTCACGCCGAACCGCAGCTTTATTCACAGAAATTTTCTTTCTACCGAACTGATCCGGCCAGGGTGTTATTTGGCCAGGACCCGGAATAAAAATTCATCTATGGAAGTGCGGGCAAGGGGTTCATCCAGCGTGGGTGTATGGCCACGGTTGGCAATGGTGATCTCATGCATGTGGGGGCTAAGCTGCTTCATCCGGCTGACAATCTCGGCTGTGAGCACATCAGATTTTTCTCCATGAAGCAACAGGCAGGGCATCGTGATTGCGCGAAACTGCTCCCAGTAGCCTTTATCTTCACTTTTTCCGAATTCGTCTTTTTCATTCAGTCCTTTATTTCTATGAGATTCATCATAATCCCTGCGCAGGGTTTCTCCGATTGCCGGATCCATGTCCGGGACAATCATACCGTCCGCTGATTCCCGCATGGATTGTCGAGCCTGATTGAGCCAGAAAGACCCGGTCTTGTCGGCAAAAATTGACCCGTAGGTTTGTTGCAATCTCGCCGCAGCATTGTTCCAGCTATCCACGGGTGGAACACGGCCGACATAGGTCATGATCCGGCGCACGGCGTCATCGGGTATGACCGGTCCGATATCGTTTAATACCACGGCCTGTATCCGGCCAGGTTGTGCCGCAGCCATCAACATGGCCAGCCAACCACCCATGGAGGTTCCCACGATGGTGCATTTTTTTATGTCGAGAGCATCAAGCAATTTCCACACATCATCAACATAGGTTTGATGCTGATACCGGCCAGGGTCAGCATCGTGGTCGGATTGCCCCCGGCCACGAAAATCGGGGGTTATCAACCTCCATTGTGGTATGTGACGGCTTGCAAATTGCTCGAAGTCCTTGCAGTTGCGGGTCAACCCGGGAAGACAGAGCAGGACATGTTCAGATGACCCGTAATCACGGTAGTAGAGACGCAACCCATCATTGGATTGATAAAAATGTTCGCTGAATTCGGCTGCCTGGTCCATGCTTCACGAAAAAATTCACTGGATGACTTAGGATGGTACCTTCTTT
Source organism: Lysobacterales bacterium (assembly GCA_014238945.1). Classification (GTDB taxonomy): domain Bacteria; phylum Pseudomonadota; class Gammaproteobacteria; order Xanthomonadales; family SZUA-36; genus SZUA-36. The sequence goes on from JABAAB010000101.1 coordinate 67,597, forward strand.
GTTGACGTTGAGCATTGATGATCGGTATTGAATTGATAAACCGTGCCAGCACCCATTCTGACAGGCGAGCCCTGATGGATGGCGATCAATGCGTTAGCTATCGCGTTTTGCTGGACAGGTCTGCGCTGATCGCCTCTGGTTTACTGCAGCAATCTGCCGATTTGTGCGGGGAAAGAATCGCGCTGTTTTTACCCGCTGGGCTCAAATACATTTTGGCGCAATGGGCGGTGTGGAGATCGGGTGGCATCGTGGTGCCACTGAACATCCATGCAGGCGTCAGGGAACTGGAATACGCCCTGACAGCAGTGGGTGTCACCCGCTTGATAACCAATCCCGCAGGATTGGATAAAGTGGCCGGAATCGCGGATGAGAACAGGATTGTGCTCCTGCAAACAGAAACGCTGGAGTCACATACGGCGACTTCCTTACCGGAGGTAGCAGATAGCAGAATGGCCATGATCCTGTTTACCAGCGGCACCACGGCCAGACCCAAGGGCGTGGTCAGCACACATGTAAATATAAACGCCCAGGTTGAGTGCCTGGTAAAAGAGTGGCAGTGGCAGGCCGACGACTGCATACCGGGCTTTTTGCCCATGCACCACATCCACGGTATCGTCAACGTTGTGAACTGCGCGTTGTGGACCGGTGCATGTATCGATTTCTTTCCGGCATTCAATATCGACTCCATCCTTGAGCGGGTTACCCTTGGCCGTTACACGATTTTCATGGCAGTACCGACCATTTACGTAAAATTGATCCAGCATTTACGGACCCTGCCCGGGCAGGAAATGGCAGAAATTTGCAGCGGCTTTACCCGCATGCGACTGATGGTGTCCGGTTCGGCCGCATTGTCGGTCACAACGCACCGGGAGTGGTCCGAACTGACGGGCCAGGTATTGCTGGAACGCTACGGCATGACGGAAATCGGCATGGCGCTGTCCAATCCACTGCACGGTGAGAGACGCCCCGGTACCGTTGGCCAGGCTCTGCCTGGTGTCGAATTGCAACTGGCTGATGAGCGTGGTGGAACCATATCCGGCGAACACGAGTCCGGCGAAATTCGTGTACGGGGCGCCATGGTATTTGACCGGTACTGGGATAACCCGCAGGCCACCCGCGAAGCATTTTCCAATGGCTGGTTCATGACAGGCGACATGGCGGTACTGGAGGACGGTTACTATCGAATCATGGGTCGTTTGTCCGTGGACATCATCAAATCCGGTGGCTACAAGCTGTCCGCTCTTGAAATTGAAGAGGTTTTGCTGACCCACCCGGCCATCACCGAGTGCGCGGTGGTGGGTGTCGATGATCCCACCTGGGGCGAAGCCGTTGCCGCTGCCGTGGTGTTGAAGACTGACGCAGTTCTGGACCTGGCAACCCTGCGCTCCTGGATGAAGACCGAAGTCTCTCCTTACAAAATTCCGAAACAATTGCTGATACTGGACCAACTGCCACGCAATGCCATGGGAAAGGTAACCAAACCTGATGTAAAGCAACTGGTTCTGAACGGGTAGTTCAGCAGATCAGCTGGTCTGGGTCAGGGTGTGATAACAGCTGCATTGCGATCACACCCTGACAATATTCAGACCTGTATATTAAACTCAGTTAAAGGTATCCGCTGATTGCACAATGGTTACTTTCTTGATGTTCAGAGGATAGCTCGCCACCTGCTCATCTTCGGCGAGAATCTCGGCCGGAAGACCCGATTTGACCAGGTCGGAATAACTCATCGGTGACGGTGTATTGCTGATCAGACCATCTGCCAGGGGTTGGGCCTCACTGACGTCAGTGACAATGGTGACAAACATGTTCTCCGTCTGCCAGTGCGTGCGCAGCGCTGCATTGACCTCTTCCAGCGTGGCTTTTTCCAACAGGGTATCCAGTTCGGCCAGGTAGTCGGTACGCCCGTAAAACTTCGAGTCCATCAGCCAGCCCAACTGCTGGGCGGGGCTTTGCGCATACAGCTTGGAATAGCTGCGCAGAAAGGTCTTGGTGGCCTCAAAATCCTCTTTGCTTATGCCATTTTTGATCATCAGGTCAAACTCACGTATGGCCATGCGCAGGGCAAAGTGGGCGTGTCCTACATTGATGTCCGCCAGTTCGGTATATTGCTGTTTTAATTGGTTGGCGATTTGTACGGGGCGAATCCAGATCGACCAGTAATTGGACGAACGCGGCACACCGGATGGTGGCAATTGATTCCGCCCCCCATTGCTGTACCACTCGATGTAGGAATAATCACCATAATTCATCGAACGTGCCTGGCGGATCTTCTGGTACAGACGGGAATAGGACTTGCGGTGTTCACCCATCCACGAATTGGCGATCATCAGAGCTGCAAATTCATCATCCGCCCGGGTGATGTTCAACGGTGCACCGGTGAATATGGCCGAGCCGAAGGCCCCCTCCTTGGCAATGATTTCCACTTCGATCCCATCTGCCGTGTTTGCTTTTGAAGGCGATGCGGGTTTGAAAGCTGCATCCGACAGTTCGGACATGTCGGCTTTAAACCGGCTCAACAGGGCATCGTCATAGTTACCGGCTATCCCCAGGCTGACATTGTTGCGGGTAAACGCATTTTTGTAATGCGAGCGGATATCTTCCACGGTGATCCCTTTTACCGCTTCCGACGTACCCTGTCGCAAATGCTGCATATTCCCGCCACGGAACAGTTGGTGTTCGAGTGCATATTTGCTGTAATCCTCATCCGATGAGGCCCGCACGACCTGGTCGACGTAATTCTGTTGGTTTTTCATGACACGGCTGAAATCCTGGTCACTGAAATTCGGGGCCAGCATTACGTTTTTCAGCAGGGGGTAAAACTCGTCAACAAAGTCTGCCGGTACCTGGAAGGTAAATGTACTGACCTGCTTGTCAACTGCTGCGCCGTAGCCTGCCGCCCAGGGATGCATGATGTCCTGAATTTCGGAATAGCCGGTGCCACCCGCACCGCCCTGGGACATCAATGACGCCGTGGCTGCGGTCAGGCCCTCCTTTCCTTTCGGATCAGCGATGGACCCGTTCTCAAAACGGACCTGGAAAACGACCTTGTTCGAATTTTCCTGCCTGAGTTCAACCACCTCGATGGCCTCAAGCTGAGCCGCGAACAACAACGATGTCAGTGTAAAGACACGAACCATTAAGTGTTTCATTTCAGCGCTCCCTTTTCGTCTTCAGAGATGGTCGCAATGGTCAGACGCTCGGGTTGAAAATACTTGTTAGCAACCATTTTCAAATCGTCAATCGTGACCTGGTCGTACAATGCATAAAGCCGGTTAATGGACTCCGGATCTCCGGTCAGCTGTATATAGTGTGCCAGTGAATTGGCAATGGCCCCGGGGGTGTCTATGCCCATGGCAAAGCCATATTTCAAATTGGACTTGGTCCGTTCCAGCAATTCCGCATCGACATCCTGCGTCTGCACCTTGGCAATGGCCTTTTCAATTTCTTCCATGACATAGGCCATATCGTCTTTTTCAACCATGGAAACCTGGATGGTAAACAGATTCGGATCCTTGCTGTCGAATGCACCACCACCGATAAAACGGATTTTTTGTTCTTCAATCACCAACTTCTTGTTCAAATCGGAGGTGTTGGAAAACACAATGGATGACAAGACATCCAGTGCCGGCATATCGATGGCCGTATCACTGAACGCCGGGCCCTTGTAGCTCATGCTGAAATAGGCCGGAATAGTGCCATTTTGCAAGTGCGTGTAACGGGTTTCGTGCTGCACCGGTTCCGCGGGTACAACAGATTCGTAACTGCCGCGCTCCCAGGAACCAAAGTATTTTTCCGCCAGTGCATTCACTTTCTCCGCTGTGACATCACCGACCACCAGGATGGTGTTGTATTCTGGCCGGTAGTAGCGGTCAAAGAACTTCTTCGAATACTCAAACTGGTTGGGCATATCGACGATGTCCTTGAAATAACCCATGGTGGTATGCGAATAGGTATGCGTGGTAAACGCTGTCTCCGAGCGTTTTTCGTTGATCTGACTGTAGGGACTGGCAAAATTCTTGGTGTATTCACCCTTGACCGCACCGGCTTCGGTTTTGAATTCGTGCTCAGAGTAATTGAGGTTCATGAAACGATCGGATTCCAATTCAAACATCAGTTCCAGTTTGTTGGCATTACCGGTCATGTGGTAATCGGTTCTGTCCTGGGTGGTGTTCGCATTGGCTGCCGCACCGGTTGATTTCAATGCCGCGCTGTATTTTTCCTTTGAATACTTGTCCGTACCCCTGAACATCATGTGTTCAAAAAAATGTGCAAAACCGGTCACGCCGGGTTCGACTTCGTTGCGTGCGCCGACCCGGGTGACGATATGGAAAGACGCCAGTCCCGGTGAATCGAACGGCACTGTGACCACGTTCAAGCCGTTGGCCAGCCTGTGCTGGTAAATAGGATTTGGAAGTATTTTTCCCTTCTGTGCCTTGCTGTCACCTGCATTGGCCGCACTCACACAAACAAGCAGCGCCGATGCCATCACGGCAACTCTGATTAATGTCTTCATGGTTTGATTTTCCGTAAATTTGTTGAACGGGAGAATTGTAAAACAACTGAGATCTATTCTTGCCAATCAACCCGTCGATCATTCGAGACTGATTTTACCCTGTTTGCCCGTCATTCGTGCGCGTGATATTAACCACTTCAAGGGGGTTATACATCTGTCACCAGTCATGCCAGGTAGAAACCGGCCACCACATAGGTAAGGTTAATCAGTACCCTCCCAAGCCAGGGCAATGCGGAATATTCCAGCTGAACAAGCCGGCAGGTCAACAGCCCTGCACCGAGCAACAAAAACCACGGTGCAAAAATAAAAACGACCCGGCCTCGCATCACCATGATGACCCCGTCGTGCAATAAGCCCGATACCAGGAAGGTGATCAACAGGGCCAGTGAGGAAGGCAGGTGTCTGATGAGTGGTGCGTGAACATGCGAACTGTTTGGTTATTTTCGAACATGAGATGTACCCCGATGGGTGCATCTCAACGCAAACCGGTAAAGGGGTCAGTCGCCGTGTCGTGCCTTTAGTGTGGAAACCAGTGCAGCCAGGTCAAGTTCGCGACTGCGCAGCAACACCAATAAATGGAACACCAGGTCAGCAGACTCATTCAGGAGTTCGTCCCGGTCACCGGTGGTGGCAGCCAGGGCAGTTTCCACACCTTCCTCACCTACTTTCTGGGCAATCCGCTTGACACCGGATTCCAACAAACGGGTCGTGTAGCTGCCTTCGGGCCGTTGCACATCACGTTGCCTGATAACAGATTCCAACTCGGACAGGAATGCCAGGTCTGGCTGAACCCTGCCCTGGCGGTCAAAACAGGTATCGGTGCCACGATGACATACGGGGCCGACAGGTGTTGCCCGAACGAGTACACAGTCACGGTCACAATCCACGTCAGCAGCGATCAACTCCAGGAAATTACCAGAGGTTTCACCTTTGGTCCAAAGTTCTTGCCTGCTGCGACTCCAGAATGTGACACGACCGGAAGACAGGGTCCATTCCAGCGCTTCCCTGTTCATGAAGGCCTGCATCAACACCCGTCCATCGAAACCATCCTGTACGATGGCCGGTACCAGAAAATTCATTTTGACCCAGTCAATTGTCTCAATATCTATCATGGTCTTACTCCGATACCCGATTCTGTTAGTGTATTTTTCAAATCAGCGATGGGGACTTTGCGGTTGTGAAATACCGTGGCGGCCAATGCTCCATCGACATCGGCCCGTTTGAAAACATCAACAAAATGACTGACTTTACCAGCACCGCCAGATGCAATCAGCGGGATATCGCAAAGTTTCCTGGCAGCTTTGAGTTGCTCGAGATCAAATCCCTGTCGTGTGCCATCACTGCCCATGCAGTTCAACACGATTTCCCCCGCACCACGCCCGGTCACCTCGGTGATCCATTCTAGCGTGGTGTAGCCCGTGTGCTGCATCTGCTCAGGTTTACCGGTCATCTGCCGAGTCACCCATTGTCCGCTCTTTAATACCGAGTCGATCCCGACCACCACGCATTGACTACCAAAAGCGGTGACCAGTTCGTCGATCAGGGGTGGATTTTGCACCGCCGGTGTGTTGATGGAAATCTTGTCTGCACCACGCTGCAGCACCCTGCGTGCATCCTCCACCGAGCGGATGCCACCCGCCACACAGAAGGGGATATCGATGACCGCTGCCACCCGCGAAACCCACTCACTGTCGACGGCGCGTCCTTCCGGGCTTGCGGTAATATCGTAAAACACCAATTCATCGGCACCCTCTTGACTGTAGCGCAAGGCCAGTTCCAGTATGTCACCCATGACCCGGTGGTTACGAAACTGCACCCCCTTGACCACCTGCCCGTCACGAACGTCAAGACAGGGGATAATACGACGCGCAAGGTTGGTGCTGGCTGTTTGACTGCCCGGTGGTTTCATCGCAGTGTTTCCAGTGCCTGGGCGACGCTGAAGCGCTGGTCCAGTAGCGCTTTGCCGGTAATAACACCACTGACACCGGTCGGTTTCAGGTTCTCCAGATCCCGGAGACTACTGACGCCGCCCGATGCCTGCAATTCCAGCTGCGGATAACGCGATGTAATCTCGGTATACAGATCAAGGTTGGGGCCGGACAGGGCACCATCGCGGCTGATATCGGTGCACAACAGGTGACGCAGACCACCATTGGAAAGTTCGTCCAGCAACTGCCACAAATCACGGTCGCTGCGTCTGGTCCAGCCATGAATCCGTGGCCATGGGATACCCTCTTCATCCTTGCTGATATCCAACGCGGCCACCAACTGGTCGGGACCAAAATCTTTCAGCCAACGAATCACTGAACCTGTATCAGTCACACACAGACTTCCGATCACAACCCGGCTCGCGCCTGCCTCCAGGCGTTCTGATACATCCTGCCTGTTGCGCACACCCCCACCGGTTTGTACGGCCTGCGGCGCCTGCCCGAGCAATCTGAACAGGGCCGTGGTATCTGCCGCACTCCCATCCCGGGAGGCGGCCAGATCCACAACGTGCAACCATTGCGCACCGGCATCGGCATAGCTGCGTGCCAGTTGCCCCGGTTTGACCGGGTAATGAGTACTCTGGCCAAAATCACCATGTAACAGACGTACGCAAAGCCCGTCGAGTAAGTCGATGGCAGGTATCAGTTGCATGACAGGAAATTCTCCAACAATCTGGCACCGACTTTGGAAGACCGTTCCGGGTGAAACTGTACCCCCCGAAAATTCCCGCTTCGTACCATGGCTGCAAAAGATTCTGAGTGCCTGCAGGTCGCCAGCGTGGCCGCTCCGACCGGTGCCACATAGCTGTGTACAAAGTAAAACCAGGGCTGTTGTGGAAGATCATTGAGGAGCGGGTCATCGGTCACGGTTTCAGTGGTATTCCAACCCATGTGCGGCACCCTCACACCCTCGCTTGCCTGCAGTTTCCTGATCGTTCCGGGTATGATGCCGAGACAGTCTGTATCATCCTCTTCTGATTGCTCAAACATCAATTGCATACCCAGGCAGACACCAAGTACCGGTTGCTGCAACTGCCGGATGCAATCCTGCAGACCCGCATTCCGCAAATGCTCCATGGCAGCACCGGCGGCACCGACACCGGGCAATATGACCCGTTCCGCCAGGCGAATCCTTGCTGCATCCGCGGTAAACACAGGTTCGGCACCCAAACGCCTGAGCGCATGAACAATCGAACCGATATTTGCACCGCCGCTGTCTATGATGGCAACACTCATGTCATAAAACGCCCTTGGTGCTGGGTAACTCGGAACCCTTGCGGGCAAGTGCAGGCCGCAGGGCACGACCGGCTCCCTTGAACAGGGCTTCGATCATGTGATGGGTATTCTCACCTGTGACTTCGAGATGCAGGGCGCAACGTAACGACTGACTCAGAGAGGCAAAAAAGTGACGCACCATCTCGGTGGACAGATTCCCGACCTGATCGCGCGGGAACTCGGCCTTGAATTCGAAAGCCGGACGACCTGATAGATCTATTGCAACCCGGGCCAGCGATTCATCCATCGGCAGTAAGAATCCGTAACGTCCGATGCCACGCCTGTCACCCAGGGCCTGGTCCAGGGCATGTCCCAGGGCCAACGCACAGTCTTCCACGCTGTGGTGTTCATCGATTTCCAGATCCCCGTCACAATCCAGCAACAACCGGAAACCACCGTGGCTGGCGACCTGGTCCAGCATGTGGTCAAAAAAGCCAATGCCTGTATTGATCCTGTTACCACCGGTAGCGTCGAGATCCAGTTCCACACGTATTTTGGTCTCACGTGTGTCCCTTTGAATTCGTGCCCGTCTTGGCTTATTGCATAGCCGGTGTGTAATTTCTTCCCAGCTGTCCCCAGCGGACCCGTAAAGTATCCCACCTATACCCATATTCTGTGCCAGTTGCAGGTCGGTTTCCCGGTCTCCGATCACCCAGCTGTCCTCGAGGTCCAGTTGACCTGATTTCAAGTAGTCCAGCAGCATGCCGATTCCGGGTTTGCGGTCCGGTGAAGCATCCGACTCGAAGTGCGGATCAATGTGCTCGGCTGCAAAGCCTATCCCCTGTGACGCGAGCAACGAGAGCATCTTGTCGTGCGGAACCTGGAAATCTTCCATGGGTAACGATTCGGTACCGAGACCATCCTGGTTGCTGACCATGACCAATTCGTAACCGGCATCCATGAGCTTCAACAGGGCGGGAATCACACCCGGCACCAGTTCAAGTTTTTCCAGGCTGTCAATTTGAAAGTCTTCAGGTTCGATGATCAGGGTGCCATCCCTGTCAACAAACAGGATTCGGCGCTTTGCCTTATTCATTGGCGTCTCCAAATGCTGCCAGTGCAGACTTCAACTTGGACATTTCATCGCTGCTGCCTATGGTCAGACGTACACAACCTTCAAGCAGGGGCTGTGAACTGAAATCACGGATGCGTATTCCCTGTTGAGCACACCAACGGGTCAGTTCTGTTGCCGCTGACACACGCATCAGGACAAAATTCGATTCGCCTGCCCAGACCTCCTTTACCCAATCAAACTGCCCAATAAATGTGAGCAATTCATTCCTGTATTTCTCTACCGAGGCCACCAATTGGCGTTTGCGCACATCCGATTGATGGGAAGTTGCTCTCAGGGCCGCATCGATGACCATTGCGGGTAACGGGTAAGGCGCAATAACTCGTTGTAAAAGGTCAATCACCACCGGATCCGCTATCACGGTCCCGCAACGTAAACCGGCCGCGGCCCAGGCCTTTGAAAGGGTCCGCAATACCACCAGTTGGGGCCACTTTCCTATCAGTTCACAGGCGGATTTCGCTGAACAGAATTCGATATAGGCCTCATCCAGCACCAACAGGGCCTTGTTTTCACAGGCCTTGAGCACACGTTCCAGGTCCGGGCGGTCAACAAGATCACCGGTGGGATTATTGGGTGTGGTCAGAAATACCAGCTTCACATCGGGGCAACTGTCCAGAACACGCTCCAGCTCTGAGATATCAATGCTGTAACCCTGTTCGGCCTGCCTTGGCACACTGACCAGCTTCGCACCCTGGATGCTGGCTGCTATCCGGTACATGGCAAAACAGGGCGGGCACTCAACGATGCTGTCCTGACCCGCTCTGCAAAAAACCCGGGTAAGCAGATCGATGCCCTCATCGCTGCCCCGGGTTATCAGCACATTTGATTTGCTGACACCATAAATTCCTGCCAGACGGGACACGAGTTCCGCGGGTCTTGGTGACGGGTAGCGATTCAGCTCGAGGCGTTGCCAGTCGGGTTCATCGACCAGCGGAAACGGTGCTTCATTTGCATTTAACAGGATGCCATCGGCCGCCGCGGTATTACGAGCGGACTCGTAGGCCTTCATGGCCACGATTTCAGGTCGCGCAATGGCACAAATATCCATTATCGTGAATCCCGCGCCAGTTCCAGGCGATATTCCACCGCCATACGGTGCGCATCCAGCCCTTCTGCGTCAGCCAGCGTAGCGGCGGCCGGTCCGGCAGTGCACAATCCCTCTCGGCTGGCACGCTGCAGGGTCATACGACGCAAATAATCGTTCACCGACAGACCGCTGTAGGCTCGTGCATAGCCTGAGGTCGGCAGGACGTGGTTGGTGCCGGAACAGTAATCACCCAGCGACTCGGGTGTCCACGGACCGATAAATACCGATCCTGCCGCACACACATCATCAACCAACCGGTTGGCGTCTCGGCAATTCAGGATAAGATGCTCCGGCGCATAACGGTTACTGATTTCCATGGCCTGCGCACTTGACTTCACCCAGATCCTTCCCAGGTGCTGCAGTGATTCGTCCAGGATCGCTGCACGTGGTAATGCGGCTGCCATGGCGGGAATCAACTTGCTCACCTGATCCAGTAAATCCATGCTGTCACTGACAACCAACACTTGTGAGTCCGGGCCGTGTTCAGCCTGTGAAAGCAAATCCCAACACACTGACCTGACATCAGCAGTTTCGTCTGCGATGACCAGGACCTCGGAAGGACCTGCCGGCATGTCGCGTGCGGCACCACCGGGCATATTGGCAATTTGTTGTTTGGCCTGGGTTACCCAGGCATTACCCGGACCAAACAGCTTGGCGCAACGGGGCATTGATCCGGTACCCAGACCCATGGCGGCAATCGCCTGCGCTCCGCCGGTCTTGAAAACCCGGTTGACACCACAAAGCCTGGCCGCAACCAGGATGGCAGGATTCACCTGTCCTTCCCCATCCGGAGGTGTACACATGATGACCTGTTCACAGGCAGCAATACGCGCCGGTATTGCCAACATGATAACCGTGGATATCAGGGGCGCAGAGCCACCGGGCACATATAGTCCTACCGGTGATATGGGTAAATACCGTGCCTCGCATAGCAAACCGCCGGCGGTTTCCATACTCAGTGATTTCGGTTTTCCGGCGGTGTGAAAAGCGTTGATTCGTGCAATGGCTTCAATCATCGCATCCAGAACACCGGGGTCCACTACCGATTCCGCCTGTGCCCACTCGACCGGACTGACTTCCAGATTGTCAAGCCAGACGCCATCGTATTTCATACCCAGGTGACGCAAGGCATCATCTCCCTGGTCCCGGACCTGGGCAATGATGCTGGCAACCGACGAATGGAAGTCGTCGGTTGGCGGTGGAGGACGTGACAACACCGCTGTCCTTTCAGTCTCGCTGGCACTGGGCCAGTCTACGATTGGCGGGATATTGTTGCGCATGTTTCAGGCCAGCATTTTTTCCACCGGGAGCACCAGAATTGCGGATGCACCGGCCTGCTTGAGCGTTTCCAGGTGTTCCCAGAAAAGCGCTTCACGACATACCGCATGGAGTGCCACCCGATCCTCATCACCTTCGAGATTCATCAGACTGGGATTTTCCGCACCGGGTAACAAGCGGGTTATTTCTTCAATGGCGTCACGCGGTGCGTGCAACATGACGTATTTACTCTCCGCTGCCTGCAATACACCATCCAGACGTGCCAGCAGCAAATTGAGTAAATCTTCTTTCTCCCCCGACAAACCCCGGGGCAAGCCGTACAGCGCTGCGGTGCTGTTGAATAAAACTTCAAGTTCAACCAGGTGATTGGCGCGCAAGGTGGTACCGGTTGAGACCAGGTCTGAGATGGCTTCGGCAGTACCCAGTCCCGGTGCGATTTCCACCGATCCGGAAAACTTCACCATATCTGCATCAACGCCATTTACGGACAACAGGGAACGGGTCAATGCAGGGTATGAAGTGGCAACCCGGCAGCCGTTCAGATCGGTGATGGTTTTGATCGATGACTGCTCCGGAATGGCAATCGACAGACGGCACTGGCCAAAATCGAGCCTGCGCAGCTCATCAAGTCCATTTCCATTGTCCCGTTCCAGCACGACCTCTTGCGCAATATTTTGACCGACGATTCCCAGATCGCAGATACCGTCGAGGAGCATGCGGGGTATGTCATCATCACGTACCAGTAGCAGGTCAACAGGGAAGTCCTGTCCGAACCAGTAGAGCTTGTCCTTACTGCGGGCGAAACGAAGTCCACAGCTTTGCAACAGATCCAGGGAACGCTCTGAGAGCCGCCCGGATTTTTGAATCGCGATCCTAATTCTGTTCATGATATTTCCACCTTCATGTTTGATCGGCCGCCTCGCGTCGCAGGGCCAACCGGTAACCGCCCTCACCCATATTCATAAACCTCGCCACACGACCGATGGTGGTTACACTGACGCCGGTGATTTCGCTGATTTTCCGGTAACTGTGGCCTTCCCGCAGCAGGGAAGCCGTCCACCACCGGTCAACTATGGCTTCAACTTCGGAAGGGGTACACAAATCCAGCAGGAACTGGCGTACCTCGTCTGCTGTTTTCAGTGTCAGGAATGCCTTGTACAAAGAGCCCGCTGCTGTCTTCAGTGCTCTCTTCTGTTCTTCGTTGTGTTGTTTCATAATTGTATCAATGTATTAACGTATTAGTACATTAACATAGTCACTCAACCAATGTAAACCGCGCTGGCAATCTCCCGGACTTGGCAAAATATCACGGAGGAAAACCCCAATGAATCCGGTTAATTGTTGTTGAAAATCCAATTGCTCTAACATTGAACGCGAAAGAGTGGAATAGCTGACCAGCTCCTGTATTTCCGCAACAGTTCAGGTGGTAACCAACAGACCACAGCTTTTATTTTGTGCGGTTGTAACCAAAATCTGAAAGCTACCGTCAAAAAGCCGCAACAGAACATAAGAAGCAACATTATGGAATGGGCAATATTCGGATCGGCGTTTACACTTCTGTTTATTCTGATCGGCATACTCGGGGACCATCTCCGGGTTAAGAGAAAAATAAAATTTCGTGAACTTCAACTACAGGAGCGTATTGCAGCCATGGAAAAAGGACTACCCATACCCGAATTCAGTGACACCAATGGCATACCGGTAAACGGTACCGATCAACATAAACGCAAGGTGCAGTGGTTCCGTATGACTGCGCTGAGCATAGGAATGATATTTACCTTTGCCGGCTTTGGTATGGGGATGGCATTTCACTTCAGTGCGGACAGCGGCTTTCATGGTCTTGCGACCATCGGTATGATTCCGTTCATGGCAGGTCTTGGTCTTCTATTGTTTTATTAACTGACACGCAATGAAGCGTCGGAAGACTCTCCCAACGGCAACTGACACGGCCAACATGAAGTGGAAAAAGGTCTTGAAAAGATGGCATTGACGGCAACAATGAACCTGGCAAACAGCTGGCAATTGAAGACTGTAAAAGTGAAACTTCAATCGCCACAGCTGGCCGTGGTAAAAGAGAAACAAACGGACGCAGAGGCTTTTTCGGATGAGCAACTGGTCAAGGCCATCTTGAAAAACAGTGGTCAGCATCACTTTCGTATGCTGGTTGCACGTTACCAATCAAAGGTCACTCCATCGCACTGTCTGTGTTGGGCACCGCAAGGCAGGCGGACGCGGAAGACGTCACCCAGGAAGTTTTCGTAAAATTATTTCATCATCTGCAAAAATTCCGGGGCCAGAGCAAATTTTCTACCTGGCTTTACCGGGTTTCAATAAACCTGGCCATCGATTGCTTACGAAAGCAATCCAAACATGAAGCCGATGAGTTGGACCAGTTCAACCAACCGGTATCCCACCGTAATGCAGAGCACAATCATCTTGACCGGGAGAAGTCCGACTCGGTACTCGCGGCGATTGCAAAACTGGAGCACAGCCAGAGGATGATTATTCACCTGTATTACTGGCAGGGATTCAAGATACGCGAAGTTGCCGAGATACTGGATTGCCCTGAAGGGACGATTAAAGTCTACCTGCTCAGAGCCCGGGAAAAACTGTCGTCCTTACTGGAAA
>JABAAB010000083.1 GCA_014238945.1 Lysobacterales bacterium
CAGACGGATCAAGCAGAAGACGCTGGCTGAGAGACGTCGGCTATACTACAAGCAGAAGGCTGCATGAACATGAACCTGATGAGTTGAAAGTCTCTCTTAATTCCGATTCCTTTAAGTCCGGAATCCTTTGACGACGTACAGCAAGCAACCATGGCGCAATGGAATGAATGGAGTAGCATAGTCGCCGGTTCGCCCGACCTGGCGGAAATTGTGGTGCGCGGAAACCATGATCTGCATCAACTCAACCCTGTCGATAAATTGCGATATGGTGCCTATATTCAAATGTTTTTTGACGCAGTGGAAACATACCACGACCAGGTAAATGCCATTGGCCTTGGAGGTGATGACAGAGTTCTTTGTTCGATCGTCAGGCGCCGCATAAAGCTCAATGGAATTGCGCAATGTTGGAGTGAGAATATAAAAGACTATGAAGGTGAATTTGTCATCTGGATCGAAGATAGATTCAAAGAGATAAACGTCGATGACCCATAACTCAAGAAATAGTACGAGCTTAATCGTATTAATTTGACCCCACGGGAAAGTTGTTCCCATGTGTCGTTAAGCAATCATTCAAGCTCACCGGGTTGTAAGTTGTACTACTTCAAATAGCACACAATCAGTCCGCGCCAGGCACTGCACGGCCTGACCGAACGACAGGTAACCACATCAATTGCTGCTGCTCAGCTGTGGCCCTTTTTCCAGTCAACAAATCAATCACAAACCCGATCATCAATGCGCTAAAAAATGTCACCAACCAAGCGGTCAGGATGACCAGGTGTGTAGAGAACGGCACACCAAAAAGTTCCATGCTGTAGCTGGTGCATATACCGACCACTTCACCAATCAAGAACGCCGGAATTACGGAAGCTGCGGTCGCACGCTTGCTGAACATTCCCAGAACGAATAGAGCTCCCAATGGCCCCAGGAAGCAGTTAAAGCCTTTTTGGGCTAAGGAAATAATGTCGCTTCCCTTGGACAACTCATACAGTCCGATTGTGTAACCGACGACAAAAATACCCATCATAGCAGTCAATATTCGGGCTCGCTTCAGTTCCTGTCTGGCTTCTGCTGAGCCCGGATTAAAACGCCGGAAAAAATCAATCGTCATGATGGTCGAAGCTGAATTCGCTCCTGAATCAATGGTGGACATTGCTGCTGCGAACAGTGCCGCTACCAGCAGACCCCGTAATCCGGACGGCATGTAATAACTAATAAACTGGGGGAAAATCGCATCCTGTGCCACGTTTCGCACCGCAGCAACCTCGGAGGTGATGTCCGCCCTGGCAGGCAGATCATAAAATTGAATGAAATACATCAAGGCAATCCCAACTCCCGCCAGGATGACACCCAGCACGGCCGCTGCCACCGCACTGATGATATAACTGCGGCGTGCCGCGCCAATATCTCTCACTGAAAAATAGCGTTGTAGTGCCATCTGGTTTGCACCATGGGTGCAGACCATCCACATGAATAGTCCGGCACTAATGGCGAAGACAGTGGTGCGATTACGCACGTCATAATCGAACCACTGGACCTCTTCGTGCTTGAAAGTCTTCGAGACATCGATCCAATCACCGACATTCGACCCGGTCATCCAGGCTATCGTGGCCATGGTGAATAACGCCCCAATAGTTAGAACAAAGAATTGAATAACATCAGTCCAGATGACAGCCCGAATACCACCCAGGGTGGTATACAGAACGGAAAAAATACCTATCGACAGAATCACCGTATATACGCTGGCATCAGGTCCGCTAAAAAATGGAAGAGCAATATCCAGCTGGATAATTTCTGCTAGTGCGATTGACGCTGTCAGCACGACCACAGAGATCCATCCAAAGAGCAGCAACAGGCAAAATATGGCAGCGAGAGCACGCACGGTGTAATTAAACCTTCGCTCCAGGTACTCATATGCACTGGTCAGATTAAGCCGCATAAAGAAAGGGATCCAGACGAAACAGACAACAATCAAAACCAATGGAATCGGGGTTTGTCTGGTCAGAAAGCTGAGCCCGGTTCTGAACATTTCTCCTGGTTGACCAAGATACAGTAGGGTTGACATGACAGAGGCAAAAAGACTGATTCCCACGGCCCAGGGAGGAAGCGTGCGGCCACCGATGAAAAAGTCCCTGGTTGAGTTTTGCTTGACGGCGATTAGTATTCCCATCACCATCATTGCTGCGAGATAGAGACTGATCACCGCAATGTCCAGGCTTGTCAGCCCACCTTCGAGGCCGATTGCAGCTATTGAGTCCGTGTTCATAGTCCGCGTTTGGGCCTCAATGCACCGCTACTTGAGCAAATTTCGGGCAATCACACTTCGCATGGCTTCCGAGCTGCCCTCGTAAATTCTCATTGGGCGGATGTCCCGGTAACAGCGTTCAAGCACAGTTTCATCTGATAGGCCAGCAGCCCCATGAATCTGGACAGCCCGATCGACAACTTTGCCAACCATTTCTGTCGCATAAATTTTTGCCATAGCCGTTTGCTGAATAACGTTTTCCCCTTGTTGGGCTCGCCAGGCTGCGTCATAGACCATCAGCCGTGCCCCGTGCAATTCTATTGATGAATCTGCAATCATCCATTGAATAGCCTGGCGTGAAGCCAATGGCTTACCAAAGGTCTGCCTTTGGCGCGCATATTCAACCGCTAACTCCAGGCATCGATCGGCGATTCCCAGCGCACGAGCTGCAATCTGAATTCGGCTGCTATAAAGAAATGCAGTACCAGCGCTCCAACCTTTTCCTGGCTCACCAAGCAACTGAGAGTCAGGAATTTCGCAGTTCTCGAAGTAAACCTCGTATGTGGAGTGACCATGAAGCATTTTTTGTTCACGCCCGACGACGCATCCAGGGGTCTCTTTTTCCACAATTACCCAGGTCATCCCTTCGTGACGCTGTGTACCCTTCAATCGGCAAAGCACCAGGATGTAATCGGCTTTCTTTGCGTAGCTAATCCAGCATTTGTTTCCGTTAACCACCCAGCCAGCGGGAGTTTTTTCCAGCGTGGTTTTAATACCAGCCAGATCACCTGCGGCCTGGGGTTCACTGAACGCACTTGCACCCTGGATTTCTCCACGTACGGTTGGTAACAGATATTTTTCTTTCTGCTGGACTGTGCCCAGTTCATAAAGCACGGGAGCAAACCGCATTGCGAAAACACCGCGACCTGCAGTACATCTATGCACTTCTTCGGTGACCAAACAGGCGTCAAACGGTCCCAGGCCGGCTCCCCCTACCTCTACCGGAGCTTCTGCTGCGGCCAGGCCTAGTTCTTCCACTTTCGCTACCAGCTTACGCCGCAGGTCTTCCGGCAAATCCACACAATTGGGCCGGTCCGGTAACTGCTGTTCCAGGGGCATGAGTTCGCTGTCAACAAAGCGACGGACCGTGTCTTTCAACATCTGCGATTCTTCAGGAAGATTGAAATCCATACTGCAGGCCTTTATTGATCATAACTGGACAGATAGACAGGTTCCGCGGTCGATACTGTCGCGAATAAGTATAACCAAAACCGGAATCATCACGCTCTAATCAATTCGGATATTGGATACCCTGTTCGAATTCCCAAAAAGGCATGACTGGACAGAACTGCCCCAACGAGCCAAGAACTTGTGCTCGGTGAGGCAGTCATTGCATAGCAGCTGATTTTCAGAAATTATATGAAGCGCGAAGACCTATTTCTCTTTTATCTGCCAGAGCGACCGACAGGCCGCGAGCGCCGCCGATTCCTGCAGCACGATCGCCAAACGCACCGCTGATACCGGAAAAATCAAACAAAGCTTGAAGTCCCTTAGGCTGGTCATCATCTGTGCAGTTACGGCAGTAAAGTTCTACCGTATACCTGTCGGAATTAACACCAATACCCAGGTTCAGCTTTGTTCCGTCCCCGGTATGCGCGAGATTGGCCTGCGATGCATACATCTTGCCTGTATAAATCAAATCAGCGCGCGCAAACAGACCATGACCCGAATTGAGTGACTGATTGTAATTGACAGAGAAACTGCCGCTGTTTTTCGGGTATCTTGAAAACGAATTGCCGTCGGCCCCAGTCTCGTCACCCGTCAAATCATAGGCATCTGCGCTGTCAAAGCCTTTACCGATCTCACTATCGTTATAAGCGTAAGTCCATTCCAGGCCCCAATTCTCATTTAACAGGTAAGCACCTTCGATCTCAATGCCATTCAGTTCAGCCGAGGCTCCCTGTCCTACGATGGAACCGGATATGGTTTGAGGAACACCGTCATCATCCGTATAGGAAACTGCAAATATCGGGGTGTGCAAGTTGGAAATGTCTGTCTGGTAATAGCTTACGGAAAGATATCCACGTCCGCCGGCAAAGCTTGTTTTTACGCCCAATTCAATATTTTCCGACTCTTCTTCATCCACTTCGACACCGGCACCATTAGTTTGTGTTTTAACCTGGTCCAGTTCGGCATCAGACAGACCTGCCAGGCTTGCATTGAACAATCCCGGTAATGTGCCTTCTGAATAACTGATGTACCAGGTTGAATTATCGGAAGGCTTATAGTCCAGGATAACCCGTGGCGATGTACTCTTGAAGGTTCCGGAGGTCCCTTCGTCCCTCGGCAGCAGCTCGTTAACAGGCCCCTGTGAACCGGCCCCACCAACGTAGCCATAATTTCCTTCGGTGATATCATCTTCCTGGTAGCGAGCTTCCACACTCGCGGTGAACTTGTCATTGAAATCGAATGCTACCGAACCATAGACCGCAGAGGTATTGACGTCAGCCCAAACTACTCCTCCACCTGAAGTTGTCCTGCCAAAGGCCTGGTTTATATTGCTGTCTGAAACAGTATTGCCCGGAGTGAAAAACCAAAACGGATTGTAGTTAACAGGGAACGGCGCCGTTGCGTTGTCAACGTCATCTGCCGGAAAATAGACTATCAGTGATCCGATGGTTTGCGTCGAAAAGTCAATGGAAGTGTCACTGTAACCGACAGACCATCGCAGACGTTTATCGCTGGCTGAACTCAAGCGAATCTCAAATGAGCTATCTTCCAGGGCACTCATTCTCAGGTCCTGGGAATCTGCAGGATGATTGGCACCAAATCCACCGAACATGTCACCGCCGAGACCCTGCAGGTACAAACCTTCAGTAGCCCGTCGGTCCAGGTCGTTCATGGTTGCATAGATATCTTCGTGAGCGGCGGCTATCATATTGAGATTCATACCATTGTCAAAATTGATGTTAGCTACGGCGCTGATCTCTTCGGCTTCTCTTTCCAGGCCAAAGTGATCGGGAACCAGAGCATTTGGCATTAAACCAAAGTCCGTCGCTGCATTTCTCCTCATCTCGTGGGCCCTGGCAGACCCGGTGTCCTGGCCGATTTGAGCATTCGTGGGTGATGGAACCCGTCCACAAATCCAGGTTGCCGGCACCAGGGGTGATGAAAAGCCCAGATCCGACAGGGAGCTGAATTCCATATATCTTTGCCAGGTTCCGCCAGGTGCGCAGTTGTGGTGCTCGCCACCTGAACCTAAACGATGGTCAAAGAGAGTTGCGGCATCCGGGCCATCTGAATCTTCCCAGACATGATAGCGAACCTTCAGATCAAATGAATCGGACGGCTCGAACAATAAAGTCAGTGAAACATCATCAGTGGATCGAGCACCGAGTTTTTCGCCAGGGACCTGTGCATTGTCGTACATACCGTCGGTTTCATAAGTACTGGCTGTCACGCGTGTTCGGAACTTATCACCGAATGGAATATCTATGGCGGCTGAGATTCTATAGGTGCTAAAACTGCCGACATCGGCTGCAACTCTGCCGCCGAACTCTTTGGCGGGATCTTTTGTAATGACGTTGATGGCACCTACATAGGTGGACCTTCCGAAACGCGCGGCCTGCGGCCCTTTAAGCACTTCGATTCTCTCGATGTTTTGCACATCTCCGAATTCCGGGCCGATGCTAGGCGCGCCGTCAATGAAAAGTGAGGCAGCGGCTCGGTGGGGCAGATCCGTTCTGGGGTTAAGACCCCTGAAGATCATCCGGCGGTGTTCCCTGCTATTTTTACCAACGGAACTTTCTGAATAGAAAAAGCCCGGGCTAAAAGATACAACATCGGTTATCTCGTTTATTCCTTTGGCTTCAATATCCACCGCAGTAATCGCTGTAATCGAGTAAGGGGCATCTACCAATGACTCTTCCCGAAAACGGGCGGTAACGATAACTTCCTCCAATAGAAGCGCATCATCTTCCTGCTCGATGGCATCTTGTTCCTGCGCGATGGAACTTTGTATAAATAGAAACAAACTCGAAAAAGCAGTAATAAAAATTATTTGTGCATTCAATCTCATGATTTATCCCCGGCCTTTCAAGAGGCCCTGACGTGGCTGACGGATCGTAGGTCTGATCTTCATAGGGTAGACGGGTCGAACAATGATCCAATCTCCTGGTTCAACGCTTTGCGTTATTGATTGCTTAAAGGCAACTTGCGGAGCCTTGTTTGGACTCTAGAACGTATGGCCAATGCTGTCAATATTTTTCTAGTATATGTATAATTGATTCATGTACATGAATTACGATATATTATTGTTCTTCAGCATTTTTGAGCGTTTGGAATCCAGGGTATGAACGACATAGTTGTTAAATCGGTAAGGCGGGTAGTGGATGTTCTGGAATTGTTTCGGGAACATAAAGCACCCATGAACGCTACCGAAATTTGCAGCTTCCTGGGTTATCCAAAGTCGAGTGCAAACGCTCTGCTTAAGAGCCTGGTTACCTTGGGCTACATAGCCTTCGATGCGCAAACCAAACAGTATTTCCCTTCTTTGCAGGTCACAAAACTCGGAGATTGGATACCCAGTATGCTATTTGGTAGTGGCGAAACCCTTACAATGTTGAAGGACCTCCACCAGCAAACGCAGGAGACGGTTGCCATCTCAATGGCCAACGGTATGACCATGCAGTTTATTTCAGTGATCCAGGGCACATATCCAATTAATCTCTCTGTAAGCGAGGGATTCAATGTTCCGATTTTTACAACAGCAGTCGGCATAGCACAGTTGGCCACTCGCCCTGATTCTGATATCAGGGATCTCATAAAACGTGCCAATAGAAAGGAACGCAACCCACGTAAACGACTTAAATTGCCAAGTGTAATGGATGAGATTGAATCCGCACGCTCAAAGGGTTTTGCCGAAGCATATGACCGTGTAATACCCGACACCGGTGCTATAGCGATGGCGCTTCCAGTCAGCATGTTGGACCGCGCCCTGGTGGTCGCGGTAAGTGGCCTCTCAGAACGCATACGAAGAAATGAAGAAAAAATTATCAGGCAGATGCGTCAGGTAATCTGGCAGTACGGACAAACCCAGGAAGACTCCCGCTGAGCGTGTTGATGAACCCTTTGGTAACAAAGCGGTTGCCCCTATGATTGAGCTTTAACGATGTTTGATAAACATTTAAAGTCAATAATTCATGTATATGAATAAATTATTTATAAATGAGAATTTATTGACATCACTCCTTACCACTCATACAGTGCGATGAAGGAATGTTTATTACTTCACTCTCGAACAGCACCGGATAGAACAGCGATGAGAACTCTATAGGCATGAAAAATGGCGCTATCGACATTGTATGCAATGTTTTCACCCATCAAACGGTAGAGGAAAACCGTACGGGTTTGGATGAGCACTTCAAACACCAGGTTCGCATGCCCGAAGACTTGCGAGCTGGTGTCAGCATCGAGGACTATCTGATAAAAATGGACAAAGCAGGAATCGAAAGATCTCTGCTCATAGCCGTTAGGGCCGGTGACCTGAATGTTCGCCTTTCTTTTGAAGTCCCGTACGGGTATGTACAGAAGATATGTGAACAATACCCGGATCGGTTTTCCGGATTGGCAGGTATCGATCCGACCAGGGGCATGCAAGGGCTGAGAGACCTGGAGGTTGCTGTTAACGAATGTGGTTTCGTCGGTGCGCATTTTTATCCCCATTGGTTTTCGATGTCCCCGGACGCTGCACTCATGTATCCCTACTATGCCAAGTGCTGCGAACTCAACATTCCGATTATGATGCAGGTCGGTCACAATCTTGTTTACAGCAGGGAGCGTCGATTACCTTCGGTAGGAAGACCTATAGCGCTGGATCAGGTTGCCATTGATTTCCCGGAACTGAAAGTGATCGGAATCCATGTCGGCATTCCGTGGACCGATGAAATGATTTCCATGTGCTGGAAACATGAGAATGTCTATACCGCAGGCGATGCCTATGCCCCCAGGTATTGGCCTGAGCAGTATGTGCATTACGCCAATACTTACGGTAAGCATAAAGTGCTGTTTGGTACTGACTGGCCGGTCATCGATCCTGAACGGGCGGTCAGTGAGGTCGAAGCACTCAACTTGAAGGATGACGCCAGGCAAATGCTTATGCGCGACAATGCTTTGCGTGTGTTCAGGCTGCCGGGAGTTGAACAACTTAAGAAAGAAAGTAAGAGCGAAATCTAATGCCTGACATTTCTAACGGTAGTTTTCCTGCACTTGACTGGCCACTATCTGCCGCCAGTGGCATTCGAACTGCTATGGAAAGAAATCCGGCCAAGATCGCAATATCTGACAATACCAAAAGCCGCAGCTATAGCGAGTTGGTCGATCGAATGGACCGCATCACACAGGCCTTGATCAGTGATCTTGGCGTGAGTCCGGATAGAACTGCTGCAATCCTTTCCGGAAACTCCATTGAATTCGTCGAAATAGTAGCTGGTGCCTCTCAAGCTGGAGTCGCACTGGCCACAATAAATCCTAAGCTCAGTGCCAGGGAAGTCTCGGCTATCTGTATTGATTCGCAAGCAAGTATCTTATTCGTTGACGCAGAACATGTGGAACTGGCACGTGATTGTCAGCCATCGTGCATAGAGCGAATAATAGAGATCGGCCGGGAATTTGAATCCTGGATCGCGTCAGTGAGTCCTGTTCAATCCCCACCATATGTTTCCGAACAGTCGGTTTTTACCATACCTTACACCTCCGGCACGACCGGTAGCGCGAAAGGCGTCCTGGTTTCACACCGTTCGCGGGTATTGGCGTTTTATGGCATGGCTGCCGAATATGGATGCTACTCCCCTGATGATCGTTTTCTGGCTATCGCACCCTTGTGCCACGGCGCGGGTTTGGCATTCGCACTTGCTTCACTTTATTTCGGTGGTTATACCCGACTGATCAATAAGTTTGACCCTGAAAAAGTTCTGAGTTTGCTTTCCAAAGAAGAAATAACCGGTGTCTTCATGGTGCCCACACATTTTCACAGCATATTCCAACTCGATGAGAACACACTCTCAAGCCATTCGGCCAGGCATTTGTGCGCCATAATATCTAATGCAGCACCTTTACCGCAGGCACTTAAAGAAAAAATAGTCAGCCACTTTGGCTCAGAATTACTCCATGAAACCTATGGTTCAACAGAAGGTGGAATAGTCAGCAATCTAAGGCCGACTGATCAGTTACGCAAGAAACACTGTGTTGGCATGCCATTTAATACCACATTGGTGAAACTTCTAAACAGTCATGGTGAAGAGTGCTCCACCGGCGAAATTGGTGAACTCTTCTCCCAAAGCCCTTATGTTTTCATTGGCTACAGGAATAAGCCAGAGGAGACAGCAGCAGCGTTCCAGAATGGCTGGTTATCTGTCGGCGATATGGCGCGTCGTGATGAAGAGGGTTATATCTATATCGTAGACCGGAAAAAGGACATGATCATTTCCGGTGGCGTCAATATATATCCGCGCGAAATTGAAGATGTTCTGTTACAACATCCGGCGATAGCCGAGGCAGGTGTCATTGGTGTACCGAATGAAAAGTGGGGTGAATCCATCAAGGCATTTATTGTTACTCAAGCCGGACAAAAAATGAATGTCGATCAGGTGATCGGGCATTGTAAAGACCAACTGGCGAAGTTCAAGATACCACGGGAAATTTCTTTTCTGGATATGTTACCCAGAAATGCAAGTGGCAAACTGGTCAAGTCAGAACTTCGAAACCAAATTTAGACGCCGCTCTTCCAAATCAACCAACTCTAGCGCTTAGATACTGGTTGCAGCTCTGGTAAGTCCCAGTCGACACGCCACGGAGCGCGCATAAAACGCTGACCATCTACATCATCGACCAAGCCGATTGCATCAACCTGCGGATGGTCCACCAGTGTAGCGAGTTCAGTGAACTCAACAGCCCATATTCCATCATACCGATTGAAAATCTCCATGACTTGTTGGGAACTCAGTTCACGAGTACATTGCTCCCATAGTGGTTTGGCATCACGAGCCAGGTAGCCCATCCCAATTGTATGCCACCAATTTTCATCAAACTCCGGGTTTTTCATTACTGCTTTATCAGCACCCAATTCTCTTGCCATTTTAAAGAAGTCTTCTCTGCTCAGCATTGGAGAAGGACTGAAATAGACAGGGCGATCTTTAGTCTGGTAGCCACTGTGGGAGCTATCGGTTTCATTCGTACAATATGAATCACCCAACCATTCATCAGGATTGCTCATCGCCGCAAATTGATTGGTTTTCAATGACATCATGGTGCCCAACAAACTGGTGGAAACCCGTTGACCCCGACCAGTCCGGTGTCGGTGATAAAGTGCTGCCAGAACACCGACGAAAGCCATTGAACCAGTGCAGGTGGCCGAAATATCAGCACCCGCACGTACGGGTGGAGCACCCAGCTCGCCGAGCATTCGCGTATATCCTGACATGGCCTGGATAACCAGTTCGCTGCCGGGAAGGTCTTTGAGCGGCCCTTTTTCGCCGAAAGGACTCAATGCAAAATACACTAATCCCGGGTGTTCCTTCTTTAGCAAGTCATAACTGAGTTGACGCTGTTCGGCGATGCCGGGGCCCCAGTCTTCTAATACGAGTGCCGCATTCTTCAGCAAGGAAAGGAACTCCGTCTGGCCCTGTGAGTCGTCCAGATTTATTTTGACAATATCTTTGTTGCGGTTGAAGGCCTCGAACATGGCACTGTTTCCACTTTCGGTTTTTGGCACCAATTCTCTTGCCCAGTCGCCTGTTGGTGGTTCAACTTTGATCACTTCGGCGCCAGCTTCTGCAAGCAACAATCCCAGGTATGGTCCGGCATAACCCTGTGTGGCGTCGATTACCTTTAAACCTGACAAAGGTGGTTCAGCCGACCCTTTTGCCGGCTTCCAACGGGCGGGCCGGTCATCGCCAAACCCTTCCGCTTTGATTCGTCCGGTATGCTCACCTGGGGCTGACACCACCGGATCGATCTCTGCTGGCGTTTCGCTGAATTGCCACGGCACACCGGCAACAAAAATAGGCCCCATGTGTGGAGCATGTATGGTGGTAAGCAATTCATTTGCAACCACCTGCTGGTGGTGACGAATCTGTTCAAAATCCATGCTGAATCCATGAGGTACTTTTTCCGTTTCAAACTGCACTACCCACCATCGCTTGGGTTTCTTGCTGATCACCACACCCAACATGTCTGCCAGTTCAACACGATGAGCAACTCGAGCCTGGTTGTCTACAAATCGCTCATCATCAATCCATTCATTATGACCAACGCCCCGGCACAAACCACGCCATTGTGCCTGGTTATCACAGGCCAACGCGATGTACTCCTGGTCCAGCATTCGAAAACACTGATTGGGCGCACTGGCAGAGGACGCACTTCCCAGTAATTCGGCCGACTGTCCGGTCATCAGGCTTTCGGCAGCACGATTCATTTGCATTGCAATACCCATTGCAAAATGACTGGTTAGACAATGGCCAGCGTGCCCGAACCGTTCTCTTTGAATTAGACCAAGCAATGCCAAACTTGCAACAACGGTAGAACCGGCCGGGTCCATGTGAACGAAGCGGAGCATTTCAGGCTCACCTCCCTGAGGACCGTTTAGACTGCCAAATCCGCTAAATGCCTGGACATGGGGATCAAGAGCGGCAAGATCCCTCATCGGCCCGACATCACCCCAACTACTGCTGGAAACATAAACCAGTCCATCGTTGAGCTCGCCCAGGGTTTCATACCCCAAGCCGATTCGCTCTGTCACTCCTGGTCTGAAATTTTCAATCAGCACATCCGCCTGCCTGGCCAGTTCCTGAACCGCAGCAAGATCTTCAGGTTGCTTGATATCCATCTCGCTCGAAAGCTGATCGTTATTACTGGCCGTATAGCACGTGGACAAGCCATTTTGCATCGGACGCAATTGTCGAATAAATTCACCCTTCGGCCGCTCGACCTTGACGGCTACGGCACCAAGATGCGCCAATAACGAGGCCGCCCATGGGCCCACGATTGACGTTCCAATATTCAAGACTCTGAGTCCAGCCAGTGGGCCAGTAGCCTTTCTTTGTTCGTAATTGCTTTGCATGCTGGCTTGATTCCTGTTGAATTTCCCTCAACGAATGTTCGCTACTGAATAGCTTCCAGCATCCGAACCCATTTTGATTCTATCAGAAGATCAACAATTCTTGCAAGCGCATACATTTAATGCAGAACTGACATATAAAAAATATATATTATTTATTTACAATACTTTATAAACATATATTTGTTCATTCGCCAAGATTAATGTATATTAGATGCATAGGCTTCCATATTAAAGCTCGTCATTTATCGAAATAGTTGAATCATTACCATGACTCGAATTAATTCGCAGGATATCGCCACTCTGGTCGGGGTTTCCCAGGCCACGGTTTCCCGGGCTTTTACACCGGGGGCCAGCATATCTGCGAAAACAAAGAACCGAATTCTTGATGCAGCCTCAAGGCTGGGTTACCAGCCCAATGTCATTGCGAGAAGCCTGTCCAAGAGTCAATCAAAAATGATCGGCGTATTGTTTGCGAACTGGGATCACCCGAAGGCGGCCGATTTTCTGCAGGGCATTTGTGAAAAGCTAATGGAATTTGATTTCAAAGCATTAGTGCAGTCCCCCGGTGCCACGCGACAGGTTGACGATATATTTCGGGATTTTCTTCAATACCAGGTTGATGGAGTCATTGTGTTTTCTGCTTCCCCTTCCAGGCAAATTTCTGTGGATTATGCTCGCAATAACATTCCCATTGTTCTGCTCAATCGATCTGCGAAGACTTTGAATGCTTCATCTATATCAGTAGACGCCAGTGGATTGGGTCGCCGAATGGCGAAAGAGTTGATCTCAAGATCGTACTCCCGCCTGGCCATCGTCAGCAAAGACTCAGAAAGCCAGGTCGTAGCGGATATGAGCCGTTCAATTGAAGAAATGTTTCTGGAAAGTGGCCAGGCAAAAATTATCTCTCAAAATTCTGGAGTATACGGATATGACGCCGGGATTCAGTGTATTCGGGAAATGTGGAATCAGCCCGAAAAGCCAGATGCTGTCATATGCACTTCCGATGACACCGCGTTAGGTGTAATTGCCGGTTGTCGGCATCACCTGGATATCGATGTGCCACACGATCTTGGTGTTATTGGCCTTGGCGATACGCCCGTGGCGGCCTGGAAGGATCATGATTTGACTACGGTGAGAATTCCGCATGATGACTTGATCAGTCAAACCGTTGCAACGCTCGTAGCAAATATTGAAAACCCATGGAATGAACCTGAAATCATGGAACTGGAAGCAAATCTGGTTATTCGCGGATCCATCAGAGGGGAATGAATTGACATGAAATACTCAGAGTTTCAGTGCCATATTTCAGCAACAGAAAAGGAGGTGACTTGTGCGCGAGGGTTCGAATAATCTGTCATATCCGTGTGACAAACGCCCCGAGGCTGCAGAACTTGTTGAAGTAGCCGCGGGTGTTTTCTGGATACGAATGCCACTGCCCATCAGCCTTAACCATATCAATTTGTGGCTACTTGAAGAAGAGGATGGTTGGACTATTGTTGACACCGGTATGGCCACAGAAGATATCAAGTCATTATGGAATGAGATATTTGAATCGCAGTTAAACTCAAAACCCGTTAAACGAGTCATAGTCACCCATATGCACCTGGATCATGTAGGTCTTGCAGGCTGGTTATGCGAAAAACACGGCGTTGAGTTGTGGATGTCACGCACCGAATACCTGACTTGCCGCGTGGTTGCTGCAGAAATTGGTGGCAACGCACCAAAGGAAGCCATAGAGTTTTTCCGAACGGCCGGTTTCAGCGATGACGCCCTGTCCGTTTTCCAGAGTCGTTTTAGAGGACGCAGTGCTTTCGTAACACCGATTCCTGGTGCCTTTCAGCGATTAACCGACGGACAGTGCATAAGAATTGACGATACCACCTGGAACGTACGGGTGGGTCAGGGGCATTCTCCGGAGCACGCCTGTCTTTACAGTGAAAATCTTAATGTACTCATCGCAGGTGACCAAATCTTGCCGCGCATTTCACCCAATGTGGGTGTGCGTCCCAACGAGCCACACGCCAATCCGTTAAAAGACTGGCTGGAAAGTTGTCAGAAATTCAGAGATACACTACCTGCCGATGTTCTGGTCCTGCCCTCTCACGGTGACCCTTTCTTTGGCGTACATTCAAGGCTTGAGGCCATGATGCAAGATCATCATGATGGCTTAACCAGGCTATATGATTTTTGCAACGTGGGGCGCATGGCGACGGAGGTTTTTCCAATATTGTTCAAGGGACCCATTAACGATAAAAACCTGGTGATAGCAGCCGGCGAAGCCATTGCACACTTGAATTACCTGCTCGCTGAAGGAAAGCTGGCTGTCGAAACCGACGAACAAGGTGTTAAACGATACCGTCAATGTAAATGATCGGTATAACGAACGTAGTTTGTCTATTTATCATCTGATAAACTAAGCCATCAATCGCAGAGAATCAAGGTCCTTCACGGTCTCAATCCAGCTTCGCCTATGACAAATTCCAATCGAAAATCAAAGACCATTAAACCGGAGAATTCAGCTCCACGCAAGCGCCTTGGAGCTCGATCCCGAGAGCAACAAATTATTGATGAGTCAATTAGTTTTTTCGCTGAAAAAGGATTCACCGGGAAGACCAGGGAACTGGCATCTCGACTAGGATTCACCCAACCATTGCTCTACCGGTATTTTCACACCAAGCAGGATTTGATCGACCGGGTGTTTGAGGAGGTTTATCTTAATCGGATAAAGCCTGACTGGATTGTGCAACTACAAGACCGTTCCAGGCCTTTAGAAGAACGGCTTTGCGAGTTTTATACAGTTTATTCCCAAGCCACCTATCGTTATGAATGGATCCGAATTTACATGTTCTCAGCACTGATGGGAGAGAAACTCAACCAGCGCTATATCAAGCTTATAGAAAATGAGATCCTCACGCCTATCTGTCTTGAACTTCGGGATTACTATCGCCTCCCTGATTGCGAACCTGTCAGCCAAGTTGAACTTGATCACGTGTGGGTTACCCATGGGGGCCTGTTTTATTACGCGGTCCGCAAGCACATTTACCATAGCCGTGTTGGTAATGACTTTTCGGCGATTGTGTCCCGCGCAATCAGTACGATGCTTGCTGGATCAAAAACTATTTTTTCAGATCAGTTCGATGATGCCTAAACAAGGTACTTCATTGGATTCCAGTAATCGATACGGACAAATCGGTGTCATCGGGTTGGGAATTATGGGTCTGGCGATCTCCGAAAACCTCATTCGCCATGGCCACAAGGTGGTTGGCTTCGACCTGAATAGCACACGATCCCTGCTGGCTAAGAAAAGAGGTATCGATGTGCAGAGCAACGCGGTGGCAGTCGCTGAAAAATCCAGCATCATTTTGCTGAGCCTGCCTGATTCTGAAGCGCTGGACTCAGTTGTTACTGAATTGATTGACGCTGGGAATGGTCGTTTTTCCGGTCACATCCTGGTCGAACTCAGCACGCTTGACCTTCAATGCAAATCCGAGAATCGCGATCGACTGCGTGAAATTAAAGTTTCCCTTCTGGATTGTCCGGTCAGTGGCACTGGGGCCCAGGCCGTTTCTGGTGACATTGCCCTGTACTCAAGCGGTAATTTTGAGAGCCATCAAACTTGCCTGCCGGTTTTTCAGGATTTCTCAGCCAGCGTTCACTTTTTGGGAGACTTTGGGCATGGCACGAAAATGAAGTATGTGGCCAACCTGCTGGTGGCCATTCACAACGTTGCCACCGCAGAGGCAATGGTGCTTGGCAAGCAATGTGGCCTGGACCCAAAGTTATTGATCGAGGTCATCGGAGCCGGAGCCGGAAGCTCGAAGATTTTTGAGTTAAGAAGTTCACTGATGGCGGAAGGTCGGTTTTCACCGCCGACCATGAAACTGGATGTCTGGCAGAAAGACATGTCTCTGATCGCGGAATTCGCCGCAAGAGCGGGGGTGACCACACCTCTATTTTCGGCCACTGCACCTATTTATGACGCTGCAATACGAGGAGGACTGGATCAACAGGATACAGCCGCTGTCTACACCATTCTGGAGCAGATGGTCCGTCATGACGCGTGTGCGCCAGAAGCTTGACCAAGTAACACAAATCCGAATCAGGTGCGACCCGGTAATTTCCGGGCAGAAAGCGGAAGGAAAATGAACAACCATGACTAGAACCGGTGCAAAAAAACAGTCAGTACCCGAGGCCATATGGCCGGGGCTCGAAGCGGGCGTTCCAAAACCTGTCATGCCTTACAGTCCGGCGATAAAGGCAGCCGGATGGGTATTTATTGCTGGACAACTCGCCAGCGATTTCAAAACCGGTCTGGCGCCCGAAATCAAACAAGCCAATCCAGACAGCAAGGAGCAATTGGCCCTGGAAGCGGCTTATGTGCTCGGCAACCTGGACGATACGATCAGTGCTACGGGCTGTGACATGAACAAAGATATGGTACGTATCTGGGAATGGTTCGTTGCCGACCACCCGACCGCGTCAGAAATGGAGCAAGGCAATAACTGGGCGGGTATCACGATTGAGCCCTACCTCCGTGTCCGGCGTAATTTACTCAGGCATTGTCCGCCTGCATCCAGCCTTGGGGTTAGTGAACTGATGTGGCGAGACACCAATCTTGAAGTCGATATGATCTGCTTTGACGATGAATTCGAATCCATCAAGGTGGGTGTGCCTGCCGGCATGGAACTGGCACCTGGTAGCCACGCTCCTGCGCTGCGTCGCGGTGATTGGGTATTTCTCGCGGCTGAGAGCCCGGTGGATTGGATTGGTGAAAACCTGAGTCCTGCGCATATGGGTGAGCCGGGTACGCTCGCTAAACACACCAGGGTTCGGCCGTTCCACTGGTTTGAGTCCCCCATTGAACAACAAACCGAGTATGTCCTGGATAAATTGGCCAGAATCGCCAAAGAGGCAGGTACATCACTAGAGAATGCGGTAAAAGCAGAAGTTTACATTGGCCACCCCCGTGATTTTGCTGGTATGGACCACGTCTGGAAAAATTACTTTCCTGAAAATCCGCCAGCGCGCGTGGTCATCCCGAATATGGGGATGGGTGCAAAGGGGAGCCGGGTGGAAATCGCCCTGACCCTTCTCGTTGACGACGCCAAGAGTTGCAAACAGACAATTGAAACATCTGAAGCTCCTGAACAACCGGGACACGAACCCCAGGCGGTTCAGGTGGGGAACTTGCTGTTTTTTAGTACACAGATGGCATTCGACTCCAGTGGCAAGCTCGCTGAAGGTATGATTCGACATCAAAATGCACCCTGGTACGGTTCACCCGGCCAGGCACAAATGCGCTACATGATGAAAAACATCAACGCAATTTGTGAGGCAGCCGGCACCTCGGTCGACAACATCGTGAGACGCGCCTGCTTCCACAGTGACCTGCAATGGTTTGCCGAGTCAATCCAGGAATGGGCAAAGTATTTTCCCGGGGATAAGCCCGCGTCAACGACCATCGGATTGCAAGGGCCTTTTGTGGTGGCCGGGGCCAACACGCTGCTCGACCTGATCGCTTTCGTTCCCGACAAGTAGCCATCCTGCATGTCAAACATTGGATTCTTGGGCCTGGGTAAAATGGGGGCCGTAATGGCGCCGCGATTGCTCGAGGCCGGGCATGATTTAACGGTTTGGTCCAGGACGGAAAAAAAATCCCGCACCCTGGTCGCCAACGGAGCCCGACTTGCCGCAAACCCGGCTGAGGTATCAGCATCGGCAGAAATTATTGTCACGATGCTCGCCGATGATGCTGCAGTCATGGATGTATTTTCCAGTCCTGGAGGGCTGCTCAGCTCTTCGGTTGGGAACAAGTTGTTTATTGACATGAGCACATTGAGACCATCGACCGTGCTAACACTTGCACAGCAGGTCAACTCAGCAAATGCCCGTTTTATCGACGCACCGGTCTCTGGCACTGTGGGCCCAGCCAAAGCCGGTCAATTACTGGTGCTCTGCGGTGCTGATGAGGTTGACTTCAGGCGCGCCCAGGACATCCTGCGTATTTTCAGCCGCCGCATTATCCACGCCGGCCCTGTTGGGTGTGGGGCATTGCTCAAGCTGGTAGTAAACCTGCCGTTGGCCGTTTACTGGTCAGCATTGGCAGAAGCAGTGGCACTCGGCAAGCAGGGTGGACTTGACCTGTCGCTGATCCTGGAGACCATTCAGGACAGCCCTGCTGCTCCACCCGTCCTTTCAATGAAAGAACCCATTATCAAAGGCTTGACGGAAGATGTCGCTTTTAGCATTGACAATATGATTAAAGACATCAGGTCAATGCTTGAAACCGGCGCAGAACTTGATCTGCCCCTGCACACAACCCAAAGCGTACTGGAATTGTATTCAGCAGCATCCGAGCATGGATTCGGGGAGGCCGATGCGGTTGAAGTGGTCGGGTATCTGGCTGATTCCATGATAAACAGCAAGTAACAAGGGATGTCACATGAACACACATAAATCCGAAATTCGGGATGGTATGCAGATCGACTGGAATGCAGGAATCGAAATCGATGATGGCATGATTCTTCGAGCGGATGTCTTTCGACCTGTAGGAGAAGGGCAGTTCCCGGTCATTCTCACTCATGGCCCATACGGAAAAGGCCTGGCATTCCAGCAGGGCTATCCAAGTGCCTGGAATCGCATGGCAGAGGAACATCCGGATGTCACTGCAGGTTCTAGCAACAAGTACCAGAACTGGGAGGTCGTTGATCCGGAAAAATGGGTGCCGGATGGCTATGTCTGTGTCCGTGTTGACTCGCGGGGTTGCGGCGCCTCTCCGGGCTATGTCGATCATTTCTCGCCGCGTGAAACCCTGGATTTTGCCAACTGCATTGAATGGGCGGGCACCCAGGCCTGGAGCAATGGCAAAGTCGGCCTGAACGGGGTTTCCTACTATGGCATCAATGCCTGGCAGGTTGCCTCTCTGCAACCACGACATCTGGCAGCCATGTGCGTCTGGGAAGGCTCAGCCGATTGGTATCGTGACATGACTCACCATGGAGGGATTCTCAGCACTTTCTGGGATAACTGGTACGACATGCAGGTTAAGTCGGTGCAATACGGATTAGGTGAGAGAGGACCGCGCAGCGAAGTCACCGGTCGACCGGTTTGCGGTGAAGCTACACTGCCCGCAGAAGAACTGGCAAAAAATCGCTGTGATTTTGGCAATGAAATTTACTCACATCCACTCGATGACGAATATCACAAAAAACGATCAGCCGTATGGTCAAAAATTAATACCCCCTTGCTCACTGCGGCTAACTGGGGCGGCCAAGGTTTGCATCCGCGTGGTAATTTTGAAGGGTTTGTACGTGCTGCATCGGAAAATAAGTGGTTGGAAGCGCACGGTTTGGAGCATTGGACTGAGTTTTACACCGATTATGGCGTCTCTTTACAAAAACGGTTCTTCGACCATTTCCTGAAGGGCCTGGATAATGACTGGCTGGATCAGCCGCCGGTGCAATTGCAGGTCCGTAAACTGGATGGTTTCGAAAAACGCCATGAAAGTGCCTGGCCGATCCCGCGTACAGTGTGGACCCGCTTCCATCTGAATGCGGAAGGCACCAGCCTGTCCAGGACACCTCCATCATCTGAAAAAACGCTTTCATTTGATGCCATGGGTGATGGACTGACCTTTATGTCTGAACCAATGGAATCCGACACCGAAATTACCGGCCCCGCTGCAACCAGGGTAACCATCTCTTCCTCCACCAGTGATGCCGATCTGTTTGTCGTATTGCGAGTTTTCTCACCCCGGGGCGAAGAGGTAACTTTTCAGGGTGCAATCGACCCACACACTCCAATTGCACAGGGTTGGTTGAGGGCTTCCCACCGCAAACTGGACGAGAATCTGTCTGAACCATGGCGTCCCTATCACCGTCATGATGAAGTCCAGCGATTGACTGCAGGCGAAAAAGTCGATCTTGACATCGAAATCTGGCCGACCTCGATCGTAGTGCCCGCGGGTTACCAGATTGGGCTCAGCATCAGGGGTAAGGATTACGAATACCCGCTCGCCAGTGGCCAGCGCTTGTCAAATTTCAAGAACGAATTACGCGGATGCGGCCCGTTCCTGCACAATGATTCCCGCGACAGGCCCGCTGAGGTTTTTGCTGGTCAAACCACCATCCACCTTGGCCCGGATGAACCGGCCTTCGTCTTATTGCCAATCATTGGTGGGACATAACCGGCTTTTCAGGCTTCGGAATCGCTGATCCAATTAAATCGACTTCTGATTCGAACAAATCGTCGTGCATTGACCTCTTCAAGCAGCGTCTCCTGAAGTTCGTCAAGTTTGCGAATTGCCTCGAAGCGATCAACGGACACATGTTCGCCATTTACAACTATTGTTTTGCCTTTCACCAGAACACGCCGGATCGATTGTGGACTTGGACCGTTACCGTAAACCAGGTTGGACAATAGTGCGGCGGGCGGTGAAAGCTGAGTTTCACCTCGCCGGTCGATCACCAACACATCGGCGTCTTTTCCGGGCTCCAATGAACCAATATGGTCATCCATCATCAGTGCTTTTGCGCCACCGATGGTGGCGAGCTCCAGCGCTTGTTCCGCACTCCCATAAAGGATTTCTTCACCGGTCCACTCGGATTGTTTATCGCCGGATCGCCGTCGGTATTCATCGCCCAGTCTCTGCCCGGTCAGAAAGCTGCGCATGGCCGTCCATAGATCATGTCCATAGGCAACGACCGGGCCATCCAGCCCAAGGCCGCAAGTGACACCCCGTTCAAGGAAATTTCTCGCGTCAAAACTGACCAGGCCAAGCACCTGCTCCATGTCTGGGACCAGCGCAATACTTGCACCGGAGTCACGTATAAGGTCGGCTTCACCCGGCTTAAGGTTTTGCGCATGCGCTGCAATTACATTCGGGCTTAGAATCCCCATCTCGTTCAGCCATTCAAATGATCCACCTTCCCATCCTCGCCGCTTGGCAAGATACTTTTGATCAAATACAGCGGGTGCGTGAATATCAAATTGCCGATCATTGCTAACCGTCCATTGCCATAATTCCTTGAGTTGTTCAGGCTCACAATAGGTGATACCGATACTGGACGCGGTCACCGAAATAAGTTCGTTCTCCCATTTGGACTTGATCCGCTCTGTTTCGGCAATGCCGGTATCGAGATTTTCACGAAAAGGCTCGGGAACGGCATCAGCATCGTTGATCGTCAGGCGCGCCATTCTGCATCGAATACCAACATCCCGGATGGCAGCCAGCACACCATCAATTGAGTTCTTATGCACATGAGTGAAATGGTCGTCGACCGTCGTGGTGACGCCCCGACGTACCAGGTCAAGAATAGGGGGTGTAGCCGAAGTATGAGATCTCTCCTCATCACAGGCACCGGTCATTGGGTAATAAAAGCCAAAGAAGCGCTCTTCAAAAGTAGTCCCGTCTGCCATTCCACGCATGCAACCCTGGACGAGGTGCGCGTGTACATTTACCAGGCCGGGTAACACAATATGCCCTTCTCCGCCCAGTTCTTCAGCACCCCGATATTCACAGTTTCTGGCACTCCCCACGGAAATAATCCGTCCATCGGTGATTGCCAGATAGCCATTGGTAAATACATTACGTTCCGGGTCCATGGTGATGACCATGCCCTTGAGCAAGGTGTCACATTTTTTCAATTCCAATTCTCTCAACCTGGTCTCTTTGAATTCATGCGTGAAATTGCTCTATTACTTTTGTATTTTCATCATCTGCCATGTCTGGCTAATCAGGTTAGTCCAAGGTGCCGGTTCAACCAGGTCTTGGCACGTCCGCCGGGTGCGTTGCCTGTCAATTCTCCTGCGATTCGCGTGGCTTCTGCCAGCTTTAACTGGTCAATACCCGTATCAAAACCCATTTGCTCTACCATCATTACCAAGTCCTCGGTGGCAACGTTTCCTGATGCCCCGGGTGCGAACGGACATCCGCCAAGACCACCGATCGACGCGTCAAACTTTCGCACTCCGGACTCAAGCGCTGCAAAGACATTGGCAAGCCCCATGGCACGGGTGTCATGGAAATGACAGGCAATTTTTTCTGAACCGTGCTGCTCGACCAGTTTCGCCATCAATGAACGCACCTGGGCAGGATTTGCAGCGCCGATGGTGTCAGATATCACTATTTCATCTGCGCCAATGGCAAGAAATTTCCCGGCGATCTCAACAACGGTATTTGGCGCCACAGGGCCGCTGAAAGGGCACTCGAATGCCACTGATATGGCAATAAGAACCGTTACCTTGTCCTCCAATGCCCTAACGAGAATTTGCTCCGCCGCTTCCTCAACCTGTTCCCGGCTCCGATTAACATTGGCTTGTGCCATTCCTTCGCTGGCATAAAGGACCATGACTACTCTGTTTGCACCAGCTGCGGTGGCAAGTTCATAACCCTTCATATTTGGAATCAGCACCGAATATTCACCCTGGTGGCCTTCCAGACCCTGCAGGATTGCATCAGTGCCGGCCATCGCGGGAACGACCTTTGGCGATACAAAAGCTCCGACCTCAACGTGACCAACGCCTGCAGAACTCAACGCGTTTATCAGTTGCAGTCGTTGTTCTGATGACAGAATCCTGGTTTGATTCTGTAGCCCATCACGCGGCCCGACATCAGTGACGATTACCGATTGTGACATCAGTCCACGGCTCCTTCTTTTTGTAACGCCACGCTTGAGGGGTTGTTCAAAATCATGCTGCCTTGGCTTATCTGCTTGGAGAATATCACTAAACGTGCTTTTAATGCATTAATGTTATAATAATATGACATTTAGAGGCAATCCATTATGTCTCGATGATCTGGCTTGAGCAGAAAACTACTGCCCTCGCCCGACCTCGCTCAAGGAAAACCCATGGGATTGACCCTGTTTGAAAAAATCTGGAAAAAGCATGTCGTTTGTCCTGAAACAACGCAAGCACCCGCTGTTTTGTATATCGATCTGCATCTCTTACATGAAGTAACTTCGCCCCAGGCATTTTCACAGCTCAAGCAAAAAGCGCTTCCTGTGCATCAGCCGAACAGATGTCTCGCAACGATTGACCACGCAATACCTACCCTGCCCGCTGGCCCGGATGGTAAACGCTCATTTGTCAGTGCCCAGGCTTCCGAACAGGTAGATACATTAGAGCAAAATTGTAAGGAACATGGCATTCAGATTCATGACTGGGACAGTCCCAACCGAGGGATCGTACATGTTATTGGTCCGGAGCTGGGAGCAACACAACCCGGTATGACGATTGTGTGTGGAGACAGCCATACCAGTACCCATGGTGCTTTTGGCGCGCTGGCTTTCGGGATTGGAACCACCGAGGTAGGTCACGTGCTTGCCACACAGTGCCTGCTACAGCAAAAACCCAAAACGATGAATATCGAGGTATGCGGAGACCTCAGGCCTGGCGTTTCGGCAAAAGATGTCATTCTCCATATTATCGGGCAAATCGGCGTCGATGGCGCCAGCGGCTGTGTGATTGAATACAGCGGGGAGACTATTCGTAACATGGATATGGAATCCCGGATGACACTGTGCAATATGTCTATTGAATGCGGGGCCCGGGCTGGCATGATTGCACCGGATGAGGTGACATTCCATTACCTAGAAGGACGAGCAATGTCACCTGAAGGCAACAACTGGAAACGCAGCGTTGGGGTGTGGAGGGAACTTTACAGCGATGAAAATGCAGATTTCGATCAATCTGTCAGCGTAGACGCCAGCGATATTCGGCCTATCATTTCATTCGGTACCAATCCCGGGATGGTCGTAAAGGTTATACAGGCTATCCCATCCGCTGAAGCTGGCGACTCGATATCAAAATCACTGGATTACATGGGATTTAAAGGCGGAGAAACCCTGTTGGGGAAACAAATTGATGTCGTTTTCATCGGTAGTTGCACCAATGCCAGAATTACAGATTTGAGAATTGTTGCTGATGTACTCAAGAACCGGAAAATTGCTGCCAGAACAAAGGTGATTATTGTACCGGGATCCGAATCTGTAAAAAAGGTGGCAGAAAGCGAAGGTCTCGACAAAATTTTCATTGATTGCGGGGCAGAGTGGAGAAATCCAGGATGCTCGATGTGTATTGGCATGAATGGCGATATTGCGAAGCCTGGCGAGTATGTTGTCAGTACCAGCAACCGCAATTTTGAAGGGCGTCAGGGTACGGGTGTGAGAACGCTATTGGCAAGCCCCAGGACTGCCGCGGTTTGTGCGCTCGCTGGAATGATTGCAGACCCCGACAACTTTTTGGAACAAAACCATGGATAACATCAGACTGATCCGTAGCAAAACATTTAATCTTCCGGTTGAAAACGTCGATACTGACCAGATTTTTCCCGGAAGGTTTTTAACAACTTCCCAACGCCAGGGACTTGGAAAGTATTGCTTTTATGACTGGAGAAACGACCCACAAAACAGCTTCTATCAGTCCTTTCAGGAACACGATCCAGAGGCGCAGGCGGTTTTGGTGAGTGGACTCAATTTCGGCTGCGGTTCGTCCCGGGAGCATGCTGCCTGGTCATTGCTCGGCGCTGGTTTCCGGGCCGTCATCAGCACCAGGTTCGGCGATATATTTCACAGCAATGCGCTAAAAAACGGTTTGGTACTCGTGCAGGTCAGCGAACCGACCCTCGAATTCCTGATGCAAAACCATCGCCACCAGGTAAACATCGATATCTCCACTGCTCAGATTGAAATTTCAGGTCTTGGAAGTTATGAATTTCCACTGGATGAATTCTCGCAGTACTGCCTGCTCAACGGAATTGACAGCATGGATTACCTGCTAGGCAAGGCCGACCAGGTAAGAGATTTTGAACAAAACATGTCAGGGTGATTTGCGGGTTTTCAATCCAACCCAACTTTTAATGGAGTCATCTCAACGCTGAAAATAACTCTCGGGAAGCCATGAGGCCAACTCGGGCACTGTGATCACTAAAATAGCCACGGCGAGGATAATCAGCCAAAAAGGCAATGATCCTTTGAAAATGTCTTTCAATTGAACGGTCTCATCCGCAACCGCTGCCTTCACTGTGAATACCAGCAAGCCTACCGGTGGCGTCAATAATCCCGCTTCGATGATAAGAATGCCATATATCGCGAAGGCGATCTCATTAACGCCAGTTGACATGGCAATCGGAAAGAACACCGGCAAGGTCAGCAAAATGACGGAGATCGAATCAATCAAAGCTCCCAGCAATAGCCAGGTCAGTGTCATGATCACAAATATCATGACCACGGACGTACCGTTATCCTCAAACAGGCGCTGGATCAGGTTAGCGCCACCACCCATGGCCATGAACCTGGCGTACATTGATCCTGCGATCAACAAAAAGAGGATCGGAGCAGCAGTGCGCCCGGTATCGTAGATGGCCGTGACAAAGCCCTTGCGTCGCATTCCCTTGAACCAGGCAATGACAGCAGAACCGAGGACGCCAAACCCTGCGGCTTCTGTCGGTGTGAATATACCCTTCCAGATGCCACCCAATACCATAAAAACCAAAAGAACAATGCCGATGCTTCCAATGAATTCAGATTTCCTGTCGTGATGAGCTTGTTTTCGCTCATCAACTGCTGGTGCAATCTGTTTGGAATTCGATGCCTTAACAACGCAATAACCGGCAAACGCAAAACCCAGTATCAGGCCTGGTACGATTCCTGCCAGGAACAAGGCTCCAATTGAACCTTCTGTCAGCACAGCCCAAACGATCAGTAATACTGAAGGTGGAATCAACATCCCCAGGCATGCGCTTCCTGCCACTACGCCCAGGGCATGACTCTGTTGGTATCCTGCTCTTCGCATTTCCGGGTAGGCAATCCGGCTGAAAGTAGCTGCCGAGGCAACGGAGACGCCGGATACAGTGGCAAAAATCGTATTTCCAATCACTGTGGCAACGGCCAGTCGGCCCGGAAGTTTTTTCAAGGCACGGTCGCAAAGCTTAT
This sequence comes from Lysobacterales bacterium, assembly GCA_014238945.1. Lineage (GTDB taxonomy): Bacteria > Pseudomonadota > Gammaproteobacteria > Xanthomonadales > SZUA-36 > SZUA-36. The sequence goes on from JABAAB010000083.1 coordinate 26,294, forward strand.
ATAGGTCAGTGGCCGCACCTGAGCGATTGATGATTTCACCCATGAGCACAAATAGCAGGATAACGGCCAGGCTGTGACTTCGAATCGCTTCGTAGGCAGTACTGCTGAGCAGGGAAAGAGATATGTCCATGCTGCCGGTTATCAAATATGCACCGGCCACACTGGCTACACCTAATGCAATGGCAATATGAACACCAAGCAAGATCAGCAGGAATAGACCTGCCAATGTAAGAATTAGTACTTCAGCACCCACCGGACTTAACCTTTTCCCATTGACCGTTTGTCATTTCAAATGGATTCTGACGAGCCAGAAAGTTCAGTGTCGCGCTTACCGGACCAGTCAAGATAGATCATATGCAGGTAGACCAGCGAAGCAAATGCTGCAGTCAATACAATGAGAAAACGCACTGGATATGTTGGGACCCTCAGTGCGCCTTCACCTTCATATTCGCCAACCTGCAGGGATTCAAGGAAGGGGGTCCACGAGCTGTACGACAAGGCCATAAAGAACAGCAGGCCAATAACAGAACCAAAAATTTGCAAATGGCGCTGAAAGTTCGGGTTTACGGAATCGAACAGCAGGGTGGTTCTTAACATTCCACCGCGATAGATTGCCAGCGGCAGTTGTAAAAATGCGATGGATACCACCGAATTCTTGATGATTTCAGTTGCGCCGAGCAATGGCGTGCCAAACAGGTACCGGCCGCCAACATCAAAAAGAATTATGAAGGCTAAAAGTGCAATCCAAAAGGCGGATATCATGTGGCTCCATCTGGCGATTCTGAGTAACATCAGGAAGCAAACTGGATCGTTTTAAGGCCAATTGGAAGGACATGGAGCATTACTGTTGCCAGTGCACCATACCTAGCACTCCGTCCACACCAACCTGCGCACCGTCCGGTATTTTTCTGGTGGCTTCCAGAACACCAAGAACCATCGGAATATTACGCTCTCTTGCCAGTGATGCCAGGTGTGAAGTACTGCCACCGCGTTCTGCCACAACTGCGGATACTTTTGGCAGTATATGGTTCAGCGCCGGGCTAGCGATTCTGGTCACCAGGACGTCACCAGGGCCCACACGCGACAATTCGCATTCGCAGTTGACGACGACGGCTCGACCGGCACCCCATCCGGTTCCCGAGGGATGGCCCCTCAAACCAGGGAAGCTCTGCCAGGCTTCGCCTTCCACCGGTGCTGCTTCAATCTTCAATGGTCGGGCCTGGACCAATCTAAATCCTTCCCTGTCCATGGCCCATTCAATTTCCACCGGTATTCCCATCAATTTCTCGGTCTGGATCATTAAAAAACCAAGTTCTTCTGCCTGAGAACCAGATAGGCATGGGCCTGAAAAACCTTTCTCAGATTCTCGCTTCAGGTTTTGTGGTGCAGCATGGAGATCGCAGCCGATATTGTGCTCCTCAACTCCGGTTTCGGTTTCCAACACAATACCGTTAGAGGTGAGTGAGTAGCGATCAGGTACGACTTCACCCTGTGCAATAGCTGTTCCCAACCCCCTGCTTGCGCTCAGCATCATGTTTCCATCAGCTAAACGGCTTAATCCCCCACCGGAAACGCGGGCTTCAATCAGCTCCTGTATACACAGGGCCATCGCGGTATCTGCTGGATTCATATCATTGTCACGCATATATCGCAATACGCGGGGTGACCAGATGGCGGCCCAACATGCCCTGACCGCAGTTAGAAAATCCTCTTCATTTCCAATTCCAAGAAAGGACTCGTATTGCCCTGCGAAGGAAGATTCAGCCAGGTCTTCCGAAAGCGCCGAAGATCTCACAGCTACCTTTGCGCCTGACCGGCAGATCAGCTTGTTCCAGGCCGCAAGCAGCGGGTCAGCAATTTCCGGTACGATCGCAGAGTCGAACAAAGCAATACGAATTTCAGATATCCGCTGGCGCTGTTGTGTTTCGTCCAGGCGCTTTATCTCGCTTGCCGATTCCTTCAAACCGAGTTCTTGTAGTTGCACACGATAGGCTTCGGCATCGAGGCAGAAGCCGGCAGGAACGGGTAGCCCTGCACCGGCCAGCTTCGCCTGGTTGGCTGATTTGGGCCCAAAGCGAGCTGCATCATCAGCAGCCACGTCATGAAGATCCGCAATGAGCTTGTTCATGGACTAACCGTGCAGCATTGGCAGTGAATGGTTATGCTCACAATGGATCGACTACCGTAATTTCCTTAACCGGGAAGGTAGAAATGATTTCGGTGTGATCTTCATGGACGATCAGCATTTCTTCGATCCGCACACCAAATTCCAACGGCTTGCCGTGCTGGGTCTCGAGCGCGAACACCATGCCGGGTTTGATCTCTATCGGGTGGTCCAGTGACCAAATCCGTGAAATCACCGGTGGATCATATTGAGCCAGACCAAGGCCGTGACCCCACAAATTAGCCGCTGCCTGGTCTTCCTCTTCATAACCCCATACCTCCTTGGCAGAAGGCCATTTCGCAGCGATTTCGCGGGTCGTTGTACCGGCTTTCACGGCATCAATTGAATCATAAAGCCACCCCAGTGCAGTAGCGTAGTAATCCTTCATTTCCTGCGTGGGCTCTCCACCCACGCAATAGGTCCGGTAATAACAGGATTTATATCCATTCCAGGTTAGCGCGGCAAGGTCCATAAAGGTTATTTCACCGGGCCTGATTATCCGATCGGAGAAATTGCGCCAGTTGGGCCAGGTATTCGGACCTGAAGACACGATGACATCTTCAACATCCTCCATGCCCGGAAATGAGTACAGGTATTCCATGATATGGGCAGTCACCTGGTTCTCGGTCACACCAGGCCTGAGAAATTTCATGGTTTCCCAATGCGCTGCGTCACCAATGGCACCCACAATGCGCATGCACTCCTGCTCATCGACATTTTTGATGGCGCGGGCCTCCATCATCGCTGACATTCCATCCTGCCAGGTGATACCGGCTTCTTCGAATGCACCTATCATGTTTACATCAATGAAATCGACACCGAGTTTTTCACCTGCGACATGATATCGCTTCATTTCCTCCTTAATGGCATTGGCAAATTTCCTGACCTGCTCCGCCGCCGCGGGTCCTGCTGCACCCTTGATCCAGGCATAGGAATACCGGACATTTTCCTCGGGAAGCCAGGGACAATGACGGTTTATCTGAACGCCTATGTCACCCTGCTCAAAAAGCACGGGCGGCCCGTCACCACACAAAAGCGCATAACGCAGCCCTGGCTTGAGCCTGCACCATCCAGGCGTTATTGTGCTGGTTACGTAGCGGACGTTTTCGTCATACATGCATAGCATGGCGCCCAGGCCATGCGCCTTCATTCTTGCCCTCGCGCTTTCCAGCCTGTAGGTGCGAAGACGTGCCCAGTTAACTCTTTCCTGCCAGTCCACTCCGGCAATACCAAAACTAGCCATTCAATATTCTCCCAGTACCATTATTCGAAAGACAACAGTGCGATTTCAATCTTGAAATATCACCACTAATAATTCATCGTTTTTGCGACGCGAAAACCAAAATTTGAGAATCGGGCGTTTTTATTTTCAGTCAGGTCAATCTGAAAACCATAACGGTTCGCAGACCGCAAAAATCTTGGATCATCGTGCCAGGATGCGCCTCGCAGAATTGGTCGTGTGCAATCACCATCCATCCAGACGGAACCATCAGGTGGCGCGTCGATGTAGGATCCATTCCAACAATCGGCAACCCATTCTGCGACATTGCCAAGCATGTCGTGTAGGCCGAAAGCATTGGGAAGCAAGGACCCCACTTCTGCTGTATAGCTGTAGCCATCCTCACAATGGGCAAGGTTCCACCCGGCTGGGAGGATGGTTTCGCTGCTTAAATCGGCACCATTGGCAAATTGACAACCCTCATTTGCAGAATCTCCCCAATACCTTTCAGTCCGGGTTCCGGCACGAGCGGCATATTCCCATTCTGAATCGCTGGATAGGCGATAATTTCCATCTTTTTTCTTGCTCAGCCAGGACACATAGGCTTGGGCATCATTCCAACTGACACAAACTGCCGGGTGGCGATCATTTTGTTCATAGCCAGGATAGCTCCAGCTATGCGATTCGTTGTTTTCAGATGCCATATCAACGCGTTGAATGCACCCTCCCGCCATGTCATGTCCGCTTGCATTAACAAATTCGGCGAATTGCCCGCGCGTTATTTCGTATTTCCCGATTGCGAATGGTTTTGCAATCTCTACTCTGTGTTGTGGTGTTTCATCACTCCGTTGCTCACCATCGGTTCCGTTGGAACCCATCAGGAAATTTCCGGGTGGAATGACCATCATCACAGGACAGGAATCACAATCGCGAAATTCCATGCCGTGTTCCAATTCAAAGGCCGCCTTGCTGGCAGACAGGGGGACTGGATTAATGTAAATACCTGCAACCAGCACCCAGCGAACAACTTGCTTCATGTCCGTCATGCCTCTCCTGGCCACAAAACAGCTTTCTGACGCTGTACACCAAGCCCCTCGACCGAAAGTTCCAATTGCTCACCTTCACAAAGATATCGTGGTGGGTTTAGTCCCAAGCCGACCCCGAAAGGGGTTCCTGTTGCAATAATATCCCCTGGCAGCAACGTCATAAATCGACTGACATAACTGACCAGTTCGTCGATTGGGAAAATCATTTGAGACGTATTACTGTCCTGGAGTTTCTTACCATTAAGTGTCAGCCAGATGTCGAGATTCTGCACGTTGTCTACCTCATCTCGAGTGACCAACCAGGGCCCTATGGGGCCAAAAGTATCTGCGCTTTTCCCTTTCACCCATTGTCCCGTACCTTCCAATTGAAATGCCCGTTCACTCAGGTCATTTACCACGCAGTATCCAGCGACGTACCCGAGTGCATCTTCCCTGGCAGCATGCGAACACAACGAGCCAATAACTACACCCAACTCGACTTCCCAGTCGGTTTTCGTTGCCCCTTTTGGAATGATGATATTGTCATTCGCACCACAGATGGCACTGGTCGCCTTCATGAAAATTATCGGCTCATCAGGCTCTTGCATGTTTGCCTCTTTTGCGTGATCTGCATAATTCAGACCAATACAAATAAATTTGGAGACAGCACCCACACATGGTCCATACCTCAAATCACCATCCAATACCGGTAACGCTTGTATGTCCAATCCGCGAATCTCATCAAGATGGCTTGGGGCTAACACATGTCCGGAAATATCCGCAACATGTGCTGACAGATCCCGCAAGCTCCCGTCTGCAGCCAGAAGTGCTGGTCGTTCTTTGCCAGGTGGTCCAATTCGTGTCAGTTTCATCACTTAGTCCTGTTTGAATTACATCTATTTCGGATTCGCTTCGGGCCTGTTAACACAATTATCAATGGACTGGATTTTCGATCGGGATGGCGGTTCCTGACGCAGCAGAGTGAACTGGTGCACGCGCGAAAGCCTTGCCCAGGAAGGTAGCGACAACTACCCAGATCGCTGCAATGCCGGCACCGACCGCGGCCACTGCGCCCAGACCCAGACCCAATCCTTGTGTTAATCCCGTAAACGCCCAGGCGGTTGCCATATCACCACCTCGATATACGACAATGTCTATGACACTTTTAGCCTTATAGCGGCTTTCCCGATCCACCACCGTATAGAGCATCTCACGCCCAGGTCTGGTGATCGCGTAGTTTCCAAACCGACGCACCACCTGCAAACCGACCACGACAAAAAGCATGGGCGCAAACGCGACTACCAACAAGCCCGCTACAATAACTACCGGCACCAATGCCAGCGTCACAGCCAGTCCAAAACGCGTGGCCAGTCTGCTGGTACCAAACATTGCGACACCAATTGCCAGCACATTTACGGCCAGATCCATTCCGGCCCAGATTTGTACCCGGGTATTTTCGTCAACGTCAACCATCAGGTTCTTGAGTTCAAAGTAAACGATGGTGCTGATTGACGTGTACAACAATATAAAAACGCCAATCCCCAAAAGGTATGGGTTCCTGACAAACTGAACAAACCCGGCAAAAGGATTTGGGCCCAGCGATTGAAAACTGCCCGAAATTGATGCTTTCGGCCCGGGCCCCGCACTCGTGATGGTCCTCAACACACCGGTAAGCAGCATGGGTATGATCAGTAGTACAGCAGGGATCAGTATCAAGTCATTCCTGCCTATGATATTCACCAGGCTAAGAGATATCGCAGGACCGGCAATTGCCCCGGCGCTGCTACCGGCAGTGATGAACCCAAAAAGACGAGGTGCCTGTTCTTTGCTGAAAATGTCAGCTAGCAAACTCCAGAAAACCGACACTTGAAACAGGATAAACACACTGGTCCAGACATAAAATATCTTGTCTACAAGGCTGCTGTCGAAAATGAGATGGCTTGCAGCATAGAATACAAAAAAGGACAGGGAAAAGAATCCGTAAACTGAGGGTACGATGCGTTCAATTTTGAACCTTGAACACACCGCACCATAAATGGCCACGGCTATTGCGCTAAATATAAAAGTGGCGGTGTACAGGGCACTTAACTCGGCATCGGTCCAATCACTGGACATGCTGTCCCGAACCGGTCTCAGAATATAGTTCGATGTCATCAAAACGAAAATCAACGTGAACGACAACACAACAGCTTTGATTTCATCCGGCTCGATCTTTCCCGCAAATTTCATGAATCGCTGCACCACACTGACATTTTTGTCACTCATTATTAACAGCCATTTGACTCAAATTGACGACAGGGATATTCTTCCTAGTTTATCAGTTGATAAATTATTTCGCAATGTCCCAGAATGTCGCTGTCATTGTTTATGTGACTGATTATTAAATATAATTCTTAAAGAAATAAATCCGTTACCTGATTTCTGGACGGAAAAGTGAGTGGTAAATTATGAAAACACTGATCTCTGTTGTTGTGCTTGTCCTGGTGATTTCAATCCCATGCTGGGCTTCTCAAGATGAACGGAGCACCGTGCTGATCACCGGTTCAAACCGTGGAATTGGTTTGGCCCTGACCAGGCAATGTGCAGAAGAGGGCTGGATGGTCATTGCCAGCTGCCGTCGACCGGAAAATGCTTCTGAGTTAAAAAAGCTGGCCGAGAATTATCCGGGAGTCATCACTTCCGAATGCTCGCCCGGCACCTCCAGGAGTGGTTAAAATCCAGTGAGATGCCGGCTCAGACACTCGGAATAATGTTGCTGTTTAAACGAAACAGATTGCCTGGATCGTAGGTGTTTTTGGCTGCCACCAGGCGATCATGATTTCCAAGGAAGTTTAACTGCGCCCTGCTCTGGGACACAGCGAATTCATCATTGGTGTAAAAACCGTGCGTGAAGTCCTCGACCTGTTTCCAGTAACTCCTGGCCCATGCGATATGTGGGTCTGGCTCGCCGCCCGCTCTCCAAACCGCCCCAATCATCATATTGTGTGATGGGTAGCGATGCGGAAACGCGGTTTCATCCGGCGCAATACGACCGATTGCACCACCTGCCTGTTGAAAAAAGGCCATGCCTCCCCGCAGCGGATGAGGTTCGAGGAAATCCACCAACGCATTGACCAACTCCGGACTGATCTCCCTGGTGAACCCGCTCTTGAGATATTGACCCGTGCCCCGTGGATCATTGTCATCGTGATTGCTTTGCATGGCGACGTAATCAATGGCCTCGATTTCGTCTCGAAGAGGTTTTGCCGCCTGTCGCAATGGTTTGAGGGCACATTCAGCCTCCCGGTGTGGCCCTGAATAACAGACGTCGAAATAGACCATTTTTTCGACACCCATTGGCGGCGCAAAAATTACCACATCCGCATACATTTCGTCCGGCATGTCATGGCAGTATTCAGCGTAAAAATTCAACAGGTTTTTTGCCTCGGAATACGGGAAATAGATCCTCCCACCAATGACCTTGTGCGCCAGCGGATGGAGTTTGAATTCGAATGAACTGACTATGCCAAAGTTTCCTCCGCCACCACGAACAGCCCAGTAAAGATCGGGGTTCTCATCACTGCTGGCCCGCCTGAATTGACCATCGGCCGTAATGATGTCAACCGCGCTGACATTGTCTGAAGCCAGACCCCAGCGTCGGGCAAGTCTGCCCATGCCTCCACCCAGGGTAAGACCGCCAACCCCGGTATGAGAGACGGTACCGGCTGTTGTGGCCAGGCCAAAAGACTGGCACTCCTGATCCAGAGAACCCAGCAGGGATCCGCCTGCCACGCGCGCCCGGCGCTCTATCGGATCAACACGCACTCCCTGCAACGGCGACAGGTCAATCATGATGCCGCCTTCACAACTTCCTTTGCCAGCTACATTGTGGCCGCCGCACTTAACTGCTGTCAGCAATTGATAATGACGTGCAAAATCAACGGCTTCACGAATATCGCCGGCACCCACGCACTGTGTAATCAATGCCGGGCGCTTGTCGATCATCCGATTACGAACGCGCCTGGCCACATCATATTCATCATCATCAGGCAGCAGAACCCGGCCCCGGATACTCCGGCGAAGCTCCTCGACAGCGGCTCGTTCCAGGCTGATATCTTCCCTCGCGCCGGTAACGGCTGCTATTTCTGAGGCGAGGGGGGCAACTTCAGCAAAGCCGCGCAAGTTCGGAAAAGACATTGCCGTGCCTGCCAGCAATGCGGTTTGGCAAAATTTTCGTCTTTTCAATGTTCAGGTCACCCCATTTGGCTGTGATCCAGAATCACCTTCATGCGCTGCTCATCACGTTCACCAAGCATTACGATCGCTTGTTCCAGGTCTTCCAGGGGCAAGATATGACTGATCAACGGGTCAAGTTTAACCAGACCACGTTTGACCAGGTCAATGCTCGCCGGATAGTCCTCTCGTTTCGCAGCACGTCCGTTGTAAATTGAGAGTTCTTTGTAGTACAGCTGATAGAGTGGCAAAGCCATTTTTTTCTGAGTAAAGATTCCAAATAACAATAGTCTGCCGCCCGTTCTGGCCAGCTCGATGCCCATGGCCAGTGAATCGATGGATCCCGAAGATTCGATCACCAGGTCTCCACCATCGTGAACACATAACTCCCGTACTTTCGAAAGGACATCGTCACCGGGATCAAAAGTGGCGTCAGCGCCCAGCTGTTCGGCCACTGCTCTTCTCTTTGGGCTTCGTGTGATACCAATGACACGTTCCGCACCACTCGCTTTCGCCAGTTGAACGTGGAGCAAGCCGGTGACACCCAGGCCAATCACGATAACTGTTTCTCCCTTGTGTACCGGAGCGAGTCGTTGTGCGTGGACACAGGTGGTCATGACCTGAATGAGAGGTGCAGAATTGTCGTCGATACTGGCAGTTAACGGGAAAACTGCTTTAGACGGTACCCGCATATATTCCGAAAAACCGCCATCGCAATCCCTGCCCAGCAGATGGCCCTGTTTGCACAGGTTTTCCTTACCGGCAAGGCACAAGGGGCAAGAGCCACAAAAAACCACCGGATCAATGATGACCCGGTCACCTGGATTGATACTATCATCACCGACCGATTCAACGACCTTTCCGATCATTTCGTGACCCATGATTCTGGGGTAATCCACCGGAATACCGCCCTGGAAAATCTTTAAATCGGTGCCGCACACTCCGGAATGGGTAATTTTCACCAGGCATTCACCAAAACGTGGATCGGGGCACTGACGATCTTCGCACGACAATTCGCCAGCGGCTGTTAACACCATTGCTTTCACTGGCCGCTCCACTTGGACACGTCAGAGATCATCGAGAGAATTGAAAGGATAAACAGGGGCCTGCCCGGTCAGGACGCTGGCTACATCACGTGCGGCCTTGGTTTGAAGGTCAAGCAAAGCATCTTCAGAATAATAGGCCGTGTGAGGGGTTAGAATGACGTCGTCTCGGTTCAGCACCGGAGAATCTGCCATGGGTGGTTCTGAGGGCAACACATCGAGTGCAGCGCCCGCCAGTTGCCCTGCATCCAGGGCATCGGCGAGATCCTGTGGATTGACCATCGGCCCTCTTGCTGTATTGATCAGCAGGGATTGCGGCTTCATTTTTTCGAATGCCTCCGTATTGAAGAGATTATCTGTTTCGGGCGTCAACGGTGCATGAATCGAGATACAGTCCGATTGTTGCAGCAACTCTTCAAACGTCACAAGCCCAACGCCCAATTCAGCAGCAAGCTCGGCGGATACGTATGGATCGTACGCAATCAGTTTCAAACCCAGCGCCTGTGCTTTGGGTATCAGGACTTGAGGAATTTTACCCAGGCCGACCAGGCCCAATGTACGACCACGAATTCGCCACAGGGGCGCAACTGCTTTTCCTTCCCAGCGTCCTGAATTGACCATTCGATTGCTGTAGGTGACCTTGCGTGCAAGACTCAACAACAGGGCAAGTGCGTGATCAGACACCTCATCCAGGCAGTAATCCGGAACATAACAAACCTGTATGCCCGCCTCGGTGGCGGCATCTATGTCAATGTTGTCGATACCGATGCCAAAGCGGCCAATGACACGACAGCGCTCAAGACCATCGATAATCTCCCTGTCAATCTGAGCGAAAGTCACCATCAGGGCGTCTGCCTCTCTCGCTACATCGAGTATTGCCGCCTTTGTGGGCTCCGTGGCCAGCCGGATTGTCGCGTCCAAATTGGAAAATACTTCCTTCGCCGGCTCCAGGTTTGGGAAAACGGAATCCGCAACTGCAATTAGGGGTTTGTTCATTTGAACTCGCTCAATCAACGGTATAGTTCACAGGCCACTTGTGACCACTTTTTGTCACCTCGTTAATATACGAGGTGATCACTTTCGTACCCGGCATATTCCGCGCATTTGCATCCCGTGCCATTTGAGCCGGAAAGCTGGCCAGAGACACGGCCCATTCTTTTTGCATTGCTTCGGGCAATTCCCGAATGGACGCACCTGCCTTGGCAAGATTACTCAATCCACTGGCCTGGGCATCGTTCAGGGCCTGCGCTGCCAGTACTTCATATTCCTGGCCTACTTCACGGATGATTTGTTGAATCTTTACAGGCAGAGAATCCATCGATTGTGAATTTATCGTCAGCACAACCGCACCACCAACTGCACCAAAGTTTACTAGTGTGTAATGTGGTGCAGGCTCATGAAATTTGAAGCTGTAATAGGCCGACGGAAACATCAGCCAACCATCATAGACTCCCGTTTGAAGAGAAAGATACCCCTCCGGCAAAGTTGATTGCACAGGCACTGCACCGGAAAAATCCAGCCAGGGCAGGTTTGGCCCTGCTCCGGCTATCTTGACCTTCTCGAGATCCTTAACGCTTGTCCAGGGCTGTGTCGTTCCCAGGTGATAATTGTCCCAGCCATTAAGCGCCAATAATTGCTGTTGATACTGCTGTACTAACTGATCCTCCAGCCAGGGATGTAGACGGTAGACTTCCCTGGCCACCTGGATAGCCTGCCTGGAATCACGGGGGCCAAAAGGGACATAGTAGGAAAAATTATGCAGAAAGAGCTTGGCGGGCTCAAAACAAACGCAGTATGCGCCAATGTCCAGTACGCCGCTTTGCACAGCTTCAAGTGTTTCCGCTACCTTTGCAATTGTGCCTCCATAAGCTTCAATAAACTCAATTTCGTAATCGGTCTCTTCCGATACACGTCTTTTTATCTCGGGCACAAGAAAGTCTCGGAGCTGGGTGGCGTAAACCGCCGGACCGGCCGCGTGCCCTGTCCCAATCCGCAAAGTCACGTGGTTTGGTTCTGAACATCCGGTTGCTGTAAAAGCCACCGCCAGAATCAGAATAAGGAACCGTCCGGAAAAGTATTTAAGTAAAACCATTGTCATCAGTCTTTTATAGAAATGGCTACAATACTTCTACTGCAGCATGAAAATTTAGTTTATCATCTGATAAATAACAAGTGAAACATATTGACTTGCTTATTGCGATACAGCAGCGGCAGGGAGAATCAGAATATGCACATTAGTCTCCACAGTTTCATGGCATTCCTTCACGTACTGCTGTTTGTTTTCGCAATTGGCGGAGACGTTGCGCTTTACTACTTCGGCCAATACCTGATGCGGGCCGAGTTGAGTCTGGAAGAGCGATTGCGGGTACGCCAAATGCGGTTCCTGGTGGACATGTCTGCGCGTACAGCACTGGTACTTTTACTGGCGGTTGGCTTTACGCTTGCCCAACTCTACGGCTCTCCGATAAAGGGAACCTGGCTTGTCGTGCTCTGGCTTGCGGACCTTGCCTGGCTGTGGCTGGTCTGGATGGTACACTTCAAAAAAGGTACCGCTCACGGAGAGGTTCTCAGGAAAACCGATATCCTGATTCGATACCTGGTCATGGCTGCGATGATTGCCTTCGGCGGATATTGCCTGGTCACCGGCGGTCCGATTGCCAGCCGCTGGCTGGCTATCAAGATCCTGCTGTTTGCTGTCATCCTGATGAACGGAGTATGGATTCGCAGTATCGCCTCGCAATGGAAGCGGGCATTTGAACAGGCTGGTTCAGGTGGTGAACAGGCTGAGCGCGGTGAGCAAATGATCAAGTCCATACAAACACGGGCCAACAAGGCTGCACTGTTAATATGGGTTCTGGTTGTCCTGATGGCTTTTTTCGGCGAGGTAAAACCCGTATAGGCGATCCGACTCTCATTTGACAGACAATAAGCCATGGTTTCACCAAGCTCGGAGCGAAAATTTTGAACCAGCAAAACGACCCAAATAAACCACAATCAACACTTGGTCCCTATCGTTCATTGCGTCACTACATGCGGGCACTGGAAGCCAGGGGCAGGGTTTTGCGGGTAAGCGAAGTGGACCAGGACGCTTATGAAGCGACCGGATTCATGTATCACCTATTGGAAAAGCTGGGTTGGAGTGAAGCACCAGCCGTCATTTTCGAACGTGTAAAAATGAACGGGCGCTGGTTGGACGATCCGGTACTGGCCAATCTCTTTGGTCGTTGGGAGTATGAACCGCTTGCATTCGGCATTGAACCAGGCGACCGGCAGGAGCGTGAAATGTACCAAGCTGCGCTAGCCCACCTGGAAACACTGGCCGGAAAAGATGGCCAATGGGAAGAAGTTACACCCACCGAAGTTTCCGGCAATGACGCACCATGCAAAGAAGTCATCCTGAAAGGTGATGAGATCGATATCCTTCAGTATCCATTTATCCAGACCAATCCCGCAGATGCCGGGGGGTATATCAATACTGGCAACGTGGTGCTTGAAGACCCGGAACGGGGCCGGAATGTGGGGACTTACCGGTGCCAGATTAAGGGTCCAAGAAAAATTGGCGTCAATCCGGAACCAAACCAGCATGGCTGGACTTTCCTGATGGATATGAAAGACCGTGGCGAGCCATTCGCGAGAGCGGCCATCGTTCTTGGCGCCGATCCCATCATTTACGCCATGGGTAGTTCCAAGACCGCCCGACTGGGACAGGACGAACTGGAAATTGCCGGTGGATTCCTGGGCCAACCGGTAGAAGTTGTTAAATGTGAAACCAGTGATTTACGCGTTCCCGCCAATGTGGAAATGGTGATTGAAGGTGAAATTCCATTTGATTTTGAGCCTGAAGGACCTTTCGGGGAAATGTATGGTTACGTGGGGGAAGCCAAGTCCGAAAATTTCTATATGAATGTCACGGCTGTGACCCATCGTCGTAATCCATTGTTCGTTAACAATTTTACTGGCATTAACCGCGGATTCCTGACCGCCCCACTGGAAATGACAGCCAATCTTGCTTACCGGAAAATGTTCCCAAGCATGGAAGGATTGCACTTTCCCTTGCAAACCCCGGGATTTTGCTTTGTGGGTATTCGCAAACAGGAGGCTGGTGAGGCCATTGCAATCGGAAGTGAAATCACCAAATCTCTGAAAATTGCCAAGATTGTGATCATGGTCGATCACGATGTGGACCTGCACAATGTGGCGGACGTAATGCACGCCGTCGGATCCCGTTGGCAACCGCATGCTGCAACAGAAATCATAGAAAAAGCCAGCGGTATGGGCGGCGATCCGAGCGCTACGGTTCGCGGGTTCGGCAGTCGAATTGTGATCGATGCGACACGTCAGTGGCCGGAAGAAAACGGGCCTGAGAATTATGCTCGCATGAACCGGGAATGCCTGCTGGCCGAGTATCCTGAAATCATAAATGAGATGGGCAGTAAATGGGCTGAAACAATCAGCCGCTGGCGAAAAGAAAATGCTTAGCTGGTTTGGCTGTCCGTTGTTATGAATTCCAGTATCGCTTCGACCCAGGCTTGGGGTTCATCGCGAATGATATAAGAAGTCCCGCCTTCCAACTCTGCACTGGCAAAATCAGGACGCAATTTCAAAAGCCTTTCTGCCACAAAATGCAGTATGTCACCGGTGTTGCTCACCACCAATGTTGGGGCTTTAATCTCCTCAACAGCAGGCGTCATGTCATAACTGAATGCGGCATGATGCGCGAACCAATGCTTTTCAGCAGCCCAAAGCGTATGAAAGGCGGCCATATGGGAAGATTCCAGGCTAGAAGTGCCGCGTGACATCAGTTCGATCAGCTTCCAAAGATCGGTGAAATGTGAACCATCTGCCTTGGAGCCAAAATCCATATGTGGGCGGGCGAGCCTTTCCTCCCGTTCTTCCTGCGTGTACCAGGGGAGGCCATGAATAACCAGTTTGCTAACGCGCTCTGGAAACGCATAGGTAAGCTGGCACGCCATGGAAGCGCCCGTATGGTGTCCAACAACCACAGCACTCTGAATGTCCAGATGATCAAGCAACTCTGCTAAAACCGCTGCATATTCGGGAATTGTAGGGGGCTGTGCCGGCGCATCAGACATCCCATAACCAGGCACATCCGGAGCAATCACCTGAAACCCCGCGTCGATCAATAATGGAAAGGCGTGTAAAAACTGGAGTGAGGACTGGGGGTCCTGGTGAATTAATAACAGAGGGACACCATCGCCACCCATTCGGTAATGAATCTGGCCCATTGATAAGCTGGCATAGGCTTTTTGCATGATTATTCCTGAACTAATTTCGGTACGGTTGGGATAGCATGGCTCAACTGTGGGCTGATTTATTCTTTGATCGGTTGTCGATGCGTTTTGTAGTCAAGGTAACTATCCGTTCTGGTTGGCCAGGGCAAGTCGTTTTCAACAAAGCCGGGGGATTTATCTTCTACGTACTCCAGCATTGATGTCGGTACGTCTGAGAGATCGGTGACCTTCTTGCCTTGGCCATGCCAGTAGTTCACACCCTCAGTTTTGCCCATCAGGAAAAATGGATACCATGGATTGACATGGTTAACGGTCAAATAACTGGGTGCGCTTTTAATATCATCATTTTCAAGATCGGAGATTTTCCCCTGAAATCCATCAAGGTAGAGCATGTTCAGGAATTCGCCGGTGGATGCCTGTGGCCACTCGATCGGATCGAGTTTGTTCTTGAATCCAAAATGTCTCGGTTCGGTTAGCCAGACATCATCTCCTCTTCGAATCCACGGGTACTGCTGGGGCGGAATGATGACATCGAAAGGCCCGCCTTTAATGTCGATTGGATGATTTTTTTTGCCTGTGAATGGATTTTCAAATTCATCAATTCGTTCAACACTGTCCGGTTCGGTAAAATAACCCAGGTCAAAATTCCGGAAGTGAAAGCTGCCATTACCCAGGTTGCGCCACACCATTTTGAGGAAGCCGGTAAAACCAACCATGACCTTGGTCGCATCATGCGTGACGCCGTAAATGTTGCCCTGGTACGAGTAGTGCACCGTCCCATCTTCCACCGTACCTGCCAACTTGGCATATGCTTTTGTGCTTTCGGTATCGTTTGAAAAATCTATTGGTGTTCTAGCGCTGGTTTTTCCCGGTTCTGCACCCACAGCATGGACCGCACTGATAGCAGTCGCGGCCCCGACCGCGCCCAAAAGCGTACGTCTGTCCATCCTGGCAGTCATTTCACAATTACCGCAGTTCTTTCAGCCTCAGGTTTTTTATCAAACATATTCATTTCAGAGATCAAAATGCAGGATGGTATTGCAACGCCGCAGTAAATCTTTTTTGTCCAGATCTCCGCTCTGAGCCTCATCCTGAACCACGTTATCCTTGATCAGTCCATCGGTTGCTTCCCTGCGCAGGATCACAATCAGGTTGGTGTTATGTTCGGTCACGAACGGAAACTCATGCCAGGTTCCAATTTTCATGGTAAAACCCGCTGAGCCATCAAATAAAAACGCCTCCGCCAGGTCGATATCGGGAATTTCGCTATCATTTGGCGGAGCCATAACGACAACAAATGGCTTACCACTCAGAGGAATAAACGTTTGCGTGTGTTTAAAATGCCGCTCCATCCAGCGCACCTCAAATGGACGGGGCTGAACCGTGACCAGGGGCAACTCGGTCTGTTCATCAGATACAAAATCCACCACACGGTGAACCTTGACGGTTCCGTCGTAAAAATCAATAGGCATGGGAGTCATATCCGGTGAAGGGCCCAGTATTTGACCATAATCTGCCAGCGCCTCCGGGGTAGCCACGGTGACTTTGAGCTCAACTTTCCGGGCTGAATTATTTCTCACTCTGAATGGTCTCCTGAGGCGGTTTTTTGATTCGCTGCCTGGCGCACTGAACGGACAATGCTTTGATAACCGGTGCATCTACACAGGTTCCCGGTTAATGCCTTTCGGATCTGTGCGTCCGAAGGATCAGGATGTTCGTTCAATAGTTCAACGGTAGAGAACACCATTCCAGGGGCGCAATAACCACACTGGAAGCCTGATGCTTCGCAGAATGCTTCCTGAACCGGATGCAATGAATCATCCGCACCGGCCAGCCCTTCAATGGTGATCACCTTCTTTCGTTGAACACTTGCAGCAGGCGTAATGCAGGACTTGATAATCCGCCCATCGACACTCACTGTGCATGCGCCACAATGGCCAGTCATGCATCCCATGTGTGTTCCGGTAAGTTTTAGCTCCTCACGCAAGAGGTCAAGGAGAGACATCGAAGGATGAATTTCTTCCTCAAAACTTACGCCATTGACCTTGCATTGCAAAAATGCAGTTTCTTCCAGAATTTCATGAATTTCGCTCACATTCTCTCCCTTAAAGCCATATCCTGCCGGGCCATGTCCAGTGCCTGATGAAAGGCTTTGCGAGCAACGACACCTGCCATTGCGCGGCGGTACTCGCCATGCCCCTGTTGATCAGACAAGGGCTGTTCCACCGCCGACTCCACAATGCCGGCAATCCTGGAGTCCAAATCAGCGTCGGGACTGGCGGGCAGGAATGTTGCCAGATCTTCGGATAAATTGAGTATCTTTTCTGTCACGGCACCAATCGCCAGCCGAACGCTTTGCACTTGGCCGTCTTCTGCCAAACATACCGTTGCAG
Organism: Lysobacterales bacterium; assembly: GCA_014238945.1. Lineage (GTDB taxonomy): Bacteria > Pseudomonadota > Gammaproteobacteria > Xanthomonadales > SZUA-36 > SZUA-36. The sequence goes on from JABAAB010000083.1 coordinate 43,602, forward strand.
CTGCATTGGCTGAGCCATAGCAGCCATCAGTAATCTTCAACTTTTCGTAGCCCCAACCCTGACCGGCAGGTGAATTGCCAATCAAAACCCGGGTGAGTACTGCGTGCGTGCCCATTTTATGATTGCTTTCGTTGATCAGGTCAGCCATTGAGACGATTCTTGAACCCTGCTGACTGGTAATTTCAATTTCGGCATCAAGTACCAGCAAGGCCGGAATAATGTCATATAACGGGTGCATAGCCACGATATTGCCCCCGATCGTACCCTGGTTGTGGACCTGTCTGCCGCCTCCAATCTGCAAAGCCGCATGGGCAAGTAAAGGAGCAATTTCATTAATCAGTGGGTTGATCTGGATATCGCGATGCACCGTGAGGGCCCCGATAGATAAACCGTCATCGGAGGTTTCGATGTTCTGTAAATCTTTCAAGCCACTAATATCGACCAATACAGACGGGCTCACCCGACCATAGTTGATGAAAGGCATGAGTTCCTGTCCACCGGCAATAATCACCGCGCCGCTGCTAAGTTCACCGAGCAGTGCTACGGTTTGATCCACATTGAGAGGCCGCGCATATTGAACTCGCAGACTCATGACTCTGCAGCCTTTTGCGCCGATTGCGCCTTCTGGATCGCTGACCAAATACGAGGTGCCGTGACGGGCAAATCATTGATTTCAACCCCCAGATGTGCGAGCGCGTCATTGACTGCGTTAACCACGGCCGCGGCTGAGCCTCCTACCCCCGCTTCACCTGCACCTTTGAGCCCCATAAAAGTGACCGGATTCGGGCTGTCATGATGCTTCATCACGATCTCGGGAACATCGGCGGCACGGGGCATGACGTAATCTTCAAAATTGCGTGTTTTCTGCCTACCGCCTTCATCAAAAACGATTTCCTCACCCATCATGCCGCCAATACCAAAAGCCACAGCCCCGCACGCTTGTCCTTCGACCAGTACCGGATTGATGGCCTTGCCGCAATCGTGAGTGACGGCAAATTTCAGCAATTTGACCACACCCGTACCAGGGTCGATCTCGCAAACGGCTGCATAAGCGGCATTGGAGTAGCTGGGATAAGGATTAATCTTCCCTTGCTCATCCGGAAGGTGACTGATCAAACCGGGTTTAAAAGTTCTCGTTGCCTCCAATGGCTGCTCGATACACGCAGCGACATCATAGGCACGTGTGTAAGCGGCGTAACAGACTTCGTTGAAAGACAGTTCAGATTCGGGCTTCGCAGAGGATGTCACCACGCCCCGATATATTTTAATCGAGCCCTCTTCAACTTCCATCAACGCGGCGGCAACCTTAACAATTTTTTCCTTGATATCCTGTGCGGCAAGGGCCGCCGACCCTCCACCTACTATCAGGCTGCGTCCGCTGTAATTCCCAAACCCGTAAGGACAGGTCTGCGTATCTCCCTGCAGCACGCGAATGGCCTCAATAGCCACGCCAAGTTCATCGGCAACGATTTGGGCGATTCCAATTCGGTTCCCCCCCCCTGGATCTGTCACTCCGGTCAATATAGTCACCGAACCACCGGGGTCAACTTTGACTGTCGAGGTATCGTAACCGGCCACCATTGTGCCAGGCAGAGCGCCGCCCTCCGGTGTGACTTCGTAACCCAGTCCCACTCCGATGTATTTCCCCTCGCCTCTCCATTTTTCCTGATTGCGCTTTACGTCGTAATAACCGATTGACTCAACCGTTTTCGCCAGCGCACCAGCATAATCGCCCGAATCATAGATAAGACCGGTGGCTGTTTTCTTAGGAAAGTCGTTAGAAGAAATGAAATTCCTGTTGCGAATCTCAACCGGGTCCAACCCAAGTTCTCGTGCAGCCTTGTCCATGCACAACTCCAGTGCGAGAGCTGTAATTTCCTTACCAAATCCTCTGCACGCACTCCAGGGTGGCTTGTTGGTCACCACGATATTAGCCCATACATCCAGATTTCCGACATCATAGGGGCCAGGCATGGTCAATCCAGTGAGAAAGGCCATGCCCCAGCCCGGAGTCGCACCCGGCGCTCCGGCATTGGCCAGAAAATGGTCCCGTATTGCCAGGATACGACCATCTTCTCTCAGAGCAAATTCGATGTCATGTGTCTGTTCCCGGCCACCAATCAGCAGGCATTCTTCACGGTTTTCGGTCCATTTCACCGCGCCTTTGGTGAGTTTGGCCAATAAACAAATCAAAGCTTCTTCGGGGTGTGAGTGCATTTTCAAACCGAAAGCCCCACCCATTGAAGGTGCAATAACGCGCAATCTGTTTTCTGGCATTCGCAGTGTTTTTGCCAAAGCAAAACGCATCGGGTGGGGGTTTTGGGCACTGGCGTATAGGGTTATCGATTGCCCACCTTCATCCCAAATTGCGTTGTAGGTTCGGGTCTCGATGGGCTGGGTCGCTTGACGATGAACACGAACCTGGGTTTTCACAATGTGATCTGCATCCTTGAATGCCGCCTCAGCGTCTCCGCCACAGAAAGGCACCTGCATGATCGAATTGTCATCCCAACCTAAGACCACCAATGGTGCATCATCTTTGAGAGCCAGATCGGCATCCGTAACGGACGCCGTAGGTTCATAGTCAACGACGACGCGCGACGCTGCATACTGTGCAGTTCTTTTGTCAGTGGCGACAACCACCGCCACCGGCTCTCCAAAATAGCGTGTGTGATCCTGCGCCAGGCAAAACAAGTCGGTCGTCCGACCGCCAAATACAATTGGATCTATGTGGTGTGGTATCGGGTCAAGATGTTCTGCTGCCCCGGCGCCGTCAATGGCAATTTTTACGCCCGAAACTTTTAACGCCCCGCTCAGGTCTACAGATCGAATCTTTGCAGCAGCGTGGGGGCTGCGAATAATGTGGGCATGTAATTGACCCTCAAACGCAAAATCACTACTGAAATGTGCCCGCCCTGAGACGAAAGCCACCCGATCGGGGGCTTTTTCCTTTCTACCAATGTAAGGCTGCTCAGCCATGCTGATCCATTTTGCTATCCATCGTCATCAAGGTAATCCAGCAGAACCTGGAAGCTTACCGCTTGCCTGTCGTGAGAGCCGACCAGCATCGGTGTACCCAGCCCCTGGGCCTCAATGCCGTTCTTCAGGGAAGCTGCTGCGTGGAATGGCAATATATCGGCTGCTCGCTTGGTCCCTGAACGAAGATCTCGTGCCAGCCCACTAACATAAAGATCACCTGCATAGACGACATCATCGCCTTCAATGAAGGCGTAAACCATGTCTGTCACATGACCCATTGCCAGTGGGTAAATGACAACCGTGCGCAGGGAATCCTCGAGCCGGACGGATCCTTCGGCACTTACGCCGGTAATTTCAAGCTCCATGGGGTTGCGGTCCAGTGCATCAGGCAAAATGCGGGAAGGCGGTCGCGATGCCTGACGCCGATAGTGATCAACGGCATCTTCATGTACGACCAATTTCGCACCTACTGCAACATAAGGACGAATCCCTCCACCGTGGTCGTTGTGGTGATGAGAAATGATCAAATGGCTGATCGGCTTTTCCGGGTAGTGTTCGCCAATCCACTTGATGACCTGCTCACCTTTGAGGTCATTTTGCCCCGGCTCTATAACCACTATGCTGTTTTCCTGCTCCACGATCAGGGTATACACACCATCTGCCGGAGCGGCATAAAGGAGGGTTATTCCAGGGTTGATTTCAACGGAATCAATGCTTGGGCGACCCACACCTGCAGCACCGAACATGATCAAAGACTGGCTGAGATACCGGGCCCGGGAAGCAATGGCCTCATCGTGGGTGTACTCGATCCCTTCGGGCGGCTTAAAATTCTCATCGTCCAAATCGGGGTTGACCGAAATGGAAGATCGTACCAGGTCGATTCTTGGCGCTCCGGCCGCTGTCAGGTTGACGCGATTGGGAAATGCCACCCCCCCAACATCCTGCCAGTCGGTGTAAACGACTTCCAAAGGCACGTCACCATAAACAACATCCCATTCCATGGTCGACAGCTTGGCAACAAGCCCGGACTCGCGGTTGATATGCAGTGTGATGGGATAAACCTCATCTTCTATGACCAGGCGATGATGAGCTGCTTCATCGATGTCCATGTGTTGGTGAACTCGATTTAACCAATCCCCATCAACCTGGGTTTTCTCAACCATGTGATGGTAAAAATCCGTTCCTTCGGACTCTTGCAGCCATTCCGGGGTAACGATTAGTGTGCGCTTGCCGGTTTGCCTTACCCGGTCAACCGTGACAGGGAACACCTCTTCCTCGGTGTACCTACGCCCGAATGATTCATCATCACTGTTCGTTGCGACTGATGCGAGGTCAGGATTATCCAGCGCTTCTTTCAAAAGAATATGGGGATTCATTAATCGTTCGATTTTTACGGTTATCGCCGTACGATCCGACCTGGACGGCTTGTCCTTTTTCTTCCCGATGCCAAGAAAATCATCTTCATTAAGATAACCTGACTGGCCAATTATCAGCTCGCTGCTCTCGCGTTTGTCATAGCCCCCCGATCTCGAAGGAAACTTTGAGGTGACGTCAATACGCAGTCTTTCACCTGCCAGGTCATTCATTACCCGGGTTGTATTCGATGGAAGCTTCATCAGGCCACTTCCGGATTCCGGCCCTTGTCCCATCAGGTAGTAAACGCGCTCTTCTTCGGTAGAAAAACTATCAAGGTTTGAGAGCGATTCGACACCGCCCAGGCCGGAAGCTACCAGGGCGAGCAATTCGGTCTTGTCAATCGATGCATCTTCTCCGTTATGAACCTGATCGGTTTCTGTCGACTCACAAGCGTTGAGTATCACGACACATGCCAGCACAAGCACAATATGGATAATGCTCCTGACTTCCCTTCTAAAATCCGGCAATATTATTCTCCTGTTCCGGTCATTTCTGCTCCGGCATTAGACTGACGGTTTGATATTGGCATTCAACTGAAAAAGATTCAGAGGATCGTACTTGTTCTTCAATTCCACCAGGCGTGGATAGTTTCCCTGGTATGAGATGGCGACCTTGTCCTGACTTTCATCCATCAATTCGTTGACATAAAAATTTTCTGCGGTGTAGGGATCCAGTGCTTTCCAATATTCCCGCCCCCAATTCACGAATTCTTTTGAGTGATCTGCATCTTCCCAGCTCGCGCCCACTTCCAGATCCCACATGGCGTTGCGATGCGGCCAGGCGGTGGCATCATTGTCGACCTGTGCAACCGCACCGCCAAAGCGAACGATCCGCATGGTGTTCGTTCTGCGGGGGTCGTGAATCCAGCGCTCAAGAATTTCGTCCGTCATATCCGGATCGTAATCGTTTACGTGCCGACCCTTGATGTAATAGGAGCGTCCGTGGTTATTGTGTGCATCGGCACGGCTTTGTTGCTTGACGAAATTGATCGGTCCCACGTATTCCGCAATGGGTTTCCCCATGTTCCGGTAGGGTTTGATGACAGACTCGGCCTGGTCGACCTGGCCGGAAAAGCTATAGCCCATCATGACGACAGCTTCGCCGGACTCCTTAGTCAGCATGCCTGAAAACATATGTAGTTGATTGTCCGCATTTTCCGAAATTTCGAAGAACCGGTTGAACATATCCTTGGCCTGGTCGGGGTGATAAAGCATTGCACCGGTCACTATATTCGGGCCAAACGGGTGCAATTGATATTCAAACTTGGTGACAACCCCGAAATTTCCACCACCACCCCGTACACCCCAATATAGATCAGGGTTTTGTTCTGCGCTGGCATGGCGCAACACACCATCTGCCGTAACAATGTCCACTGAAAGCAGGTTATCGATTGTCAGGCCAAACTTTCGCATCAGGATCCCGATGCCACCACCCAGGGTGAGTCCGGCTGCACCGGTATGCGAGACCACGCCCGAAGGACATACCAGCCCATAAGCCTGAGCCTCGCGATCAAGGCTGCCCAGCAACACGCCGGGTTCTACTGTCGCTTTTCTGGCCGCCGGATCCACAAGCACTGTTTTCATCGGTGATGTGTCGATCACTATGCCACCATCACAAACCGATTTGCCTGAAATACTGTGGCCTCCGCCTCGAACAGCCACCAGAAGATCATGGCTACGGGCAAAGTTTACGGCGCTAATCACGTCGCTGACATCAAGACACTGCGCAATCAGCGCAGGGCGCTTGTGGTCCCAGGCTCCGTTCCAGATTTTGCGGGTTTCGTCGTAACGGGGACTTGTGGGTAACAGTAACGCCAGTCTCAGACTACTGGCAAATTCTTGAATTTCAGCTCTTAGCAAAACAACTTCTTTACCAGTGCGCGAAATTGCCCGAAGTTCTGCAGGCACACGTGCAAAGCTTGTAGGTATATATGCCGCCGCGATGGCGCCGATAGTTGATTGGACAAATGCTCGTCTTTTCATGGTGTTACTATGCCTGATTCTTTAACCGGTTAGAGGTTTTGGATAACGGGTTCGTTCAATGCGTGTAAGGTTTATTGATCTTCCTATGAATTGAATTCAGTTCGCCAATTGCGCAAATGATTTGTATGATAACTCGCATTTAATTTATCATCTGATAAATTAGGTCTTGCTGTCAAGGCAGAACTTGCTGTCAAGGCATAACAATCACCTTCCTGCAATCAAAAGCAAAGGGCGAAATCACCAAAATGTCAAAATTAACATCGCAAACAAATCCCGCGGCGCCAGATTGGCCCTCTTCCAAAATGGCATGGTACGCGGTGGCTGTACTGTTCGTTGCCTACACTATTTCTTTTGCCGACCGACTGATCCTCAGTCTGTTGATCCAGCCCATTAAGCTGGATTTGAATTTGAGCGATACCAAGGTCAGCTTGCTACATGGATTAGCTTTCGCCATTTTTTACACAATAATGGGAATCCCTATCGGGCGATTGGCTGATCGATACAGTCGCCGGGCGATAATCGCATCCGGTATCGCCGTGTGGAGCCTGATGACTGCATTGTGTGGGCTTGCCAGGGGTTACTGGCAATTATTTAGCGCGCGAGTAGGCGTGGGTGTTGGAGAAGCTGCACTGTCGCCAGCAGCGTATTCCATGATTGCCGACCTTTTTCCTCCGCAAAAACTGGGCCGGGCTCTGAGCGTTTACACCACAGGCGCTTTTGTAGGCGCAGGACTCGCATTTATTATTGGAGGTGCCGTTATTCAGTCAGTGACAAGCTCACCTGAAATTACCATCCCGGTTATTGGTACCGTCAGGTCCTGGCAAGCTGCATTTTTTGTAGTTGGCTTACCAGGTATAATCGTCGCTGCTCTCATGTTCACGGTCAAAGAGCCGATCAGGCGATTAAGCAACCATGCAGGAATCACCGAGAGTCCGGAAACCGCAATACCATTGTCACGTGTCCTTAGTTATATCAGCAGTCGCTGGCGTATCTACGGCGCACATTTTTTAGGATTCTCACTGCTGGGCATTGTTTCCAACGCAATCTTCGCATGGACGCCAGCCTATCTGATTCGAAGCTTCGGCCTGACTGTGGGCCAATCCGGCCTCGCGGTGGGGATCATTATCCTGATTTTCTGCACCTCCGGGATTATGACGGGCGGCTGGTTATCTGACCACCTGGTGCGCAAAGGCCGGCCAGACGGTGCCATGCGTGCCGGGATTGTCGCTGCCATTGGATGTGTTCCTTTCGCATTGCTAATGCCTTTGATGACAACATTGACATGGGCACTGGTGTTCTATTGCCCCTTGCTGTTTTTCGCAAGTTTTGGATTTGGCGCCGCGGCAGCAGCTCTGCAACAAATCACCCCAAATCGGCTGCGTGCCGTTGTATCGGCATGCTATCTGTTTCTATTAAACCTGATTGCAATTGGCCTGGGCCCTACCTTGACTGCCTTGATTACTGACTATGTTTTCGGCTATGACGGGGCGGTTGGGAATTCAATTGGCATTATCTCGGCAGTTTCCGGTTTGCTGGGTGCCATAGTGCTTTGGCTTGGACTCAAGCCATTTCGAGCAGAGGCAGCGCTGCAATTTGAGGCTGAAGGCAGTAAACAGGATTCCTGAGTTGTAAATCAATTTTAAGGTAGAGTTTTCGGTGTTTCTATAGGCCCGAAACCTACCCTGGTACCTTTAGCGTAGGTTACTTCGAGCCACATGAATCCGTTTTTAGTTAACGGACCCTCGCCCCATGTCCAGATACTCATTGGGGGTTGCTCAACGAAGAAGTCCTTGGAAATGGTGATGCTTTTACCTTCATCATCGGCCCCTTCAACAAGCTGTAAACGCAGGTCTCCGGCCAAACCATAAATAAATCTTTGGGCCATTTCGTAGTAGGTCTTTTCAGGACCGCGTGCGTGAGACCAACCGGGGGGAAGATACCGAATTTTCGCCCGGAATCCGTCTTCCATGTCATCACTCAGCCATTTAACGCTTGCACCAGGGAGTTCATTGTCATCTTCCCACTCCATGGCTTCGATATCGGCCGTATGTTGAAACAATGCGTTAGTGAATTGTTTAACTTGTTTCCACTCCTCGCTATACCACTTGTTGGCGGGGTCGAGGCTGAAATTTTTGCCGCCCTCTATGAAAGTGAGATGCGCCGATCCGGGCGTTACCCTTTGATGCTCCATGGCATCGGGGCGGTTCCCGTGAATACTGAATGGTGGCCGGCTCATCCATGTGCCTTCGCGCATATGAACCAGTGTTCCCTTCTGCTGTTCAGGACTTACGAATTCGTATAAGAGAAAGTCACCATCCAGAACATAATCCCACTCGTGGAAATCATGATAATGCCTGGCTTTGTTCACAGCGTCCCAACCAGGGTTAAACGCGATATAAAGCATGAAAGAGCCATTTTTCGAGTAAAGCGTCTTACCCCTGCTCATTCCATCAGGGCCGGTCCACAAGTCGCCCCATTCCAGGGCTTGCACATCAACAACCCGCAATGGCTTCCATTCAATGATGGTGTCATCTTCCTGTGCCTTTGCATCACCACAGCCAAAAAATATGCACAGCCCACTGACGAATGTCCATAAAACAGCCCTGACTAAAATATTCATTCCGCCACCTTTATCCAAAATTTATTAAAAAATGTTTCCCAAGGAATTCTGCCGCCCATACACTGTAACAAGCTTGCTTTTCTTCTGATATTCAACAAGGTCATCAAATATCCAAAACGGCAAACAGAACTTCCGTTGCTAGCATGACATACTGTAGTTTATCATTTGATAAATAATATAATCATGTGCTAGTGAGACCAGTGAAGCAAAAAATATGGCAATTCTCAAAGGTTTGAAAGGTCTTGGAAGGAGAGAAGTCCTAAAATTGCTTTCATTTGGGGTGGGCGCAGGTTATCTGAATGTAGTCTGTGAAAATCAGGCCTGGGCTGTCGAAGATGCTGATCGCGGAGCTGGCACGGCAGGTAAAGGAGTCATAGACCTGCTAATTGTCGGCGCCGGAAATGCCGGGATGCCCGCCGCAATCCAGGCTGCCGATCTGGGTGCCCGCGTTTTACTGGTCGAAAAAAATGCATTTGTCGGTGGAATGTTGAATATCTCGGGCGGACACATTGCCGGGGCTAACTCAAAGATGCAAATCGCTAAAGGCATCGATGACTCCCCCGGGCTTCACTATCGGGATGCCATCAGAATGGGTGGATACCGGAATAATTCGGAACTGTTGAAAATGTCGGTAGAAAACGCGGCCTCAATGATCGACTGGTTGACTGAAATTGGCGTTGAATTCTCTCCTGAATCTCCCTTTCTTGAAGATGACCATGAACACTATAGTGTTCCGCGAACGCATGCAGGTCCCGAATACGCACGATCTATTCTGGGACCATTGCGCATTGAGCTTGAAAAGCGGGTCCGACAAGGTAATGTCGATTTACAATTGAACACACGAGTCACCAGCCTCATCAAGGATGACCAGGCCGTAATCGGTATGGAGGTACAAGATCAGGAAGGAATGAAATCCACGCTCAGGGCGAAGGCCGTGATTCTTGCTACCGGAGGTTACGGTGCCAGCGAGAAGCTGAAACAAAAATACCACCCGAAGATCGCAAAGTCGAAAGTGGTTTGTCTCCCGCATGCCACCGGGGATGGCCTGGTGCTGGCGGAAGAAGCTGGCGCTAGATTGACAAATATGGACTTATTCGTTGCCTTTCCGGGCGCCATCGATGGTGCTTCCGGGCGTTTGCAACACGCACCCAGGCACCACACCGAAGGTATTTGGGTGAACAAACAAGGGTACCGCTTTGTGAACGAGCACACAGAAAACCCCGATGAAAGGGAAAAAGCGTTCGCCAGCCAAACCGAATTCGGTTTTTTCTACGTATTTGACGACCATGCGAGAAAACAAGTAAAGCTTGGCGTTATTGGCTGGGACCAAGGCCGCCTGCAAAGCGAGATTTCACGTGGCGTAGCCAAAAAAGCAGCGTCGATCAGGAAACTTGCTGCAAAAATTGGCCTCGGTGCTGATCGGCTCGACATGACGGTAAGGCAATACAACCAATCCGTCGCCAATGGAATCGACGAATTATTTGCAAGGGACAACCCTGGCCCGGCACTTAAAAATGGACCGTATTACGCCATTCCGATTACCGGTAGCATTCTGATTTCGCACGGTGGGATTTCAGTGAATCATAAGCTCCAGGTGATGGATAGGAATAATCGCGCGATAACAGGCCTCTACGCTGTTGGAGAGACAATGGGTTGTGCACAAATGATGGGAGATGCCGTGCTGAGCGGCATGAGTGTTGGACCAGCAATCACGCTGGGCCGGATTGTCGCCAGAAACGCATTTAATTACTGTCGGCAAGTACAAACGACGGCCTGAAAACCATCATGAGAACATTACCTGACACGGCGCTCCAAAATTGACCATTCTTTCACCCACAGATGCTGATTTTTGCATGGACATCGAAGTCGCGATTATTGGTGCGGGCGCCTGTGGCCTGTGTGCTGGTTTGGCTGCCAGCCAGGAAGGTGCAGAGGTGCTGATTGTTGAGCGAGACAGCACACCGTTGGGCACAACCGCCATGTCAACCGGACTGATTCCAGCCGCCGGAACCTCGTTTCAGAAAAGCGCCGGGATCGAGGATGATGCCGCGCAGTTCTCTAACGACATCTGTGCAAAAACAGGCTTCAGGAACGATGAAAGTATCACCATGGCGCTGGCCCGGGAATCAGCCGTAACCATTGAGTGGCTCGCTGAAGCGCAAAAAGTGCCACTTTCTTTGGTGGATAGTTTTGTTTACCCCGGCCACTCTGCCATGCGAATGCACGGATCCCCAAATCGGACCGGAGCTGAACTGATGGGCAGCCTGTGTAATGCGGCTGAACGGGCTGGCGTCCAAATATTAACCTCCGCAACGGTAACGCATTTGTTCGCCGACGAGGATCAACGTGTGCATGGTATTCGCTGTGAAAGGCCGGATGGTAGCCTGGAAGACCTTGCCTGCGCTTCCTTGATTCTCGCTTGCTGCGGTTTTGCCGGTAATGCGGAAATGGTTCACCGATATATCCCCGAAATAGGCAAGGGTGAATTCTTCGGGCACGCTGGAAACAAGGGTGATGCGGTAGTCTGGGGTCAAGCACTTGGCGCAGAAACTGCCGACATGAGTGCATACCAGGGTCACGGAGGATTGGCCAAAGGTTATGGCATTCCAATTTTGTGGCCGGCCATCATTGAAGGAGGATTTCAGGTCAATCTGAGCGGTAATCGGTTTTCCAATGAAACGCGTGGTTATTCCGAACAGGCGGTCGACGTACTTGGCCAGGAAGACGCGGTAGCCTGGACATTCTTCGATGAACTTCGTCACAAGCTGATGTTGGAATTTGACGATTACCGGGACGCGGTCTCCGCCGGCGCCATTCGAACCGGCCAGAGCCTGGAAGAAATATGCGCCCAAACAGGATTACCAATCGTTGCGCTGGGGAAAACAATTTCGGAGGTTACATATCTGGCAGAAAGCCACTCAACGGACAACTTTGGCAGGAGTTTCAAGGGTAAGAAGGCTCTGAGAGCACCCTACTATGCAGTAAAAGTGACCGGTGCATTGTTTCATACGCAGGGTGGATTGGAGGTCGACAAGACCGGCCGTGTGCTGCGTCCGGATGGATCAGCGTTACCAAATCTGTACGCCGGTGGAGGCGCCGCCAGGGGGATTTCAGGGCCTGATGCGTCGGGTTACCTGGCTGGAAACGGATTGCTGACCGCGACAACATTTGGCCGTCTATCGGGGATTGCTGCAGCAAAATCTGCTTTGGAGACGAGTTCTTGATGATTAATCGCGTGTCGCAAAATCGATCAGCCTGGCCAGTATTTACGCTATATTGCCTGGATGCTATAGTCCACCGCGGAACAATAGAGGGCTCGCCTAAATGCGATTAATAGTCGGTATCTCCGGTGCAAGCGGTGTGATTTACGGGATTAGACTGCTGGAAGTTCTCCGTGAACTCTCCGAGGTGGAGACCCACCTGATTTTATCCGGCAACTCCAAACTGAATATCTCAATTGAAACAGACTGGTCGGTCAAGGATGTGGAAGCCCTTGCGAATTCGGTTCACAGATTCGCTGATGTGAGTGCTTCTGTGGCCAGCGGGTCATTTCGAACCGATGGGATGATTGTCGCGCCGTGCTCGATGAAAACACTTTCTGCAATTACAAATTCATATACCGATAACTTGTTGACCCGTGCTGCAGATGTGGTCTTAAAAGAAGCAAAAAAACTCGTACTGCTGCCCCGTGAATCGCCAATGCACGTCGGACATTGCCGCCTGATGTACCAGGCCGCACAAATGGGGGCCATCATTGCGCCACCCGTACCTGCATTTTACAACCGGCCCAAGACTGTGGAGGACATCATTAACCATACTGTCGGGCGCGTACTTGATTTGTTTGATCTGGACTCTGACATCGTTAATCGATGGACAGGTAACGGCAACTGATAGAGTACTTGTGAAATTCAGATGAAATTGATCCCCCGGTTATTCCTGGTCCTTTCCCAACAGCATATTTCGGGCATGATCCGGCTTGATGGATTCAAGAGCAGCGCAAAGAATGATGCTGAGAAGGCTTGCCGTGTCGTTGCAAATCTCTATTTGTTCTTCCTGACAATAGCGCTGCAGATTGGCAATCGCATAGCTGGTCCGGGCACCAGTGGTCAGGCTTCGTGCATCAGGTGTGATCAATGAGGAAAGTGTAGCTTGCTGATGTTTCTCCGCGGACAGTTCAATTTTTTTTACGTTTTCAAGCAGCCTGATGCGCATCTCTGCTGTGTCAATTCCTTCGCCCTGATTTGGAAGCTTCAGGCACCTGCGAACTTCCCTCAATGGTTTGGTTATTTTGCCGGACCAGGACCTGGAAAACTGCAAGGCGAATTGAAGCTGTTCGCAATCAAGCTCTCCATGAACAATAGCTATCCAGCAACAGTAAAGGAGCATGTTGACATCGGCGCCATGTTGATCTTGCAGCGCCAGGCATGCATCCCGAACACACCCGGATCGGTATACACCTAATGAGAAACCCCAAAATTCATCGGACACGTCCACAACAAGGATCATAATGCAATTTGATACCATAATTAAACACGTACAGCTCGTACGCCCAAACCAATCGGAAATCACAGTGCAAGACATTGGTATCAAGGACGGAAAATTTACCGCTATCGAACCTGAAATTCCTGCAGCTGATGCGAAGCAAATTGTTGAAGGGAGTAACTTCCTGGCTTTTCCGGGCCTGGTCGATACCCATATGCACATCGGAATTTATTCACCGTTGAATGAAGATGCCGTAAGTGAAAGCAAGGCTGCGGCAATGGGTGGCGTCACTTCAGCCGTAACCTATTTTCGTACCGGCCAGTACTACCTGAACAAGGGTGGCTCCTATGCCGACTTCTATCCAGAAGTATTGGAGCGATCAAGCGGTAACTACTGGGTAGATTACGCCTACCATCTCGCCCCAATCGCCGGGTCGCACATTGATGAAATGGAGTCCCTGCTTACCGAACACGGGGTTTGTTCGTTCAAGATTTTCATGTTTTATGGCGGTTACGGTTTGCACGGCAAAACAGACCAGGACGCACAGAAACAATTTCTGATGATCGGGGACGATGATAGTTACGACATTGCGCATTTTGAATTCATTATGCGATCGGCCTCCAGGTTAATGAATAAATACCCGAAGTTGGCCGAGCATATCAGCGTCAGCCTGCACTGCGAGCTAGCGGATATACTCAATGCCTATACAAAAATAGTGCAGCAAGACGGCTCACTAACCGGCCTACGCGCATACAGTGCAGCCAGGCCGCCTCATTCGGAAGGATTGGCCATCTGGATAGCCTCATATCTGGCCAATGAAACGCAATGTTTAAATATCAATTTACTGCATTTGACCTCGCAAAAAGCGCTTGATGCGGCATTGACCATGCAGAAAGTGTTCCCGCATATCAACTTCCGCCGGGAAGTAACCATTGGCCACTTGCTGCTGGATTACGATTCACCCAGCCGATGTCACGCAAAAGTAAATCCGCCGATTCGATCGAGGGAAGACGTCGAATACCTCTGGAACGCTCTGCTGGAGCGCAAGTTGGACTGGGTAGTGAGTGACCACGCCTGTTGTGCCGGTGAAATGAAAACCGAGGGCCTGGATCACAGCGACGAGGACAACATTTGGGTTTCAAAGTCAGGTTTTGGCGGCACAGAATACCTGTTATCAGGCCTGTTCAGTGAAGGAACCAAGCGTGGAATGACGCTTAATCACATGGCTGAACTGGTCTGCTGGAACCCCGCAAAGCGATATGGGCTGTTGAGAAAGGGTGACATTGCCATTGGATATGATGCAGACATTGTTTTATTCGACCCGAATGAAACTTTCGTCGTAAGCGCTGCCGATTCAGAATCTGAGCAAGGTTACACGCCGTTTGAAGGAATGGAGTTGACCGGCAGGGTTAAAACCACGTTTCTGCGAGGTGAAGTTATCTACAGCGATGGTGAACCTTTCGGTCTGCCGACAGGTCAATACATTTCACGACCCGGATAAGAGCGGCTGCTTATCGACCACCCGATGCAACAAACACTGTTTGACAAGATCTGGAATGACCATGCAGCCCAAAGCTTCGACGATGGGTCCAGCCTGATATACATTGATCGGATCTTTCTGCACGAACGCACCGGCAGCATCGCCTTGTCAAGCCTTCAGGATGCAGGACGCACACCCAAAAACCCCCGTCATGTGTTCTGCACGATGGATCACATTGTGGACACTTTTCCCGGTCGGGGTGATGACACATCTATGCCGGGTGGTACTGAATTTATTCAAACAACACGTAAGCTGGCATTAAGCGCAGGTATCACTCTTTTCGATCTGGGTGATCCCAGGCAGGGCATCTCACACGTTGTTTCATCTGAACAGGGAATTGCACTCCCGGGTTGTACCGTGGTCTGCCCCGACTCCCACACCTGTACCCTCGGAGGTATAGGCGCGATTGCCACTGGTATTGGGTCCAGTGATTGCGAACATGCGATGGCAACCGAAACCTTGCGGTTCTTCAAACCCCGACAAATGCGAGTAACATTTACCGGCCATCTTCATCGCTGGGTCACGGCAAAGGACATGATTTTGCACCTGATTGCTGCATACTCGGCGGCTGGTGGCTCCGGTTTTGCTATCGAGTTTGCTGGTCCGGCCATTCGCGCGCTTGAAGTAGAGGGGCGGTTGACGCTTTGTAATATGGCAGTCGAGTTTTCAGCTTTCACCGGCATCATTGCACCGGATGAAAAAGTTACTCGCTATTTACAAAATCGTCCCTATGCGCCATCGGGTCAATGCTGGGATTCCGCCACCGCCTATTGGTCCACGCTCTACAGTGATGACGAGGCGGCATTCGACAGGGAAATTATCATTGATTGTGCAGATATCGCGCCCACGGTTACCTGGGGAACCAGCCCGCAACACGCAATCGCTGTCAATGGTTCGGTTCCTGGCCTGGACATTGCACAGGGTCCTGAGTTACGTGAGTCAATGCAGCGTTCGATGAACTATATGGATGTTGAGCCGGGTTCGGTATTGCAAAACCTGACTGTGCAGGCAGCTTTTATCGGATCGTGTACCAACAGCCGACTCAGTGACTTGAGGGCAGCTGCAGAAATACTTCGAGGAAGAAGAGTGGCTCCAGGTGTAAGGGCGATATGTGTTCCGGGTTCATCTCAGGTCAAGCAATCTGCAGAAAAGGAGAATCTTCACCGGGTATTCATTGATGCAGGATTCGAGTGGAGGGAATCCGGCTGTTCCATGTGTTTTTACGCCGGTGGCGAAGGGTTTGCTCCGGGCGATCGCGTTATCACCAGTACCAACAGAAATTTTGAGGGCCGCCAGGGGCCTGCAACGCGATCCCACCTTGCCAGCCCGGCAACGGTTGCGGCATCTGCCATTATGGGTAGAATTACCGACCCGCGAAAACTGGATCCAGCGTGAGAAAATTCTTAACACATCAAGGAATTGCAGCACCATTGTTGCGGGCGAATATTGATACAGACACAATAATTCCGTCACGCGAGATGAAACGTGTATCCAAGTTGGGTCTGGGTGAAGGCCTTTTTGCCGGCTGGCGATATCTGGACCGGGGCAAGCCCACTGAAAGACCCAACGACGGTTTCGTACTCAATCAACCGGCCTACGATGGTGCCAGCATTCTTCTCACCGGTGACAACATGGGCTGTGGGTCATCGCGAGAGCATGCTGTCTGGGCTTTGAAGGACTATGGTATTCGCTCAATTATCGCACCGGGTTTCGGTGCTATTTTTTACAGCAATTGCATCCGGAATGGCTTGCTTCCAGTGGTTCTTGAAGCGGCAACGATTGCCGATCTCGCCGAGCAAATTACGACTGATCCGCGCGCAGCTCAACTTGAGATCGATGTTTCAAGTTGCGTCGTTAAGGCGCCAGATGGTCAGGCATATGAATTTAGCCTGGAACCCTTATACCATAAGATGTTGACTCAAGGTTTGGATGCGATTGACATAACGGGTAAATCATTCCCGGAAATCGAGGCCTTCAAGCGATCCGACCGCATAAAACGCCCCTGGTCATACCTGGAATAACACCATCCAGGCAAAAAGTGATCCCGCGCGATCGCGGCACTTATATAACCACCTATTCATTGGCTTCAACGATGCCTTCATCGATCAGGGTCTGGATTTCCTTGGTGCTGTAACCAGCGCCGTTCAAAACGTCAATCGTGTGCTGACCGTAACGTGGAACATCTCGCCTGACGCCAAAACGGTGGCCGTCCATCTGCAAAGGTAAAGCAGGTAGCTGGGTTAGCTCATCATTCGCATAAGAGACATCAAGCAAGCCGCCGGATGACTGCAGATGTGGATCCTCAAGCAAATCCGCCGGTGTACTTACACCAGCAAATGGCAGACCGCATCGCTCCAGTTTTACCATCAACTGGGACTTGCTCAGGCTTGAAAACAGCGCCTGTACCGCCGGAATGATCTGGTCCCGATTCGCGACTCGGTCGTTATTTGCAACAAGCCCCGGATCCACTCCAAATTCTTCCAGCTCGAATTCCTGGCAGAAGCTGCGCCATTGTGAGTCACTGACGACTGCCACGAAAACCTGCTGTCCGTCCCCGGTATTAAAAAGATCGTAAATCCCCCAGGCAGAGGTTCTAACAGACATGGGTTGTACCGGCATTTGCATCACTGCCTGCTGCGCCATGTGCTGACCCATCAGGAATACCGTGCTTTCAAAAAGAGCACTGGTAATCTCTTGCCCGCGGCCTGTTTCCCGGCGCGATTCCAGGGCACTGAGAATGCCGATGACGGCAAACATCCCGCCCATCACATCGATCACGGAGGCACCAGCCCGCATCGGCTGTCCGGGCTTTCCTGTCATATAAGCCAGTCCGCCCATCATCTGCGCTACTTCGTCCAAAGCCGTGCGATGCTGGTACGGCCCGTTTAAGAACCCACGGGCAGAGCAGTAAATCAATCTCGGGTTAGCAGAAGCGAGCTCATCATAACCATAACCCAGTTTTTCCATTGCACCCGGTCGAAAGTTTTCAATCACGACATCCGCTTCACTGACCAGCCTTCTTACCAATTCATTGCCCTGCGATGACTTGAGGTCCACGCAGATACTCTGCTTGTTTCGGTTGTACATCGCGAAGTATCCGGCACCTGACCCTCTTAGCAGGCGTGTTTTGTCACCTCCCAGAGGTTCTATTTTCACCACATCTGCACCCAGATCCGCGAGGACAACACCTGCGGACGGGCCCATCACCATGTGTGAAAATTCTATGACTTTGATGTCGGCGAGCGGTAATTTTGTGGACTGGACCATCTCTTCAATGAATCAACAGTCTGGCATCCACAAGATGCGAGGAGTTTTCAAGGATGTGAAATCCTGGAATGTCCCATTTTGACACCTGCCATCGCCGCTGCGTAGTAAATCACAAGGTAGGCGACGACCGATACGAACAATCCCACTAAGGACTGTACCATCCAGTCCTGCTCAATAAACGTGCTGGCCGCGCCCAGGACATAGGCGGCAAATGCGGCCGGGTTCCAAAGTGGTAGTTGATCCATTCGTTGCGGATCGAATTTCATTCTGTTAACGATGTAAAAGTCAGCAATTACCGGCCCGATTAATGGCGGAACCAGGTTAGCCAGCAGACCGATCCATTCCAGAAAATGTTGATAGATGCCCAACCCCAAAATGGTGCCTAGCAATCCACAGATTACCGTCATAACGCGTTTCGGACGCCGTAAAACACTGGAAGTCTGAATAACCGGAAGATAGAGATTGGCATCTCCTGTCGTCCAGAGCGCCAGACTCATGCCGATAAGCCCAATGCCTCCGATAAAGAATCCCTGCAATCGCATATAAGTGGTGAAATCGTGAGTACCAGACACGATTCCTCCCATGGAACCAATGATCTGAAGGAACCACTGAGCAATGATCAGTACGATGAAAGGAATCGCCAGTGCAACCCAGGCTTTTTTGGAAAAGCGGGTATATTCTGCCATCACGATGGCACCGACTATCCAGGATCCGATAACAATATTTATCGCCTCAATATTCGAGATCGGTGCCTTTGCAGCAGTGGTCGCGGACAATTCCAGGAAAGCATTCCAGCCTCCGGCCTGGAATATATTGCTATAGGCTGCGTAAATTCCCACCAATATCAACACAACTACCGAAGGGATGCTCACCAGCTCTAAACCACGCACCCCAAAGTAGGTGGTAGCGGTAAATAGAATTCCGGCAATCAGAGCAACCAGGTAGAACGTTGTGCTATTAAAATCCTGAGCCCAGGCGAATCCGAACGCACCAACCACGATCCCCTGCCATCCGATCAGCAGCAATGCCAGGAAAAGTACTGGCAGGTAAGCGCCAACACGACCGTAGACAAATCGATACAGCAACCCGCTATTGCAAGCAGTTTTATAGCCGATATACCCAACCAGCGCGCCGATCACAAAGTTCGATGCGTTTCCAAGGAATGATACGTACACCAGGTCCGGCCAGAATTTAACACCCGCTCCAAGCGCGCCGCCAACGAACAGGCCAGTGACCAAAAAACCCCAGCCGAATGCCAGAGTCAAGAGAGGGAACGTGTCGCGGCGTTGTTCAGGTGCCAGCGGTGTCAGCGGATTGTCAGCGCTAGATTGTTCTTCCACGGCGTCGAATCGCCACCATGCTTTGAGTTTGGCTTTCATAATCACTCCCACGGGAACCTGGGTTACGTCCGAATTATTGCACCCATCATCCAACAATAAATTAATGCGCTGCAAATTGGTACTATTGGAGGGTATTGCAGACTATCAAGACGAATTTGTCACCTGGATCGAAGACAGATTCAAAGAGTTTAACGTCGATGACCCATAATTTTAGATATTGTCCGGGCTTTAACGTATTTATTTGACTCCATGACGTTCAATTTTTGCTATTCGGGCGACTGGCTCAGCACCGACATCAGGATGGCGATACCCTCGACGAAATTACCCAGGCGAATGTTCTCGTTCGGGCTGTGCTGGTTGTTGTCGATGTTTACAGTCGGCACCTTGGCGGCGGGCACGCCCAGTGTTTCCACAAACGGAGAGATGGGCACCGACCCACCGGAAGTGCGCACCAATATGGGTTCTTCTCCGTAAAGATGCCGCATGCCGGCCCTAGCCATTCGCCCGGCCATGGCATCCATGTCCGAGCGGTAGGCGTTGTACGAAAATTCATGCGTAAAAGTAACGATGTTGGCGTGCTTGAGTCGCTCCTCATCGGAAGGGAGATGATCAATAACGTAATAGCCCATATTCTCGGAGTATAGGTAGCATTAAAGCTATATTGCCAGAAACCCGAATGTATTGATCCTCGCTTTACGATAATAAATTGCCAAGGTTTCAGTGAATTATCGCGCCAGTTACTCGGTGAAGGCTGTATTCTATCTCCTTGTCACTCTA
>JABAAB010000041.1 GCA_014238945.1 Lysobacterales bacterium
AAACGTCGCAATGTCTTTCGAGTAGGCATTGCCTACGCGATCACCGGCTGGCTGATTGCGCAGATTGCCGGACTAGCGGCAGCCAGTTTCTTCGCCCCCGACTGGGTGATGAAAATGATCATCACCATACTTCTACTTGGCTTTCCAATTGCGATGGTCATGGCATGGGCGTATGAAATGACGCCTGAAGGTCTGCGCCGCGATGCCGGCGATGAAGCCGGCCAATCTGCAAATACCGCCAAGCTGGACCGCACCATCACTATCGCTCTGATTACGGCACTGGCTTATTTCGCTTACGACAAGTTTGTGCTGGACCCTGAGCGGGATGCTGCATTGCTGGAGTCTGTTGCTGTGCAATCCAAAGAACCTGAAGTTGCAGTTGAACAACCAGCAGTTACAGCAGAAGCACAGTCTCAGTCCATCGCTGTATTGCCATTCGTCAACATGTCCTCGGACCCGGAACAGGAGTACTTCTCGGATGGCCTGTCGGAAGAGATTCTGAATCTGCTCTCCAAGGTGCGGGGCCTCAAGGTGACCGCAAGGACTTCGTCGTTCGCGTTTAAAGGTAAAAACGAAGATGTGCGTTACATTGGGAAAACCCTCAATGTGAGCACTGTGCTTGAAGGCTCCGTGCGAAAATCGGGCGAGCAAGTGCGCATCACCACCCAGTTGATCGACGTCTCCAGCGGCACACACCTCTGGTCCGATACCTACGATCGCACACTGACCGATATCTTCACCGTGCAAGACAACGTGGCATCCGAGATCCTCGCCGCCTTGCAGGTGCATGTCAGCACGGCTCCGACACGCGGGCGTCCCACCGAAAACCCAGAGGCCTACGCTTTGTTGCTCAAGGCCAAGGCTACGCTCAGTTTTGGCGATCCTTTTAGGGCGGAGACCTTCCTTAACAAAGCCATTGAACTCGACCCGTAATTTGCGGAGGCCTATGAACTTCTGGCTCTTAGCTTCTGGTACCAATCCGGACTAAGAGCGGAGGCTGCAAAGTTCCAGGAACTCATGGGCGCTGCAGCGGCCAAGGCTCTTTCCATCGACCAGAACCTTCTACTCGCGCAGGCTTTTTTCGAAGCTGGAAAGATTGAGGATTATTCTTACTTCAAGGAGATTCAAGCCTTCGAACGGGTTGTGCGTGAAGATCCGGGCCGTGAGGACGCCGCTGCTGCCTTGATTTTTAATCTGTTGTGGTCCGGATATTTCGAGGAAGCACTAAGCCTTTCAGAACGCGTCGTCGAGGTGAACCCGCTATCGGCCGGTTCACATTACCGATTGTACATGGCACTCAAATCTACAGGACGCAGGAGCGAAGCCCTTGCATCCTTGAAAGCCTCCTAACAACTGGGGTCTTCTTTCGTAACATGGGAGATCGGCATCTTCAATATAGAAGATGAGCACGACGAGATTGCAATCAAGTATCTCGAATCCGCCTACAGGAAATTGAACGAACCCTTCGAATGGGTTCGGGGAGCTGTTGTTGGCGCCCGCAATCCGGTAAACGGCCCAGCCAACCTGGAACGTGCCACTCCGCAGTTCGACGCTGATTCCCAATTCACTCTAGGAGAATTTTTTCGACCATATTTAGCGTTCAGATTTTTGGACCGTTTTTTCGAAGCGATTTTTGAGATTGGAATCGAAGATGTTGGGTGGAGCGATGCGGGGAACATGATCCTCAAAGGCACGATTGATCGCCTCTCTGGCTTCACCGCGCATCCCAAGTACCTCGAAGTCGCCGAAACCAAGGGCCTCTTTGAACTCTGGGATCAGCGCGGCGCCCCGGATCACTGCGAGAAGCTTGATGGCCAGTGGTTTTGCGAGTAACCAAGCGGAATTGAAGACATATCACAGCTCTTCTAAGATTTGAAACGCCGCAATGTCTTTCGCGTCATCAATTCCAATGAGAAGGTGGTCAAAGGCTAATGATGCCAATGTAGGGCATTAGAGTCAGCTCCAATTAGTTTTTGAAGGTTGGTTTTTGACCGATTCCGGTTAAACGCGACGATGCGAATTGTCTTTATTCTTTTACCGCTTTGCGGCCGTAAACAGCCCTTCAGAACAATTCGTTGGATTTACTTTGGCTATGGGGTTAATTTGAAGGGGTATTAGCGGTTTTGGGCAAAATGATGAAAAGGAAGAAAGATAAGTTTCAACTGGGTCCTGATATTACCCGCAGGGATTTTGTAGGCGGTACCCTGGTTGGATTCGGGGCTTCTTTAATTAATTCAATAGCACCGCTATACGCATCAAGCCAGACTTCGGCCGGATTATTTAATGATCCCTGGACCGGTTATGGCGGTGTAGGTGACTACTCCATCTCGAACGGTAATGTTGCTTCTGTACGTGAAGCAGCACACCTGATACGTGACGAAGCCATCAAGCCGGCGATGTTGGATGCCTCTGAAGACACCAACGAAGAATATGACATGGTCATCATAGGCGGGGGGTTTTCTGGTATCGGGGCGGCCTATCAATTCAACAAAAAATATGGAAATGACAAGAAGTGTCTTCTTCTTGAGAATCATCCTGTGTTTGGGGGCGAAGCAAAACAGAACGAATTTGAAGTAGATGGATATAAATTGATTGGTCCGCAAGGGTCTAACGGTTTTGGTCCACCTCAAGAAGGCAGTGAAGGCCTGATAGCTGACATTTACCGAGATGCAGGTATCCCCTTCAACTATGAATATGTCAAGCAGGATTTCACAAAAACCAGGGTAAAAGCCCCTCTGGAAAACTTTTACGGCATGTTCTGGGATGAAGAGAGATACGATACAGGTTACTTCATGGGAGAGAATGCCGATACGCCCTGGGTATTTAATCCGAGAAGAGATCATTTTGCCCGTATGCCCTGGACCGACGAATTCAAGGCAGAAATGAATCGTGTAATGGAAGATAGCGAAACTTTCTATACCGGAAATGACTTCGATCGCTGGCTCGACAGCATGTCTTACAAAGACCTGTTGGAGAAAGTAATGGGCTACAGTCCCGGTGTCACCAAATATTTTGATCCAATCATTGCACTGAATATGGGCGGCGTTTGTGCAGATGTCTATTCAGGGTATTCTGCAAAATTGATCGGAATTCCCGGAACTGGCTCTCGCTACAGATTTGATCCCAAGGTAGCCGATGAAGATGTGCGCGATGCCTATCCTGGCGGAAACGCGGGGATCTACAGACACATAGTCAAATACCTCATACCCGATTGCATTGAAGGCGGTAATTCATTCGAGGAAATTATTTACAACCCCATTAACTTCAACGTCCTGGACCAACCGGGAAACCCTTTCTCAATTCGATTGAATTCCACCGCGGTAGAGGTCATGCATGAAGGCGAACCCGATAATGCTGAGCATGTAAATGTGACCTATTACCAGGGTGGCAAGCTAAGAAAAATCAGGGCCAGGACCGTGGTTATGTCTATAGGTGGCTGGGTTGCGCGAAATATAGTCCCTGACATGCCATCGACAATCCGGGCGGCATATAACCAATTCCACCATTCGCCAGTCATGGTAGTCAATGTAGCGCTGCGAAATTGGCGTTTCCTGGACAAACTCGGTATCTCATCTGGTCGCTGGTTCGAAGGATCCGGGGCTTTTTTCTCGATTCGCCGGCCCATGATGACGGGCAAGCTCTCACAACCTTATGATCCGGAAAAGCCCATGGTCATGACAATTCATGTTCCATTCAATTTTCCCGGTAATTCCATCAAGGAGCAGGGAGTAATCGGCCGTAATGTCCTGCTTGGCAAGTCCTATCGCGACTATGAGACAGAAATCATTGGGCAGATGACGAAGATGTTTGCGGGTGCCGGGTTTAACGCGAAGCGGGACGTTGCAGGAATAGTATTGAACCGTTGGGGCCATGCATATATCTCGCCCCAACCCGGTTTCCATTTCGGCGTCAATGGCAAGGAAGCACCGAAAGAAGTAGTAAGACAGGGCTTTGGCCGCATTCAATTCGGCCATTCTGAGCTTACCGGTTATATGAATTACTGGCGAGCACTTACCGAAGGAGGAAGAGCGGCGACCCGGGTCATGGAGAAAATTTGATCGTCCAGACGTTTTAATATACAAATTCGGATGGCGAACTTATTGTAAAGGATCAGGATCTTCGTGCCATCCCTGGGTTTTGGAGATACAAAAGCGAGAGAGACAACATGAAAAAGAAAGCGTTGGAAATCACAAGACGAACCTTTCTCGGTTCGAGTACATTGGCCGCAACAGCCGGGCTTACAGGGGTAGGCCTCAACCTCTCAGAGGCCAGCGCCGACGTCATTTCGAAAATCGAGTCTGGCACGCTGCTGGCACCAACTTATAAGCCAGTTGCCGGACTTGATGTCACCTCCGTCGCCGTCCACGTGGGAGCCAACTCCGACTACTCTTCAATACCCGTCTTTCAGGGTACGACCAATAGTGGCCAATACACCGCTGACAGTAATCCCACCATCGACTCAGTCGAAACCAAAATAAGTCGACTGGAAGGTGCTGAGGCGGCAGTCGCTACTGCCTGCGGAATGGCCGCGATCAGCCAGACCCTGCTGGCATTTCTGAAGCCCGGTTCCCGCGTGGTTGCGCACCAGAACATTTACAGCCGCACACAGAGGTTACTCGAGGAACCGCTCAAAGATTTAGGTATCAGGTTTGAACAGGTCGACATGACCGATCTCAAGCAGTTGAAAAAAGCGCTGGAAAAGAAAACGACCATTGTCTACTTCGAAATACACTCCAACCCGGCAATGGATGTTGTCGACGTAAGAGCAGCATCAGCGATGGCTCGAGAGGCCGGCGCCATGACCATAGTGGACAATACCTTCCTCACGCCCTACCTGATTCAACCCCTGGCACTGGGCGTGGACATCGTAGTGCACAGCGCGACGAAATACATGATGGGGCATGGTAACGGGCTGGCCGGTATCGTTTGTGGTTCCCGTTCACTTGTGGACAAAGTTGGAGTCATGCGCATTCTGATCGGCGGGGTCCTTTCACCTGTGAATGCATCTCTCTTGAACCAGGGACTCAAGACCCTGCCGATGAGAATGGAACGCCATTGCTCCAATGCCATGGAGGTGGCGACTTTCCTCGAGTCACATTCCAAGGTGAAGAAAGTACATTACCCGGGTCTCGCCAGTGATCCGGGCCACGAAGTCGCGAAAAACCAGATGAAAGGGTTTGGCGGAATGCTCGGCTTCGAAATGCACAAGCCGCCGCAGCTGAACAGCTTTGTCAAACTAATCCGCCCGGTATGGAGCCTGGGAGATGTGGCAACCCTTATGGGGCACTATTCTGCCCCCAACCCCAAGAGGAGAATACCCGCGAACTATTCGCGCATGTCCATCGGCATCGAAGACCCTGGCGATATCATCGGCGACCTAAAGCAAGCACTTGATCGGAGTTGAGCTGATAAGGGCAGTTGTCGAACGTCATAAAATGTGGGATCGCGTTGTTGATTCATAACCCGGAATTGTCCAACAGACCGTGGGAAGTCCAGATTATCGGAGTAAGTCCAAATGGTCGATTGCAGCCACAGGTGGCATGGCATTTTATAATTTAGTTATGACTGCTCTGCGACTGCAAGCGGTGTTTTTAAGGCACGACTTGGGCACCACTACCCTGCAACCCGTTCTATTTCCAGATTTCTATGTTCTGATCGGGCCCAGGTTCTATCCCATAGTGCTCGGCGAAATTTCCCTGGTTAATGGCGATGGCGACATTCAAAACGCCATTGACGTATAAGGCCGGAACTCCAATTGCCACACCGCCGAATGACGTGACAAAACGTACTTTTTGATGGAACAGGATCTTTTCTGACCCGCTAATTCTTACCCAGACTTCATCACCAACACCAATTCCAAGTTGATCAAATAATTCACCGCCGATATTGGTCCATACATTCCCATAATGAATATCCAGAATTGGGATATTGCCTTTTATTTGTCCGTCGATCAGAGCCGGTTTTTGATACTTCAGAGTGACAACTGAAGGAGCCTGTAGCGGACCTGTTTGCTCAAATCCAATAATCCCTGATGCCAGGCGTGCGCCGGTGTAGGCATATACATCGCGACCGTGAAAGGTATGTGACCTTTCCGACCCCTCCAACCTGTTTACCTTCTCGTCAATTTCCCGTACTTCGGCGATACCCAATGATTCCGCAACCAAGGTCAATGAGCCATTGTCGGGGCTGATAAAATAATGACCAGAAGTTGTTTTCAACACCACGGACTTTCTATCAGTCCCAACACCTGGGTCGACGACAGAAACAAATACGGTGCCGGGCGGCCAATACCTGGCCGTCTGATTCAGACGGTAGGCCGCCTCCCAGATATTGAACACAGGAATTTCATGTGTGATGTCAAACATCTTCAAATCTGGTGAAACGCTATAGGCCACACCTTTCATTGACGCGACCGCGGGATCCTTCAGACCAAAATCGGTTTGAAATACCAGCGCGTTTTGTGACCAGCCCGTCGAGCAGTAGCAGAAAAGACAAAAAACGATGCCAACTATTGTTGTGTTTAGATTCATCATTCTATTTTATGCCCGACTGACCTGTATTTTTCGGTATACAACATAAGCTGAGATTAATCCAACAAAACAGAAAGCAGTAACAACAAGGAACAAGTTCTGATATCCAACGGTACCCGGGTTCGCATCCAGAATTATACCTCCAATAATTGGCATGAATATATCTGGTGAATACCCAATCACAGAAACAAATCCTGTAGCGATACCCGTTACAGCAAGTGGGATACCACCTTGTTCCAGCAGGGAGAAATATATTCCGCGCAAAGCGTAAACAGCGACGGCAATAAGGGTTACATTGATTAACAGAAATGGCAGGAGTGTCGGTGCACCTGGCACGAGCCCAAATAAAAGAAAACCAGATGTCATCAGAACGAAAAGGCCAAGAACAGCTTTTGCACAACCGATTTTGTCAGCGAGATATCCTGCAGCGATTGCTGCAAAAAACGCAACCCAAAGTTTACCCGTTCCAATGGCGCCTCCCAGGACAGCGCCCAATTCAAATATTTCAGACGCGTACGGGGTAAAAAGGATCGCGCCCCACAAGCCAACATAGGCCGTCATTATGATGATTGCTATGAACCACACCATCGGCAATTTCAGTACCTCGATAATTCCGGCCAGATTAAGTGTCAATCGATGCTTCTGGACCTTTTCACCCTGCTCCATGTCGTCCTTCATGGTTGTCCTGACGAGAACGGCCAGAACCAAAGTAAATAAGGCAAGCAGCAGAATTACCTCGGAGAGCGCGGCGTCACCAGCCCCGCGCCAGGCGAATATCAACATTAAAATCGACGCTGACGTCATGCCGACAAAATTTCTTCCACCTTCGAGAAATCCGAAGGCCCGCCCCTGTTCATTTTTCGCCCCCCATTTGCGAGTTGCTTTTATCAGCGCTGACCAGAATACACAGGCCGTTGCCACTCCCCAGGAGCCGTACAGAAAGAGACAGATCCCGAAGGACGGCATGGTCGAAAAAACAAAGCCTCCGACGGCTGTCATCAACAAGCCGACAGATATTAATTTACGTGATGATATACGGTCTGCCAACCACCCACCCGGGATATAGCCAACCAGCGACGTAAAGCCGAAGGTAGCAGAAAGAACGCCTATTTGAGTTTTCGAAAAACCAAAAGCGTCCTACATGGGCACATAAAAAATCTCCGATAAAAATGGAAACCAATATATGGTGCCGCCAGATACACACAGCAACGCCATGGTTAGCCATTTCTCAGAAAGAATCATCGCAGTTTATTTGTTACCGTCCAGAGAAATGCGTGGGATTACGGCGCCTTGAATTGCAATCCGCCTCTGCTCGCGACATCGATATTCTTACGCCAAAATTTTACCGGCGCGTTTTGTTTGCAATTCTCGACATCAATCCAGTCTCCAACATAGATATCCATCGAGAAAGCGACGTTGCGTTTAGTGAAGTATAGGCAGCATTAAAGCTTCATTGCCAGTAATTGCATACATTGAACCGGCACGGTTAATCGATTTGTGCCGTCATGTAAAGCTGAAAACGAACGGAACCGGACACCGGGCCAAACTTCGACTAGAATTACTCGAATAACTACATTAAACCCGAGGCAGAGATACCTGTACAGCGGCCATACTTTAGGAACTCTTAAGAAACCACATGGGTATCCTGTATCAGTCAGGGCACAACTAATCAACAAGGTCTATAAATAAAAGGAGCCACAAATGTCAGCATTTGATAATGCCACAAAGTTTTTCCATGCCTGCGAATCCCTGCAGGGGTGGGGCGAATGCGAGCAGTATGTTGCAGCAGGTGCCACATTTTACGCGCAAAGCGAACCACTGGTCGATATCAAGACCGTTGAAGATTATGTCAACTGGATGACGGGTTTTGGCAGCACCACCGCGGCGGGTTGCAGTTACGACCTGCACGCTTCCGGCTACGACGATGACAATGCCACGGCAATTTACTTCGCAACCTTTACCGGCAGTCACGTAGGAGAAGGCGGACCCGTTCCACCTACGGGCAAGGAGACCAATTCACAATACGTCTATGTTTTGAAAATGAACGGGGACGATAAGATCGAAAGCATGCAAAAGGTCTGGAATGCACCGTGGGCAATGACGGAGCTCGGCTGGATGTAGACTTGTATTCCGGCTCAGCCGGTCAAGTGTGTTAAATCATTGTGCTGTCCGCTGTTTTCTGCAGGGGTGTGATGCGCGTTAACAGACGTTTCAACCTGATAAATCAACCCGTTTGAACGCGGGTTGATTTTGGTTGAGGGGCCCCAGTTGGTGCGATAGTTACCGCATTGCCATGGGTTTAGAGCAGGCTAAGTTGCCGACCAACCCTGGTTCAAAAATCCCTGACCAGTCTGAATCCGACATAGTTGCCGCGGCTGACCGGGTTGTACGCGGTGCGAAAACCAACCCGCAACTGGTCTGCATTATCGTCTACAGAACCACCGCGCAGTACACGAAGATTACAATCGCCGGCGTGCATCCAGGCACTGCCATCCCGGGGTGCGCCTGAGTATTCGGGGTGCCAGCAATCGGCCACCCATTCCCAAACTCCCCCTGACACGTCATACAAACCGTAAGCGTTCTCCGGAAATTGTCCCACGTCTTCCGACTTGGGCTTTTTATCACCACAGGCTTCACACCGCACCTGCTCCGAGGTGATCGTGTCACCCCAGGGGTATTTCGTATCGGTGCCGGCGCGCGCAAAATATTCCCACTCAGCCTCCGTTGGCAAGCGGTAATGATGACCGGTCTCGCCGGACAACCACTGAGCGTAAGCAACCGCATCAATCCAGGCGATCCCGCGCACCGGTGAGTTTTGCTGCTTCGACAGTTGACCGCTGCGTTTTACCCGGCCAGTACTGGATGTGAAGCGATCGAACTCAGCCAAAGTAATTTCATGTCGTGAAACGGCTATTGGCCGTTCGATCCGGACCCGGTGTGCGGGAACTTCGTTGGCATTTGATTCGCTTTGGTCCCCCATCCGGTACCTGCCGGTGGGAATGACAACCATGGATGGCCCTTGTCCTCCATTCCTCAATTCATCATTAAATTTCGTCCCGGGTTCCAGTAGCCGGACTTCAGCCTGCGTACTGCTTTGGTCCGGTGCAAGTTTGCTCGCACAATCATTGAGATAGGTAACGGCGCGTTCCGGGTGATCAAAATCCAGTAACCGATTCTTATCCCGTCGTGACAGGTCCCCGAATCCCTCGCACCGACTCAGCATGGGCTCAATCTCATCATCGAAACTTTTTTTGATCAGCACCACCTCCCCCTGGTCCGCACGGCGAAAGATCAGCTCGTCCTTGGTAAATCCAGGAACCATGCCTTCAACCGCATCACGCAGTGAACTGTGCGAGGAACACACATCACCAACCCCGCAACCCATGGCGCCTATGAGTGAAGAAGTGTTTATACCCTCCTGCCCGAGTTGGGCCGCACCACCCTGGAGCAATGCAGATATCAGTCCACGGGTCACTGCATTCTTGAACTGGTCTTCGCGCTCCGGAAACGGGTTGGCGTGAATATGATGTGGATGCCCCGGGGCCAGTAAGTGAACGAATACCAGGTCGTGGTACGGAATGTAGATTCTTGCCTCGTCTTTAACGGTTTGAGTCACCTCTAAAACTTCGGACCCTCCTTAGGAAAACGGCACACCGTCCGCATTAAAATAATATATTTCAATCGAATACACATTGTCCTTGGTTTTGAAAAAGGCAACGTATCCTTGCAGTTCATCTCCATTGCGCAGGACGACCCTGCCTGGTTGCGCATTACGACTGGCATCGCGATGACGCTCTGCCTTGAATTCCCGCAGAGTTGGCAGCCGCTCCAGGCTGGCGCCATAGCTGCTCCAGTAATTGGTCCGGCCATCGATCACCTGTGTGACCCGTGACAGTTCGGAGGCGGTCCAGAAAACACCATAGCCATCCTCATCAAACAACATGGCACCGAGGGCCGGTCCATCATTTTCATCCTTGAACAACAGCACCTGCCCCTCGATGACTTCATCATCGGGCATCCGCACACTGCCCTTGTGGGGATTGCGTGAATCGTCCTTGTGATTAAAAGTGAGATGTTCAGCCAGTGTCGGGATTTTTGAAAATCCACCATCGCCGGACAGGTATTCCATTTCAATGCCATCAATGGTCATCACCGCATTTTTAACGCCGCGACTGAAATAACTGGTCAGGGGTGTTTCTCGATCGGGAGCATAGGCAATGGAAAATACCACACCATTATCCAGGCTTGCTGCGCCCAGAAATCCTTGTAAATGTTGGCCGTCAGCAAGTTCCAGGGTTCCGGGACCGAATCTGCCCCTGGACGAACCGCGTTTTTTATCAATATCAGCAACCGACAGCAACAGACCGAATTCTTTGAGTTCACTGGTGGCGTAAGATCCTTTGCGCTTTCCATCGCCTTTGACCTCGACCTCGGCTATACGGCCATTAATGGTCGTCACCATGATTTTGCCAACACGTCTTTCGCCGTTGGCGGTTAATACATATCCTGGTTGCCACCTGGATTCACGGATCTCTTTTCCCTTTTTTACCTTGGCATCTCCTTTCCAGTCATATACGTGGTAGCCGGCGGCAAAACAGGAAACGGACAGAGTTAAAGCGAACAGGTAAACCAGTATCCATGTCAATTTACTGTGGGTCATATGTATTACTCTCGGTTGTTCCATGTTCTTTGTCAAACCCGCTATTGCAGGCATAACTAATCCGGTTCAGCGTTGCCATGACCATACCGATACAAGCGGAGTTACATGTCATCTGAACAAATTCCTTTTAAACTCCAGCTTTCGAATTTCCTGACATCCAAATCC
Organism: Lysobacterales bacterium; assembly: GCA_014238945.1. Taxonomy (GTDB): domain Bacteria; phylum Pseudomonadota; class Gammaproteobacteria; order Xanthomonadales; family SZUA-36; genus SZUA-36. The sequence goes on from JABAAB010000041.1 coordinate 11,356, forward strand.
TGGATAATAAAATCAGATTCGGTCGCATCCTTACGTACGGGTTTGACCAGCAAGGGCAGCTCTCCATTCATTTTATTTTCTATTTTTCGAACCAGGGAATTGGTTTTGAATCCGAGTTTGTCCAACAATGAGCTCAGGCTGGGGTCGATACAATGCCTGTAAATCGAAATAATATCCAAATGCCGTTGATCGATAATAACCTGCAATATCCGCTCGATCGATGCGGGTTCAATGGCCCCTGAATCGACAATGTAACCACGACGGTGATTCGGTGAAAGCCTGATCACCACATACCCCTTCGTACTGCCACCCTGCAGGTCATAGTAGAAGCGGTAGTGGTTTTTGTTGTTCTGATAACGCCATTGGAAAAATGCCTGGTCCTGATAAACCTCCAATTTCTTTTGATCGTGTCGTTGCATTTCGATAACCGAAGCCATTTCATCAGGCCGCGGCTCATCTGCGACCATGATTTCACCGACCATTGCGGGGCTGGTCCAATCCCGTCGGGGTGGAGACGGATCGCGATATTTCAGAATGTAACTTAATAATCCGGTGACCCGGTAACGGGAATGATATGTTTTGGGGGTCACGGGCTGAAACCCCATCCTCAGATAACCCGGCAATGAAACGGATGTGGACGTGGTGTTCAGCATGATCCTGTACTGGGCAGATAACTCCCTGGCGGCCAATTCCCCCATGCGGACGGACAAACCCATTCTTCTATAATCGGGGTGAACCACGGTGTCTCCGGGATTCAGTATTGTGAGCTTTTGATTCAGCCCCGTAATTTGATATTGCATGGCAAAATAACCGCGAAAACCGACCACTTGCTCATTGCTCAGGGCAACCACGCCCAGGGGAATCTCGGTGTAAGGATTATCTTCATATTTCCATTTGAAATACGACCGGTTGGCCTGTTCATCCTCTCCCCAAAGGAACTGCATTAGTTCAACAAGCTGTGACACCCACCGGTGGTGGAAAAGAGACAGTTTGATGTCTTGACTACTGCTCATCTCAAATGATCTCACCGACACTCAAAGACGCGTTTAGGGACAATTTCCGCCAATAACGGTATAACACCCTGATTCAGTGCACCGTGGTGTCATTGCCTCTGCGTCACCCGCAACAATCCAAAGTAATCTTTAGTAGCTCACGCTATCACTGGCACAGGCCGTACCGGGTCCTGCCTCGCAGACCTCGTACACAAAACTGCCGTTGGGTTTCTTACCCAGATTATCCAACCAATTGCCAAGACTGTTTGCAATGGTAGCCTGTGGCACACCGTTTCGACTGATGATGACACTGACGTCCGTGAAGTTACTCCAGCTGACCGTCACCACCTGGCTGCCCTTGTTCCTGGACTTGGTCGTTGTGACGGTGTGGTTGGCAGGCGGATTTCCGACACTGATAGTGACGGTTGCCGAAGCGTTGTCACCGTCGCTGTCAGTGATGGTATAGCCAAAGCTGTCATTGCCTTCAAAACCACCGAACGGGAGGTAGCTGAAATCACCGTTGGCTGACATGTTGATGGTAAATCCAGCCGCACTGGTGGCATCCGAGGCCGTGACCGACGCGGGGGCATCACCGGGATCATCATTGGTCATTACATTGCTGTTGACCTGGGTATCGACCGCTGTAGTGAAACTGTCATCCACAGCGTTGGGCTGCAGGTTTGGATCATCCTTGAAAACGGTGATTGCATCCGGAACTTCGTTATCGGAGCTTTGATAGAAATAGCCAGTCACAATCAGGTTGGTGAGGGTGAAATCAACACCCGGCACATTGCCTTTGAGGTTTTGCTTGCTTACATTGCACCTACCTGCAGCGTCACTGGTGCAGGATGTCGAACCACTGGAACCGTTACTCCAATCTCCTTCGACCAGCACACCGGCCAGCGGAGCACCTATGCTGTCTACCACGTTGATGGTCACAACGGCGTTCCAGCGTCCGCGACGAGCAGGTACACCGATACCGTCAAGACCTGCCAGGTGCATGGCTTCGGGTGGTGGCGGGGGCTCACTTTCTGTGTTGAAACTCCAAACCGTGCCGGTGGTGGTGGCTGTGGCGTTGACCTCATCGATACGCCAGAAATAGGTGCTGTCATAGGCCAGCGTACCCGGATCATGACTGGTACCCGCCTGGTTGCCCTGAAGTTCACCCAGACCCGGGGGATTGGTGCTACCGAAATACACATCGTGGGAGGTCGCCAATGATCCTGCAGACCATGAAAGGATGCTATCAATGCCCATTCCGTTTGCACCATCGGACGGGTTGGGACCCGTGGCGGTTCCCGGCGGATCACCTGGCGGTGGACCCCCACCGAATACCTCGAGTTCCACCTCATCGACCTGCCAGAAGTCACCTGACAGGAAGCCTTCGCTGTCAAACCGGAACGCGAGCATGACACTGGCCTGTCCCGCGATCGCTGCAGAAAGATCGAGTACATAATTGGTTGGGAACGGATTCAAACCCTGGAACTGCCAGACATTGAACCAACTACCGCCGCCATCCGTACTGGCGTCGACATTGAGAGACTCAAAGGTGTCATAGACGTAGAAACTCTTGAAACGCAGGACCGCGGCATCCTTGGCTGACAGATCCAGCAACGGGGTGCGCAGCGATGTGATCGTCTGGTTAACCCAACCGTTGTCCACAATGGCGAACTGGCCGGTACCACCGGTGCGGTTGTCCAGACGCGAATTACCGGGAACCGGCGTATTGATCGTCCAACTGATTCCGCTGGGCGTATTGACCGACCACCCTGCAGGAAGACCGCCTTCGAAGTCTTCATCTATCATCAGACCGGACCCCGTCGGTGGTGCAGGCAATATGCTGATGATAAGAGAGTAGTCCTGGTTTAGACCACTGAGTAAACCGTTTTTGTGACTGACTTCCACCGTATAGGAACCCGTTCCGACACCGCTGACGATTACCTGCTCCACATTGTCGCGGATATTATCCCCCTTGCTGGCCGCGCTGGCTGGAGACGCGGGATCAAGCACCCAGGGCAGATAATTTGTCGGGCCCTTGGAGATACGCAGATCCAGATCGTTGACCAGCATGAGGTCCGGTGGGTCAAGTGTCAGGGCAACCGGTACGCCCGGGGGATCCATCCATACCAGCGTAGCCTTTACGATGGCATCTGCCTGCGTAACATTGATCGCTACACTATCAAGACCACCATTGGAGAGGCTGCCCTCGATGATCTGGTCGTCACCGCCATCTTCCGTGATCACAGCGGCGGCATTGCCGGTATTCAACAATCCCCAGCCAAACGCATAGTCCGGGCCATCGGCATCACCCGCTTCATCGGCCGTATGTATGGCCAACGCCTTCAGGGTCGCGCTGCGCATGAAATTCCCGCTGCCATGCAAGTCCTGGTAATGTTCCTGCATCAACAGCAGTGATGCGGTGACGTTGGGTGCTGCCATCGAGGTGCCGGCAGCCGCTGCATAGTAAGGAGAATCTCCCCAGGTTGACATCAGGAACATGCCATTGCCTACCACGTCGGGCTTGATGCGGCCATCATCGGTCGGACCCCAGCCACTGAATGAAGCCATCTGTACCGATGAAGGACCCGACAATGGTGAATACCCACCCGGTAAGTCATCGACGGCACCCACGGTCAGGACGTTTTTGGCCACGCTGTTGGTCGGCAGACAATCAAAGCCTGCAGGTGCACAATCCGCGTTCCTCGGCAGAGTTGAGGTGAACAGGAAATCACCATCCTGGTTGATCACCGTGTATTCCTCACCGGGAGCAGGACCAATGTCCGTCCGGTCATTACCGGCCGCTTTGACTACCAGGTAATAAGGTGCGTCATATGCAATCTGGTCCCACAACCGGGATTGGGTATCGTAATAGCCGAAATTTGGATCCTCAATATCCGAGGGCAGTTCACCCCCGATCCACCACCAGGTATCGGGGACCGGCTCTCCGAGATACAGCCACCCGGCTGCAATTCCATAGGAATGATTTGATATCAGCAAACCCCCTGCTGCTGCCGTTGCCATTTCAGCCGTGTCCGAATTCCAGTCCCATGCATTCAGGTGGGCCGCATAGGCCATGCCACGCGCTTCCGGTAACAACCAGTCACCGCTGCCTGCCAGCGTGCCTGCAACGTGGGTTGAATGATTGCTGACCACACTGACACCATCGACCTGGGTCAGCCGCCCGGCAAAATCCGGGTGACCGGCGTAGATGGCACCACCATCCCACTCACCAACGGTCATGCCGCTGCCGTCAAGATTCAGACCGGCCGAACCACCGGGCCAGACCTCATCGGTTGAAACGGTATCAGCAGCGTCAATATTATTGGTGATATAAAAAACCGGACCCCTACCCGGCGTAACACGCTGTATTTCCATCACCTGGCCGCTTTTCAATACACGACGCATCGGTATACCCGCCCTGCGGGTATATTCCTGCGCCTGTCGGCGATTGCTTTGATCACGCTGTAGAAGTCTTTCGGATAACTGAAGCAACTCCGGCTTACGGGTAGCCTGGGCAACATCGTTTTGCGCCGCAGCTGTGCCGCAGACGCACAATATGGTGATAATCAATACCAGATTGATCAAAGCCCTGTACACCATGACGTCAATTCCCTTCGATAACTTCCCTTTACAGCTGGACGGTTCACTTTCCCTGCAACCGTCCGAAGCCTTGATAACCTACTGTAACCCTTACATTATAACCCATGGCTGGAATCCTGCCCCTGCGCGCCGCATAATGACCAGCAACTGGTCATTTTTACTTCTGTCGAGGTAAAATCCTGATGGTTTTCTTGTAGTAAGCCAGGCCGAAACAGTAACCAATGCGTGAGAAAGAAAAGTGAACAATCCCAGCAAGCCCCGTTTCAACCTTTCAAGATGCCAATTGCTTGTGGCTGCAGCAGTGGTGGCTAGCCAACTGGTTACACCTCTAAATTCAGTAGCGGGAACAACACGAGTAACCAAACCGGGGATAAATGAAATGGATATGTACCGTTTTGTGGAAGATTGCATCACCGCAAACAAGGAAGGCAATGCACAGGCTGCGGTTATTCGGGGTATTTTCGATAGAGAAAACGATCGGCTGGACATCACCGGAGCATCCTGAGGTCATGACGAATTTTGATGACAAAAAACGAACAAATATTCCACGGTCTGTCTTGCTGGTGATCGTTTTACTGCTTCAGCCCTGCTTGCAACTCAACGCTGAATTTAAATCTTCATCAACCGTTGAACAGGTTCGTGAACAAATTGAACGATTGCCAAAAGAAGATATCTGGTGGTCTGTGACCGGCAATGACATGAGCTGGAACAACCGCAATCTGCACCGCTTCTCAGCCACGGTCAACGTCTACCGGGACGGGCAGGTGCGGGAACTCACATATGCCCTGTTGCCGGAAATCTCCAGTTTCAAGGTAGACACACCGGTGGGTGAAATGCCGTTTGTCGATTTCCTGGACAGTGATTACAGCACCTCGCTCGGGGTGGTGATACTGCACAGGGGTAATATCGTATTTGAACACTACGCACGCATGCAGCCCTACGAGAAACCAATCTGGTGGTCGGTCAGCAAGGTTTTGGTGTCAGCCGTGGTGTCTGTTCTGGAGGACCGTGGTTTGGTGGATGTCAGCCAACCCATTGAGACTTATATACCCGAGATGGCCACTTCATCTTATGCCGGTACAACGGTGCAAAACATCCTGAACATGACAAGTGGTATCGACTGCCCGGAGGAATACTATGACCGTTCCTCCTGTTACAGCGGGGTCATGCAGGCCATGGGTGAAACCTGGTGGGATAAAGATTCACCGGATAATTTCTACACCTATCTTGCGGGTATCCAGGCAAAACGGTATGCCGAACAGGGCACCATAAATGCCTATGGCAGTGTCAACACCGATATCCTTGGCTGGATGGTGGAGAAAATTACCGGTATGCCCTTCCAGGATGCCCTGTCAAAGGAAATCTGGACTCGAATAGGCGCCGAGAGCGATGCATCCTACGTGGCCCCCAGATATGGTGTGCCGCACTATGACGGCGGCTTCCTTTCCCGAATGCGCGATATGGCCCGTTTTGGTTTGCTCTATACACCCAGCTACACCGTGGTCTCCGATCAACGCATCATTTCCAAGCGACACATCAATGTCCTGCTCAATGATGGAAGTGCGGAACCGCTAAAGAAGGCCTGGGGAGAAAACTGGGCCAAATGGGGCAAAGGCCGGATCAAGCACAGTAGTTGGCAGTGGGACCGGGTATTCACCAACAATGATATTTTCAAGGGTGGATGGGCCGGACAGGGTCTGCTGGTGAGTCCGGAACGTGATCTGGTGGCAGTCTACACCGGTTATTTCAAGGATGATGAATACAGCGAGTTGGCTGTGTTGCCACGTTTACAGGCCGTACTTGATGGTGTTTTTCCAACAGCAGTTGAAGGTACACCGTAAATTATTGAAACGGTTTCGAATGAATTCGAACTGCGATTCTGCTAAAACGGGTAGAAGACAATCTCCCCGGTTGTGTGAAAGGTAAGAAACAATGAAGAAATCCGTTATTTTGATACTGTTCTGCCTGCTTTCTTCAACGGCATTCGCACAGGTGTACAAGTGTACCAACGCCCATGGAAACCTGATTTTCAGTGACAAACCCTGTGCCGAAAATGCACAGGTTGTTCAGGGTCTGGACGCTGACAGCCAGGGGATCAGCGGCTCCAGTGATGGGCCTGCCTCCAGTCTGACACTTGCCGACGGCAGCATATTGCCATTCAGAGAAATTGTTTCTATCGAAGTGAAAACAAAAATGGGATACAAGACCGGCAAAACCGGCATGTATGTTTTCTATGAGGGTACCGATCGCCTGGTGGCATTTGAAAACCTTGTCTCCATGCACGTACTGACCTGGGACAGCAAAAGCTGTGGTAACAGCGGTCACCTGTGTCGGCCAATGGTCCGTATCACGACGGCGGAACGGGAGATCACCTCAAACTACGAGGCTTTACGCAACATCAAGTTGATCGTGTACGATGACCTGGACGGCGCAGAAAAAGAAATGACGGTCTGGTTTGGCAACAAGAACAGGCCACATATTCGGGCCATTCGGTTTTGATTTGAGTCGTTTCACACCGGGCTTCACCGTTCACTGCAAGGTTTATGGGCCCTGCGGAGTGGTCGCAAGCCCGGGCCAGGTCACCTGTGTGCGGGGTTAAATATTGAATGCGAAAAGTGACACAAACATGAGCACAGAGCAAAATTTACTCAGTTTAATAAGAAACCATTGGACAAAATCAACGGATGTGGATTTTGACATTGAATGGCAGCGAAATCTTTCAGGTGGCGATATTAACCAGGCGGCACTGATACAGATTGATGGCAGAGACTATTTTCTGAAGTACCACTACCATGGTGCACCGGGCGTGTTTGCCGCTGAATCGCGGGCCCTGTCTGAAATCGCAAAACAGAATTGTATCCGGGTCCCTGCCCCGATAGCACATGGGTGTGAAGGTGGGTTGACCTGGTTGTTACTGGAATACCTGGATTTGACCCCCCATGGGCCAGCTGAGATGCTCGGTGAACAACTGGCCGCGCTGCATGCTGTCACCCAGGCCCGTCATGGCTGGGAATTTGACAACTACATCGGCACCACCGCTCAAATCAACACCCGTCATATTGAGTGGGGTGAGTTCTGGCGGGACTGTCGCTTGAAACCGCAGCTTGAACTGGCCCATATCAATGGATTTGGTGTTGCATTGACCGACAAGGGTGAACGTTTGCTGGACAGTGTCCCTGTCTTGCTGGCCGGGCACCAACCTGATGCTTCCCTGTTACACGGTGACCTGTGGAGGGGGAATGCAGCTTTTACACAGGATGGCCAGGCGGTGATATTTGATCCGGCCAGTTACTATGGAGACCGGGAAACGGATATCGCAATGACGGAGTTGTTCGGTGGCTTCAGTGCCGGATTTTATTCTGCCTACCGGGCACATGCACCAATTAGCGACGGTTATCGTACACGCCGTGACCTGTACAACCTCTACCACATCCTCAACCACCTGAATCTGTTTGGACACTCCTATCTGTCACGCTCGGTAACAATGCTGGACGGACTGATCGCTGAAGCAGGTTGACGCACAGCTAGTCGTCGTCAAACTCTCTGTCATGTAACCAGGCCGCGTGCCTGGGGGCCTTCTTGGTCCGTGCCCATTCTTCGATCATCGCGGGGGCCACCTCGTGCAGTCTTTCCAGGTCACCGGGTTGGTCGGTATTGGCAGCGAGTTCGAGTCGGTGCCCGTTGGGGTCGAAGAAGTAGATGGACTTGAAAATCCCGTGGTTGGTGGGACCGAGAACATCCAGACCCGCGGATTCAGCCTTGATTTTGGCCGCTTTCAATGCATCCATGTCTTCCACTTCAAACGCAATATGCTGTACCCAGTTCGGTGTATTTTCATCCCGGCCCATGGGAGGGCGTGTTGGTAACTCAAAAAAAGCCAGTACATTACCCATACCCGCATCCAGGAATATGTGCATATAAGGATCGGGTGCTTTGGTGCTGGGCACCATATCTTCGGAGATGGCGAGGACCAGGTCCATTCCCATGACACGGTTGTAAAAATCGGCGGTTTCCTTCGCGTCATTGCAACGGTAAGCTACGTGATGAATTCTCTTGATGTTCATGACTGGGTATCCTTTTTGCGCCATTGAAGGGTATTGTCCCGGGCAATCTTGACGGCCTCGGAAATAACCCCCACATCACCGATGTGATTGGCCAGGGTCAGGATCAGTTTAGCATTCGCACTCTGACTTTCCTCATCGCTCAGACCTGAATGCATATCAATGATTTTCTGATAGACCTCGTCATAATCAGCCAGATTGGGTTCTAGGATTAAATTAGGGCTCATCTCGTTCTCACTGTTTTCCTGTGGCGCGTCGTAATGCGACACCAAGTTTGCTCAAATCAAGCTCATGCCAGCGACCGGCCACGTATTGATCAGGCCGGATCAGGTAGACGGCCCCGGATCCGGCTGCGTAGCGATCCTGAACCAGCCCACTGATGTCGTTCAGGCTGGAAAATTCACCGGCCTCGAACTGGCTGATAAAAATGCTTTCGACCGGGATATCGGCTGCAGCCAGGAGTCTCAAACCCTCCAGTTGGCCCTCTGAAAGATCACCCACGTCCGCGAAAACCAGGAGTTTGAATTTCCAGCCCAGTGAATTGAGTAACCATTTATCTTCACCACCTGTCGAGACCGGTGCGTCCATACAATTTGTCCCCGGACGCACGCCGCCGCCCCAGGTTGCTTCATCAGGCGTGTTCAGAGTTGAGTCGGGGTAGGGAACGGGTAATGACAGACGTCCGGAATTAACAAAACCCCGGGCAAAATGATATTCGGCTGACAACTGCAATACCGCGTCACGAAACTGGCGGGAAACGATGCTCTTGGGTGTAATGAAATCGGTCGACCGGGTCGAATTGAGGATATTGATCTTTGCCGCCAGGGAGCGCTCTTGATCATAGGATTCGAGCAGTCTTCTATCTGCTTTCCCATTGATGATCAGGTCCAGTTTCCATGCCAGGTTATCCCCGTCCTGAAAACCGGTATTGGCCCCACGTGCGCCGAATGGAGAAACCAGGTGGGCAGCGTCACCGGCCAGCACCACCCTGCCCTTGACCATCTGGTCCACTTGGCGGCAATTGAAGGTGTAGACACTGATCCATTCATATTCAAACTCTACATCTTCACCAAACATGGCGCGAATCCGGGGGCTGACATTTTCCGGTTTGATAATCTCCTCGCGGTCGATATCCCATCCGACCTGAAAGTCTATACGCCAGATATCATCCGGTTGCTTGTGCAGTAATGCCGATTGCCCCGGGTTAAATACCGGGTCAAACCAGAAATGACGTTCGGTGGGATAGGCTTTTCTGAACTTGACGTCGGCAATCAGGAAATTGTCGTGAAAGGTTTCTCCCTCAAATTCCATTCCCAGCATTTTTCGGGTCACACTCTTATAGCCATCACAGGCGATCAGCCAGTCTGCCTGTATCCGGTAAACTCCTTCCGAAGTTTCTATGCCGGCCAAAACACCGGTATCCACATCTTCAAAAGATGTCAATGTGTTGCCCCAACGCAGCGCTACATTATCCAGCCCATCCAGCGCTTCAATGTTGTATTCCTCGTTGTAATACTGCTGAATGTTAATCATTCCGGGAAGTTTCTGGTCCTTGACCGGCAACAGGTCGAAACTGTAGACCGGTTCTGCCCTGTCCTTGAAAAACACCCTGCCGATATTCCAGCTCACTCCCTTTTCCACCATACGATCGCTGATACCAAGACGGTCAAGTATTTCCAACGGCCGCTTTGCGTAACAAATGGCACGTGAACCATCGGTCAGCTGGCTTTCACGGTTAACCAGTATGATGTCGTGGCCCCGCAGACCCAGGTCAAGCGCCAGTGCAAGACCGATGGGTCCGGCACCGACTATCAGCACAGTGGTCTGCTCCGTTCCGCCGTCGTGCACAGCCTGCGGGATCACGGCTTCGTATTTGGGCGGAATATAGGGCATCTCCAGCCTCTCAGGCAGTGATCATTTCAGTCCTGTAGCCTGGCCCAGACTTCCAGGTCGCGATCAGCAGTCCAGATTCTTGGCCAGTCGATACCGTCGAGCTCATCCCATAACCGTTGCACATCGAAAGGAAGACAATGCTCAAATATCGGCCAGGCACCAAACTTCGGACCCAGGGCCGCCTGGGTTGCCTCGAACGCCTCCTTTAATGTGCCGTTGCGTCTGTGGACAGCGCCGACCTGTTCAATCATCCCATTCAGAAATTCGCGTGTCTGCTCGATGGCCGCATCCACCGCAGCACGGCCGTGTGCGACCTTGCCGCGACCACCGATCAGGACCTCGGCTTCAAAGGTCGAGACCTTGTCCAGGGTCTTGGTGGCCCAGTCCATGTGGAATGCATCCCCTGTATACAGTGCGGCCTCGGCTTCCACCAGGTCTCCCGCAAACAGGATTTTTTGCTTGGGCAGCCACACCGCTATGTCACCTGCTGTATGACCACGTCCACAGTATTCCAACACCAGTGAGCCGCGATCACCACCCAGTTCAATCTCAAGCCGGTCATTGAAAACGATGTCAGGGTGGGTCAGGCCCGGAATGGAGTCCGGGTCGCGAAACAGGCGTGGCATACGGCCAAACTCACTCAGCCAGTCTTCCCGGCCGCGTTCATTGATCAGGTAGCGGGTATTCTCATGTGCAATGATGCTCTCCGCCCCGAAGGCGGACGCGCCCAGTACCCGCACCGCATGATAATGAGACAGGATCAGGTACCTGACCGGTTTGTCGGTGTGCTCACGCAGTTTGTCAAGCCAGTCCCTGGCCGCAACCGGAGTGGCACGTGCTTCGAACGCAACGATGAAATCCTCACCCTCGATTGCGCCTACATTGGGGTCGCCCTCGGCTGTCAGTGCGTAAACACCGTCTGCCAGTATCTCAAGTGTTTCCAGCTTCTCACCCAGATCAGCGGATGAGGCAAATGATTTTGCCATGATTTATTCCTGTGTCCGGTTTCAGTCCGATACTACTTTGCTATTTTCAGTGTTTGCAACGAGGTGAATTCTTCGAGACCATACAAGCCGAATTCAACCCCCATACCAGACTGTTTGACCCCGCCAAAGGGGGCATCAGGCTGGATTGCACCGTGGTCATTTACCCAGGCCGAACCACACTCAAGGCGTTGGGCGAGTTCAGCTGCCCTGTCGGTATCACTGGACCAGATCGAGCCACCCAGGCCACTCGCATTGCGATTGGCACGTTCAATGACTTCGTCAACGTCGGTGTATTTAATGATGGGGACAATCGGACCAAACGGTTCTTCGTCCACCAGGCGTGAACCGTCGGTCAAACCAGCAACGATGGTTGGCTCAAAGAAATAACCGTCGCGGTCCATACGCTGACCGCCGGTCAGAAAGGTTCCCCCATCCACCCTGGCCGATTCAGCCAGGTCCATGACGATATCAAGCTGTGGCTGATTCTGAACCGGACCCAGTTCCGTTCCTTCCTCAAGTCCGTCCCCCACTTTTACATTCTGTGCAAGCGCGGTCATGGCCTCGCAGACCTCATCGTATTGGGACTCATGGACATACAAACGCTTCAGGGCGGCACAGGTTTGCCCGTTGTTGTGGAAAGCCGCTCCAAAAAGCTTCGGTACAATATCCTGGATATTGGCATCAGGCAGAACAATACCGGCATCGTTTCCTCCGAGCTCCAGCGTACAGCGTGTCAGGTTGCCGGCAGCAGATTGCATGATGCGTTTGCCCGTGGGCGTGGAGCCGGTGAATATGACCTTTTGAATATCCGGGTGCGCAGTTATGGCAGCACCGACATCCCCACCACCGGTGACGATATTGATCACCCCGGCCGGCAGAATCTCACTGGCCAGCTGAACAAAACGCAGGGTCGAAACCGGGGTGAATTCGGAGGGCTTCATGACCACCGTATTACCGGCACGCAGTGCCGGAATAACATGCCAGATGGCAATCAGCAGGGGCCAGTTCCAGGGTGTTATCGATGCCACCACACCCAGTGGCTTCCTGTGTACCTCGATACGTGCGTCATCATTATCCTGAATGACATCAACCGGTAGCTGAAGCTCGGTGGTGTATTGTGTCCAGGCAATTGAACCGCCAACTTCCATTCCCGAACCAATACCATTGAGTCCACCCATGGGTTTTCCGGTTTCCATAGTAACCAGGCCCATCAATTCAGGCATATTGGCCTCTATGGCACCAGCCACCGCATGCAGCAATTGTTTGCGCTCATCTTCGGCTGTCCGGCTCCATGCTGGAAATGCCGCCCGGGCGGCTCTGACAGCTCCGTCAACATGTGAGACATCACCCAACTGGCAGCGAGCGAACGCCTGACCGGTGGCTGGATTGATCACATCAAATGTGTTGCCGGATTGTACCGGGCTGCCGTTAATGTACATGTCGAATTGTTGCATGGCTGTTTTCTATCCTTTGGTGTTTAATGGCAAACCTGTCACCAAGTTTGCCGATGCTCTGAAGTAGTCATACCATAGCAAAAAGATGGCACACTTGCCGATAAATTCCTCGGTATTTTGATCCGGATCAACCCGTGTCAAGCGTGTGGCTTTCCCTGCAGATGGGCCATCTGTCCATCCCAACGGCCGTGTCCCCTGAGCAGGGCTTCGAGAGCGTCACGAAGAGCGTACAATTGATTTTCGCTAAGCTGGTCTTTCAGATTTGCTTCCACCCAGGCCACCAATAACTTTCGGGATTGACCCAGTGTCTTCTTCCCCACCGGTGTCAATACCGCATTCACCACACGGCGATCCTTGTTTGATCGTTTGCGTTTGACCACTCCGGTATGCTCAAGACGATCCATCATCTTGGTCACACCGGCTTTGGACAGAAAAATCCTTCGCGAGAGGTCAACCAACTTCAGTTCACCACCGGCTGCATTGAGTTGTTTCAGGAAATCCTGTTCTGCCAGTGAAATACCCAGTTCGGATTGCAAATGGCTGCTCAGCGCCGTTGGCAGGTAACTTCCGGCATGCACCAGACTCACCCATGTCATCATGTAATCATGTTTGCTCACTTGCATTGGAGAAATTGTAGTTGACAAGAGGATGGTTTACCAGTTAACCATATATTAGTTTACCGGTTAACTATATTCATTGAGGACAATATGACTGCCATTACAATCGAAGAATCCCACCCGACAGCGCAGCTTAGTTCCGCCATCTACACCCCCGAGAATATTTCTGTCAAACGTGCAGCCATGCTGCAATTGTTACCTGGAATCGCAAGTCTTCCGGTATTTGCAGTCTTAGCCTACTTTATGGAAACTAAATCCATTCCCAACATGTTTGCGCTGGGTATTACAATATTGCTGGTGGAAGTGCCTGTCACCTGGGGATTGATGGTGTGGCATCTACGTCGTGAAACGGGGGCGCCCTTCTCCTTTGCCACGGCCTTTCCCTGGCGACAATCCATGCGCTGGTGGCATTATCTGCTTTTGGGCTTACCAATCATTTTCTACAGCATGATGATGATCGCGATGATCGGTCCAAAGATTGCCTCACCTTTGATGGGTAGTCTCTTTATCTGGATACCTGACTGGTTTGTCATGCAACCGGATCCATCCATGTTTACCGCGCTTTCAAAAGAAATGCTATTGGCATTGTGGGCTCTGGTTGGAGTTTCCATGGTGCTGGTCGGGGGAATTACCCAGGAACTCTTTTCAAGAGGATTCCTTCTTCCGCGCACACAGCACATGGGCAACTGGGCACCGGCATACAACGCCCTGCTCTTTTCGGTTTTTCATTTGATTGCGCCGTGGAACTGGGCCGGCTTTTTCCTGATGACCTTACCCTGGGCCTATCTGGTATGGTGGCGCCGTTCAATCAGGATCGGTCTGTTCGTTCACATAGGTATGTTGACCATTCAATGGATCGGATTAACGCTCATGGTGTTCGGCATGGTTCCAAAACCGTCCTGAGTAGGTCAAACTGGGCCCATTGAGGGCAAGAGCAAAGGGTCATGACTGGTCAGTCCCGGGTTCAAACGAGTTTCATCGCATGCAATCTGTGTGAGGCCATTTGCGGGTTGGAAATCAAACGGGTTAACAACAGCATCAGGTCGATACGCGGGGACAAACTGGACCCCATGAGCAAGGGGCACATCTGTGCAAAGGCCCTCGCCTTGAAAGACATCTACGACGATCCGGACAGACTACGCTTACCCCTGAAGAAGTGTGCAGAAGGTTGGCAGGAAATTCCCTGGAAACAGGCTTTTGACGAGGCTGCCACCGGACTCAAACACATACAGCAACGCCATGGCAACGATGCGGTGGCTTCCTACCTCGGCAACCCGACAGTGCACAACCTGGAAGCCATGCTTTTCGGACCCGTTTTTTTTCGCAGTTTGAATACCAGCAACCGGTTTTCCGCTACTTCGGTTGACCAACTACCGGAACAACTGGCTTCATTGCTGATGTTTGGTCACGATCTGATGATCCCCCTGCCCGACCTCGACCGCACCGATTACCACCTAATCTTTGGTGCCAATCCCGTGGTCTCCAATGGCAGTCTGATGACAGCTCCGGGTGTCGCTAAAAGATTGAAAGCAATCCGCGAACGCGGGGGCCGTCTGGTGGTTATTGACCCGCGCAGAACAGAAACTGCTGCCATTGCCGATCGGCATCTGCACATCAGACCCGGCTCCGACGTTTACATGCTGCTGGCCATGTTGCAGGTGGTGTTCAACGAGGAACTGCACTCACTGGGTCGTGTTGGTTCGTATGTGGACGGACTCGAAAACATCAAAAATCATGTACGGGAATATACCCCGGAACGGGTCGCAGCCCTCACCGGTATTGCAGCAGGGGATGTAAAGACCCTGGTCCGAGAATTCTGCGCTGCAAAGAGCGCCAGTTGTTATGGACGCATAGGCGTTTCCACACAGCAATACGGCACACTCTCACAATGGCTGATCAACGTGTTCAACATTGTTACCGGGAACCTGGACAGGGCCGGTGGAACCATGTTTGCTGCACCGGCGGTCGATGTCCTGGCACGGCCACGTAAAAGAAAGGGATTTGCAGACAAATTCAGCCGGGTCAGGAAACTGCCGGACTTTAACGACGAATTTCCAGTGGCCACGCTGGCCGAAGAGATAACCACGCCCGGTGAGGGACAGATACGGGCGTTGGTTACCAACGCGGGTAATCCGATCCTGAGCACACCCAATGGACGCCGTCTCGATGATGCTTTTGGCAAGCTGGACTTCATGGTGAGCATAGATTTCTATCTGAATGAGACCACCCGCCACGCGGACATCATCCTGCCGCCGGTTTGTGCACTGGAAAGATCTCATTACGACCTGGCCTTTCAGACACTGGCGATTCGCAATGGTGCTAGGTTTTCCCCCGTGCTGTTGACGCCGGACAAAAAACACCGTTCCGACAAGCAGATATTTCTGGAACTTGCCTGGCGTATGCAAACCAACGGTCCTGTTAGCAGGGTGAAGGGTTGGTTCAAAAAGAACCTGAGACAACTATTGGGTAGCGAATGGGTGATTGACCGGCAACTGAAGAAAGGACCCTACTACAAAAGCCATGGACTGAATCTGAAGAAACTCAGGCAAAATCCACATGGTATAGACCTCGGCGCCCTGCAACCCTGTCTGCCGGGTCGCCTGTTTACAGTCGATAAAATGATACGACTTGCCCCCGGGGAATTTCTAAACGAGCTGTTACAAATCCGCGATACCATGAGCGAAGAACAGCCGTTGGATATCGACGGATTCGACCTTCAGCTCATTGGACGCCGCGATCCCAGGACCAATAATTCCTGGCTGCACAACAGTCAGAGAATGGTCAAGGGAAAGCCCCGTTGTGTGGTCTTCATTCACCCAAAAGATGCAGTCAGATACGGCATTGACGATGGTGAAGAGGTCGAGGTGACTTCACGCGTGGGTTCGATCAGGATTGTGGCAAAAATCAATTCTGACATGATGCCCGGTGTGGTCAGCATCCCACACGGATGGGGACACCAGATAAAAGGTACAAAACTCCGTGTTGCCAGGCAACACGCTGGCGTCAATACAAATATCCTGACGGATGACGATTTTCTTGACTCGGTTTCGGGAAATGCGGCCTTGAACGGAGTACCGGTTTCAGTTTCTCCTGTCGCTGGTTCCCATCCGTCTTAATCTGCCGGCCAACCGGATCACCCCGGTTGGATCAACCCTGTTGAATCAATGCGGACTCTGCTCGTGGTTTCCTGTTCCGCCAAATACCGAAGAAACGATGTTCCTGTGTTGCAAATATCCGCTGTCGCGGGTTTGTGACTGTCAACTGGACTGTTGCACGGTCACGGACTCGACATAGACGATTTCGCAGGCACCATTTCCAGTATCCGTACGACTCATGGAAGTCCTCCAGAACCAGCCTGAATCATGATCTACATCAACCAGGTAGCCATTGAGTTCAATCACATCACCAATGCGGAGATCTTTCAGGGATCTGCCAATTTCGGACCGGGACGGAATCATGTGCATGTTGCTGCTGTTGGAAATAATTTGCTGGTCCGAGATGGGTGCCGGCAACTTATAACGTGTGTGGTACCACCGACCGCGCTGGGAAATGTCGATCTGGTCCAGTACCGCCTGGTCAGACATGACGCCCCAACCCAACGCCAGGTCCAATGGTGACAGATCAGATTCACGATGCAGGTAGTAAGGTTTAGAGGACAGAACCCTGGCGCGTATCTTAAAGCGTGCCTTGCGGGTGACCCAATAGTCCTCGAACCTGAAGGACGTGGGTCTGATGTCGCGCTGCACAGGTTTTTCGCTGATTAGTACACCGGGCGCATGAATCAGTGGTTTCTGCTCCCAGTTCCAGGCAATCAGAATACCCAGGACCACCGCACTGAAGATGAAAATCCGTTTGACTGTCATGGAATTATTCTACACGTTATTGCAATGTCGCTTTCAAAGCACACGTATCCCCTGATCACTGCTGCTCTTGAGTGAATTGAACATCCGTTGCTGATATAACTTGCCGGTTTGTAACAGGTTGGACCCTGCATGAATTCAAAACAGGGGGCAGTAACTTGTATTTTCTATCGCTGGAAGTCGATAATTCATGTCTGATCGTCTATATTACGCAGGTTACATTTTCAGAGACAGCACTTGGAAGTACTCAGCGACATCCTCCGTTCCATGCGGGTAAACGGTAGCGTTTATTTTTGCCAGTTTGTCGAACCGCCGTGGTCCATGAGTTTTTCGGAGAACGAGAAAGCCTGTTTTCATTTCATCCGCAAAGGTGATTGCTGGCTCAGTTCTGACCATTCCGTCAAACGACTCGGTCCGGGTGATCTCCTGTACGTGGAAGCCGGGCGCGATCATACCCTGTCCAGTTCAGAACCGGGCATTGACACGGAGCAGAGTCAGCAGTCATCAACACTGTTGTTGTGTGGCTATTGTGAATTCGATACACCGGCAGAACATCCCCTCATGGCCAATCTTCCTTCACTGGTTGTCGTCACCGCCGAAGAGCTTCTTCGTCATGGCTGGCTGAAGAGTACCCTGGACCAGTTGAGCAAGGAATATATGTCACAAAAACCGGGAAGTGCGGTTGTGGTAGATAAACTCACGGAGATCCTGCTGGTGGAGCTCATCAGGATCAATTTTGGTTATTCGGAACAAAATGGTTTTATTGGTGCCCTGTTTGACCGGCGGATCTCCTCTGCACTGGAGATGATGCACGATCAACCCCACGAACAATGGACGCTTGAAAGACTCGCTACCGGAGTGGCCATGTCCCGGTCTGCATTTGCCAAACGTTTCAGAGGACGGGTGGGACAAACCATGTTTGAATACCTCACGGCCCTTCGCATGCAACGCGCACAGGCCATGCTACGGGATTCAAACATGCTGCTGTATGAAGTTGCCAACCGTGTGGGCTATGAATCTGACCTCGCGTTCAGCAAGGCATTCAAACGCCTGTTGGGAATGACACCGACAAAATACCGCAAAAAAATGCGCTCACAGACCCAACAGTAACAACCGATGAGACGACCTCCGGCGGCAGCAAAGCTCGCATTCCTGCTACTCTCCGGTACCGCCCATTGTGAATACACCACCAGCGGCCATGCACCGCAAACAGGAGCCTTTAGCCAGAGTAATTCAATCAGGGAAGTGGCGGGCGAGGAATTTGCAGCTGCAGCAGAGAGCTTCATTTCTCCGCATGAGTCCATTAACTGGGAATTCTATGTACCCGAAAATTATGACCCTCAAAAACCCGCAGGATTGATGGTCTATGTCAGTCCGTCACCGTCCGGTGATATCCCCAGGGGCTGGAAAGCCATTGTGGACGGCCTGAATATGATCTGGGTCGCGGCCACTGGTTCGGGTAATCGGGTGGCCGTGGGCAGACGGGTGGTGTTTGCGCTGGCGGCACCGAGCCTGGCAGGTCGTCACTATCAAATTGACCCGCAAAGGATATACCTGTCCGGTCTTTCAGGTGGCGGAAAGTCGCCAATCTGGTGGCGACAGAATATGCACAGTTGTTCAAGGGAGCAATCTATAATTGCGGGGTAAATTTCTGGAAGACCCACCCTCCAAGGGCATTGCAACAGATCAGGCAAAATCACTATGTATTTCTCACCGGCAGCAGGGACCAGGCCAGAATGTCGATAAAAAAGGTTTATAAACAGTACCCGGAGGCTGGTGTAAGCAACAGCAAACTGATGGTTATCAGCAATATGACACACAGAAACCCGGATGCCGATGACTTCGAAGAAGCCATACGTTATTTCGACTCGCGTTTCACACCCTGAGCACAGTTGTCATGTTAAAACTCAACAGGATTGAATTGCGCCGTGGTGCCAGGTTGTTGTTTGAAAATGCGTCCCTGCAGGTGCACGCCGGACAACGCCTGGGTGTGATCGGGGTCAATGGCAGTGGTAAAAGTTCATTGTTTTCCCTGCTGCTGGGCCAACTGGAACATGACGCCGGTGAATTACACCTGGACTCCAGGTCTGTTATATCCCACGTGGCACAGGAAAGCCCATCCAGCGATAAACCCGCCATAGAATTTGTCATGGATGGCGACACAGGCCTGCGCGAGCTACAGGCCAGAATCAGCGCATTGGAAGCCGGTGACGACCACGGCGATGAACTGCACCACTGCTATGAGCGTATGGATGACATACAGGGATTCACTGCGGATACACGTGCGGCCAGGTTATTACACGGACTGGGTTTCAATGCGGTCGATATCAAGAAAGCCGTGAAAGAGTTTTCCGGTGGTTGGAGGATGCGTTTGAACCTGGCCCAGGCATTGATGTGTCGCTCGGATATCCTGCTGCTTGATGAACCGACCAATCATCTTGATCTTCCGGCCATCATCTGGCTCGAGCGCTGGTTAAAATCCTACGCTGGAATATTATTACTGATATCCCATGACCGTGACTTCCTCGACGGACTGTGCACGCACATTGCACACATTGAACGACAGACGGTCAAGACCTACACCGGTAATTACAGCCAGTTCGAAGCCGTTCGTGCAGAACAACTGGCATTGCAACAGGTCATGTATGCCAAACAGCAGAAGGAAATAAAGCACATACAGAGCTTTGTGGACAGATTTCGCTACAAGGCGAGCAAGGCCAAACAGGCTCAAAGTCGCTTGAAGATGCTGGAACGCATGACCCAGATCGCACCTGCACATGTGGACTCTGCGTTTCATTTTCACTTTGAACAACCGGATAAACAACCGCAACAGCTAATCCAGCTGGAAGATGCCAGCATCGGATACCAACAAGAGGTCGTCTCCGGAATAGATTTCAGATTGGGTGCAGGTGACCGCATCGGTCTTCTGGGAGCCAACGGTGCAGGAAAATCCACCCTGGTCAAGGCACTGGTGGATGGCAGCACCCTGTTGAGTGGGGAGCGCACCTTCAACCGGCACACGGCAAGTGGCTACTTTGCTCAACATCAATTGGATCTCTTGCGCATGGATTGCAGTCCCCTGTGGCATGTACAACGTCAATCCGGCGACATGCGGGAACAGGAATTACGTAATCATCTGGGCCATTTCGGTTTTCAGGGAGAACGGATCGATGATCCCGTCGCACCCTTTTCCGGTGGCGAGAAAGCCCGTCTGGTACTGGCTCTGCTTGTACTGCAAAGACCCAACCTTCTGTTACTGGATGAACCGACCAATCACCTGGATCTGGAAATGCGACACGCACTGAGCATGGCCCTGGTGGAATACACAGGTGCCCTGCTGGTGATCTCGCATGACCGGCACTTATTACGCAGTGTCTGCGATACTTTGTACGTCGTGCATCAGGGCAAGCTGTTTGAATTCAAACAAACACTGGATGACTACCCCAACTGGCTCAGGGAACAGCGGGAACTACCCGCCACGACTGGTGGACAAGTAAGCAGCAGGAAGAAAAACAGGCAGGCTGAAGCCAAACGCAGACGGCAACTTAAACCTTATATGGACAAAGTCAGAAAAAATGAAAGGGACATGGCCAACAGGCGTACGGAACTGGAGCGGGTGGATTCCATGCTTCAGGATGAGTCCCTGTACACGGACGCAAACCGAAAACAGGAAATGACCACCTTGTTGCAACAACAGGCCGAATTGAAATCCGAATTGGAATCACTCGAGTGGGCCTGGCTTGAGGCCTCTGAAACACTTGAAAATGCAGACAGGGATCTGTAAAGGCCAATAGTTTTTCCTGTCTTGCGGGTCTTGCGTAAACGACATTTTTAATGATCCGCCGGCTGTGATTAACCCATGCACAGACTCATTATCCACTGCTAAACTCAGCAGCTGTTCGATCTGCCTCAAACAATCGTTACAACCATGACTATCGACCATTGAAACCTGTCTTTGACTCCCACATTCTCCATCCGCACTGTTAAAAACTTGTTAATAAGGAGACACTATAATGTCCAGGTCAAAATGGCCCCGTTATTCATTATTATTTACCGCGATGTTTCTCAGCGCGCCCCTGCTGGCGCAGAATGCTGACGACGATGCCGACGGCGCATCCCCACTTGAAGAAGTGATCATTACCGGTTCGCGTATTCGACAAAACCCCGTGGATGTACGCACACCTGTGCAGATCCACAACGAGGAGGACATGGATCTGACCAGCTACCTGTCAGCCGCTGACTACCTGTAGAAACTTCCGATCACCGGATCTGCAATCAACCGCCTGAATAACTCTTCAGGCAACCTGGGATTTCCACCGGATGGCGCAGGCATCGGTGCCGGTGCATCCGAGATCGACCTGCGTAACCTGGGTTCAAAACGTACCCTGGTGCTGGTAGACGGCCGTCGCTGGATTCGCGGGTCTTTCGCATCCGGTGTTTCAGGTGCGGTCGACATCAATACCATTCCTAACAATGCCGTCAAATCGATTGAAATTTCGATGGACGGTGCCTCCACTGTCTATGGCTCGGTCGCCATCGCTGGTGTGGTCAATATCATCACACAGGACGACTACAACGGATTTAAGGCTTCAGCCTACTATGGCGCTTTCGAAGAAGGCGACGGCGACTCGGTTGAAGTTGACTTAGCCTTCGGTGCCGAAGGTGAGCGCTCACGCATGTTTATCGATGTGAGCTGGACGGATCAGAAGGAAGTCATGGCGGGTGACCGTGAGATTTCCGAATATGCCATTCAGGGATTTCCCTGGGGTCTGAGTTCCGGAACTCCCGAGGGGCGCCTGGTTTTCACTGATCCGCGCACCGGGCAAACACTCAGTTTGACCTCTTACACCCCCAACCCGGTCTATGATCCAGCTTGCTGGGCAACTGGTACCTCGGTAGTGGGCTGTGATGATTTCCAGCCATTCACATTGGCCGATCGTTTCAACTGGCAGCCATTTAACTTCCTGTTGACGCCCAACGAACGTGTCAGTATGTTCGCCAAGGCCGAGTACGATATCACCGAGACCACCATGTTCAGGTTGACTGCCAGCTTTAACAAGCGTCAGTCCGTCAGCCAGGCAGCACCGGAACCTTTGTTTTTCGGACCTGAAGCAGGTGCTGGTACCATTCTGGACAACCTGTTCTGGCCTGCCGACCACCCGTACAACCCGTTTGGTATTGACATGGGTCCCGATAACTTCGTATTTACCGGGCGCCGTCCGATCGAAGCCGGACCACGTATCTTCGAACAGGATGTTGAGACCTGGTATGTATCTGCGGGACTCGACGGTCAGTTTGACGCAGGTGGCAATACCATTTATTGGGACGCTACAGCCTTTTTCTCAGAAAATGACGCCGCACAGGTCAAGCATGGAGCCTTCAATGCGCAGAATATCGCGCTGGCGCTTGGTCCATCTGATGCCTGTGACGCAACCCCGGGTTGTGTACCGCTGAACTGGGTAGGACCGGGTACCATGTCGCAGGAAATGCTGGATTTCGTCACCTTTGTTCAGAAAGACGTGAGCAACCAGGAGTTGTTTGACTTCACCTTCAAACTGACCGGAGAATTCGGTGGTCTTTCTGCCGGGTCCATTGGCTGGGCAGCAGGATTTGAACACCGCGAGGAAGACGGCACCTTTACACCGGACTCCATCGTCTCCAGGGGTTTTACCGCAGGTGTACCTGCGAGTCCGACCGCCGGTGGCTTTGAGGTTGATGTAGTGTATGCCGAATTCATTATGCCACCCATGAGCGGCGACAACGGTGAGAGGCTGGATATCAGCGCTTCCGGACGTTATTCAAAATATGACCTGTTCGACAGCGATACCGTATTTGCGTTTGGCAGCAACTGGGCACCGACCGCAGATTTCGTGATCCGGGCCAACTATGCAGAAGGCTACCGGGCACCGAATATCGGTGAACTGTTCAATACCGGCTCACGTTTTGATGCCAGCATTGTGGATCCCTGCTCAAATGCACAACCGGCTGTCCAGGCCAACTGTGCTTCATTGGGTGTGCCACCGGATGCACAGGACGTGTTGACCAAGTGCGTGGAAACACTGGATCCATTCTTCTGTGACAATGTTTCGCACGCACCGGGCGGAACCGTTCAGCGTGTGGACGGCGTACTGCTGAATATCGGTGGAATAGAAACCTCGGGTATCGACTGGAAGGTTGAGTTGACTACTGCCGGTGGTGACATGGGACAGTTTCGTATCCAGTGGTTGAGCACCTACCTGCTTGACTACACCGAAATCGTTCCAGGGCCGGATGGCGACGTCAACATCAGCCGGGAAGGTACCGAACTGGGTTCGCCTGAACGTGCTTTTGTAGAGTACAAGTCGACCCTGAACACCGATTGGTTCTACAACAATTGGAGTGCCAGGCTGTCCTTCCAGTACTACGGTTCCATCGAAGAACAATGTGGTGGTATGACTGCAGCGTTTGAACTCTGGGATGAATTTTGTACCCGAGGACAGGCCGGTAACGACATCGACAGCACCATTTTCACCAACCTGCAGGCCTCCTGGTCACCTGATCTGGGCAACCAGGGTGACTGGACCTTCCAGGTGGGTGTCGATAACGTGCTGGAAGAGACCACCCCATTCTGCGCATCCTGCGACCTGAACAGCTTTGACGGAATGATCTATCCGATTCCGGGCCGTTCCTGGTACGCACGTGCGGTGTTCAGAACCGACTAACAAAATGCTTAAACAGTGCAACAGGAAAACGGCCCCGAACGGGGCCGTTTTTTTATCAGAATCAGTGTTCCGGATTCGTGAATGGTCTAACCTCAGGACACAAACGGGTTGGGTCGCGGGCTTATTCGATTCTTGACCAGTAACCGCTGTGTGCTAACACACGTACTGCTTTACCATCATCTCCCAATTCGAAAACCCAGGCTTCACGGCGTTCATCATCGTCCGTTAAACGAATAAAGGTATGGTCACCGACATGCTCAAGCCGGGTCATTGCCTTGTCCAGTTGATCCGATGGAATGCCGATTGAGACGAGCTGCTCACCCCACTGACGTATGGCGATCTCACCACCCCAGGGTGGATATTCATAGTTTCCCTCGTACATTGAGAAATCAGGCATGGCTTTATCCGACGGTGTTTGCGCCGCCTTCAGGGCAGGACTGATGATCTTGAGCAAGTTCGTCGTCAGGCGTTGAGCAGGACCATCTCCCGCATTGGTCAGTGCAATCACCGCAATTTCCTGCCTGGGGGCGACCAAAAAATTCGTGATATAACCGGGACAACCACCACCATGACCTGCCACTGCTATGTCATTGACATTCCATAGTTCAAAACCGAGCCCAAACATCCAGCCATCATCTGCATCAAGCCAATGGATGCGTTGCATCTCCCGCAATGTGTTTGCATCCAGTACCTCGTGACCACCCTCCTCCAGCAGTCTGAACTGCCAGCTGGCGAATCGGGCCAGATCGTCTACCGAGGAGGTAAAGCCCGCCGCCGGTGAAATACCCGCAGTAAAAAACGGCTTGACCGGATCCCTTGTACCACTGCGGCTCAGACCGGAATATCCAATCGCCAGTTGCTCACCACGCAGCTCCTCGGGGTAGTGGCTGCGGGTGCTGGTCATATTCAACGGATCCAGGATGTTGTCTGTAATGTAGTCCGGATACGCCTGACCCGACCGAGCCTGTACGATCTCACCCGCAATCGACAGCGCGAGGTTTGAATACTGGTAATGACGCTGGGCGGGATACAGTGTTTGTTGGGTACCCAGTCTTTCAATCATCTGCTCCCGTGAAGGGAATGGGAAATCCGGTCCGCGCCAATAAGGAAAATCGGATTCTCTCGGCAGTCCGGAAGAGTGGGTCAACAGGCTCTCGATCGTAATGGGCCCGCTGCCATCATGAGCCTGGCTAATATTGAACCAGTCCAGGTGATCTCCGACCGGGTCACGTAGAGTCAGTTTATCGGCATCGCGAAGTTGCATGATCCCAATCGAGGTAAATAGCTTGCTGATGCTGCAAATGCTGTAAATTGTATCCGCACTCGCCGGTCTCTCAGATTCAATATTTGAGTAACCGTACCCATTGCTCCAGATCAGGTCCTGGTCAGTGACTATACCGACGGAAATCCCCGGAATATTTTCGTAGATACGAACCCCTTCGAGCCAGGCGTCGATGGCCGCGAGGGCTCCCCTGATCTCGGGGTGAGAAAGCGTTTTCTCCTTGCTTGTCTGCTCGGCCTGGTCTTGAGCGAAAGCCAGCGTTGATGGAAATGCAAAAAAGCAACAAATGAAGAGTAGAAATTTACGTGATAAAAGCACCTGGCAGCTCCCTGATTTCTGGCAAATGGTGATGCTGGCTACCATCGGGGAAACTGGCAATCAGTCCCCCATGGTTTAAACGGGTCAAACTATAGCACCCGTTCAAATGATAGTGGAATTAATCACCAATCAGGTTGCTTGCAGCCCTGGCCGCGGCTACGCCTGCCCGGGCACCTTCATCGAGATAGACAAAATCGGCACCGAAAGTGAAGAAACGAAATCCCAGTTGGCCCCATCGGGTCAGGTCATCGGGTTGCAGACAATCTATACCCATGGGCATGCCACTGTCCCGGCACGCCTTTGCAACCCGTTTGATTGCCTCCTGCGTGTCCGCGTTATTGGTATTCGTGCCATGACCAAGTGAAGCCGAAAGGTCAGCCGGGCCAACGAAAATGGCGTCTATGCCGTCGACTCCTATGATGTCGTCGATGCTGTCCACCGCGTCCTTGTGTTCAACCTGGACAATCAACGCGGTTGCGTCATTTGCCGTGTCGATGTAGTCATCGAAATTTCTGTAGTAGCCTGATGCCCGCCAGGGCCCCACTCCACGACCACCCAGCATCGGGTACTTGGCCGCCTGGACTGCCCTGCGGGCCTGTTCCGGGTTATTGACCATGGGTACCAGCACACCGTCGGCGCCGAGGTCCAGTGCCAGCTTGATGCGTGGTTCTTCATTGGCACGCACCCGTACCAACTTTTCGGCCGGTGTGTTGTCACAGGCCATCATTGCATCGCGCAGACTGCCATCATCAAACGGGGAGTGCTCTCCATCGATCAACAGAAAGTCGAATCCGGTCCTGCCGATGATCTCGATCACCGGGGGATCGGACAGGGTGATCCAACTACCGATGACGGCTTCACCGTTGTTTAGTTTTTTCTTGAACCTGGCCATATCCTCAGAGCATAGCAGCTAATTCACCGTGGTGTGAATGGGGCACCGGGGAATCGATTTATCCTTTGATGATTCGCTTTGACTTAATTGCTCGGGTTCTGAATAGATACAGGGACCATTCCGGGGTCTGAAGTTAACCGGATTTCTCCTATTGGAGTTTATCCAGCATGGCAACGGTCATGCGAACGCCGGCACCGATACCTCCGGAAGGTTGCCAGTCATTGCTTTTATCGAAAATGGACGCAGCAATATCGCAGTGGGCCCATTGGTAGTCGGTCGCGAATTTTTGCAGAAAAAGTCCTGCTGTAATGGTTCCTCCCCATTGCGAGGACGAAATGTTTGAAATGTCGGCAACATCGCTGTCCAGGAGCGTGTTGTAATCTTCAACCAGCGGGAGTTGCCAGAAGACCTCGTGCAACTCATTTCCGGCTTCTATAATGGCATCTACCAGGGGTTGATGATTGCCCATTACACCAAACACTTCCGGGCCCAGTGCGACCAGGCAGGCACCGGTCAGGGTAGCGTAATCCACAACGAAGTCCGGTTTGAATCGACCCGCATAACTGAGGGCATCTGCCAGAATCAAGCGGCCTTCAGCGTCGGTATTGTTAATTTCCACAGTTAAACCCGAAAGGGTTGTGACCACATCACTGGGTCTTGTTGCCGAGGACGAGGGCATGTTCTCCACCGCGGGGACAATACCCACAACCCGGTGGGGGCAGGCCACCGCACGGAGTACGGTCATGGTGCCTACCACCGCTGCACCGCCACCCATATCACCCTTCATCTCTGCCATGGAACCGGCCGGTTTAAGTGAAAGCCCTCCCGAATCAAAGGTTACCGCCTTTCCGACCAAGGCTATGGTTTTCCCAGACGGTCTTTCAGGCTGATAATCCATGATGATCAGCTGGGATGGCTGGGCACTGCCCTGACCAACAGAATACATGGCATTCATACCTTCCTTATTGATTGCGTCCTCATCCAGGACACGTGTATCAAAGCCATGATGGGTACCCCATTCTGCGGCCAGTTCCGAGAACCGGGTCGGGGTCAGAATATTCGCGGGCATTTGGCAAAGATCTCTGGCCTTGCAGACACCCTCTACAATGTTTTTCCATTGGTTAACACGCCCCTCCATGTCCGACGATGCGTGGATGGACAGTCTTTGCAAACGCGGATCAAGCTTATCTTTTTCTGATTTCAGAAGGGTGAACCGATACTCCCCCAGCAGAAATCCTTCAACTGCGGCTCGTTGCTGCTGTTCTCCGCCAAACCCATCCAGGCTCAATAGCACTTCCAGCCGATTTTTCTGCAATAGCTTGCTCCAGGCCTTTGCTGTGGCCTTGCGAATGTCATTGCTTTTGGTGGTTTTCTTTCCCAGATTGATGATCATCAGCCTCTCAGCTTTGATTCCCTCCGGATTGAAGAAATACAAATGGTGGCCGGAATGTTCACCGAACTCACCGTTTTCCACGTGGGGTCTCAAGAGCTCGGTAATAGCAGGTGCGCCATTAATGACCGTTCCATCGCTGAGCGCCAGAACGACCATGCAGGGGTGGTCAATTTGCTCCAGCTTATTGCTATGAAAATCGATGATCATGTTGTCTTCGGGTATTCGATGAGTAAAATGCATTGTGGCCCATTCATTGACATTAATACAAAATAAGCCTGTGTACCGAATAAATGAGCCAGCACGGAGCAGCCATCATGAAAAAAGAATTGTCTCGATTGACTGTGCTGCTGGTAACCATCGGCAACCTTCTACCAATAACTGGCACAACTGCGATGGATGATGCTTCGATGCGTCGTGATTTCGTAGCCCCCGAGAACCGGGCTGCCAAGTTCCAGCAAGCGGATTCATTCTTTCCCCACCGCACCGCCTTGCCTGGCGACAAGGTGTTGCCGTTGCCCAGGGTAAACGGGACATTTAAGCCTGACTATGAATGGCAGGGACGTAATTATTCAATCGAGGAATTTAACGAGCACACAAAAACCAATGCCTTGTTGATTCTCAAAAATGGCAAGATCGTCACTGAGATTTACAGGAATGGCTCCAAACCCGAGTCCAGATTCATTTCCTGGTCCACTGGTAAATCGTTCGTTTCTACGCTGGTGGGAATGGCGATTGAAGACGGCTACATCGACGATGTAAGGGATCAACTGACCAAATACCTGCCGGCCTTGATCGGCAGTGCATACGATGGTGTGAGTATACGCGATGCTTTGCAAATGGCCTCCGGCGTTGAATGGGACGAGGAGTCCTACTCCTTCAGCGATCTTTCCATTCCCCTGAACAGGGGCTGGGAATATTCCATCGTGCAACACCGGTATCGTTTCGTCGAAGGTGCCAACGAATTACCCAGGGCACATGAACCGGGAGTGAAGTACAACTACAACACGCTGGAGACCTGCATTCTCGGTTGGCTGGTGGAAACCACCACACGGCAAAGGATGACAAAATATTTTGAACAACGGCTTTGGCAACCGGCAGGGATGGAGTTCGAGGCAAGTTGGGTTATCGATGGACCGCAGGACATAGGCAGGGAAATGGCGGGTGGGATGCTGGCCGCCTCACTGCGTGATTATGGGCGTTTCGGGCTCATGATGCTCAACGGTGGTAAATCAAACGGCAGGCAGTTGGTGTCCGAGGCATGGGTCCGCGAAGCCACCACCGCCGATCGCGATGCAGTTGGCTACGGCAAGCTCTACGAGGGATACCCACTGGGCTATGGCTACCAGTGGTGGCTGTTCCCCAACGGTCATTTCGAGGCCCAGGGTATCTATGGCCAACTGGTCTATATCGCACCAAAGGACAACGTGGTCATCGTCAAGTTGAGTCACTGGCCAGAACCGTGGGTCGATGACATGGAACTCGAAAGTTACACATTTTTTAATGCCGTTATCGAGGCGCTGAAAGAAACGGACTGAAGCAGGAAAAATTTGCACTTTTCCTGCCTTGGGAATTTTATTCCCCGTATGGTATCCAGATATTCTTGATCTCGGTGGCCTTGCGCAGAAACACTTCCCCTTCGCCCTGGCGTACATCTTCCCAGTCATGGTACCGGCCATAATTAACCCAGGTACGTTTCATGGTGGCCGCGGCCTCGGTTTCCACCAGTTTGCTTCCTTCGGCAGTGCCCCAGTACCACAGGCCTTCAATATCGTAGTGCGTGGCCAGTTCCACGGTCAGTTCCTGTTGTATGCCGGTTATGATGTTGACCGCACCACCGGGCAAATCCGAGGTATCCAGGACCTGGTACAGATCCGTGGCCAGCAGAGCATACTGCTGTGACGGGACCACAACCACCCGGTTACCCATCGCGATCGCCGGCATGATGGTGGAAACCAGACCCAATAGACCAGCCTCCTCCGGAGCCACGATACCAATAACTCCCAGTGGTTCCTTCATGGCCAGCGTGACGTTTCGAAATGGCGTCGCATGTACCGCGCTGTCATATTTGTCCGCCATCGCGGCGTAGGTATAGATACGGCTGATAGACAAATCCATTTCAGCATTTGCTGCAGCTTCATCCTTGCCGCTCAACTGCATGATACGACGTGTAAACTCCGCTCCGCGCGCATCCAGGTTTTCGGCAATAAAATACAGTACCTGTGCCCGGTTATGTGCGGTGGTGTTGGTCCATCCCGTTGCTTTACGTGCGGCTTCAACGGCATCGCGGACATCCTTGCGTGCGCCGTGTGGAAATTCTGCAATGGCCCTTCCACGGGCATCGTGTGCCATCAGGCTGTAGCCCTGGTCTGGACGGACCTGCCTGCCCCCGATATAGAGCTTGGCCGTTCGGTCTATGGCCGTTACATTCACCGGCTTTGAGACCGTATCTCCGGGTGCTTCTACCAACGGATAAACCGGTTGTTCATGCAGTAGGGTTTCCCAGTCAGCCCTGGTGTATTCATAAAGTCCTTCACGACCACCTTCCCGGCCAAAACCGGACTCGCGATAACCACCGAAACCGGCGGCGGCGTCAAACATATTGGTGCAGTTGATCCAAACCGAACCGGCTTTGAGTTTAGGCGCAACATCCAGAGCCAGGTTTATGTTTTCTGTCCAAACACTTGCCGCCAGCCCGTAACGGCTGTTGTTTGCCAACGCCACCGCCTCCGATGGTGTACGGAAAGTCATTGAAACCAGAACCGGACCAAAAATTTCCTCCTGTGCCAGTGTCGCCGAGGGCTGTACCTCCGTCAGTAGCGTTGGTGGAAAGAAACAACCACCTTCCGGCAGGTCACATTCGGGTTGCCAGAGTGTACCGCCCTCCTCTTCTCCCAGCCTGACCATGTCGGTAATTTGCTGCAGTTGCACGGGATCAACAACGGCACCAATATCCACTCCCTTGTCGAGGGAGTCACCCACTACCAGTCTGGACATACGGTCTTTGATCTTTTCTATCAGCGTTTCGGCCACAGATTCCTGGACCAGCAGACGTGAACCCGCACAACAAACCTGCCCCTGGTTGAACCAGATAGCATCGACCAGGCCTTCCACGACACTGTCGAGGTCCGCGTCTTCGTAAACGATGAAGGGTGATTTACCACCCAGTTCAAGTGTTAGTTTCTTACCGGTTCCGGCAGTGGCCCTGCGCAGAATTCTGCCGACTTCGGTGGAACCGGTAAATGCGATCTTTTTGACATCCGGGTGTTCCACCAGTGCCTTACCTGCTTTTCCATCACCCAACAGCAGGTTGAATACCCCCGCAGGCAGACCAATTTCTTCACAGATCTGTGCCAGTAACACGGCCGTGGATGAGGTAAATTCAGCCGGTTTTAATACCACCGTGTTGCCCATGGCCAAGGCCGGGGCAATTTTCCAGGACGCCATCAACAGGGGGAAATTCCACGGAATAATCTGCCCTACTACACCCAATGGTTCAGCACCTGGCATCTCACGTTCCATGACCTGGGCCCACCCGGCGTGGTAATAGAAATGCCTTGCGACCAAGGGAATATCAATATCCCTTGATTCACGAATGGGTTTGCCGTTATCAAGACTTTCCAATACCGCAAATAAACGGCTGTGCTTTTGAACCTGGCGCGCAATGGCATACAGATAACGGGCTCGCTGGTGACCACTCAGTGCCGCCCAGGCCGAAGCGGCCGAAGCTGCCGCTGCAACAGCAGCATTGGTGTCTGACTGATCACCGTCAGCAACTCGCGCCAATACATCACCGCGTGCCGGGTTGCTGGTATCGAAAAATGCACCTGTGGATGGCTTTGTCCATTGTCCACCAATGTAGTGCAACAGGGTGTCTTCACGATTGGCATACCATCGCTCAGCCATGGCCGTACTCTCTGGTGCTTTACCATAGTCCATGGTGGCAAATATTTCTTTGATGCTCATGTTGGATCCAATTGATTATGGAAAAGGGTATTCAACCCATGGGGTGGCGGTACTGGGCCGAATAACTTCCGGTCAAGCGGTGCTCTAGCTGACGTTAAATATCACCCAACAGGCTGCTGGCACCAAAACGGAACAAATGAGGGTCCAGCCAATCATTAGCCAACTCTTCCTTGATCAGGATCAGGTAGGCGATGGCGTCCTTGGTTTTGCTGATGCCACCGGCGGGTTTGTAGCCCACTTTGTAGCCGGTAAGACGGTGATAATCACGTATGGCCCTGACCATTACCAACGAAAACGGTAAGGTGGCGTTAACCGACTCCTTTCCGGTGCTGGTCTTAATGAAATCGGCCCCCGCCATCATGCAGACCCAACTTGCCTTGGCCACATTGGTCAATGTGGCCAGTTCGCCGGTTGCCAGTATGGTCTTGATATGTGCCTCTCCACAAGCTTCACGATAGGCTTTCACCTCCTCGAATAATCCTGCCCAGTCACCCGTCAAAACCATCGCACGACTGATGACGATGTCAATTTCAGTTGCACCGGCCCGGACCGATGCCTGCACCTGGGACAGTTTCAATGGCAGAGGAATCTGTCCCGCAGGGAAGCCTGTTGAAACCGCGGCTACCGGAATTCCGGACCCATCGAGTTCCTGTACCGCAGTGTCAATCAGATTGTGGTAGACGCACACCGCAGCGGTCTGAATACCCATGTCAGCCACACCCAGACCCTCAAGTATGTCCTTGCGTACCGGGTTGCGGGCCTTCTGACACAAACGCCGTACCTTGCCCGGTGTGTCATCACCCGCCAGGGTGGTGAGGTCCATACAACTCAAGGCCTTGAGTAACCAGGCCGTCTGGTGATCCTTTTTGATCGACCTGCGTTTTGCAATGGTCGCGGCGCGGCGTTCAACGGCGCTGCGGTTTATACGGATTCCGTTGAATAATTCAGCTGTGTAGGCCATACCAGGATTTCGTTCCAGACCATGGTCTTCGGTTGAGCCCGGTTGTCTAAGGGTTAATACATTGGTCACTTGCGGCTCCCGCCCTGTATCGCTAAGCATCTGATTCAAGAATTGCACAGTATAAACCCAGTTGTGTAAAAGCCACAGCGACGTGCGGGTATTTATGGCAAAATTAGCACCCTTTCCTGAGATGGTTTTTACATTCGTGATGAAATACCTGTTGCGGGCGGGACTTTTGGTTTCGCCCATTATCTTTCTGGTGTCACTTTCCCCTGTAAAAGCGGACGATCAGAGTAGTGGGGGCGCTGATGCCGATGCCGTGCAGGAACACGTCTACGTCACTGCAACACGTTCGCGCAAACAGGATCTGGAAGTGGCGGCTGCGGTGACGGGTATTGATGAGAGCCAGCTGCTTGAACAGGGCCCGGATGTGATCGCCGAGATGTTGCGTGCCCAACCGGGAACTTTTTTCCAGCAGACTACACCGGGTCAGGGCGTGGCCATTATTCGCGGGCTCAAGGGCTCACAGGTCCTGCATATGGTCGATGGCATGCGTTTGAACAATGCATTGTTCCGCAATGCGCCGAACCAGTACATCGGTCTGGTTGATGCCTTTGCCACCCAGCGCCTGGAGGTCGTTCGCGGAGCCCAGGGATCCCTGTACGGGGCTGACGCAATGGGCGGTGTAATGCATATGATGACCCATGAACCGCTGTACAGTGGTGAGGAATGGGAGCAACAAGGCCGTGTCTACGTCAGTGCGGACAGTGTCGATAATGGCTGGGTTGTCAATGCACGCACTGAGGGTGGCAAGAGCGGATGGTCGTTTGCCGGCGGGGCAAGTTACCAGGACCATTCATCCCGGCGCTCCGGCCGGGGTGAAAAACTGGTGCCGTCGGGTTACAGCAGCAAAGCGGCTGATCTGAAGTTTATTGTTTCAAGCAGCGAGCATTCCACCCTGATGCTTTCCGCACAGGTCATGGAACAGCCTTCCACTCCACGTTATGACGAATTGGTGCCGGGATTCGGTCAGGACAATCCCTCATCACAACAATTCCAGTTCGAGCCAAACCGGCGCAGTTTTGTGCATGCACGTTACCGTGTGTCCCCCCAGTCGGGCTGGATTGATCAACTCGAGATACACGCCGCCAGACAAATCATCACCGATGACCGGCTATCACAGGAATGGCAGAGCCCGGATATCGTTACCGAAAACAATCGCAGCACGCTCGATGGCGTGACCATGCAGGTGAATTCTTCGCTGGCGTCTGAATCACGGTTAGTCTGGGGTGCGGAGTATTACACCGATGCGGTGGACAGTAGCCGCTTTGTTCAAGTCGGAGAGTCCGCCACAACCGACGAGGTCCGTAGCCGTTTTCCGGACCGATCATCGATGGACTCTGCCGCAGTGTATCTCTCCGGCGAGTGGAATGGTCACGACAAACTGACCTTGAGTACCGGTCTGCGCTACAGCTGGTTTGATATCAATCTGCCCGCGGATAACAACCATGACGGTTTGAAACTGACGCCATCAGACCTGACCGGTGATGTCCATGCCGTGTATTCAATAAAACCTACCCTGAAACTGGTTGCGAATATCGGACGGGGTTTTCGACCGCCAAATATCTTCGACCTGGCGACGCTGGGGCCACGGCCAGGAAACCGGTTTAACATCGCAAACCCGGATCTCGGTTCCGAAACTGTCTGGAGTTATGATGTCGGCTTCAAAACGGAGACTGATAATATTGAATGGGAAGTATTTGCTTTCTATCTCGATTACTCGGACAAGATCACTTCCGTATTCACCGGGCAAACCACCGAAGACGGACGCGACATCATACGCAGTGAAAACCGGAACAATGTGCAGATTTACGGCTTTGAAAGCGGACTGTACTGGGGCCTGTCCGATGACCTTGATGTTTTCCTGGTACTCAACCATACCCGCGGGCAGGAAAGCAATGATACGGAACCTGACATACCCGCCGACCGTATTCCACCGCTGAATGGAAAGATTGGATTGAGTTACCAGATCAATGACAGATGGAGCATAGAACCCTTTGTTCTGTTTGCACGTGACCAGCACCGGCTTAGCCCACGTGATGTACGTGACCCGCGAATCAATCCACTGGGCACACCCGGCTGGGGAACCATCAACTTGCTGCTGGACTGGCATGTGAGTGCCATGACACAAGTTGGCTTCAGACTGGAGAATATCACCGACAGGGACTTTCGCGAACATGCCTCGGGAATTGATGCTCCGGGCAGAAATATCGGTCTGTGGCTATCGGTCAACTTCAAATAAGCACTTACAATAGTGATGATTTGTGCTTTTCCCTGCTTTGAGCCATGCTAGTACCTGCATTATCAGGATCAGGGCGAACAACGAAAATCCATGTCATTTTTCTCAGAACTCAGAAGACGAAATATTTTTCGGATCGCGTTGTTTTACATCATCGCGTCGTGGTTGATTTTGCAGCTTGCCGATATAATGCTGGCTCTAATGGGTGCCCCGGGTTGGATTTTCCGTTTTGCCTTTGCACTGTTGCTGATCTGTTTCCCGCTGGCGTTATTGTTTGCCTGGATTTTTGAGGTTACACCCGACGGTATCAAGCGCGGGCAGGAAGTTGACCTGCAGACTTCCATTACCCACCTGACCGGCAAGAAGATCAACCGGGTGACACTGATCCTGCTGGTAACCGCCATCCTTGTCCTGTTGATGGGCAGTCTGTTTACAGGCCCTATACCCGACGAAGTCCCTCAACATATCATTGCACATGAACATGATGCCCCCTCAAAAACCGTATTGACCGGATTTGATCTTCAGGGGCATCGCGGCGCACGTGGGCTAATGCCCGAGAACACCATTCCGGCTTTTCTTCACGCCCTGGAGATCGGTGTGACCACGCTGGAACTGGATGTTGCGATCAACGCGGATGGCCATGTCGTTGTATCTCATGAACCGTGGATGTCAGCCAGGATCTGCACGCACCCTGATGGTCGAGATATCAGTGAGGAAGAGGAAAGAAGTCTGAATATTTATACCATGGACGACGAACAGGTCAGCGCATATGACTGTGGCAGTCTGGGTCATCCCGACTATGGCTCCCAGCGGGCGATGCGGGTATCAAAGCCCTTGCTGTCGGATGTTTTTCAAGCTGTTGCATTCCACGAGTCAGAAAGCGGGCAGGACCCTGTGTTTTATAATATTGAGATCAAATCCCGCCCGGAAGGTGATGGTATTTTTCACCCCGGGGTTAAAGAGTTTGCCAACATTCTCTACCAGGAAGTGTCCGGCCATGGGGTACTTGAGCGAACTACTATTCAGTCTTTTGACACGCGTGCTCTTGAGGCAGTCCATGAAATCGATATGGACGTCGCAACTGCCCTGCTGGTTGACAACGATGAGGGACTGCAGAGCAACCTGAACCGTCTCAGCTTCACACCGGATATCTACAGTCCCTATTTTGAACTGCTGGATGAGGCACAAATTTCATCTGCCCACGCTCAAAATATCCGCGTCATACCCTGGACCGTCAACCACGCGGACACCATGCAGAAACTGCTGGACTGGGATGTGGATGGTCTGATTACTGATTACCCCGATCTTGCGGTCGAAGTTCTGACAGTTACCCAACAGGACCAATGATCGGTTATTTCAAGCCTCCGCCACACGCGGAGCCAAGAACCGACACCCGCGTTGATGCGGATTATAAACGCCTGAGGTGGCAGGTCTACATCGGCATTTTCGTCGGCTACGCGGGTTATTACCTGGTCAGAAAGAATTTTACACTGGCCATGCCACACCTGATCCAGGAAGGGTATTCCCGCACGGAACTCGGCTTCGCACTCTCCGGTGTAGCCATTGCCTACGGGCTTTCAAAGTTCATCATGGGCAGTGTTTCCGATCGCAGTAATGCACGTGTATTCATGGCAACCGGCCTGGTAATGAGCGCACTCATCATGATCGCCATGGGCTTGCTGCCAGCCGCAACGGCATCGGTGGGTGTAATGTTTTCTCTGCTGCTTGCCAATGGATGGTTCCAGGGTATGGGCTGGCCACCGTGTGGTAGGACCATGGTGCATTGGTTTTCCGCTTCCGAGCGGGGAACCAAAATGGCCTTGTGGAATATTGCCCACAATGTCGGTGGCGGACTGGTCGGACCGATTGCCATCCTGGCAATGGCGATATTCGCAGACTGGCATGCCATCCTGTACCTGCACGGAATTATTGCGCTGGTGGTCGCATTCTTTATCTTCCTGACACTACGCGACACACCACAGTCCCAGGGTTTGCCACCCATAGAAGTCTACAAGAACGACTTCCCCAAAACATTCGCATACAGTGAAAGTCATGAGCACGAGTTCTCTGCCCGCGAGATCTTCTTCAAATATGTTTTAAATAATCGATTGTTATGGGCCATCGCTGCGGCCAACGCGTTTGTCTACCTGGTTCGCTACGGTGTACTGGACTGGGCGCCCACCTACCTCAACGAAGCCAAGGGTTTTACCTTTCAGGAGTCCGGTTGGGCCTATGCGCTTTATGAATGGGCCGGTATTCCCGGGACCCTACTTTGTGGGTATCTTTCAGACACGGTGTTTCGTGGCCGACGTGCCCCGGCCAGTATTATTTACCTGCTGCTCACACTGGTGTGTATATTGGTTTATTGGTTTAATCCACCGGGAAGACCCAATGTTGATATTGCCATGCTGGTCGCGATTGGCTTTTTGATATACGGCCCGGTCATGCTCATTGGTGTCCATGCATTGGATCTTGTTCCAAAAAAAGCCGCCGGAACCGCAGCCGGTTTTACCGGGCTCTTTGGTTATGTAGGCGGTGCCGTAAGCGCCAATGTCGTCATCGGTATATTGGTGGACCGGTCAGGCTGGGACGCAGGATTTGCCCTGATCGCGGCCTCCTGTGTTATCGCCATATTGTTACTTGCCAGTACCTGGAACGCAGAGAAGAAAGTATTGCAAAGGACCGTTGCTAATAATGAGTGAAAACAGGGCCGGAATCATAGCCCAGATCATCCTGGATGGGTTTGACAAGCACTTTGGTCTGTTTCGTATATTCAGCATCGAGGCCTGGGTCTGTTACGAGACCGCAGACTGGTCACGTATGTCCGTAGCCAGCCAGGAACGAATCCGGGGCTATGACAAACGCGTAGGCGAAACCGTTGATGCCTTGAACAATAAATTTCCGGATGTCTCAGAAAGTGCTGATATCTGGCCGGAAATCAAAGCAGCTTACTTCACATTACTGATGAATCATTTACAAGCTGAATGTGCAGAAACATTTTTTAATTCTGTAGCTTGTAGGGTTCTTCATAGAAATTACTTTAATAATAAACACATATTTTGGCGCCCGGGTTTGAGCACCGAACACCTGCATGGTGAAAGTCCATCGTATTATAGTTATTACCCGCTTACACATGGGTTGCGGCGTTGTCTGCTTGAGGTTCTTACCGGCTTCCACCTTGCCAATCCATTTCAGGATTTACGCCGGGATGTCCGCTTACTGGAACAGGCAATTTTGAAGCACAGACCAAAACATGGACGTATTCGTAAGAATTATCAGTTGCAGGTTCTTGGCAATTTGTTTTTTCGTAACAAGGGTGCATATGTGGTATGCCGTATCATCAACGGAGATCTGATCGAGCCACTGGTGATTCCAATACTGCAAGACGAAGAACGTCGCATTTACATTGATGCCGCCTTGTTGCGTCGCAAGGACGTTTCCGTCCTATTCAGTTTTTCCCGAGCCTACTTCATGGTGGACATGGAAGTTCCCTCGGCATACGTGACATTTTTATCCTCTATCATGCCAGGCAAATCACCCGTGGATCTTTACGCCATGCTGGGTCTTCAAAAACAGGCCAAAACCCTGTTTTACCGGGGCCTGCAACATCATCTCAACCACTCACAGGATAATTTCCAGATAGCACCGGGTGTGCGTGGAATGGTGATGCTTGTATTTACGCTGCCGTCTTTTGAATTTGTTTTTAAACTGATCAGGGATCACTTTGATCCACCCAAGACCGCCTCACGGGAGCAGGTGCGTGAGAAGTATCAACTGGTTAAATTTCACGACCGGGTGGGCCGCCTTGCAGATACCCTGGAGTTTTCCAACGTGGCGGTCTCCATGGACCGCATTGCCCCCGACCTTTTGGCTGAACTGCGTGCCACCTCGTCTGGTTCCATTGAAGAGGTGGGTGACAAGCTGGTGATCAAACATGTGTATATCGAGCGACGCATGGAGCCATTGGATCACTACCTTGAACAGGCGACCCCAAGCCAGAAACGCAGTGCCATCCGTGACTTCGGACAAGCAATTCGCGACCTGGCAGGTGCCAATATTTTTCCAGGGGACATGCTGAAGAAAAATTTTGGTGTCACCAGAACCCGGCGTGTTGTGTTCTATGATTATGATGAAATCTGTTATATCACCGACTGCAACTTTCGCAAAATTCCACCGGCAAGGAGTTACGAGGACGAGATATCAGATACTCCCTGGTATTCGGTGGGGCCCAACGATGTGTTCCCCCAGTCCTTCGGTCCTTTTTTCTTTGCCAATCCAGAGGACATGTCCATTTTCAAGCAATATCATGCGGAACTGCTTCATCCCCAATGGTGGAACAGCATGAAGGAAACCATCATTGCCGGTGAACTCGTCGATATATTCCCCTACCCCGTCAAGCGTCGTTTCCCCAGCCAGAAATCTGACGGGTTTGACCAACCGGGATTGACCAATGGTAACGAGGGTTAACCGGTTTGAGTCAGAAACTTTGACCTTTGACGGCGAATAGCACCGCTATCCAACACAACAAGAGTGAAGATTCTGGCCTAATTCACATTTTTCGCAATAAATTCCGACAGAATCCGGCCTGTCAGGTACTTGCGAGGGCCTGCTCGAGATCAGCGATAATATCGTCAATCGCTTCAATTCCAACACACAACCTGATCATGTCCGGTGTCACCCCGGCGGATTTCAACTCCTCATCCGACAATTGTCGGTGCGTGGTCGAAGCGGGATGTGCCGCAAGTGACTTGACGTCACCGATGTTGACCAGACGCAGGAACAACTCCAGGCTATCATAGAATTTAACCCCCGCATCAAACCCGCCTTTGATCCCAAATGACAACAGGGCCGAGGGCTTTCCATCAGTATATTTCTGCGCCAGTTCATAATAGGGGGAGTCCGGCAAACCGGCAAAACTGACCCAGGCTACTTTGGGGTGCTCTTTGAGATACTGCGCAACTGCCATGGCATTGTCACAATGGCGTTCCATACGCAGGGGCAGTGTCTGCATACCCTGCAGGATCAGGAAGGCATTCATGGGGCTGATACAGGACCCGCTATTTCTCAATGGTACCGTTCGTGCGCGGCCGATATAGGCCGCCTCTGCCAGTGCTTCGGTGTAGATAACCCCGTGGTAGGACTCCTCGGGTTCATTCAGCATGTGGAACTTTTCGGGATACTTTTCCCAGGGGAAATTGCCACTGTCGACTATCACACCGCCCAGTGAATTGCCATGGCCCCCCATGTACTTGGTCAGCGAATTAACCACAATATCCGCACCAAAACTGATCGGTTTCATCAACGCGGGTGTGGGTACCGTGTTGTCCACGATCAAGGGGACACCGTGGTCGTGTGCTATCGTCGCCAGTGCTTCCACATCAACGATATTTCCAGCCGGGTTACCAATGGATTCACAAAAAACAGCAGTGGTTTTCTCATCGATCAGACTGCGCACACTCTCCACACGGTCATCTGCAGCGAAACGCACTTCTATTCCGAGTTTGGGTAACATGTGTTTGAACAGTGTGTAGGTCCCGCCATACAACAGTGGAACGGTTACGATGTTGTTGCCATTCTCAGCAATATTCAATATCGAATAGTTGACCGCAGCACTACCTGAACTCAGGCACAGCGCTGCCAGGCCACCTTCCAGAGCGGCACAACGTTGCTCCAGCACATCGGTGGTTGGATTCATGATGCGTGTGTAAATGTTTCCTGGAATCGCCAGGTTAAACAGGTCCGCCCCGTGTTGTGCATTGTCAAATTCGTAGGCCACGGTCTGGTATATGGGAACTGTTACGGCCTTGGTGGTTTCGTCGAATTTGAATCCGGCATGGATTGCAAGTGTCTGGTCTTTCATTCTGCTCTTCCTCAGTTTTAATACATTGTAGTCATTAACTGCCCGCTATGGACCTGCCTTTTGAACCCAGGTCTTCGCAGGCCTCCTGCAATCGTTCCACGACGCCTTGCTCTGCCAGACGCAGGTATTTCCTTGGATCATAAGATTTCTTGTAGGGAGTGCCGTCGACCGGATCAACCTGGTATTCGAAAGCTCGCGAATTTTCATTTACAAAACTTCCAATGGGTTTTGAAAAAGCAAACTGGGTGTCGGTATCAATGTTCATTTTGAATACACCGTAACCTACAGCCTGATGAATTTTTGCTTTTTCTGAGCCGGACCCGCCATGAAATACCAGGTGCAATGGATTGGGTCCCGTGTCATGGGTCTTTTGAACCAGGGTCTGTGAATTTTTCAAAATCTCCGGTCTCAGGGAAACATTACCCGGTTTGTAAACACCGTGAACATTGCCAAAAGATGCCGCAACTGAAAAGTGACCAATGGGGTTCAGCAATTCCCAGGCCTGGAGCACATCCTCGGGTTGGGTGTAGAGTTTGGAGTTGTCCGCAGCTTCGTCGAATTCGCTGCCAATACCATCTTCTTCCCCGCCGGTGACGCCGAGTTCAATTTCCAGTGACATATCAATCTTTGCCATGCGCTCCAGGATTCTTGCACATTCACCAAGATTAAAATCAATCGGGTCAGCGGACAGATCCAGCATGTGTGAACTGTAGAGTGGTTTGCCATGCTGTTGATAATATTTCTCGCCTTCATCAAGCATCGCTTCTATCCAAGGAATCAGGGCCCGGTTGGCATGATCAGTGTGCATTGCAACGCAGATGCCGTAATGCCTGGCCAGCAGATGGGCGTGCCGGGCTGCGGCGACTGCACCGACCACCTTGGCATTGAAACCATCGGTCAGTCCCTTGCCCGCGTAGAACTGGGCTCCGCTATTGGAAAGCTGGATGATGATATCTGAATTCGCCAGGGCCGCAGCCTCCATTACTGCGTTGATTGAATTCGTACCGGTGACATTGACGGCGGGCAATGCGT
Source organism: Lysobacterales bacterium (assembly GCA_014238945.1). Lineage (GTDB taxonomy): Bacteria > Pseudomonadota > Gammaproteobacteria > Xanthomonadales > SZUA-36 > SZUA-36. The sequence continues at coordinate 53,520 of JABAAB010000041.1, forward strand.
AGCCTCCCGATTTGGCCGCATTCACCAGGGTTTCGTAACCCGCACCGGTAACGACTCCCGGTTGCAAAACTTGATCACTCATTGCTTGATTTCCTCTAATTTATTGGAGTTTGATACGACACAGGTTCGATAATAATAAAATGCTAATTTGTCCTGCGCTAACTCTTTTTTCGACGTTGCCTGAAGAAGTCACTCAACAGGCTCGAACATTCGTCTGCCAGGCAGCCACCTTCCACAACTGGCCGGTGATTGTGGGCAGAATCTTCCAGCAGGTCGAATCGTCCACCAGCAGCACCCGTCTTGGGATCAGTGGCGCCAAACACAACACGCTCCAGTCGCGCGTGGATCATTGCGCCGGCACACATTGGACAGGGTTCCAATGTGACGTACAGAGTACAACCCATCAAGCGGTGATTTCCACACACTTCACCGGCATTGCGCATTGCGATGATTTCCGCATGGGCGCTCGGGTCGTGCAGACCGATGTTGTGGTTCCAGCCACGCCCGATTACTACTCCTTCCCTGATAACTACAGCACCGACCGGTACCTCACCCGCATCAACGGCCCGTTGTGCCAGATACAGTGCCTCCCGCATCCAGGTTTGATCCTGTTCATTCATTGGTATTGAGATGGCCATCGAATGTGTGTTGCAAATTCATGGCCGTATCAAGACAGGCAAAACGGTTCGTATTGCAGCAATTGAATTTTCTTTTACCAGCGCAATCATGCGGCGGTCATTCCCACTCTATGGTGGCCGGAGGCTTACCTGATATGTCATAAACTACTCTAGATATATCTGATATCTCATTGATAATTCTCAATGATACCTTCTCAAGAAATTCGTATGGAAGTCGAGCCCAGACTGCGGTCATAAAATCAATGGTCTCTACAGCACGCAGGGCAACCACCCATTCATAGCGACGCTGGTCACCCACTACTCCCACCGACCGGACCGGCAAAAACACCGCAAATGCCTGACTGACTGAGTCATACAGGTCATGGTTACGTAGCTCCTCGATGAATATATGGTCGGCCTTTGCCAGGGGCTGGAGGTATTCCTCGCGCACCTCACCCAAGATTCGAACACCGAGCCCGGGCCCGGGAAACGGGTGCCGATAGACCAGTTCACGGGCCAGGCCCAGTTCTGTTCCAATCCGTCGAACCTCGTCTTTGAACAGTTCCCTCAGGGGTTCAATCAGCTTCATTTTCATATATTCAGGCAAACCACCTACATTGTGGTGGGATTTGATGACATGTGCCTTGCCTGTGCGACTACCAGCAGACTCGATCACATCAGGGTAGATCGTACCCTGTGCCAGCCACCGCACTGGCTCACCTTGACTGGCACAAGCACCAGCCTGTTCTTCAAAAATATCGATGAACAGTTTGCCGATGACCTTGCGTTTCTGCTCCGGTTCCTGCACTCCCGCCAGACCTGCCAGAAATCGTTCCCGGGCATCAACGCGGATGACATGCACACCCATGTGACGTGCAAAAGTTGCCATGACCTGATCACCTTCCTGGTACCGCAACAGACCCGTATCAACGAAAATACAAGTCAGCTGATCACCAATGGCGTGCTGCAGTAACGCTGCTACGACACTGGAATCGACACCACCGGAGAGCCCCAACAGCACCTGGTCACCACCGACATCTTTCCGTACCCGGGCAACCGCATCTTCAATGATGTTGGCAGCAGTCCATCGTGGATCACAAACACAGATGTCGAGAACAAATCGTTGCAATATTTCCAGGCCCAGCGGTGTATGTGTCACCTCGGGATGAAATTGCACACCATAGAAACGACGGCCCTCGTCGGCGATGGCACTCACGGGTGCTGAAGGTGTTCGTGCCAACAGATTGAAACCATCGGGGAGACTGACCACCTTGTCCCCGTGACTCATCCACACATCTAGAAAATGGCCCTTGGATTCACTTTCCCAGTCGGATAACCCATCGAAGAGTGGTGATTCCGCCACCAGTTCAACCTCGGCATAGCCAAACTCTTTTTCATCCGAAGGCTCGACCCTGCCCCCCAATTGTGCCGCCATGGTGTGTAATCCATAACAAATTCCGAGTACCGGGACCTGTAAAGCAAAGACGATTTCAGGAGCACGAGGACCTTCCCCGGTGGTTGCGGATTCCGGCCCGCCTGAAAGAATTACTCCCCTCGGTGCAAAGCCCGTGATCTCCTCTTCGCTTACGTCCCATGGCCAGATTTCACAATAGACACCAATTTCTCTCACACGCCGTGCAATCAATTGGGTGTATTGGGAGCCAAAGTCCAGTATCAGTATGCGATGCTGGTGAATATCCTGTGTCATAAACAGGGCCTTGTATTTTGCCGGATACGCTAACCCAGCTTATAGTTGGGTGCTTCCTTGGTAATCTGAATATCGTGCGCATGACTTTCACGCACACCAGCGTTGGTAATACGGACAAACTGGGCTTCATTACGAAATCGTTCAATCGTGTCGCAACCGAGATATCCCATGGATGAACGCAGTCCACCAAGCAACTGTTGAATCACTCCTGCCAATGAGCCCTTATAAGGTACGCGTCCTTCGATTCCTTCCGGAACCAGCTTGTCGGCTGTAACATCCATCTGGAAATAACGATCCTTGGAACCATTCTGCATGGCGCCCAATGAACCCATTCCACGATATGACTTGTATGACCGGCCCTGGAATAATTCCACGTCTCCTGGTGCCTCCTCGGTACCAGCGAATAAACTTCCGATCATCACGGTCGCCGCACCGGCAGCAATGGCCTTGGCAACATCACCGGAAAAACGCACACCGCCATCGGCGATACAGGGCACTCCTTTCTTGTCCAGCACCTCCGCAACATTATTGATCGCGGTGATCTGCGGCACGCCAACACCAGCGACCATGCGGGTGGTGCAGATCGAACCTGGCCCCTGACCGATCTTAACGGCGTGTGCGCCTGCCTCAACCAGCGCCAGTGCGCCCTCTGCAGTGGTCACATTGCCACCTATAACCTGTACGTCTGGATATTGCTGACGAATCCAACTGATCCGTTCCAGCACACCGAGGGTGTGCCCGTGGGCAGTATCAACAATGATCACGTCAACATTGGCCTCAACCAGGGCCGCGATACGGTCCTTGGTATCTCCGCCGACACCAACCGCCGCGGCAACCAGCAGACGTTCTCTCGAATCCTTGGCAGCATTCGGGAAATCAGACGACTTCTGTATGTCCTTTACCGTGATCAGTCCACGCAGACCAAAATTACCATTGACCACAAGCACCTTTTCAATACGGTGACGATGCAATAATTCCAGCACCTCGTCCTGACTGGCGTTTTCACTGACGGTTACCAGATCCTCCTTGCCGGTCATGATGTTTCGAACGGGGTCTTCGAGTCGACGTTCAAAACGCATATCGCGTGAGGTGACGATACCGACCAGTGCATCACCATCGACTACGGGCACGCCGGAAATATTATGCCGGTGTGTAATATCCAACACCTCGCTGATGGTGGTGTCCGGACTCACCGTGATGGGGTCCTTGATTACTCCAGCTTCGTATTTCTTGACGATGCGTACTTGCTCTGCCTGGCCTTCAAGGCTCATGTTTTTGTGAATCACACCGATACCGCCTTCCTGGGCCATGGCAATGGCCAGGCGCGCTTCGGTCACGGTATCCATAGCGGCAGATATCAATGGTGCATTCAGACTGATTTCGGTGGTCAGGCGAGTTTGCAGTGCGACGTCTTTGGGCAGAATCTCAGAGTAGGACGGAATCAGGGAGACATCGTCGAAGGTGAGTGCTTCACCGATTATTTTCATACCAGTGTTCTCCTGCATACTGTTTGTATGCGGCAACGCCCGGACCAGGCCGGGCGCGTTAGCCGTGCATTATAACTTCAAGACGAAAGGAATAACAGGTGAACAATGACCGGTTTGCAGTTATTCATTGAACCTGATGCTGCCATACACGCTCACCATCGAGCCAGGTCTGCAGTACCTTGGTTGCAGGTATCTGAGAAGCCTCAACCTGCATGATGTCACGATCCAATACAATGAAATCCGCCCGTTTACCTGGCTCGAGGGAACCCACACTGTCTTCCATGAAACCGGCATAGGCCGCATCCAGCGTGAAGCCCCGTACCGCGGCTTCTCTCGACAGGGTCTCAGAAGCATACCAGCCTCCTTCGGGCCATCCCTGCAGATCCTGTCTGCTGACGGCAGCATATATTCCCAGCATGGGGTTGACTTCCTCCACAGGGAAATCAGATCCGAGTGCCAGTTTTGCACCGCTATCGTTGAGAGAACGCCAGGAATAGGCATAGCGCGCTCGCTCTGGTCCCAGACGTTCACCGGCCCAGTACATGTCGCTGGTGGCATGGGTCGGTTGCATGGCCGCGATGATGCCAAGCCCGGCGAACCTGGGTAAATCCATGGCGGTCAGAGTCTGTACATGCTCAATCCTGTGTCTGCCGGGATTACCCGGATGACGCGAGGTGACATGCTCCAGCGCATCCAATACGGTGCGATTACCCCGGTCCCCAATGGCGTGCACTGCAACCTGGTAACCACAAGCCAAAACCCTGTCAATATCCGCTTCAAGCTCATCCTGGGGCATGAACAACAGACCGGTATTGCCGGGATCGTCAGAATAATCAGCCAGTAGTGCTGCGCCCCGACTCCCCAACGCACCATCTATGTACAGCTTGGTCGAGCGCATGTACAGACGACCCGATGCGTCATTTACCACACCGTTTTCACACAACCAGGCCAATGTGTCCCCGGCGCCATCCGTCATCGCGTAAACACGGGTTGGAAATTGGTCTGACTCAATCCGCCGACGATAAAGTTCCAGCACAGACCGGTCTATACCCGGGTCATGGACCCCGGTTAACCCGTTGCTGACCAACTGCCTGAGGGCCAGGTCCAAAGATGCCTGTAGAAGTTCCGGTGATATAGCGGGCACACTCCGCTGAACCAGTGCCATTGCTCCGTCAACCATGATGCCGGTTGCATCACCAGCGGCATTCCTGTGGATCAATCCGCCCTGTGGCTGCCAACTTCCGGATAATTCCCTGTCCGCCATGGCCAGCGCGGCGGAATTCGCCCAGCCGGCGTGACCGTCGATACGACGCAACCAGACCGGACGATCAGGAAAAACCGAGTCCAGGTCTCCACGTGTAGGAAAAGCAGTTACCGGCCAGTCATTCTGGTCCCATCCTCTGCCAAGCAACCAGTCGCCATCTGCCAACTTCGCTTCATGCTCACGAAGTATCCTGATGACCCCCTCTTTACTGGTAGTACCCTGAAGGGGTGCCTGGCTGAGACTTATGGCGAGTCCATACAAATGGCCGTGGGCATCAATCAGACCAGGTAACACCGTATTCCCGGCCAGATCAAGGTGTCGGGCATCAGGGTGGGCCATCAAGAGACTCTGCCCCTCTCCAAGCTGAAGTATCTCGCCATCATGTGAAACCAGCATGGCCGAGGCCCTTGGGTTTTGCGGGTCCATGGTATAAATGGTTGCGTTATGAATCAGCAGAGAAACTTCCGCATTTACAGCTGTATTTTCATCCGAGGTGGAATTCATGTTGTCATCACGATCACAGGCAGAACCTAAAACCAATATCATCAAGACAGTTAATTTCTTAAGCAAAACTTACTCCTGGGCAAATCAGACAGGACAGATGGCAAGCTGTGAGTTTATCATCAGCATATGTACCCTGACGACAGCCAAGCAAGCAGCCTGCAGGAAAATGTATATACGCCCACTGAACTGAACCATGAAGCCAGGATCCATCTCGAAGCCGGTTTCGGTCAGGTGTGGGTCGAAGGTGAGATTTCAAACCTCAGTCGGCCTGCATCGGGGCACATCTATTTTTCACTGAAAGACAACCGTGCCCAGGTTCGTTGCGCCCTGTTCCGGTCAAACACGTTTTCTATGGGGTTCAAACCAGCCAACGGCATGCAGGTTCGGGCCCGGGGGCGCGTGAGCCTGTATGAGGCCAGGGGTGACTATCAACTGATTGCCAACAGCCTTGAGCAAGCCGGGGAAGGTCTGTTAAAAGCAAAATTTGAAGCACTAAAAAAGAACCTGGAGGCGGAGGGCCTGTTTGAAGCAGCAATCAAGAAGACCCTGCCCCCCTACCCGCTTCGTATCGCCGTCATCACTTCCCCTTCCGGTGCTGTGATTCGCGATATATTGAATGTACTGCAACGTCGCTGGCCCGTGGCAGGAATTCGCCTGTACCCGGTACCTGTACAAGGGGATGAAGCCGCACCCGCCATCGTGCAGGCGCTCGCCAGCGCCAACCGACACAACTGGGGCCAGTTAATCGTAACCGGCAGGGGCGGTGGTTCACTTGAAGACCTGTGGGCATTCAATGAAGAGTCCGTTGCCCGGGCCATCCATGCATCTGTTCTACCGGTTGTTTCTGCTGTCGGTCATGAAACTGATTTCAGCATCAGCGATTTCGTTGCCGACCTTCGTGCACCTACACCATCGGCAGCAGCCGAGTTGGTATCACCCGACCAAATGGTACTCAAGCACTCACTTTCTCAGTTTGAGATGCGACTGAAAAGAAGTGTTGCTGCCTTGCTTCAGTCCAGATCCCAGCAACTCGACCACCTGGGACATCGCCTACAGCAACAACATCCGGGAAAACGCCTGCAGCAGCATCAAAAAATACTGCAGCAGCTGCGCCAGAGACTAATGTTCAGTGGCAAGAACATCATTCCCGTTCGCAGACACCAGCTGCAGGAACTGGCCCGTACCCTGCACGCGGTTAGCCCGCTACCAACGCTGGCACGTGGATACGCCATCGTAGCCGATGCTGCAACCGGCACAGCCATTGCCTCTGTCGACGCGGTTTTGCCCGGACAGTCATTGCTGACCCAGCTTACCGATGGGCAGATCAGTTCACAGGTGGACCAGGTAAACAAAAAGATGCTGGAAAAGAAAAAAGTTTAACCTCTCGATAACCCCATTTTGCTCCTGGTTGCGTACTGGTTCTGTACGCAATAGATTTTTCATAATCACAGGAGCTGATCTATGCATCTCAAACCAGTCATCATCACACTTTTCCTGCTTGCCCTTGCTGGGTGTGCGGTCGAAAAAAATGAAGTCACTCAACTTGAAGAACCCAATACCGATATCGCAGGTAAAACAGACCCCATAAAGGAAAATCAAGATCCGGTCACGCAAAATATACGGCATGAAGCGGTAATTCCGATACTCGCACAGAAAGGCAAGCCAGACGAACCGACAGGCTCAGAGCCTTCGGATCAAGTGAATTATCCAATGGCAACAGGCGAGACTGGCGCGTTGGTTATTCAAAAACACGTGGCGTCTGAGAGTCACAGGACAATGCAGCAATCACAGCATGTGGATACCTCGAAACTACCACACCCGGTTTACGGCAGGGTCGCTAACGATGTTCGTCATGCCGTAGAACCACGCTACAGAGAAAACTATCAGCATCCGGACCGCCAACGCATCTGGCGGGTCAATAATCAACCAGTGTCAACCTTCTCCATCGACGTAGATACCGGTTCCTACACCAATATGCGGCGTTGGCTGAACCAGGGCCAGTTACCACCCGAAGACGCGGTGCGGGTGGAGGAATTCATCAATTATTTCGGCTACAACTATCCGCCACCGGAAAATCGAGATTCGCCTTTTCAGGTCAACACCGAGATCGCCCCAACCCCGTGGAACACCAATACCCACTTGCTGAAGATCGGTATCCAGGGTTACAGCATTCCAAAATCCAAGTTACCACCTTCCAACCTGGTATTTCTGATCGATGTATCCGGGTCCATGCACTCGGCGGACAAGTTGCCTCTGCTTCGTCAGGCTTTGACTTTGCTGACTCATCAACTGGATTCCCGTGACTGTATCAGCATCGTCGTCTACGCCGGGGCATCCGGTGTGGTACTTCCACCAATACACGGAAACCGCAAGGCAGACATACTGATGGCACTGCAGAATTTGCGCTCGGGTGGTTCCACCAACGGTGCCGCAGGCATCAGGCTCGCGTACCAGTTGGCACAGCAGAATTATATTCACAATGGAATCAACCGGGTGATCCTCGCCACTGACGGCGACTTCAATGTCGGTATGGCCAGCACGCAGGAACTGATCGACCTGGTTCAGCGCAAACGCAAGGCCGGGATAGCCCTGACCACACTGGGATTTGGCACGGGAAACTATAATGACCACCTGTTGGAACAACTGGCGGATGAAGGCAATGGTAACCACGCCTACATCGACCGTCTCTCCGAGGCTCAAAAAGTGCTGGCCGAGGAGCTTTCTGCAACCCTGTTAACCATCGCCAAGGATGTAAAAATCCAAGTGGAATTCAACCCCAGACGGGTATCCGAATACCGATTGGTAGGCTATGAAAACCGGCGGTTGAATGAAGAGGACTTTCAAAATGATTCTGTCGATGCGGGTGAGATTGGTGCCGGTCACAGGGTTACCGCTTTATATGAAATAAGCCTGGTCGGGGCCGGTGGACAACGATTACCCGGACGCCGTTATGATCCGGCCCAAGGCGCTGCTCCTATCCGGGATACTACATTCAACAATGAACTGGCCCACTTACGAATCCGATACAAATTGCCCAACACTTCAAATTCCAGGTTGATTGAGTCCCCCATCCTTGACAGCGGGATCAACACTCATGGTAGTGACGACTTCAATTTTGCAGCTGCAGTTGCTGCATTCGGCCAAAAGTTGAGAGGTGGAAAATACCTTGAATCCTATAAATATCATGACATTGAACTACTCGCCCGTGACTCAAGAGGCCATGATCCTCATGGTTACAGAAGTGAATTCATGCAATTGGTCAGTTTGGCAGGAACCCTGCACAGAACCGACAACATTGCACTACGCCTTCAGATTAATTGAAACAACCGTGTGCAATCAGCTACGCTCGTTGTATGCACGAAACCAGTGATGAACAACTCATGCAGCGATACGCGCAAGGTGATGTCGGGGCATTTGAGCAACTCTATGCCCGGCATCGCGGCGCTCTTTACCGTTACTTCAGCCGACAAGTCAGGAACGCGGCAACGGCCAACGACCTGTACCAGGGAGTCTGGGAAAAGATCATCCGTGCCAGGCGCAGTTACCGGCCCCGGGCACCTTTTCGTGCATGGATGTTTCGAATAGCACACAATCACCTGGTGGATTTCTATCGTCAGCAGCGGCCTGCCAGAAGCGTGGATACACTGGTCTTGTCCGATGACCGTCCTGAACCAGCCCAACACATGATCGATGTGGAGCAGAACGAGCAACTACTCGGTGGCATCGCCGCTTTACCCTTCGAGCAAAGGAATACCCTGTTGCTGAAACTTGAAACCGGGCTGAAAATAGAGGAGATTGCAAACCTGACCGGGGTGAAACGAGAAACCGTAAAAAGCCGCCTGCGCTATGCGGTCAATAAGTTGAAACACAGCCTGGGGTCTGTTGAAAAATGAACAGTACGCACCACAATGGTTCCAATGACAGCTCACTTGACGAAGGTCTGGAAGAACTTGGTCGGGCCTATGGTCAACTGGCAACCGAACAACCACCTGAATTACTGGACCAGGCCATTATCTCGAGCGCCCACCGTGCAGTGGCCACAAAACCGGGTTGGAAGCAATTTGGCTGGTTACACGGGATCGCAACTGCGTCTGTTTTTGTGCTTGCCCTAAACATTATCCTGGATCAACGCCCAGGTGCAGAGGTTGAGCAAAACGAACTGTTGAATAATTTACCGGCATCTCAGTACCGCCAAAAAGCAATCAGCGAGCAAAGTCTGGATCGGGCAGCCGAAGCAAAAGAACTGTTGCAGGTGCAGGAGCTGAAAAAAGACAATTCCGGACTATTCAGAATGCAGGACAGCACAGGCGAGAAGTCAAGACCGGTTGACGCGGATGTGACTGGGACACTGTCTTTGGAGGGAAGTGTGGCCGGCAAGTCTGAAAATGAAGATCGGCTAGATGAGGCCCGTGAGTCCAGCAAGCGGGCATCTGGACAGAGACAGGAAGTGCCGGCTACGCCCGCGTTTGAAGAATCCATGATGATGGAATTGGACAGTGTAAGCATTGCCCCCGAATCAGTAATGGCCCCCGACCCGTCCCGGTCGACCCGTATTACCGAGCCAGTCCTGCGACAGGAAAAACCGGGTTTGGCCCAGGCCGATGCAACCGCCGGTGATGACATTGAACAACAGATGCAAGCCATTATCGAGATGAGAAAAGCAGGTGATCCGGATTGGGAAGTTGAATTGGACCTGTTCTTGGAAAAGTACCCGGATTATCCGCTTCCCGACGAGTTGAAACACTGATGCTGACTCTGAAATCCGGGACCTTGTATGAAGAAACGATCAGAAAAAGTCGCTTTGTTGCCCGGAGTGCATCGGTAAGCTCCCAGGCAGAATCGCTGGAATTTTATGAACAGGTGGCTGATCCACAGGCAACTCACAATTGCTGGGCATGGCGCATCAAATACCAGGTCAGGTCCAGCGATGATGGCGAACCCTCAGGCACCGCTGGCAGACCCATGCTGAATGTAATTGAGCGTCGTCAACTGGAAAACGTCATGGTGGTTGTAACCCGGTATTTCGGTGGAATCAAGCTTGGCGTTGGTGGACTGGTCAGGGCATATTCCGGGACCACCGCCAAGTGTCTGGACCGGGCTGACGTTATCAGGCTGTACCCACAGGCGGAATACGTCGTTACCGCTGCTTTCGAATGGTCATCGAGCGTGCACGCTTTGTTGCAGCAATTTGAAGCAGAGAAATTGGAGGAAAATTATGACCAGGAGGGTTTGGTCCTGAAAATACGCTGCCGCGAAATCGATTACCCTGCTCTGGCAAAGAAGCTGAGAAATACCAGCCATGGCCAGGTAAAGTTATTCAAGTGTTGATACTCATGCTGACACCCGGCAAAGAGGTGGCATAGTCTGCGCCCAGCAGTAAAGAGGGTGTATAGAATCCACCTTCCACCTCATTATTTAGCAGATATTGAACGATACCGAGACTTGCAGTTGCCGTCACATCATATCCATTAGGCGTGGTCATGACAGCGGACACACTGCGGCCATCAGCACTGCGCACCTCACCCCAAATTTGCATCAGTGTTTCCCTGCGTTGTTGGGGGGTTGGCCCCTTTACAGTTTTTTCAATGCGTCGGATCAATATATTCTGCACCCACTTCATTGCCAAAAAAGCACTGATCATGCGCAGGCGTCGTACACGGGAAATGGTTGCAGGGGGGGTCGCCATATAGACTTCAATATCAGGTACCCCGGTGCTGATGTATGCCGAAAACACATCACCCCAGGGAATGGTCATTGCCATGCGTTTGCCATGCCTGAACGGTATCTTCCTGGTCTTCCATGCCAATGGAACCTGTTTGAGCTGCCCTCCAACACGTGCACATCCACCCATGCCAAACCCTTCGACACTGGTCTTTGCAGTACCCTGGCTCATACTTCCACCGGATTCAAAGGCCAACTCCAGGGCCGTGGCTGCCGGTAATTTCTTTATCAGTGTAGCGGCAAGACAGTCGGTCGGCACAACATCAAAACCACAACCGGGTATCAATACGACATCCGCATATCTGGCCTGTTCGGATTGCCGGTATGCATTGGCAAAAACGCTGATTTCACCGGTGATGTCGAGATAGTGGCAGCCCCTTGCCAGACAAACTTCGATCATTGGCTGACTGGTTTGGGAAAATGGCCCGGCACAGTGCAATACCAATGAAATTCCATCCATAGCACGCTCAACTTCCGCACTTTCCGTCAGACTGAAAACCCGATAATCAAGACCGGTTTCCTGTGCCAGTAACTTGATGGCGACCGGGTTACGTCCGGCCAGCACAGGTGATAAACCGCGTTTGCACGCCTCTTGTACAACCAATCGGCCAGTGTACCCATTGGCCCCATAGATCATCCATTTACGACTCATAGACTCGAACCCCTAATCATTGTAGCTCGCCTGGTCGCTGCTAAAATAAACTGCCCTGCTGCTTTTGAACAGGGCTTTCTTTACTTTTAGTTTCTGCCTCTGCAAGCGCTTCTTTCTTCTCCGGTATCACGACAGTATCCGCTTGTGACGGGGTGGAGACTGGTGGGGGTTGTATCGAGTCTGGCTGTGCTGGTGTTTGTGCGACCAGACGATCAACCAATTTGGTTTTCTGATTGACAATTTTAACCAACTCCCCAATGGTACAGTGGGCTTCGAGGGTGTGACGTAAGGGTTCCTGGTGATGGATTTGGTAGCGATTTCTGCGTCCTTGTTTGGTGATACTGACCATGCCTTGCAGCTGCAGATCGCGTACAATTTTTTGTACGGCTCGCTCGGTGATCCCAACATTCATTGCCACATCACGTAAACGGGCTTCATTATCCCGCTCAAGGCATACAAGAACATGACCATGATTGCTTAACAGTGTCCAATTACTCATATATTATCAAACAGCCGGCTATTATTAGGTGAATTATATTTCGTGTTTACTAATTCTTCAATCAAGTCATTATAAAAGCGGGACGAATCAAAGTGATCAAGAACAAAACCCAGGCCATAACCGAAGCCATGCGTGAGTTTCTGCGTCTGGAATCTGCGGGTGGCCTGATTCTGGTGTGCGGTTCCCTGTTGGCGATATTGCTGGCCAATTCTCCGCTGGCGGAGACATATACCGGTATTCTGAATCTGCAGTTGACTGTCATGCTGGAAGATTTCGGGGTCAGTAAACCGCTTATTTTGTGGATTAATGATGGCCTGATGGCAATATTTTTTCTGTTAATCGGACTGGAACTTAAACGAGAGTTTGTTGAAGGGCAGTTGTCAAGCCCGGAACAAATCGTGCTACCGGCGCTTGCTGCAATTGGTGGGCTGGTGGTACCTGCATTGATATTTTGGGAGATCAACCGTGATTACCCACCCGGCAGCAATGGTTGGGCAATCCCGACTGCCACCGATATTGCTTTCGCATTGGCGATATTGAGCCTGCTTGGCAAACGGGTTCCGGCAAGCCTTAAGATTTTCCTGACAACAATTGCCATATTCGATGACCTTGCAGCCATTATCATTATTGCGTTGTTTTATTCCGGTGATCTCAGCAGCGCATCACTGACAGCGGCAGCAGGTGGCATTGGGGTATTGTTTGTATTGAATCGGATGGGGGTTCAAAGACTTGCAGCCTACCTGCTCGTGGGCTCTTTCATTTGGTTATTTGTACTTAAATCCGGGGTTCACGCTACTCTGGCAGGTATTATCGTGGCGTTTTTCATCCCTATGAAGAACGAGATCCCCAACACGCAATCTCCGGCACGTCACCTCGAACATATCCTGCATCCATGGGTGGCCTTTGGTGTATTACCCATCTTCGCATTTGCCAATGCCGGCATATCGTTTGCTGGAGTCGGCAGCGATACACTGGCCGGACCGGTTTCCCTGGGAATCATCCTGGGTCTGTTTGCAGGTAAACAGATTGGCGTATTTGGTATGACCGCGATCGCGGTGGGTCTGGGTATTGCAAAAAAACCCGATTCGACCAGTTGGGGCATGTTGTACGGCGTAGCCCTTCTGTGTGGTGTGGGATTTACCATGAGTCTTTTTATCGGCAGCCTGGCTTTTGAGCACGGCGGATTTTCCCAGATTGCTGCGGTGAAGACGGGCGTGATCAGTGGCTCATTGATTTCGGCTGTATGTGGCTGGTTAATTCTGCATTTGAGTCTGCCTAAAGCTGACTGACTCTCCGGTCTCAGATCTCACTCAGAGACTTGCAGCCAGTTCGCTTCCCTGGCCAATAGCATACTTGGCATCAAGTTCAGCTGCCCGATGAGCTCCGCCGATAATGTGACAGGAAATCCCATTTTTCTGCAGGTCATCTGCCAACTGCCGATTACTTACCTGCCCCGCACAAATCACCACGTGGTCGACTTCGAGCAAGCGTCTCTCATCCTTGACCGCAATGTGCAGACCCTGATCATCGATACGTTCATAGGTGACACCACTGAGCATGTGGACACCCCGATGGCGAAGACTCAAACGGTGTATCCAGCCGGTGGTTTTTCCCAGTGTTTTACCGGGTTTGTCCGTCTTTCGCTGTAACAACCAGATTGTACGTGCACTTGGTGGTGGTTGTGCTTTCACACTCCTGACTCCCCCACGGGCCTGCAGGCTGAGGTCTATTCCCCATTCACGCGCAAATTCTTCGCGTGACAGACTGCTGGCTGCCTGGCCCTGTGCATGGCTAAGGAATTCAGCCACGTCAAAACCAATACCCCCTGCTCCTATGATGGCCACACGCCCGCCGATCAGCATTTCGTTGTTCAGCACATCCATATACCCGACCACTTTGGGATGGTCAATACCGGGAATTTCAATTTTTCTCGGGAGAACACCCGTGGCCAGCACCACCTCCTCAAATTCTTCAAGATCTTTACTACTGACAGTGTGTTCAAGCCTCAGATTTACCCCGTTTCTTTCTAATTCACCTGCAAAATATGCCAGACTGTCTTTGAATTCCTCCTTACCGGGAATCTTCTTCGCCATGTTGAACTGTCCGCCGATCCTGGCCGACTGTTCAAACAGGGTCACACGATGTCCGCGTCCCGCAGCCACCGTGGCAAACGCAAGTCCTGCCGGCCCGGCACCTACTACCGCAATTGACTTGGGACGAGATACCGGCAGGTAATTCAGCTCGGTTTCACGACAGGCACGCGGGTTGACCAGGCACGAACAGATCTTGCCAACAAAGGTATGATCCAGACAAGCCTGGTTACAGGCTATGCAAATATTGATTTCGTCAGCGCGACCTTGTCGGGACTTTTTGACAAAATCCGCATCGGCCAGCAGAGGTCGGGCCATGGACACCATATCTGCGTCACCACGTCTGAGTATCTCCTCCGCGATCGCCGGTGTATTGATACGGTTGGTGGTAATGACCGGCAGATTAACCTCGGGACGAATGCGCGCCGTTACCCAGGTGAATGCACCCCGCGGAACCATGGTGGCAATAGTGGGAATACGCGCCTCGTGCCAGCCGATCCCGGTATTGAGCAATGTGGCACCCGAGGTCTCCGCAACCCTGGCCTGCTCCACTACCTCATCCCAGTTGTTACCGTCCTGCAACAGGTCAAGCATCGAAAGCCGGTAGATTATGATGAAATCGGCACCTGCAACTTGCCTGCATCTCGTGACGATCTCTTCTGCAAACCGGTAACGATTGCGGGTACTTCCACCCCATCGGTCTGAACGTTTGTTGACGTGCCCGGTGGTGAACTGGTTGATCAGGTAGCCTTCGGAGCCCATGATTTCAACCCCGTCATATCCAGCTTCACGGGCCAGTGCCGTTGCCCGTACGTAAGCCCTGATCTGGCGTTCCACGCCCCGACCACTCAGTGCCCGTGGCTTGAATGGTGAGATTGGTGACTGTATCGCCGACGGTGCAACACTCAGCGGATGATAGCTGTAGCGTCCACCATGAAGAATCTGCATACAGATTTTTCCACCCTGTGCGTGTACTGCCGAGGTCACCAGGCGATGCCGTGATAGTTGACGTTTGCTGACCAACATAGAAGAAAAAGGTGCCAGCCAGCCGCGGATATTGGGTGCAATACCACCGGTTACCATCAATCCGACCTCGCCCGCTGCGCGCTCGGCAAAATACGCGGCAAGTTTTGGATAGTCCCTGCCGCGGTCTTCGAGTCCCGTGTGCATGGAACCCATCAGGACCCGATTTTTGATTTTCGTAAACCCCAGATCAAGCGGGGACAGTAGACAAGGGAAATGAGAGTCAGTCTGCACTGGATAAATCCTTGACCAATGCGTGTAACAGGGTACGAACATTCACCATGGCATGTTTCAATGTAGTATCTATGGCGTCCATGCTGACCGGTTCATCCCCCAGACCTGCAGCCCTGTTTGCGACCACGCATATACTGGCATAATCCACCCCTGCTTCACGAGCTAGGGCAGCTTCCGGCATACTGGTCATTCCGACGAGGTCTGCCCCATCTTTCTGCAATCGTCTGATTTCAGCAGCAGTCTCCAATCTCGGCCCCTGGCAAACGGCCAAACAGCCACCTTCTGTCAGACGCACTCCGGATTGGGGCCCAGCATTTATGATTCGCTTGCGCAAATTACCACCAAAGGGCTCGGCAAATTCAATGTGCTGTAAATGGTCATCTGCGTTCAGGGAAAAACTGTGCTTCCTGCCCCAGGTATAATCGATCAGCTGATCTGGTACGTGTATCGTTCCTGGCCGGCAATGTTCAGATATACCGCCAACGGCATTCACCGCAACAATTGCGTCTACACCTGCCTTTCTTAAAACATCGATATTTGCGCGATAATTCACCGCGTGTGGCGCAATTGAATGCGCAGGGCCGTGACGGGGCATAAACAGGATTTTCAGGTCACCAAGTGGGTATTCGGCCACATCGCCAGACGCTTGACCGTAATCACTACTGATGTCATGAACAAGCGTCTCACCGCCCCAGTCGTCGAGGCCGGTTCCTCCGATCAAACCCAATACCCGCAGCTGGCACTCCTCTCCCACTAGTCCTCCTCTAATACCAGGATTTCGTCCAGGTGACGCCATTCTTCATAGGCATCCATCCCACAACCAAACACGTAGACATCCGGCACATCGAGACCCACGAAATCCACGTAGTCACGAGACAGTCCGCGATCGTGAATTTTGCGTACCAGTACCGCAAGCTTGACCGACCCGGCCTTGCGTTTTTCACACGAACCTTTGATCGCGGCCAGGGTATCGCCCTCATCAAAAATGTCATCGATAATCAGTACGTGGCGTCCTTCAAGATCAAGACGTGGTGGAACCCGGTACTCCAGTTCAGCGCCGTACAGACCGCCCCGGTAACGGGTTGCATGAACAAAGTCCATTTGCAGTGGCATCTTAAATTCAGTCACCAGCCATGCGGCAGGTACGATTGCCCCGGTCAGGACAGATATGACCACCAGGGGTTCATCACCATAAAACTGATTAATCTCATCGGCCATCTTTTGCACGGCTTCACGTACTTTTTCCCTACTGTGAAGAACCCGGGATTTTTCAAGTAACACTCGTGGGTCAGGGTGATTGCTCGTACCCATTACTTTTACTCCAATTGTTGAATTGATTTTTTCCACTGGCACCATTCGCCAACCTGATCAAGTTGCTCCCGGGCGACTGCCGAGGCGCCTTTCAGTTTCGCCAGTGCGATTGCCGGACTGGAGAACTCCAGGTCATTGTTTGCCAGCAGCTTGCGGACATCACCGGGTTCGCATACCAGTGCGGCATCGCAACCGGCTGCAAGGGATGAATAAAAACGCTCCCGTAATCCACCAGCAACCCTCGCAGCATACATACCCAGGTCATCTGAAAATACCGTTCCACTGAATTTCAATTGCTGGCGCAGCACCCTTTGAATCCAGAATGTTGAATAGCCGGCCGCCCGTCTGTCCACTTGCGAATAGACGACGTGTGCCATCATGACGGCGTCCAGTTGATCACACAGGACTGCAAATGGTCGTAAATCAGATTCCCTGATCTCCTCCAGGGGTCGTGGATCACAGACATCCGCTACATGTGAATCCGCTACCGCGGAGCCATGTCCGGGAAAGTGCTTTCCGGTTGCACTCATACCCGCGTCATGCATGCCTGCAATGTACGACCTGGAGAGTTCTGTGATGGAATTGACATCAGATGCAAAGGCCCGGTCACCGATTACCACGCTGCGATTGCCCATATCCAGTACCGGGGCAAAACTCAGGTCCACACCACACAGCAACAACTCGGTGGCCATTACCCTGCCGTGCCGGTATGCATAGTCTTTTGCGCTGTCGGGAGATTCAGCAAATATTTTGCCCAAAATTGCCAACGCCGGCAAACGGGTGAACCCATTTCTGAAGCGTTGTACCCTGCCTCCTTCATGATCAACACAAATGAGCAAATCGCGACCGGACCGGTCAATGATCGACGCTGTCAGGGAGGTCAATTGATCCGGGTCATGGAAGTTTCGGCTGAACAATACCACCCCGCCCACAGCAGGGTGACGCAACCAGCCAAGCTCCTCGGAACTGACTTTCAGACCCTCAAGACCGATAAGCAGTGGACCGGGAGGATGCGTCAATTCAGGCTGGGTTATATGTGTCATCAGGACTCAAAACCATTTATTGCCGTGTAAACAGCGCAATTGCTTCGCTGTGGGGTGTATGTGGAAACATATTTATGATTCCCGCGCCTTCCAGGAGATAGCCATTCGTGTTTACCATTATCCCCGCATCACGGGCCAGGGTTTCGGGGTTGCACGAGATATACAGCACACGCGTGGCCCCGCTTGCAGAAATCCACGGTAACAAATTCTCGGCGCCGGAACGCGGTGGATCCAGCATGATTTTATCGTAACCGCCAGCTTGCCAGGAAGCCGCATCGGCCATGCCCAGATCGGCGCTGTACAAATCCACGCTTTGGAAATCAACATTGCTCAAGCCATTGGCCCGGGCATTGCTTTGTCCTCGCTCCACCATCTCCTCAGATCCCTCGATACCGGTCACCTGTCCGGCACGGGTTGCCAGAGGCAGGGAGAAATTACCCAGACCGCAAAACAGATCCAGGATCCTGTCAACAGGCCGGGGATCCAGCAGTTCCAGTGCACGCATCACCATCTTTTGGTTCAGCTCACCGTTTACCTGTACAAAATCCAGCGGTTCAAAATGGAAATGTATACCAAGTGCATCGATAGAGTAGGACAATTGCAGATCATTGGGCTCCAGCAGCTGGATGCTTTGCGGGCCTGCCGACTGTAAAAATATTCCCATGCCGGATTCAAGCGCATACCTGCGTAAGCGCTCATTATCGTGAGCTGTCAATTCCTCAAGATGACGGATGATCAGTGCACAGTTGTCATCACCACATGCAATCTCAATTTGCGGAATTGCACTCCGACAATCCAGCTCTTCAATCATTGATGACATCGATGTCAGATTATCTGCAATCTCCTTTCGCAGGATATGACATTCTTCCATGTCTGCCACGTAACGCCCGTTGCGTTCACGAAAACCGACCAGTACCCTGTTTTTCGGTGCTACGTACCGCACGGATAACCTGGCTTTGCGTCGATAGTTCCACTGCGGCCCACACAGGGGCGGATAGACTGACTCGGGTTGGACGCCGCCTGTCTCTTGCAGCTTGTGTAGCAATGTCCGTTCTTTCCACGCCAACTGGGCTTCGTCGCTCATATGCTGGGAACTGCAGGCGCCACAGTCACCAAAGTGTGGACATCGTGGCCGTGTCCTGTCCGGAGACGACTTCAGTACCTCCAAGGTTATTGCTTTGCCGCGATGACTCCTGCCAAACATATGCCGTGCAAGTATCCGTTCGTTGGGTAGTGCATCGTAAACCCGCAGGTCTTTGTTCTCGAGGACAGCCTTCCCCATGGCCCTGGAATCAAGACCACTAATTTCCACCTCGAATGGCTGGTCGGAAAGTTTCTTACGACTACGCCCCATATTGCTGACTGTTCCTGAGCTTTAAATTCATTTACATGTTAGCTTATTATTGTCTAATTAATTGTTTTTATTGTTTTTATCCATCAGTACCAACATTTCCTTTATTGCCGAATCCAGACCGGTGAACAAAGCCCTCGCAACAATAGAATGCCCGATATTCAACTCGACCAATTGCGGGATTTGCACGATGGGTCCCACGTTAACGTAGTTCAAACCGTGACCCGCATTGACCTGCAAGCCGATGGAATCACCATGCTCCGCTGTTTTGATAATTCTATTCAACTCTGAATTGGTTTTGGACTCGTCTGCGTCCGCGTAACTGCCTGTATGCAATTCCACCACGGGTGCACCACATGCGAGCGCGGCATCAAGTTGAGCAATATCGGGATCCACGAACAGCGAAACCCGGATTCCTGCGGATTTCAAACGCTTGCAGGCATTTTTGACCGCATCAAAATGAGTCAATACATCCAATCCACCCTCGGTGGTCAACTCTTCGCGCTTTTCAGGCACCAGACACACATCGGCGGGCCGGTTTGCTTCTGCTATTGCCAGCATTTCATCGGTTACGGCCATCTCCAGGTTGACCCGCGTCCCGACTTGCCTGCACAGGTCTTCAACTTCATCATCCTGGATGTGCCGCCGATCCTCACGCAAATGAACTGTTATTGCATCTGCGCCTGCTTCCTCAGCAATTCGGGCAGCTTCCAGAACACTCGGATAGCTCGCGCCGCGCGCCTGGCGAATGGTTGCAACATGATCGATGTTGACCCCCAGCAACAATTTCCCAGCGTTCTTCATAGGCTACCTTCCTCGATGCTAAGGCGGGATGTGTGCGCACACTCTGGTATTTTCAATTTATCCTAATCCTATACTTGTGCAGCTACTGGCCGACTGACCCACTAATCGACATGAACCCTGCTTTCCGGCAAACCACGGGCTTCCTGGGTCCTGAATAACGACATACTGGCCAGCGGTTTACCCCCGAGATGATAACCGATCACGCTGCGCATCAGCATGCGCAATTCGGGAAGGTGATCCTCATCCAGATGTTCAGCGTGCAGACCCAACAGAGCCCCTCCAGAAACCCGCCCTTTTCCAGGACCGGGGCTGGACCTTGGGCCACGATCCGGCCGATATTCATACCAGCCTTCAGGTTGGACCAGATCTCCCTTGCCATACTCACGATCCAATTGCATCGCATAACCAATGGCCTCCAGTAAGTGTTTTTCGAACACACGTAACAGGGGTTGGGGCGACGTCACAACTGCCAGTTCGCCCAGCACATGACGATAACGTTCAAACAACTCGGTATGCGGGTCACCACGATGCAACAAGCGCATCAGCAACTCATTGAGATAGATACCACAAAACAGGCTTTCACCTTCCAGCGCCGGTGGTGATGCAACCTGGTCAGCACCGGTCAGGGTACCCAACTCGCTTTTTTGGGTCCAACTCAGCAACATGGGTCGAAAAGGTTGTAATACATTGCGCCATTGTGAGCGCGCAGATCTGGCACCACGCGCAACCATCGCCACACGTCCGTGTTCACGTGTAAAAGACTCCACAATCAAACTGGTTTCCCGGAACGAACGGCTGTGTAACACGTAGGCCGGTTCCAACTGGATACGGCTCATGAATCCCGGTACCCGAACCTTTCTATCAGCTTGTCACTATCTGACCAGTCCCTGCTGACCTTGACCCATAAACGCAGAAATATCTTTTCACCGAATAATTCCTGCAACACCACCCGTGCCTTGCTGCCCACCTGTTTGAGTACAATCCCTTTCTTTCCAATGGCGATCTGCTTCTGGCTTTCGCGTTCGACCCACACGATGGCCCCAATTGTCAGCAGGTTGGTGCTGCGCTTGAACTCTTCTATTTCCACTGTTAGTGCATAGGGCAATTCCTGGTGCAGTCTGAGCGTCAGTTGTTCACGGATCATCTCCGCTGCCAGGAATCGTTCACTTCGATCAGTGAACTGGTCTTCATCATAAAACGGACGGGAGAATGGCAGCTTCACCAAAACCTGTCTTTCCAGCTCTTCCACACCGCTGCCTTTTTTAGCAGAAATCATCATGATGCTGTCATAGTCACCTTCCCTGGCATTTACAGTAATGAACTCCAGCAGCGATTCTTTGTCTGCCACCAGGTCAATCTTGTTCAACACCAGCATTACCGGTACCTCTACAGACCGCAGTGCCTTGGCAACAAAGGTATCCTGGCGAGTCCAGTTACCGGCCTCAACCAGCAACATCACCAGGTCCGTGTCTCTGAAAGATGCCTGGGCGACCCGGTTCATATAGCGGTTCAGGGCGCGTTTCGCTGTGTGGTGAATCCCCGGCGTATCCACGTAAACCACCTGTCCCTGGTCCGTGGTTTTTATTCCCGCCAACCTTTGCCGTGTGGTCTGCGGTTTGGCCGTGACAATACTCACTTTTTGACCGAGAATCTGGTTCAGCAGGGTTGACTTGCCAACATTTGGTCGCCCAACAATAGCGACATAGCCGAATCGAAAATTATTTTCCTGATCAGCTTGATCCCTCATCGAACGGGTACCCGGGTGAGAAGTTTGAAGGTAGCCATTGCTGCTGCCTGCTCCGCTTTTTGCCGGCTGCCTCCTTCGCCATCGGCCTGGATTCCGGTGCCCGGAGCTACGCACCTTGAGGTAAAATGCTTTTGGTGAGCCGGGCCCATTTCACTCACCAGCGCATATTCCGGCAGGTCGTGCCCACGACCCTGGAGCCATTCCTGTAATCGGGTCTTTGGGTCCTTGAGTTCACCAGCGTCTGGCAGACTCGCGATCACCGGGTCACATATATGGAGTATCACTGATTCACAGGCACTGAAGCCGCCGTCAAGATAGATGGCACCGAATACTGCTTCCAACGCGTCGGCCAGAATTGACTCACGTTTGAATCCACCGGATTTCAATTCTCCTTCACCCAGATTGATGTAATCACCGAGATTGAGTTTACGTGCGAGTATGGCCAGTGTTTCACCGCGCACCACACGCGCCCTCAATCGGCTGAGGTCGCCTTCGTTGTGTTCACTCTTGATCTGGTACAAACGGGCCGATACTACGAAATCCAGGACGGCATCACCCAGGAACTCAAGACGCTCATAGTTGTGCTTACCAACACTGCGGTGTGTCAGCGCCTGCTCAAGTAAACCGGATTGTTTGAAGCGGTACGGAATTCCAGGTAATTTCACCCGGTCTGCATCTTTGTTCATGATGGGTTAACAACCCTGGCGCATCTCTGTCGTATTGATCATGGGGGCTATCCGGAATCAGTTTGCCAGTGGTACGTATTTGCTGAATTTGCCCACCACATCCAGGTTGCCTATGATGTGTTGGCGTACCTCGTAGTCAACACCCAGTTTAAGTCCACCCTGGCGTGATATCTTGATATCCCGTTCTCCAACGCTTTCAACATAGCTGACTTGTAAACGCATGATGACCTTCAGCCGAAGCTGACCCGCTGAGAGCCGTGAACTTCCGCGTTCGGCCGCCACCCCATTGAGTGCACTCACAACAGCATAATAATCCATGTACATCGGCACAATGCGCATTCCGATAAAGGCAATAAATACCGTCATGACCAGAACCAACACAAACCCAATCAGCGTCAAACCCCTTTGCTTCCGTATCTTCATCTCCAGTTTCCTTTTTGACCAAAACGTACCTGTACTATATCGCGTCTCGTTAATAATTTGCACCATCAAAGCCTCTGCGATATGGATGGAATTAGTTGATTCCTTCGCCTACCCGTGAAAAATCTGCACACCCTCGTTCAAAATCAAAATTCAGCCAGATTCCCACGGCACGTCCCAAAAGATTTTCTTCCGGCACGAATCCCCATTCACGCGAGTCATTACTGCGGTCACGATTGTCACCCATCATGAAATAATGACCTTCGGGAACGACCCATTGTCCGTCACGGCTGCGACTGCGGTCATGCAATAAAAGCCTGTGGTTTGCAGCATCCAGTTGTTCCTCGTACAGCATGGCATCAGGAGCAGGTGTTGAACATTTCACATTGCTGCTTTCAAAGCGCCCGGTGGAGGACCCCTCCACCCTTTCACCATTGATATACAGAGTTTTGTCTCGGTAGGTAATCGTGTCACCCGGCAGACCAACCGCACGCTTGATAAAATTCACAGCCGGATCAACAGGGTAGCGAAATACCACCACGTCTCCACGTTGCGGCTCACCAAATGAAATAAATTTCTTATTGATCACCGGTAGACGTACACCATAGGCGAACTTGTTAACCACGATAAAATCGCCCACCAACAGGGTCGGAATCATGGATCCGGATGGGATTTTGAATGGCTCAAACAAAAAAGAACGAAATAACAACACAATAAACAGTACAGGGAAGAGCGAACGCGAATACTCCACGATGATTGGTTCGTGTAAATTCGCGGCATCCTTTTGAACCGACCTGTCCCTTCGTTTCTGTTTAAACAACACACTGTCCACCAGCCAAACCAGGCCGGTCACCGAGGTCAGTACGACCAGGACCAATGCAAAATCAATATTCATAATTCATTCCTACTTCTTGTTGTCCTGCTGCAGAATGGCCAGGAATGCTTCCTGGGGTATTTCTACCCGTCCCACCTGTTTCATACGTTTTTTACCGGCTTTCTGTTTTTCCAGCAATTTGCGTTTTCGAGTTATATCCCCGCCATAACACTTGGCTGTAACATTTTTCCGCAATGCCTTGACCGTAGTCCGGGCAATGACTTGTGAGCCGATAGATGCCTGGATGGCAACATCAAACATCTGCCTTGGAATCAGGTCCTTCATACTGATCGCCAATTCCCGGCCTCGTCTCTGGGACTGGTCCCGGTGCATGATCAGAGACAGTGCATCTACCCTGTCACCATTAATCAGAACATCAACCCGCACAAAAGGTCCCGCAGAAAAGCGTAAAAAATAATAATCAAATGATGCATATCCGCGACTGACTGATTTTAATTTATCGAAAAAATCAAGGACTACCTCGGATAAGGGCAATTCATACTGGATGGAAACTTGTCCGCCCAGATATTGCATAATCACCTGTTTGCCTCGTTTTTCCTCACACAATCCAATCACAGAGCCAACATATTCCTGTGGCACCAGGATATTGGCATGAATGATCGGTTCGCGTATTTCACCTATCTTGTTGACCGCCGGCAGGCTGGCCGGATTCTCCAGTGTCAATATCTCACCGTTGGTCAATTCCACCTCGTAGATAACGGTAGGAGCCGTAGTGATCAGGTCAACTCCATACTCTCGTTCCAGGCGCTCCTGTACGATATCCATGTGCAACAAACCCAGAAAACCGCAACGGAAACCGAAGCCCAGGGCCTCTGAAGTTTCCGGTTCAAAATTCAAAGCCGCGTCATTGAGTTGTAATTTATCCAGGGCCTCACGAAGATCCGGATAGTCATCCGCATCACTTGGAAACAGTCCGGCAAATACCCTGGATTGCATGGTTTCAAACCCCGGTAATGGCTCATCTGCTGGTGTCTTACCCAAAGTAATGGTATCCCCGACCGGGGCACCATGAATATCCTTGATACCCGCCACCAGGAACCCTACTTCACCGGCAGACAGCGTATCGCGTAACTCCCGCTTCGGTGTAAAAACGCCAACCTGATCGACCTGGTGCTGATTTTTTGAGGACATCAATTCGATTTTGTCCCGCTTGCGGACCATGCCGTCCACCACACGTATTAAAGAAACCACACCAAGATAATTGTCAAACCAGGAGTCTATGATCAGTGCCTTCAGCGGTGTATCCGGATCACCTTTTGGTTGTGGGACATCCCGGATCAAACGTTCCAGTACCTGGTCAACACCACTGCCTGTCTTTGCGCTTACCGTCAGGGCATCGTCTGCCTCTATACCAATAATATCTTCGATTTCCTGTTTCACTCTTTCTGGTTCAGCTGATGGCAGATCAATCTTGTTCAGAACCGGTATGACCTCAAGTCCCAGTTCAACCGCGGTATAACAATTGGCCACGCTCTGTGCTTCAACACCCTGGGCTGCATCCACGACAAGAAGAGCACCCTCACAAGCTGACAGCGAGCGTGAAACCTCATAAGAAAAATCAACGTGACCGGGCGTATCGATAAAATTGAGATGATAGACATTGCCATCATCTGCGTTGTAATCCAGGGTTACACTCTGAGCCTTGATGGTGATTCCACGTTCACGTTCGATATCCATGCTATCCAATACCTGCGCAGACATTTCCCGTTCGCTTAAACCGTCGCACAACTGTATGAACCGATCAGCCAAAGTCGATTTGCCATGATCCACATGGGCAATGATGGAGAAATTTCGAATATATTTCTGATCCATACAGTGTAACGGCCATTGTTTGTGTCAAAGTCGTGCAGGTTAAACAATCAGGGGCCATCCGTTTGGAAAAACGGATGGCCCCATTAGTTATTGCGTTTTTCAGGCGGCGATTATAACTGATGCGGGACTGGTGCGCATAAGTCACACCAACTCAAACAGGTCCCGATTTGCTTCGTTCAACGATTATCCTTCATCCAGTTCGCGTGGTGTATAAGCAATAAAACTGGAAGCACCACCACGCCAGACACGCAGTGCAACGGCATGACCAGGTTCAGTCGAGGCCACCAATGTATTGAAATCATCCATGTTCTCCACCTGGCGATTATTGATCATAAGGATCACATCATTGGGCCGCAGTCCCGCACGCCAGGCGTCATCACTTTCAACATCGGTGATGACGACGCCACCTTCAGGGTCACCCAATTCACGTCTTCGATCGCTGCCGATCATGTCGACTACCAGACCCAGGGCATTGCTGTTCCTGGACGAGTTGTCTAAATCGGCGAGTTCTTCGCTGAGCTCGCTGTTCAAGGCATCGAGGGTGACGCCAAAAACTTCATTTCTGCCATCGCGGCTTACCCGCACGGATGCTTTTGTTCCCGGTGGATTTGCCCCTACCAGTGGCGGCAGATCGTTCCAGGTTTCTAATGCCGAATCGTTGAACGCCAGGATGACATCACCCGGTTTAATACCGGCACGGTCAGCGGCCCCACCGGGTGTAACATCATTAACCAGTGCACCCACGGGTCTGTCCAGCTCCAATGCCTCTGCCATCTCACGGGTTACTGCACCTACCATGACACCCAAGAGCCCGCGTTCTACCCTGCCAGTGGTGCGCAATTGTCTGGCGGTGCTTGCGGCGACTTCGATGGGGATAGAAAAAGACAAACCGATATAACCGCCATTTGAACTCAGGATCCATGAGTTGATCCCCACCACCTCACCATCCATATTCAATAAGGGACCACCCGAGTTACCTCTGTTTATTGCGACATCAGTCTGGATGAAGGGTACATACTGTTGTGCGCGGTTGGAACGCCCCTTGGCGCTGACTATCCCCGCGGTGACACTCTGCTCAAAATTGAAAGGAGAACCAATGGCCGCCACCCATTCACCTGGTTTCAGTGATTCTGATTCACCAATACTCAGGAATGGCAGATCCTCATCCGCGTCGATTTTGAGTACGGCAATATCACTGGCCTCGTCTGAACCCACCAATGTGGCCTCATACTCACGTCGGTCGGCCATCCGTATGATTATTTCATCGGCTTCTGCAACTACATGGTGATTGGTCAGAATGTATCCGTCAGCAGCATAAATAAAGCCCGAACCTGCTCCCGTTCTGTCTGGCTGTCCAAATCGGGGATCCTCCGGCATGTCAAAATAGCGTCTGAAAAACTCCGGTATGTCCCTTTGGTTCTGCTCTTCACGGTCACGTGACCTACCATTTTGGCCCGATGCCTGTGGGTCTCGGGTACCAAATTGCGTGACACGAATATTAACCACAGCGGGACCGGCTTTCTCCACCAGTTCCGTAAAATCAGGCAGGCCGGTTACTTTCGCACTGAGCGGAAGGCTTGCAAAAAATACCATCAGTACTGCAACTCGCAGCCAGAATTTGGTTTTCATCGATTGGTCTCCAATAAACATATTATTCCTATTCGGATTCACTGCACATATCCGGCGTGGAAGAAGGCAAATAAACCGCCATGTGCAGCGAACCAAGCCAGTTGTCCGAATCTCTTGCATGCTTGATGAAACGCCATACCAATGCTCCTGCCAACAGGGCACACAGCAGTGTGGTGAGATCAAGCATGAACAAATTCAGTTCCAGCCAATTACCCAGCGCATGACCGGCAGAGGCCGCCAGCAGCGCGGCCAGTAAGGGCCAGCCATAAAGCACAAATACTAGTTTCAAATACACTTGTTCAGGAAAGGACAAGGTGATCATCTGACCAGGCTTCACACTGAGGTCCTGGCGCAGCAGTTCAATAACGACCGGTCGGCGTTGTACCAGTTTTGAAAATACACCGGCACCGCAACCCCTGCCCTGCTGGCAGGCGACACAATTGCCCTGTCCTCCCAGCCGCACACACACGTGTTCTTCTGAGCAGCTGACAACCTGTACATTCTGTTCAATCATGGGGCAATACTTCCGCAGGTCAGCGTGACGCGACCGCACGTGCCATCTCGTTTGCAATTGACCTGACAGTAATTGCCGGAACTTCACCGATAACTGTGATTTGTAATTCACCCTGTCGCTTTGCGTAGGCGTTGTTGGTACCCAGATGACTGACACCAGGTCTGATCCCCGCCTGGCCGGCATATTTCTCAATATAAACCGACACGGCGGCAAGACCGTCAGTGTATACACTGTGTTCAAATACACCGTTGCCACCACGCAGGTGACTGTGGGATTCCAACCGGAAACCGGGTGGCAGTTTGCCAGGCTGCCAGCGTGGGCTGGAACTGGAAATTACAGTTTCTTCAGGTGTGAAGGTTTTCACCTCGACAAAATCATCCTTGCGTGACTCGGACTCAAGCTCATCCCAGTTGACCGAAGTTCCCATCTTGAATTCTGTAAACATCAATTTGGCCAGTGCCTGTTGATTGGTATCCAGAAGCACCCATTTCAACAACAGGCCAGTGCCCTCTTCCAACCAGAATTCATAGCCATAACGATAGGAATCCTGTGGAGAAATGCTCACCCTAATTGCCATGTGCCCGGCTATCCTCGCCCTGCCACTCGTTTCCAACAGATAACCACTGTTCTTGCTTTCAATGGCTGAAAGTGGCAGCTCGGGAAAATAGGATCGGGCGACAATCGGATCCTCCATCACCGAGGCAGAATCCTCGAGAATACATCGAACACCCCACTTGTCGCGGATCACTTCACGTTGCGGACCACTGAGCGAATAGATACGTTCACGCTCTCCTTCATCGTTTGCCACGTGGGTGATTCGCATGGTTTCAACGATACCATCATGCACGTATACGAAGGTGCCCTGGTAAGTCATATGACTCATGGCCGCAGCCATGCGCTCCAGCCATACCCGAGCCTGGCTGGAGTCCTCACCCGAAACCGAGCCACTGACACCGATTGCAACCAGCACCAGCAGGGTCTTGCGGATATAACCGCTCATTGGGATTCCACAGACTCCTTCTCGGGACTGACCTGTGCGGATTCTTCCGGGGTATCCGGATTGTCCTTCTCGGTAACAGGCGGGGTCGCCACAATCGGTACAAAGGAAACAAAACCCTGCTTGCCTGCCATTCTGGCCATCTGGTTGTGACGTAAAAGGTAGGCATTTAATCGCTCGGCGTTGACCTTTTGATCCGCTGTATAACTGGCCGCTTGTGAGCCCGGCGTTATTGAAACGGTATTGGGACTCACAAAAGGCTGAGCCGATGATGTTGAAACTGCTGTATCAGAGGATGACCCTGGCAGCACACCGTATTGGGGTGCTGTCACCACAATGGCCATCAATGCGACACTGGCGGCAATTGCAAGTCCTGAAACCGGTTTGAGCCAACCATGACTTTGCCAGGCAGTAACCCGTGGTCTGCTCTCTGAATGCAGTGATTCATTAAGTTTTTCACACATACCGGTGACCACCACCTTGCTACCAGGCTGACGAATACAGTCACGAATCAGGTGATACCTGTCCCAGTGACCGCTTAATGCTTGATCAGAACCCAGTCTGCGGGTAAGGAATAATCCTGCTTCACGCGAGATTTCTCCATCCATCAGACTGGATATGTGCTCTAAAGATTCCTTGTTCATTTCTGTTTATACCTGTGCCAAAGTCTGTTTTATTATTCCCTGCCGCTATATTGACCACCAAGCAGGGGTTTTAGTTTCTCATCTATTGCTTCACGTGCACGAAATATTCGCGAGCGAACTGTGCCAATGGGGCACTCCATGGTGGTCGCTATCTCTTCATAACTCATACCATCCAATTCCCGTAACATGATGGCTGTGCGCAAGTCATCCGGCAGGTTTGCAATGGCATCGTATACCGTTCGTTCGATTTCCCCACGTAGAAGTTCATTTTCAGGTGTACTTCGATCTTTCAATCGGCTGTCCATATCGTATTGCTCAGCATCTGTCGCGTCGATATCACTCAATGGCGGCCGACGATTTTTTGCCACGATCCAGTTCTTGGCGGTATTGATGGCGATGCGATATAACCAGGTGTAAAAGGCGCTGTCGCCACGAAAACGGCCAATCGCCCGATAGGCTTTGATAAAGGCTTCCTGTGCCACATCCTGAGCTTCGGACGAGTCAGAAACATAACGTGAAACCAGGCTGACGATGCGGTGCTGATATTTCTGAATCAACAGGTCAAAAGCGCGTTTTTCGCCCTTTTGTACCCGCTCAACCAGCAACTGGTCGACTTTCGCTTCGCTCACCCTTCCCTGTACTCCCCATGTCTGCGCCGGTTGTTTCTGTTGCTGTTTCAACCGGCGTACCGATGGGGCCGTCTCCGGCCTACCGGTATGGTTTGTTGTGACTGCGCGGAGTGATCTCATACGCCCTTCACTTTAAAACGTGAGCATAACATGATCGGAACCCATCCTGATTAGCCAGTTTCATTGCAGGATTAAGACCCGCCAGGTAACGGTGAGTTCCTTTGTCATGACATTTTTTTGCACCAGTTGGGTATGCATCCATTCACCGGCAGTGCGATAATCACCGGTTCAATCGCATGGGAATGATATTGCATCAATGTGACCCATAAATGAGCATACCGGAACGCAACCATCCGGTTACACAAAACCCGAATCTGAAAAGGCTGATATCAATATGGAGTTTCTCAAATCACTGGGTATCCAGGAATTTAATCCCGGCGCGTATTTTGGCAAAGACTGTTGGTCGACCACGACCGATGCAGGAGTCAAACAGGTTATCAATCCCTCAACGGGTGATCTGGTCGCTTCGGTACATTCGGCGTCAGTCGACGATTATGAACGGGTTGTTGCCAGCGCCAGGGAAAATTTCGAACAATGGCGCATGGTGCCAGCCCCTCAACGCGGTGAAGCCATCCGTTTGTGCACCGAGGCTTTGCGTGAACACAAGGACGCGTTGGGTAGTCTGGTCAGTCTGGAAATGGGGAAAATTAAGGCCGAAGGTGATGGCGAAGTACAGGAGATGATCGATATTGGTGATTTTGCGGTTGGTCAGTCACGTATGCTGTATGGCAATACCATGCACTCTGAGCGCCCATTGCACCGCATGTATGAACAATGGCACCCGCTCGGTGTTGTGGGAGTTATCTCGGCTTTTAACTTCCCGGTTGCCGTTTGGTCCTGGAACGCGTTCATCGCGGCCATTTGCGGAAATACAACCATCTGGAAGCCATCTCCAAAGGGTGCCTTGAGTTGCCTGGCAGTACAAAATATTTGCAATGCAGCATTGAAAGAAGGTGGGTTTCCATCAATTTTTCTGAGCTTTATTGAACATGGGCACAATCTTGCCGAGCGCTTTGTTGACGACTCCCGTATTGATCTGATGTCTTTCACCGGCTCCACGGCCATCGGCCGGCAGGTGGGAGTACGGGTCGCACAACGTATGGGCCGAAGCCTGCTGGAGTTGGGTGGCAACAATGCCATTATCATGGATGAGACCGCTGACCTGGAAATGTCCATACCCGGTATCGTTTTTGGATCGGTAGGCACTGCCGGTCAGCGATGCACATCCACCCGCCGTCTGTTTGTGCATGAATCCATCCTAGAGAAGGTTAGCCGGGCATTGATCAAGGCCTACAAGCAGGTCCGGATCGGCGACCCGCTGGACCCAGACACTCTGATGGGACCATTAACAGATGAAGCATCGGTGCAGCGATATCTGTCGGCAATTGATTCAGCCGTGAAACAGGGTGGTAAAGTCCTTGCGGGGGGAAATCGAATCGACAGACCGGGCTGTTTTGTAGAACCTGCCATCATCCAGGTAAACAATGAATGGGATATTGTTCAGTGTGAAACGTTTGCACCGATTCTCTACATCATTGAGTTCACAGACCTGGATCATGCCATCGCCATGCAAAACGATGTCGCCCAGGGACTGTCGTCTTCGTTGTTCACCCTGAATATGCGGCATGCGGAACGCTTTTTGTCCGCGGTCGGCTCAGACTGTGGCATCGCGAACATCAATATTGGCACTTCCGGGGCAGAAATCGGCGGTGCATTTGGTGGTGAAAAAGAGACCGGTGGTGGCCGGGAGTCGGGCTCAGATGCCTGGAAAGCATATATGCGTCGCCAGACCAACACCATCAACTGGGGAACTGAGCTACCACTGGCTCAAGGGATCAAATTTGATTTGTAGGCAATAACGTGTATTCGTTACTTCGAAAAGCCCTGTTCATGGCGGATCCTGAAACCGCCCACGGACTCGCGCTGGAAAGTCTCAGGATTGCCCATACGACCGGTGCAACCCGCCTGTTATGCAAGAGCAGTGACCTGCCCCGCAAGGTAATGGGTCTCGAATTCCCTAACCCGGTGGGTATGGCCGCTGGTATGGACAAGAACGGTGATTACATCGATCCTTTGGGGGGGCTGGGGTTTGGCTTTATCGAGATCGGTACGGTGACGCCCCGGTCACAACCCGGCAACCCGAAACCCCGTGTATTCCGGTTGGAAAAATCTCTCGCGATGATTAACCGGCTGGGCTTCAACAACAAGGGAGTTGATCACCTGGTACAGCAGGCCAGGCAACGTATCTTTCCCGGAATTCTGGGGATCAATATCGGTAAGAATTTTGACACCCCCATAGAAAATGCGGCAGAAGACTACCTGCTTTGCATGCAGAAAGTCTATCCGGTTGCAGACTACATTACGGTAAATATTTCCTCACCAAATACCGTCGGACTGCGAGAATTGCAGACAGCAAGCCAGCTTGACCTGTTGCTGGCAGTACTGCAGTCGAAAAGGCAATCTCTTGAGCAGGAATATGAAAAAAGGGTACCACTGGTGGTGAAAGTCGCACCCGACCTTGAAGACAATGAAATCCCTGAAATTGCCACAATTGTCAGAAACTGCGGCTTTGATGGGTTAATTGCCACCAACACCACCATTTCCCGTGATGAAATCAAGGATGGCCCGCAGGTACGTGAGCAAGGGGGATTGAGTGGCAAACCACTGCAGAACCGGGCCAATGAAGTATTGTCTGCATTTCGCAACTGCCTTCCCACCGATATCGCATTAATCGGTGTGGGCGGTGTCTGTAGCGGTGAAGACGCTGCTGAGAAAATGCGCCTGGGTGCCGACCTGATACAATTCTATACCGGTTTTGTATACCGGGGTCCGCAACTGGTCAATGACTGTCTGCAGAGCCTGGGTGCACATCAGGGTAACGCATGAAGCGTACGGCAAACGCCTCATTGAAACATCTCAACAGCTTTGCAGTAGATGCCACAGCCGGTCAACTTTTTGAATTCAGGTCAACTGGCGAACTGGATAAATTTATTCAGGAACATGGTTTCGACCCGAACCGGGATCTGATTCTGGGCGGTGGCAGCAATATCTTATTCGCCGATGACGTCGAAGGCACCGTGCTGGTGAATCGCCTGATGGGCAAGTCCATTGTTAATGATTGCCATGACAGTTCAACGGACACCGAAGTACTGATTGACGTCCATGCCGGAGAGGTCTGGCACACTCTGGTCATGTGGACCCTTGATCAGGGTCTGTACGGACTCGAAAATCTGTCACTGATACCGGGGCTTGCCGGTGCAGCACCGATGCAGAATATTGGTGCTTATGGTGTGGAATTATCGGATGTTCTTGATTCTGTGGAAGTGTTTGAAATTGAAAGTGGGGCCATCCGGGAACTGTCCTTGCCCGACTGCCGCCTGTCCTATAGGGACAGTCGGTTCAAGAGCGTGGATGCCGGAAAATACCTGATCACCAGGGTTCGACTCAGACTAAACCGTGTTCCCAGGACAAATCTGAACTACAGCGGATTGCGAGATGAACTGACGGCCATGGGCATTGCTCATGATGCACTACCGACAGCCGTTCAGGTCAGTAATGCGGTCATCAGACTCAGGCAACGTAAACTACCGGACCCGGAAATCCAACCCAATGCAGGAAGTTTTTTCAAAAACCCCATCGTTAGCCACTCAAAGGCAACCGAAATGGCACAGGAATATCCCCTGATACCGGTTTACACCTTGTCTGACAAACAGTCCAAACTCAGTGCTGCCTGGATGATTGAACATTGTGGATGGAAAGGCCATTCCATGGGTCGGGCAGCAGTTTCAAGCCAGCACGCGCTGGTGCTGATCAACCGGGGTGGTGCGAGCGGAAAAGAAATACTGGAGCTTGCCCGGCTCATCCACAAATCGGTATTCGACCGGTTTGGCATTGATTTACAAACCGAACCGCTGATTGTAGGCGCAGATGTATAGTTAAAGCCTGCTGACATTGTATTGGCGGTAAGCATCATGGCGGACAGACCAGGAATCACCTGCGATTCAGTGCGACCACTTAAAAAGCATTGATCCCCGTCAGTTCACGACCGATGACCAACTGGTGGACGGTTTCGGTGCCTTCGTAGGTAATGACGCTTTCAAGATTCAGCATATGGCGGATGGCTGCATATTCTGTGGTAATTCCCGCGCCACCAAGAATATCACGGCAGTCACGGGCAATATCCAGCGCCATTCGGGCATTATTCCATTTGGCCACACTGACTTGCTGAGGCATCATTTTCCCACTGTCTTTCAATCGACCGAGTTGCAGTGACAGCAATTGCGCACCGGTTATTCTCCGGGCCATATCTGCGAGCCTGATTTGAATGGCCTGGTTGGCTGCCAGCGGACGGCCAAACAGATTGCGGTTGGCAGTGTAGTCCAACACCTCGTTCAGACAGGCGATGGCTGCACCGATCGGGCCCCAGGTTATCCCGTAACGGGCCTGGGTAAGACAACCGAGCGGGCCTTTCAAACCGGTCACTCCGGCCAATCTGTTTGAGTCTGGAACCCGTACGTTGTCAAAAAACAGACCGGAAGTAACCGAGGCACGAAGGGACATCTTGGAGTGGATTTCCTGCGCTTCAAATCCGGCCATATCGGTTTCGATTACAAATCCCGTTATGCCATTATCAGTAATGGCCCACACAATGGCTATATCCGCAATATTTCCGTTCGTGATCCACATTTTTGAACCATTAATAATCCAGTCATCGCCATCACGTTTTGCATGGGTTTTCATGGCGGCCGGATCTGAGCCCCCATGGGCTTCGGTCAGGCCAAAACAGCCGATGACTTCACCGGCTGCCATCCCCGGCAGCCAGCGCTGTTTCTGTTGCTCGGAACCATAGGCATGAATCGGGTACATGCACAGACTCGACTGCACCGATGCAAAACTTCTCAATCCTGAATCACCCCGTTCCAATTCCTGGCATATGAGTCCGTAAGATACAGCGTTCAAACCGGCACAGCCGTAACCCTCAAGGCTTGACCCCAAAAGACCCAATTCTGCGATTTCAGGTATCAATTCACTGGGAAACCTTCCCCTATCAAACGCCTCGCCCATCAGGGGCAAGGCACGTTCGTCGACAAAGCGGGCTACGACATCCTGAATCATCTGCTCTTCATCTGTTAGCAGGCTACGAACATCGAATAAATCTACCGGGTTAAGTCTGGCCATGGGTACTCCGGAAAAGACGGGATCTGGTTATTCAAAGATTATCTATTTTATGCTCCACAGAGCTTGCAGTCACCCCCCCTGAATCGTGACTGCAGCAGATCAGGATTCGTTTAGAACCCCATGTGGGACATGTGCGGTCGCAACATGCCCACGTGCAGATTCGCAGTGCACATGTTGGTCGTCGAAAAAAATATCTGCACCAAACGCAGACAGGAAAGGTCCCTTGGATCTGCCACCCAGGAACAAGGCCTCATCAATTCGAATCCCCCAATTCCTTAATGTCAGAATGACGCGTTTGTGTGCCGGGGCCGATCTTGCGGTCACCAGCGCCGTGCGTATCGGGTTGTCGGCGATGGGATATGCCGACTGGATACGGTGCAAGGCCTCTATGAAAGGTTTAAATGGTCCACCGGTCAGCGGTTTATTTGCCCGCTGCTTTTCCTGCCGGGAAAAAACATCCAGCCCTTCACTCTGGTAGATTCTTTCAGCTTCATCACTGAACAGCACCGCATCACCATCAAAGGCAATACGAAGTTGACCACTGTCGGGCCGGTCCTGTACACCGGGCAAAATCCTGGCAGCAGCAAAGCCCGCATTTAATGCATCCTTTACGTCCGCCGCGTGGCTAGAGAGAAATAACTGTGTACCGAATGCCTGCATGTAGGGGTAACGGCTCTCGCCATTGGTAAAAACCGCTCGTACGATACTCAGACCATGGTGTTCGATGCTGTTGAAAATTCGCAAACCAGTATCCGCGCTGTTACGGGACATCAAGATGACTTCCACACCCTGGTGACTGACACCCTGTTGCCTGCTGTTGTCATTGAGTGCCAGTAATTTCCGGGTTAACGGAAAGGCGACACCCGGCTTCAGATAGTCATCTTCCCTGCGGAGTTGATAATCTGCATAGCTTGCAAGACCTTCTGATTCGAATATTCTATGGCTTTCGTCCAGGTCAAACAGGGCACGTGACGAGATCGCGACCACCAGTGGTACTGTTTTCAACGCATGTATATTGCGCTTGTCCATGACCTGAGCATAGCAGCAGGACTCTCAAAAGATGAGAACAATTCAAACACTCTGGAATCAGATAAACTGCTCGTTGAGTATGCGTTCTTCCAGTGAATGATCCGGATCAAATAAGAGTTTCAACTCGGTATCCCGGTCTTCGAATGCATCGACGCTGACCACATTTCGTACCTCGTGCGCATCCGCTGTGGCACTGACTGAACGCTTATAGTAATCCAGTATTTCAAACCGGACCCGAACCGTGCCTGGCAGTATCGCACCGTGCCAGCGCCGGGGTCGGAAGGGACTGATTGGAGTCAGTGCCAATGCATCCGTCCCCAGTGGCAGTATCGGACCCTGCACTGACAAATTATAGGCTGTGCTGCCTGCAGCCGTTGACAGCAATACCCCATCGCATACCAGTTCTTCCACTTTCACTATTCCATTGACCAGTATACGAATATGGGCTGCCTGGTTGGTTTGTCTCAATAGTGAAATTTCGTTGATTGCATGGGCACTGGTTGTGGTGGCGGATTCCGATTGTACTTCCATCCGCAACGGGTTCAGGCCGACTGGCCGGGCCGCTGAGAGCCGTTGAGGCAGATCATTTTCCATAAACCGGTTCATCAGGAATCCAACGGTGCCTATTTTCATTCCGAACACCGGAAGTTGGGTATCGATGAAACGATGCAGGGTACGCAGCATGAATCCATCCCCACCAAGGGCGACGATGATATCGGCTTTTTTCAACGGGTGTTGGCCGTAACGCTCTATCATCCTGGCACTCGCATCACGGGCAGGATCCACCTGGCTGCTGACAAAATGTATGTTGGGATGTTCTGACATATGTGCGGTCTATTGGGTAGCGTCCAACAACTGGTCAAGAGCACGCACAGCCACCGAAACGGTTGCATAATCCATTGCGGGAAGATTGTGCATATCGTTCATCATGTGGGTTAACCGCTCGACATCTGCCGCGTGCGCATCAATCCACTTTCCCACCGGGTTCTTCGAATCAGGGAACGCCTCGAGCACCCTTCCGGCCAGCTTGCGGTGATGAGAATACACTTCATCCCGGAGGTTGCCGCGAGCGTGCGCGTGCCATCGCCCCTCAACTGACAGTTTTTCAGCACTCTCCCGCAGCCAGATCAATGACAGGCGGTCACCCAGCCCAAAAAACACCGTTGCAACGCCGAGTACGTCCGTTTTTCTTCTGGCAGCCGTTTCCACCACGTCCAGTGCCGGGTAGAGCAATGGCAGGTGGACGGTTCGACTCGCGAGTTTTTTTGGCATCCCACCTGCAATCAATGGCTCCATGCGGGCTTCAACCTGTTCTTTTTCGCTGCGTTTGAGTCGGTGCGATATATGTTTTTCCATCACCAGCAGACCGGGGCCGAGTCGATCAATCATCGCCT
Organism: Lysobacterales bacterium; assembly: GCA_014238945.1. Lineage (GTDB taxonomy): Bacteria > Pseudomonadota > Gammaproteobacteria > Xanthomonadales > SZUA-36 > SZUA-36. Next base: position 91,462 of record JABAAB010000041.1, read on the forward strand.
GTATATCCAGTCGTTGATCTCTTTGATTCAGTAACCAGCGTGTCACCTGACGTAAAAGATTCCACATAACCAGCATGGCTCCAATCTGCTGGCCAGCATCTACCTTGTTATCCAGCCCTTCGATGCTGGTCCAAAAATCCCGCGCCCGGAAAATTTCCCTGGCAATGGTGAACGCACGCACAACATCTGCTGCAGAGGCTCCCGTATCTTCATGCATGCGTAATGTGAAAGAAGCCCCCATTCGATTGACCATACTGTTGGTAACCTGGGTTGCAATAATTTCACGTTTCAGACGATGACCCTCCATGTAAGAGGCGTACTTTTGCTGGATAGGCGCAGGAAAATATCGTTTTAACTCACCTGATAACCAGGCATCTTCCGGTATGTCCGATTCGAGTAACTGGCCGTACAGCATGATCTTGCTATAGGACAAAATGACTGCCAGTTCCGGCCGGCTCAAGCCCTGTCCACTACCACGACGTTGCGTCAGTTCCTCGTCTTCAGGGAGTCTTTCAAGATCGCGGTCCAGAATTCCCTCGTGTTCCAGCACCGATATAAATTGTTGTTTGGCGCCCAGACGGGCACCTTTCAGTAATTCCATCATGGATATTGTCTGGGATTGCAGATAATTATTACGCAATACCAGGTCAGCCACTTCATCCGTCATCTGGACAAGAAGCTTGTTCCGGCTCTCATAGTCAAGCTCATCTGCTCGTATCACCTGGTTCAGAAGGATCTTGATGTTGACCTCGTGATCGGAACAATCAACTCCGGCCGAATTATCTATAAAATCCGTGTTCAGACGACCACCAGCGCGTGCATATTCGATCCTTCCAAGTTGTGTCAGACCAAGATTTCCGCCTTCGCCCACCACTTTACAACGCAATTCATTACCGTTGACACGCAATTGATTATTCTGGGCATCGCCCACTTCGCCCTGACTCTCCTGGCTGGACTTGACGTAGGTTCCAATACCACCATTCCAAAGAAGATCCACATCAGCCTGTAACAGTACCCGGATGAGTTCCCGGGGTGGCAACTGTTTTTCTTCAATTTCCAGCCATTTCCCTACCTCGCGACTGATGGGAATACTCTTGTCCAGTCTAGAATAAACCCCCCCCCCTCTTGAAATCAATTCAGTCTTGTAGTCATTCCAACCCGATCTGGACAGTTTGAACAGCCGCTTACGTTCCTTGAAAGACGATTTGACGTCCGGATTCGGGTCCAGAAAAATATGCAAGTGATTAAATGCAGCGCGCAGTTTGATCTGCCGGGACAACAACATTCCGTTGCCAAATACGTCACCGGACATATCACCGATTCCAACCACGCTGAAAGGCTCGGCCTGAATATTCTTGCCCAATTCCCGAAAATGGCGTTTCACTCCCTCCCAGGCCCCCCGAGCTGTGATGGCCATACCCTTGTGGTCATAACCAACAGAACCGCCAGAAGCAAATGCATCGCCCAGCCAGAATCCACGCTCCAGGGCAATGGCATTGGCCGTATCTGAAAAGCTGGCTGTACCCTTATCTGCAGCAACCACCAGGTAAGGATCGTCTCCATCACGTCGGATCAAGCCAGCAGGTGGGATAATTTTTTCCTCATCTAAATTATCGGTAATATCCAATAAGCCGTTGATATATATTTCATAAGCTCTGGTTATAGTTGCCACTACGGCATCACGGCTACCATTTGCTGGAAGATTCTTTACGACGAAACCACCCTTGGCACCGACAGGTACAATAATGGTGTTCTTCACATTCTGTGCCTTCATCAGGCCAAGAACTTCTGTTCTGAAATCTTCTTTGCGATCGGACCATCGTAATCCACCACGGGCGACAGTACCGCCACGCAGATGTATGCCCTCTACTTCTGATGAGAATATCCAAATTTCCCGGAATGGTCTGGGTCTTGGCAGGTCAGGAACCTTTGCTGAATCAAGTTTGAAACTCATGTATTCCAGCAATTCACCCTGTTCGTCCTCAAGAAAAAAATTGGTTCTCAGTGTCGCTTTGATTACTTCGTAGAATGCATGCAGTATGCGATCCTCATCCAGGCTCTTGACCCTTGTCAGAGAAATCATGAACAATTTTTTGATGGCTACGATCTGTTTATCACGATCCAGTTGCCGGGCAACTACCAGTTTGTCAATATATTCAAGGAACACTTTGTCCTGACTGCCTTTGGCAAGAGCAAACCCCATCAGTGCGCGTTGCAGGTTTTTACTCTCGAGTTCCTTGCGAAACTCGCTCTCATCATCACGTACAGGATTGAACATGGCATCGAATAACTCAACCAGCAAACGAGCCATCAGGGGATGACGTGCGAGGGTTTCTTCCATGTATGCCTGGGAATAGGTAATTCCCGTTTGCAACAGGTACTTACAATAGGCCCTTATACCCTTGACTTGTCGCCAATGCAGGTGACATGCCAGTATCAGCCGATTGAACCCGTCACTGGTGGTGATTCCACGCCAAATATTTTCAAAGGCCTGTTGAAAATTTTCCCGGACCACCTCCAGTTCCAATTCGGTACCCCGGCCATACACCATGTCAAAATCCTGTACCCAAACGGATCTGCCCTGTTCAAATTTAAGTTCATATGGACGCTCGCTCACAATGTGCAGCCCCAAATCTTCCAACATGGGCAATACATCCGATAACGGAACAGATCGGTCCCGTTTGAATATTTTGAAGCGTATGATCCCGGTGACCCTGGTACGTGGACGGTAAAGACTGAGCTGAAGGTCGTCTGCGGCTACAAGCAGAGCAATTTTTTCTACATCAAATGAAGCCACCCAAGGTGAAACGTCTTCCATGTATGATTTTGGAAATGCATCACCAATGTTCCTGGCCCATTGCAAACCCACTTCTTCACCATGCTTCTGAACGAGGGTATTGGTCAATTCCTCATTCCAGGACCGCAGGGCATTTATAATCTTGTTTTCCAGCATTCTTACATCCGGTTGCGGTACCGCACCGGACCTTGGTCTTACGATGACGTGTAACCGCGCCAGTGCCAACTCCGAAACCTGCACAACATAATCCAACTTGTTTCCTTTTAGCGCACGTTTAAGAATTTTCTGAATTTTTTCCCGGTTTTCTGTATTGAAGTAGTCCCTTGGAATATAGACCAGGCAGGAGAAGAATCGCCCGAATCGTTCCCGGCGAATAAACAGACGGACGCCCGCGCGTTCCTGTAAATTGAGTACACCCGTTGCTATGGACAATAGCTCGGTACTGCTCGCTTGCAACACGTCATCACGTGGCAGGGATTCCAGGATGTGTAACATGGTCTTCCAGGCATGACGATCCTCCGCCATACCAGATTTCTGCAATATGATATCTACCTTCATTCGTACCAGAGGTGTATCTGAAACACGCAGCAGATAAGCTTGTGAAGTAAAGAGCCCAATAAACCGGTATTCGCCAATAACCCGCCCTTCACGGTCAAATCGAAGCACACCGATGTAATCCATGTATCCACTGCGATGCATGGGGCTACGCGCATTGGTTTTGGTAATGATCAATGGCGAGTTCTGATTAAATTTTGCCTGGTCACTGAATGCCGAAACCGGACGACTCAGTACCGTTTTACCATGTTCGCGTAAAAGACCCAGGCCAGTTCCCTTTACTACATTCAGGGAAGTCCCGGTCTGGTCTTCAATGACATCGTAGGTTCTTGACCCTATTAGCATGAAATGATCGTTATTCACCCATTTCAGAAACGCTACGCACTCGGCCCTGACTTCATCCGAAAGATCGGAAGCATCTTGTGAGAATTCAGTAATCGCATCTTCAAGACACTTTTTCATGGGTAACCAGTCGGCGACTGATGTACGAACCATTGTTATACGGCTTCTGAGCGATGACACCACGGACTTGAGTACAGCGGGAGTTGTCTGCCGGTCAATCTGGATCTGGATATATGACTCTCTGGTAGAAGTTTTTGTCACCCCTGAATGGATGGCCAGTAACTCCCCGTCCGTATCACGTTCTACATTCAATACGGGATGTACCAGCAAGTGCACACCGAGTCCCTGTTCCCTGATTGCAATATTTGTGGTATCAACCAGAAACGGCATGTCATCATTGGCCAACTCCACAATGGTATGCTGACTTTCCCAACCGTCGGTCTCCTTGGAAGGGTTAAAGACCCGGATCAGTAATTCCCCTTGTCCACGTTTCTGCAAAAACTCAATTTGTCTGACCACCATGGTGGCGTGCGTTACCGCAGATTCCTGGTTGAGATCCTCAAAACGCATGCGGTGGAAATAGACATCAGTAAAAATCGCCGCCTGACGCGCAGCACTTGCCGGCATGCGAGTGGCCAATATGGTTTTTATCTGTTCAAGCAATGACTGCTTGCTTTTATAATTGTTGCTTCGCACGGTTGATCCCCCATTAGGGTCATTGGACTCTCGATTGGGTTATTCGGAAATTATAATGGCTTTATCGGTGGCGAACATTATTTTTGATTTGATATTTTCAATGGTCGACAACGCGAATACATCAGGTGCCCATTGCTAATTGCACAACGCACTGGTTGACCCGGGTTCCGGCACTGGTTAATCTCTCATATATCTCTAAATCATGATAGAAGGATATATGAGTTCAAAAATGGATTTGCTGCAGACAGCCCAACATCTGAGATTATTGTCAGACAGCACCCGGTTGCGCTTGCTCATGTTGGTCGATCGCAAGGAACTGAGCGTAGCCGAACTGGCTGCCATTACCCAGTTGGCCCAACCACGCGTTTCAACTCACCTGGCTAAACTGAAAGAGGCAAAACTGGTCAGTGATCGCAGGGAAGGCGTCTTTGTGTATTACCGTATTGCGGGAAAGATTGAAGACAAGAGCCTGGGTACCTTGTGGGATTTGCTCCGGTCCAGGACTTCTGACCCCTTGATCCAGCAGGATATTGATCGCATTCCCCAGGTACTTAATTCACGTAACGGTAACTCAAGTTGGGCTGACAGTGTGGCTGGTGACATGGAGCGCCATTATTCACCCGGTCGCACCTGGGAAGCTACAACACGAGCCATAGTGCAGTTAGTTACACCTGGGGATGTTCTGGATGTGGCGTCCGGCGACGGTGTGCTGGCAGAGTTACTCGCGCCCTACGCACGCAGCATTACCTGCCTGGACATCAGCGAACGTGTCGTCTCGGCAGGTAAGAAACGTTTAAAAAATTACCCGAATGTCAGTTTTGACAAGGGTGACATGCACGATTTACAGCAAGCTGATGCCTCCATTGATACAGTTTTGCTGATGCATGCCTTAACCTATACCAATAATGCGCAACAGGTTTTTGAACAGGCGAGCCGGGTGTTGCGACCCAACGGTTTGCTACTGGCAGTTACCCTGAATAGGCATCAACACCAAAAAGCGGTCATGCACTACAATCACGTTAACCTGGGATTTACACAATCTGAGCTACGCGGGTTCTGCACCAAGGCAGGTCTGTCCCCACGCAGTATCCAACCCTCGGCCATTGAAAAACGAACCCCCAATTTTGAAATCCTGACCTTGCTGGCTGTAAAAACATCCTGCTAGCCAAGAAGCATGTACTCTCAGCCCTATAAAAACCCGCTTGATTCAGAACGCTTATTATTGGCGCTGGAACAACGAATTCTGATTCTGGACGGTGCGATGGGTACCATGATTCAGTCGGTTGATCTCGATGAAGATGACTTTCGTGGAGAACAATTCAAACAGCACCCTCTTCCGTTGAAAGGCAACAACGACCTGTTGACACTGACCCAACCGGATATTATCAGTGGCATTCACCGGGCATTTCTGGAAGCCGGAGCCGACCTGATTGAAACCAATACTTTCAACAGCACCGGCATTTCACAGTCTGATTATGGTACTGAATCACTGGTGGACGAGTTGAATTTTGCCGGCGCCAGGCTGGCGCGTGCAGAGGCTGACCGGTTCCGCGCATTAACACCCGACAAACCCCGGTATGTGGTTGGCTCGATTGGACCCACCAACCGGACCGCCTCCCTCTCCCCCGATGTCAACCGCCCTGAATTTCGCAACACCAGTTCCGCAGAACTCATTGGGTCTTACTCGGAAGCTGTCAACGGTCTGATCAGGGGTGGCAGTGATCTCCTGATGGTTGAAACCGTTTTTGACACACTCAATTGCAAGGCAGCATTGATTGCCATAGATGATGTGTTCAACGATCTGGGTTATCGAATTCCGGTAATGATATCCGGCACCATAACCGATGCCAGTGGACGCACGCTTTCCGGCCAGACGGTTGCTGCCTTCTGGCACTCCGTGAGACATTCCAAGCCCTTTGCCATAGGGCTCAACTGTGCATTGGGGGCGACTGAGTTAAGACCGTGGGTACAAGAACTGTCAAGAATTGCAGAATGTCCGGTTAGTGTCCATCCGAATGCGGGTCTGCCGAATGAGTTGGGCGAATATGACGACACACCACACTACATGGCAGACCTTATGAGCCGGTTTGCAACCGACGGGTTTCTTAATATTGCAGGTGGTTGTTGTGGGACGACACCGGAACATATTCGCCAATTGGCCGGGGCACTGGAACATCATCAACCCAGGGCCATACCCGTGGCCACACCAGTCTGCCGACTGGCCGGACTGGAACCGCTGACACTGACCAGCGATCTTAACTTTGTCAACGTGGGAGAACGCACCAACGTCACCGGGTCAGCCATTTTCCGCCGACTCATTCAGGCAGACGACTTCGAAGCCGCGGTAGATGTTGCAAGACAGCAAATTGAAAACGGTGCACAGATTATAGATATCAACATGGACGAGGGCCTGCTGGACGGCAAGGCGGTCATGACCCGGTTTCTGCATCAGATTGCCGCAGAACCTGATATTGCCCGGGTTCCCGTAATGCTGGATTCTTCACGATGGGATGTGCTCGAAGCAGGTCTGGCCTGTCTGCAAGGCAAGGGGGTGGTCAACTCGATCAGTCTGAAAGAAGGCGAAGCAGCATTTATTGATCAGGCCCGGATTATCATGCGTTTCGGGGCTGCGGTCATCATCATGGCATTCGATGAAAACGGGCAGGCCGACACCCTGGAGAAACGCGTAAGCATCTGCAAAAGAGCCTGGGATCTTCTGACTTCGGAGATTGGTTTTCCAGCTGAAGATATCATTTTTGATCCCAACATTTTTGCCGTTGCAACCGGCATCGAAGAACACAACAGTTATGGACTGGATTTCATCGAGGCCACCCGCCGTATCAAGAAGACCTGTCCCGGTGTTTTGATTTCGGGTGGGGTAAGTAACATTTCATTTTCCTTCCGAGGTCAGAACCAGATTCGCGAGGCGATCCACAGTGTGTTTTTATATCATGCCGTCCACGCCGGTATGGATATGGGTATCGTCAATGCCGGACAACTGGAAATCTATGACGAAATCGATTCTGTACTGCGCGAAGCCGTGGAAGACGTCGTGCTGAACCGGCGTCCCGATAGCACAGACCGTCTGCTCAATATAGCGCAAACTTTCCAGGGAACTGGCAAAAACGTCGCCGCTGATGAAAGCTGGAGACAGGAACCGGTAGAAAAACGTCTCGTACATGCCCTGGTGAAGGGGATCAACACATTTATCCAGCAGGATACCGAAGAGGCCAGACTGAATTTCCCCCGGGCTCTGGATGTCATTGAAGGTCCATTGATGGACGGCATGAACGTGGTCGGTGACCTGTTCGGTGACGGCCGCATGTTCCTGCCACAGGTAGTAAAGAGCGCCCGTGTTATGAAACAGGCAGTCGCAGTGCTGATTCCGTACATCGAGGAAGAAAAGCGCAAGGCAGGTGCGGGTGAAAAAAGACTCACGCGTATACTCATGGCCACCGTCAAGGGTGACGTGCATGACATCGGCAAGAATATCGTGGGCGTGGTACTGGCCTGCAATAACTACGAGGTCATTGATCTGGGGGTCATGGTGTCTGCGGAGACCATTATTGAGACCGCACACAAAGAGGAAGTGGATATCATCGGTTTGTCCGGCTTGATCACACCGTCACTGGAAGAAATGCGCCTGGTGGCATCGGAAATGCAAAGAAACGGAATGCAGCAACCATTGATGATTGGCGGTGCAACCACGTCTCCATTACATACGGCTTTGAGAATCGACCCGGAGTACTCCAATGGGGTTTTCTGGGTAAAGGATGCCTCCCGTGCGGTGGGTGTAGCCGGAAAACTCAGCCAGACAGATCAACGTCTTATCCTGGCTGAAACAGTGGCGCACGATTACGAAGTAATACGCCAGCGACGGGCAAAGGGAAGCTCACGCAAACCACCTGTCAACATCCGCCGTGCGCGTGACAATGCTTTTCCTGCATCCTGGAGGCCACAGGATGTCAGCCAGCCAGTCAGTCCGGGGCTCCATGTCCTGGATGATATCGATTTGGGATCCCTGTTGCCGATCATTGACTGGACACCTTTCTTCCAGACCTGGGAAATGCAGGGACGGTATCCTGACATCCTCGATGATGCCAAAAAGGGTGAAGCAGCACGCAGCCTGTTTGGCGATGCCAGAGCTATGCTTGACCAGATCATTGATGGTCAATGGCTACAGGCACGCGCAACCCTGGGGATTTTTCCCGCGGCAACCGATGGTGATGACGTACTGGTGTACGCCGATAAAAAACGCGAATCTGTATCAGAGCGACTTTGCTTCCTGCGACAGCAAAAGGCCAAGGCTAGTGGCCGTCCGAACCTTTGCCTCGCAGATTTTGTCGCACCGGTCGCGTCAGAATTGAATGATCACATCGGTTTGTTTGCAGTAACAACCGGACTGGGCATAGAAGAAAAACTGGCTGAATATGAAAAATCTCATGATGATTATTCGTCCATCATGCTCAAGGCGCTGGCTGACAGGCTGGCTGAAGCACTGGCCGAATACACCCACCGGATTCTGCGGCAATCCATCTGGGCATACGATGCCGGTGAACGACTGGACAACCAGGCGCTGATCGCAGAACAATACCGCGGTGTGCGACCGGCACCGGGTTATCCTGCCTGCCCTGATCACAGCGAAAAAGAAAAGATATTCAAGCTGTTAAGTGCGCCTGAAAATTCTTCTATGCAGCTTACCAGTAACTTTGCCATGCTGCCGGCGGCATCAGTATGTGGTTACTATTTCGCCCACCCACAGAGTCAATATTTCGTCTTGGGTAACATACTTGAAGACCAGCTACAGGACTATGCCAGACGCAAAAACATCGATATGGGCCACGCACGCAGACTACTGGTGGCCAATATAGATTGACCGGGTTACCCGTGAAGGTCCTGAATTTACGCAGTTACCACATCAGGTCATCCGGTACCGGGTTCTCCTCTTCACCTTCAGGCTCGGCACCACCCAGGTCGGGTACATGATCCGCTGCAAATGTCCTGACCTCCTCCACCCCGGCACTGGGTAGCAGGTGGTAATTTCCGCTGAGATACACCACGGCCAGTCGGCCCCGGTTAATTTGATCATTCTGATCCGCCGTCACCAGCACGGTTCGAATGCGTCCTTTGAAAAGAAAATTGCGCTTGGTTTCTGCGCTTTCATCACGAATTGCATGTTTTTTGACCAGCGCAGCGATTTTCTGATTGACCAATCGTCGCTGACGTTGTTGCTCGCGTTTGCTGGCTGCGTCTTGCTCTTTTTGATGCCGTTCTTCTTTCTTGCGTATCCGGTACGCCTGGTCCAGAGAAATATCAGCGGAGACAGCCTGGTCCCTCTTTATCTTCGTGTGTCTTAGCGGCTTGCGCGGTGCCTGCTTTTTTGCAGGCGCCAGACCCAATGCCAATAATTGTTCCTTCAGGCTTTTGCTCATATCGGTTGATTATTTAAAGGCGGTGCGTTCAGGATTGCCGGCACCCCGAGGTTACAATTTACCACCCCAGAAACAATCCTGACCACACCATGAATTGAAGTGATTCCCCAATTACTCTTTGATTATCCCAGAGAATACTTTACTGCTTATTTTCAATATCGAGCAACTCTACTTCAAATATCAGCGTCGAATTGGGTGGAATGGGTCCTCCGCCCTCTACCCCGTACGCGAGTCCAGGCGCAACATAGAACATATATTTACTGCCAATATTCATTAATTGCAGTCCCTCTGACCAGCCCGCGATCACCCGGTTCAAGCCAAACGAAATGGGCTCATTCCTTGAGTAGGAACTATCAAATTCTGTGCCATCGAGTAAAGTGCCCCGATAATGTACCTTGACCGTATCGGTAGCGACGGGCATGGCACCGTCGCCCTGGGTCACAATTTTGTATTGCAGTCCGGATTCGGTCGTGCGCACACCATCCTTCGCTTTGTTTTCCGTCAGGAATTTTTGTCCTGCAGCCAGGTTGGCAGCGCCTGCTGCATCGGCCTGGGCGTGTTGGTCTGCCTGGCGTTTTTGAATATAGGCCTGTCGAATCACTTCCGCTTCATCGGCAGTCATCGCCAGAGGTTCACCTTTGTAAGTAGCACTTATGGCTTCCAGCAAGGAATCAATATCCACAGCAGTGTCCTGGTCCCGCAAAGATTTGCCAATATCCATGCCTATGATATAACCCAGTTTTTGTTCATCGGTATTCAATTCAGTTGCCCAGCCATTTATTGACAAAGTAATCGCGGCCACCACCAGCCCGCAGCGTTTAAAAAATATCATCGAGTTTTTACTCCTGCTCAACAGATTGCAAATTGTCCACAAATCTGACCCTGTGCGCAAACAATATGTTTCATTTGAGCCAATAAAATATGCTACGGTTTGCCCTGCCCTGCCCGACCAATGAATAATGAACATTCTGATCATCACGCTCATAACCTACCAGCTGTTGTTACTGGCCATTGGCTGGTGGGCCAGCGCACGAACCAGTGACAATGAAGACTTTTACCTGGGTGGCCGCAAACTGGGGGCGGCCGTTGCTGCCCTGAGTGCTTCCGCAAGTTCTTCATCGGCCTGGAGTTTGCTGGGTGTCTCCGGAGCAGCTTATGCATGGGGCCTGCCGGCAATCTGGCTGATCCCATCAACTTTGCTGGGATTTTTTATCAACTGGTTCTGGGTTGCACCCCGTTTGTGGCAACAAAGCCGCATTCACAATGCCCTGACACTGACCGAATTTCTTGCCGGCCCACCCGGTGACCCGGCCCGCAAAACCATTATGCGGCTAGGTGCAGGTGTCATCCTGTTCTCATTTAGCTTCTATGTAGCGGCCCAGTTCCAGGCTGCGGGTCACACCTTTGCCAGTGCATTGAATATCGACCCGGTGATGGCCATCGTCCTCGGTGCCGCAATTGTTCTGATCTACGTCATGCTCGGCGGTTTCTGGGCCGCCAGTATTACCGACAGCCTGCAAGGCATTTTGATGGCCCTGAGCGCTTTGTTCCTCCCTCTGATCGCATTGATTGCAGTGGGTGGTCCGCTACAATTAATTGATTCACTTGTGACAGATGGATCATCGGGGGTTGAATTGTGGACCAGCCAGGAGAGTCTGGCGGCTGGAGTGGGTTTTGTAATTGGACTGGCTGGAATCGGTCTGGGATATCCGGGTCAGCCACATGTTGTTAACCGCTTTATGGCAATGGAAGATCGAAATGCCATTCCAACAGCCCGATTGATCGCCATTGCATGGGCTGTGGTTATATATACCGGTATGGTGTTGCTTGGCTGGTGCGGACGAGTGTTGGTAACAACGCTGGGGAATGGCGAGCAGGTCCTGTTTGCCATGGCAACACTTCTGCTGCCGGCGGTATTGGCAGGAATCATGGTATCAGCCATATTGTCTGCGATCATGTCCACCGCTGACAGCCAGTTACTGGTAGCCGCATCCAGCGTCAGCCACGATCTCAGAGACGGCAAAACCGCGACACGGGAGAGCCTCAGAAGTGCACGCTGGGTGGTACTGCTCATAGGATTGGCGGCCATTTCCCTGGCCATTTTTTCTCCTCAGGCCATATTCAGCCGTGTGCTGTTTGCATGGCAGGCACTGGCTGCAGCGTTTGGTCCGTTACTGATTATTACACTTTGGCGTGGCCGAATTGAACCCGCTTGGCGGATCGCTGCGATGGCCTCCGGCTTCACCCTGACCGTCATATTGTCGTTACTCGCTGACACCCCCGGGGACATTGCGGAGCGCTACATTCCTATTCTGGTTGCCCTGCTCCTGGCATGGAGAGGGACACACAGTCCTCAAGCATAACCATTTCATAATTCTTGCTCAAAAGCTTGCATTTTTTTAGTGTAGTGTTATACTTCACTACAACACCAATCAAACAACATTTGTTTTTACGAGAATTCCATGATGAAGTTAGTTCCCCATCACCGTCGCCACATATCGAACCGCCTGGCCATGGTTGCCGCCGTTTTGCTTTTAATCAGCACTGCTACCGGTTATGACACCACTGCGGAATTACCGTCAAATGCCGCGAATGCAACGCCATCCGAAAAAGTTGATGTTGACCTCAGCGAAGACACCAACCAGACAGCAAACCAGGAACGACGTGGCCTGAATCTGAGCCTTGTGTTATTTCGACGCTGAAAAGCGGGAACACCATGACAACCCAATGGAATGACAGCCAGCCCATATACTGGCAACTGAAAGAGCGCACCATTGCCATGATTCTTGATGGTACCTTGTCCGAGGGCGATGCACTGCCCTCGGTCCGCACCGTCGCCTCCGATTTCCAACTCAACCCGATTACCGTTTCAAAGTCCTACCAGGCTCTGGTTGATGATCGATTGGTTGAGAAGCGCCGCGGTCTGGGCATGTTTGTATGTTCCGGTGCACAACGAAAATTGATGGATAGTGAAAGACAAAAATTCCTGAATGAAGAATGGCCAGCAATGGTCAATCGAATTCGGCAATTGGGCCTGGATGTTAATGCCCTGATTAAAACCAATTCAAAATAAAGGTGAATCCTGATGAATTACGTTATTGAAGCGCAGGGGTTGACCAAGCGCTACAAACGCACAATTGCCGTAGATAATATTGATCTGCGTATTCCGGAAGGCAGGATCGTTGGTCTGATTGGTCCGAATGGCGCCGGTAAAACCTCTGCCCTGAAAGCCATATTGGGTCTCGCCACGTATGAAGGACAGCTGAGCGTTCTTGACAAGGATCCGGCAAAGGACAGGGCAGCACTGATGGAAGATGTTTGTTTCATCGCCGATGTTGCGGTACTTCCCCGCTGGATCCGTGTCTGGCAACTGATAGAACTGACCCAGGACATTCATCCGAAGTTCTCCCGTGAAAAATGCCTTGAATACCTCGCTTCTACCAAAATCACGATGGATCACAAGGTGAAGCAGTTGTCCAAGGGAATGGTCGCCCAGTTGCATCTCGCGATTGTCATGGCAATCGATGTAAAGTTACTGGTTCTCGATGAACCCACGCTGGGACTCGACATACTGTATCGCAAACAGTTTTATACCAGCCTGCTTAATGACTATTTCGATGAACAACGCACCATCGTTATCACCACCCACCAGGTTGAAGAGGTCGAACACATACTCAGTGACCTGATTTTCATTCAGGACGGGCGTATCGCCCTGCACAGCAGTATGGATGAAGTACAAGAGCGATATGTTGAATTGATGGCCGCGCCGGACCATGCCATGGCTGCCCGTGATCTGGAACCGTTGTATGAGCGAGAGCTGTTTGGCAGACATATTTTTCTGTTTGAGAATGCAGACCGCGAACAACTCAGGGCACTGGGTGAATTACATACACCCAACGTAGCCGACCTGTTTGTTGCAACCATGAGCAGAGGTGAATCATGAATCGTCTTCCCGCCCTGATTAAGCGTGAATTCTGGGAAAACAAGGGTGCTTTGCGCACCACACCGGTGGTCATTGGTGGTCTCTATATTGTCGTTCTGTTGATGTCCATCATTACCTTCCAGCATTTTGATAACGACTTCCAGTCGTTGAAGGAAGCGATTGCTTATCTTGCCCAGAGTGATGTCGAATTGCGCAACAAGATCATCCACCAGTCCACGATGATCGGGTCCTTTTTATTCTCGCTGGTATTGGCCTTCGTGGTATTTTTCTACCTGCTGGGGTCCTTGTACGATGACCGTAAAGACCGGAGTATTTTGTTCTGGAAGTCTTTGCCGGCCTCCGATACCTTGACCCTGGTCTCAAAATTGCTCACAGCAATGGTGGTTGCACCGTTTATCTTCTGGGTGATTTATGTAATCACTCACATCACCATCATGTTGATTTCTTCGATTGTTGTTTTGGCCCTTGGAGAAAATCCCTGGACTCTTTTCCTGGGTATCGGTAACCCGTTCAAGGGCTGGAGCATGGTGCTGGTGAGCTATATGTGCCAATCCATATGGGCATTGCCGCTGTATGGATGGCTGATGCTGGTATCCGCCTTTGCACCCCGTATCCCCCTGTTGTTTGCAACCCTGCCACCAGTGGTGTTTGCCGTATTGCAGATATGGATCGAATTTCTACAGACCTTCACGTTGAAGAACAACCTGTTCGGCGTCATCGGTCAGTGGTTTGCCAACAGCCCGTTGATCATTTCTGCAGATGACCATGGGAAAAACGACTTCGGGGTGGCACTGGGTATACCCGTTACCAGCACCTTCGATCACGAGGTCACCGTTGCCAACATGTTGGACCGCCTGTTTTCTTCCCAGATGCTGATCGGCCTGGTAATGGCCACGGTTTTCCTGGCTGGAGCACTGTGGCTGAGGCACCGCGCCACTGAGAGTTGATCCTGGGCACCGCCACTCGCAGCCCCGCGATGACGTTGCCAATGCCAAACGTCGTTCCCGCGTAAGCGGGAATCTCCCAACGCTGTCGTAACCTGAAACAGTGGCACAGCTAACCACTCTGCGAACGTACGGAGGTCCCTGGTTCCGCTACTCGCGGCCCCGGGATGACGGTGGTACAGTTAGCTTGAAACTATTTTTTGACTCCATTCTCATGAATGGAGAACCGGTATGGTCAGACTGCACCCATGTCTTCAAGCACATACAACAAAAGACCGGCCCAATGGCTGGCCCTGCACTTCCCCGGGGTTGAGACGGCGCGTGCTGATGGTATCCGCACGGTAGACCCGGCTGCTCTGCAACGTCTTGCCTCCTGGTGTTACCAGTACAGCAGCCAGGTATGCATCGTCGCCGAGCGCAACAGCCTGTTGCTGGAAGTGTCTGCCAGCCGCCGTCTGTTCGGCGATGCTGAGACACTGGCGGAGCGTATCCATACAGAACTGGAACAACTGGGCTACCATGCAAGCAGCGGTATTGCGCCGACACCCGAATGCGCACAACTGGCTGCCCGCCACAAACTGTCTGTTCCAGTGACCGGCGACATACGAAAAATGATTGGCACACTCGGTATTGAAAGCCTGTTTCTGCAGGATGGGCAAATCCGGGCTTTACAGAAGATGGGTTTTCGCAATGTTCATGACATCCTGCGTCTGCCACGCAAAGCATTGGCCAGACGACTGGGACCTGCGCTCGGTGACTACCTGGACCGGCTGTTGGGTCAGCGTCCCGATCCCTGCAAAAGCTTCCAGCCGGCAGACAACTTTTGCGCCGGCACGGATTTGCCGGAAACCGTGCATACCCAGGGTCTGATTTTTCCGCTCAAACGACTGCTACAGGAACTGTGCGGTGTGCTGCGTGCGCATGACCGGGCCATACAGGTACTTGAGGTACGTTTAAAAATGGATGGTGGGGTACAATCCTTCACCCTGACCCTGCAACACACAACGCGTTCAGAACCCCACCTGATGATGCTTTTACGTGAGCGCCTGGAACGTCTGCGGCTGGCCTCCCCCGTATACCATGTCCTTATACAGGCAGCGCATTTCCTGTCGTACGTGGAATGTCAGCCAGACCTGCTGGCAGAAGCCGGGAAAGCTTCCGCAACCACGGACAACACCGTGTTTGAACGCTTGCAGGCCCGACTGGGCACCCACGCCATCACGGGACTCAATGGCAGACAGGATCACCGACCGGAACACAGCTGGTCTTTACGGAAACCGGGTGAGCCGGCAGCCTGTACCAGACTGCCGCAACGACCCGCCTGGTTACTGCCCAAACCGCAACGCTGCCTTATCGCTCACTACCGTATCCTGGCAGGCCCGGAACGTATCGAATCGGGTTGGTGGGATGGCAGGGACTGTCGTCGGGATTACTTCGTCGTACGCGACCCGAATGGCAGTACCCTGTGGGCTTTTCATGAATACAAACCTCATCCCGGCTGGTACCTGCACGGTTTATTCGCATAAATGCATCCGGCAAATGCACCTTCCCGCGGCAAACACTTATAATGGTGACCAGGGAAATTACCCCCGCTGACATAAGGCACGACATCTCAACATGAATGTTCTGGGCAAACTGTTGTTGAAAGGCCTGGTCGTGGTCATACCGGTGGTGCTGACACTGGCCATTCTATGGTGGATGGCGGCGGGTGCTGAACGGATGGGGGGAACAGTAATCAAGTTGATACTGCCTGAAGGCTGGTATTTGCCGGGCATGGGACTGGTATCCGGTCTGGCCCTTATCGCCCTGGTTGGTCTGCTGTCGCACATCCTGATCTTCCAGAAACTGTTCAATCTCGGTGAAACCGTGTTTAATCGTCTGCCACTGGCGAAAACCATCTACACCGCCATCAAGGACTTTATTGGCTACCTTAACCCGGACAAGGACAGTGAACTGGGCAAAGTTGTCATGGTGAAACTGCCGGGCCAGTCATTCCAGCTCATGGGCTTTGTCACACGTGAGCAATTTGATGACCTGCCATTTACACCGTCGGCAGATGATCCAGTTGCGGTATATATGCCGATGAGTTATCAGATCGGTGGTTACACCTTGTTTTTGCCACGTGACACGCTGACACCACTGGATATGCCCTTTGAGCAAGCCATGCGTCTGGTTCTTACCGGTGCGGTCAGCAAACGCCACGAAAGTGGCCATGAGAACGGCACGGACGACCCACAGAAATGATCAGTAGCAGGAGAATCGGTCGTTGGAGTTCATGGCTCGCAGGATTTCTGGTGTCCGTCATGCCACTGGCAGTATTCCCGGGACCAACTGCTGCTACCCCTGGAACCGAACAGACCGTGTTGGATTATGTCGCCGCATTCAACCGCCAGGATGTGGATGGCATGCTGCGACTCGCCACCGACAAGATCCTATGGCTGAGTGTATCCGGTGAAACAGTGATCCGGGAAACCGCCGATGCCCAGGCTCTGGATGCTGCCATGCGGGACTACTTTTCGCGACACACGAGCAGTCATTCCACAATTATTCAGATTCACTCCAGCGGATCCTGGGTAACAACACTTGAACGCGCCGGGCACATGGTTGATGGTCAACTCACAAAAGGTAAATGTTCCTACGCGATGTACTTGCTGGAAGATGGTCTGATTGGCTCTGTCTGGTATTTTCCCGCACACGATTGCGACGGATAGCCAGGTGACGAATCATGCACACCAGTCAGGGATTGATTTTCAATGCTGCGATCAGACCGCGTAATACCAGGTCGGGCACTAGCCGGTCAAACAGACCCGAGTCTCCAAACAGGACTGCAAAACCACCGGTAGCAATCACCCTTGGTCGATGCCCTGCAAATTCTTCCGTCTGGATCCTGTGCATGATTTCCTGAATGGCACCCAGATTGCCGTAATACAAACCAGACTGGATGCTTTCGGCTGTCGTGCGTCCCAGGCATACGTCATTACGTACTATTTCCACCGAACCCAGTTTGGATGTGCCACTGTCCAGCGCTTGCATGGACATTTTCAAGCCCGGCAAAATAACCCCACCAAGGTATTCCCGTTTGGCGCCAATCGCACACAGGGTCGTGGCGGTTCCCAGGTCAACGATAATCAGGTTTTCACCCGGAAATAATCCGGTCCCCGCAATGGCATTGGCAATGCGGTCGGCCCCCACTTCCAATGGGTTTCGATAACTAATCTTCAATCCGGTTTTTACCCCGGCCTGTAAAATAAACGGCCGGATATCAAAATATTTCTGACAGGCTGCGGAAATGGCATATACCATTTCGGGTACCACACTGCACAGGGCAATCTGGTCGACAGATTCCGGATCCAGATCATTTTCACGCAATACCGAACGAAAAAACAGACCATATTCGTCGGAAGACGAGCCCTGTTTCGAAGCCTTGCGAAATGTGAGCAGGCCCTCTCCCGAATCATATACTCCACCATAAATATGGCTGTTACCCACATCCAGACATAAGATCATCAAAAGGTCCTCATCAACTTATCTATGGTCCCGGCCAGTACATTGCTATCAGCGCAGTGCAATGGTGACTGCCGCGGTGCATGTAAGAAAAACGGATGGTTACCCGGTCTGATATTACGCAGGTCGTTGTGCACAACGGCATCAACTGCCGAGTCAGCAAATTGTTTCCTGACCGCTGCCAGGCGTTTTTCAGGGTCTTCGGTATCGGTCAGTTTGAAGCCAATCACCCGCACATGGGGATTTCTTGACCAGGTTTTGATCTGACCGAGTAATTTGGGATTGCGTTTGAGGTGCAGTAGAAGATCAGAGTCTGACGATATTTTTCCGGCACGATCATCGGTTGATACACCCAGGCTGTTTTCAATGGCACTGACGCTGAAATCGCTTATTGCTGCCGCGTGTATGACCATGTCGTAGTCGTTGGAGCCCAGAAGACTGCTCATCTGTTGCTCAATATCTGCAAAACTGCGGAAATGTACCATGCTGGTAACCAGGCTGGGTTTTATCGCGTCTTCGGCACCAAGCCAGGTAACCTGATGACCGGCAACTGCCAATTCATCCGCCAGACGAGCGGCCGTCCGGCCCGTGCTCAAATTACCAATGTAGCGTACCGAATCGATCGGTTCGCGGGTTCCGCCTGCAGTAATCAGGATTCGTTTGGTATTTGCACCTGCATTAGAGACCAACAACCGGTCAACCGAACACAAGATCTCATCGGGTTCAAGCATGCGTCCATCACCCACCTCACCACAGGCAAGTTCACCACGGCGCACCGGAAGTACATGTACACCCCATTCCCGTAGCTGACCGACACTTCTCCTGGTTGCCGGATACTGCCACATACGGGTATTCATCGCGGGTACGATGACCATCGGTTTGCCCCTGCCGTAGGCTGCTTGCCAAACGGTGGAGACAGCATCATCGGCAATACCTGCAACCAGTTTGTTGATCAGGTTGGAAGTGGCTGGTGCGACCACCACTATATCGGCCCACTGTGCCAGTGAAATGTGTTCCATGGCCTGTCCCGGGGCAAACACCTGATCGAATACTGATTCCGCACCCAGTCCCTGCAGGGTCGCCGGTCCGGTGAATTCTGAGGCGCCGAGGGTACAGGCTACCCGCACCGTGTAACCACGTTTGACCCAGCTGGAAATCAGGGTACTTGCCTTGGCGCAGGCGATAGAACCAGACATCATCAAAAGGATCCGGGTGCGTTCAGATGACGACATTATCGATCAACCTCGTGTTACCCAGCCTGGCCGCCGCGAGTCGCCGCCCCGCAATGTCCTCGACATAGTCCACCGTGAACCCCTTCCGGCCCAAACGCAGTGCGGCCTCAGCTGCTGATTTGCTTTCCTTCAGCAGGGTATGCAGAAATGCAGCCGTTTCCCGCTCAGCTGAATCCATCCCCTGGTTACGGGAGCTCATGGCAAGACCATCCGCTTCACGGATCGTGGGGCAGGCGACGATATTCACCGGCATGAAAAATGCTGCGACCATCTCACGTATCAATTGCAGTTGCTGAAAATCCTTCTCACCGAAATAGGCATTATCCGGTCGCACCAGATTCAGAAGACGCATCACCACGGTGAGTACGCCATCAAAATGACCCTTGCGATGAGCACCGCACAGTCGTTGGCTGAAATCGTTCTCACTTACCCGGAAACGATAGTCATCTGCATAAATTTGCGTCGTTGCGGGCAGAAGTACCGCATCAACGCCCACTTGCTCAAGGCAGAGGAGGTCCGCCTGGACATCACCGGGGTAATTTTCAAATTCCTGCACGTCGTCAAACTGCTTGGGATTGGTAAACACGCTGACGGTGGTAAACGCGTTGTTTTTCAGGCTTGCCCGAACCAGCGAAAGATGTCCCGGATGCAGGGCGCCCATGGTGGCGACAAAACCCAGTGAATCAGCTTGTGGCCAGCAGGAATCACGAAATTCCCGCCATTCATCCGTGGAGGTAAATATCTTCATCGTTTGTAGCTCTCATCCGCTGCCGGAAACCTGGCGTTTCTTACATCATCGGCATAGGCATTAAAAGCATCCAGCCACAGTTGTCTGCCATCAATATAACGACGTACAAACTTCGGCTTGAAGTCGGTGGTAAGACCCAGTAGATCCTGCATCACCAATACCTGCCCATCGGTGCCCGCACCGGCACCTATACCCAGGGTTGGAATGGACAGGCTGGCCGTAATCTCAGTGGCCAGTTCCTCCGGTACACATTCCAGTACGAGGGAGAAGCAACCGGCCTTTTCACACGCCCGTGCCTCATTTTTAAGGATCTCGGCCGTATCACTATCACGACCCTGCACGCGATAACCACCCAACTGGTTGACAGACTGCGGGGTCAGACCGAGATGCCCCATGACCGGGACCCCCGAGCGCACGATATGTGCAATGGTTTCCGCGTTACCTGCAATTCCTTCCAGTTTGATGGCATGGGCACCAGCCTTCATCAGCCTGCCGACCGCACACATGGTATCGGTCAAGGTCTGTCTGAAGGAAAGGAATGGCATGTCACCAACTATGAATTTGTCCGCAGCACCACGGGCGACGCTTTCAATGTGCCGGCACATCATGTCAACATCTGCCGGGATCGTCGTGCCATGACCGTGCATGACCATGGCGGCGCTGTCACCCACCAGGATTACATCGAGGTCAGAGTCCTGAACGATACGCGCCGAGGTATAGTCATAGCAGGTCAGCATGACAATCTTCTCGGCACGCGCCTTGCGCTGCTGAAATTCCAGGATATTCATAACAGCTGTTTCCTCCGGCCCTGCCTGGCAGCGGGACGTTCGCCTTGATAAAAACTGATAAACGCCTGGTACAGCTCCTGTAAACCGTCATCCTCAAGGGAGGCCAGGTTCCGCTCTATGGTGTGGTGGTCATCTCGTGTTAAAGGACCGGTCAGTGCTTTTGCGGGTGCCTGTAAGAAATTACCGGTGACCTGCTTCAGATAGGGATGCAATGTTGAGGCCGGCAGTTCCAACCGTTGCTCAAAACGGTCGGAAACCGCTTTCCACAACAACTGGGGAAAATTGCCGGCCATCACACACAGGGCGTGGTAACGGGTTTTATCCTCTACTGAGAGGCTGAAATGCGGGTTATCCAGACCGGGTAGCAATTCGCAGTAATCATGTCCGTTCTCCAACATGAATGGTATTTTCCGGTAGGTCTCCAGGTCATACAGGTCCTCGGCAAAGGTCATTAAGGGGTGAACCCCTGCAACCCCTGGAAAACTCATGGTACCCGAACAATGGATCAGTTGTTTTTCATGCAGGAACGGGTACTGCTTCAATACCTTTGCAATGGCACCATCCGATACCAGCAACAAGACCCTGGCGGCATCTGCAACCGTCTGCCTGAGTCGCCACTCGGTATCACCCCGGGCACTGGTATTGATTGGGGATTGACGAGCGCGTGCCCAGCACGTGTGGGGGATATTCAGTAAATGAAAATACCGGGAAAAATGACGTGCAAGCCTGCCGCCACCAACAATTGCGTAGTTTACCATGTCGGTACCTGTCCTCCGTGGATCAAGTCCTGATTGTTTAAATTACTTACCGCACGAGTCTGCCGTGCGGACTCATTGCACCCGTGTCACTTTATCCGGACTGGTAACCGCCATTTCCGGTCGGTTCTTTGCCCCGGATATCGGAACACGTATGTGCATTGTACCCCAGTTTATTCCGTAAGTATGCTTGCCGGAGATTGTGTTGAACCTTGTTTTTATTTCTAATACTGTATATATATACAGTATGAGTTTATCTCCTGAAGCCCCGGTCTATGCGGAACTCGTCTGCACCAGCAATTTCACCTTTCTCAACGGTGCCTCACACCCGCAGGAACTGGTCGCGCGTGCTGCCGAACTGGGCTACATGGCCATAGCAATGACCGATGAATGCTCGCTCGCAGGTATTGTACGTGCCTGGGAAGAAGCGCTGCGATGCGAGCAAAATGGACAGGCCATTGCGTTGATAGCGGGAAGCGCATTCAGACTGGGAAACGGGTCACGACTGGTGCTGCTGGCCGAGGACATCACTGGTTATGCGCAACTGTGCACATTGATTACCCGGGGGCGACGCAATGCTTCCAAGGGTAACTATGATCTGCCTGACAGCGCCTTCGAAGGCGGTCTGGGACACTGCACGGCGCTCTGGTTACCGGATAACGAAGACGATGTACTCGGTGCACACTGGGTTGCCTCACACTTTCCCCAACGCAGCTGGCTGGCAGCCAGCCTGTACATGGGTCCGGATGACAATGCACGCCTGGCACGTCTTGTCAGCACTGCGGAGGCTGCCGGGTTACCCGTCACCGCCTGTGGTGATGTACAGATGCATATCCGGCCGAGACGAATGCTGCACGATGTACTGACTGCCATTCGTCATGGCTGCACGCTGCCTGAACTGGGTTACCGTGCCCTGCCCTCCGGTGAACGCCATCTGCACAAACGCCAACGCCTGGGTGAACTGTACCGCACTGAATTACTGGCCCAGTCCGTACATATTGCCCGGCGTTGCAGTTTCCGTATGGATCAACTGCGTTATCAGTATCCACGTGAGGTTGTACCACGCGGTATCAGCACAGCCAGGCACCTGCGCGACCTGACCGAGGCCGGCATCCTGCAACGCTGGCCACGGGGCATCAGCGGGGATTTACGGCAACAGATTGAGCAGGAACTGGAACTGATTTCCGAACTGCATTATGAATCGTATTTTCTGACCGTCCACGACATAGTCCAGTTCGCACGCAGCCAGTCCATACTGTGCCAGGGGCGTGGCTCGGCCGCCAATTCCGCCGTT
>JABAAB010000051.1 GCA_014238945.1 Lysobacterales bacterium
TGCGCGTCAGATTTATCCCCTGCTGGCACAGGAATTACGTGGTCTGTTGACCCACATGGGTCTATCCCAAATCCAGTTGCCCTTTGACTTGAATCCAGATTCCAGCAAGATCAGCGTATCGCAGGATGAGTTGCCAACCCGAGTTCATTGATCAGAAATAGTCGACCACGCTGCTGAACAGGTTGGTATGTCGATGTTGTATTTATTTCCGCCAGCACCAATGCCATGGCTCGTAGGCGACGCCATGGCGGTTTTCTCTGGGGTAGGACATGTGGAATCCGTGTCTGCCTGCCGACTTGCACAACCATTTGAATGCGTGACTCTGTTCAAACTCCTGTTCCAGGGGTTCAAAGCCGGAGGTGGTTAAATCCAGTGCGTTTCCGCCGTGATGCTCACTGTATCCGGGTGCTGCTGATACCTCGAGAATCCGGGACATGACCTGTCCGGAATCCAGTTTTGAGTTGATAATGGCGCTCTGGTATTCCACGCTGCGATATGCTGATACCGTCTGTAATTCAACACCTGCAGCCGCTGCGGCAGATTGCATGGTCGACCAGGCCAGACCGGCCGTCGCCGACAGGCGTTGCTCGCGGGCAAAAATATCCTGTCCTATGGAGACCAGATTTTGGCATTCCTCTTGCAGTCTCAGCCGGTGACACACCCCGTAGTCCTGGTTGATCCCGAGGTGTCTGTGGAGCCCGCCAATTCTGCGGCCGAATCGGGTTTGACGACGATTGAAAATCCGGAACATCTTGAGTGAAGACATACCGGACCGGGGATCGGGCTGAGTACAAGCTCCGGGGACGGCACGGTAACCGCAGGATAAATAAAAATCGATGGCGGGCTCTGCCGCGCACACGTCCAGACGCAACAGACCGTACCGGGTTGCCAGCTTTTCAACGGATGTGACCAGTTTTCGTCCCAGGCCGTTATTTTGCTGCGAAGGAGATACAAACAGACCGGTCATTTCCCTGCGGTCCAGATCCAGGCTGACGCTGGCTGCCAGACGCTCTCCCAGACGAATAATCAGCACGCAGTCATCCTGAATCCTGTCCCGAATCAGCTCAGCAGGTCTGATCTCTGCCCATCGTTTTACCCTGGACCGGGTACTTGCATCGCCGGGGACAGACAGGATGGACGCACTTCGAAGTGCCATCAGTGCGTCGATGTCACCGGTTACTGCGGGATGGATGCCTGTGTTTACATTCACACGTTAAATCGTATCAGGTCTGGCCGTTACAGATACGGTTCAACCGACGGGACCATTATAAAATATGCCCTTGAACAGGAAGAAAAACAGGATGGCGAGTATCCCACCGGCGGGTAATGTGACTACCCAGGACAACATGATATTGCGCACGACACGCAGATTGAGGGCACCAATACCCCGGGCGATCCCGACCCCCAATACTGCCCCGACCAGGGTATGGGTGGTGGAAATTGGAATACCTGTGCCTGAGGCTATTACCACGGTAGAAGCGGCGGCCAGTTCGGCGGCGAAACCGCGCGATGGTGTCAGTTCAGTAATACTGCGCCCGACCGTTTTGATCACGCGCCAGCCATAGGTTGCAAGTCCGAGCACGATGCCTATGCCACCGAGTAACAGGATCCATGTAGACAATGCCGATTGTTGGGCGACTGCTCCGGTCTTTACGATGCTGACGATGGCAGCGACCGGTCCGACCGCGTTGGCCACGTCATTGGATCCGTGTGCAAATGCCATACCGCAGGCGGTAAAAATCATCAATACGCCAAATATTTTTTCAACATTCGTAAAGCGGAATTCGGCATCCTCATCGGGGTCGATCTTCAATCTTTTAATAAGAAAAATGCCGATCAACATGGTTACAACGCCACTGGCCAGCGCTATCATCACAGACTGTGCTGGGGTTATATCAAGACCAATATGCTTCAATCCTTTGAGCAGTGTGACCAGGGCCAGGATAAAGCCGACCGCAAAAATATAAAAAGGCACGTACTTGCGGGCGTTCCCAAGCGGGTCTTCTGTAGAAAGAATCAGTTTTTGCACACTCATAAAAATAAAAAATGCCAAAACCCCGGACAACATGGGTGAGACGACCCAGGACGCCGCGATTTCCGCGACCTTGCTCCAGTGCACTGACTCAACACCAATACCAACCGCCGCAAACCCCACGATGGCACCAACGATGGAATGGGTTGTGGACACGGGCCAGCCCTTTCGGGATGCGATCAGTAACCAAACGGCAGCGGCGAGCAACGCGGCCAACATACCAAAGATCAGCAGTTCGGGGTTATCTTCCACCTGAGAGGCATCAATGATTCCTTTGCGTATGGTGGAAGTAACCTGTCCACCCGCCATGAATGCACCTGCGAATTCAAACACTGCGGCAACCAGGATGGCCTGTTTTATGGTCAATGCGCGTGAACCCACCGATGTGGCCATGGCATTGGCGACATCATTGGCACCAATGCCCCAGGCCATGAACAGACCGAAGGCCGCGGCCAGCCCGAGATACCAGATGTCAAATTCCATTGTCCGGTCCCCTAGCGTGCAAGCATCAGTTGCAACCGACTGCCCACTCGCTGTGCGCGATCAGCAATGCCGCCCGTGTTTTCAATCACCTTGTACAGAAACATGATGTTGACCGGGTGGAGTTCATCTTCAAGCTGGAACAGGTCATTGCGCAGTATCACCTGTTGCTCATCGGTTTCCTGTTCGACCACATCGAGTTCACTCAGCAACCCGCCCACGCGTTCGCGCTCAATTTTGCCGAACCCCGTTTCGATTAATTCGTCAAGTTCCTTGATCACAATATGGGCATGCACACAGGCGTCTATACATCGTTGTACCAATGCGAGGTATCCCTCTGCCATGCTTTCCGGAATTCGCATGTTACGACCGGTGATGAGACCGGCCACATCACGGGCGCCGCCGGCCACCAGATCCTGCATGGTCAGAACTTCGAGTACATCGCGCCGGTCTATGGGCATGAACAAACTGCTGGGCAGGTGCAGTCGCAGCTCTTTTTTCAGGGCATCCGCCTCATGCTCGAGGTCAACGATGTTGTGGTGATGCTTGTCACGGCTATCCTGGTCCCGTAAAAGTACCGCCTGGGTGAATGGGATCAACTCACTGACACAGGAAACGACTTTTCCCATGTGTTCCTGCAAAGGCCTGACAGGCGATGAGCCGAATATGCCGCTGAGGTAGCTACCTGACATGATTTTCTTCCTCCAGTTTCGTGTCGAGCATGACAAAGTTACTGGTAATTTTGCACAGCGATTTTACACGAAACTACGGCAATCAGTGCAATAAAATTATCAATAAGCGGCCATCGTACCCAGCAGGTTTTTCCATTTCGATCGCGACCTTTCAGAACGCGACCTCAAAATGCCGAATTTTGCCTTTGAAGCAGTAATTGTTGGTCTGGCTGGTCAAGCCGGTGGAATGGGTTGTAGTGAAGGACCAGGGAACCGATCCTGTTGGAAATGGTTCCCTGGTTTATCTAATCGTGTGAAAAATCTGTTGTTTGTAGTGTGTCTTCTGACTTCAGTTTTCTGTGTCGTCTAGATTTTGATCTTCCAGCTGTTGATCCCGCTGTTCAAGATGCCGTTGCTTGCGCATCTCAACGTGCTTCCTGCGTTTGTCACCCATCGTGCTGAGTTCCTCCCGTTGTTCTGCCGTCAGGTGACCCAGAATCTCCGAAGCTGCACGACTGGCTATCAACACACGTTCCGCGGCCAGTTGGCCCTCCTGTTCAGCCACTACTGCCACTGCTTCTTCATCATATTCGTCGGCGGAAATCAGCGCTTTTAATTGTTCATGGCCCGCCTTGGTTTCCAACATCACGGGTCGGATGTCCTGTTTCATTCCATGCATGACGGATTTGATGCCATCCCGCTGTTCTTCGCTCAGATCGAGACGGTGCACGGCTCGCATCAGATGCTCGACTATCGGCGTGTCCTGCATTCCACGAGAATGACGAGGCTTTTGCTTACCGGGTTCGCCACGGGATTCTTTGGCAAATACTGAACCGGTGGTGGTGAATATGATGATGGCAATCATGAATTTGGCAAGGTTTGTCATTATGTAGTTCCTTTGGTTTGTTTGTGTGATGAATGAGACACCAATCCATTGTCCACTTGCGTGTTGCTTGTGTAAAAACAGGTAAATTCACCCATCAATAGCAGTTATTGCTTAAAATCAGGGTTGCTGAACCACAGGTAAAACAGATGCCACAAACCATACTCATCGCAGATGATGATACAGAGCTTTGCGATCTGTTGCGTGAATACCTGCAACAGGAAGGGTTTGATGTGAGACTTGCACACGACGGTGAGCAGGCGCTAAGCCAGTCCCGCCGTCCTGGTCTCGACGTCATGGTGCTCGATATCATGATGCCACTGCTCAATGGTATCGATGTACTACGCAGTTTGCGTAAAGAATCGGATCTCCCGGTCATCATGTTGACTGCGCGCGGTGAAGATCTGGATCGAATTATCGGTTTGGAACTGGGTGCCGACGACTACCTTGCCAAGCCGGCCAACCCCAGGGAATTGCTGGCCAGAATACGTGCGATTCTGCGTCGTTCAAATACTCTGTCCAGTGTCACTACTCTGGAAGTAGATGATCTGGTTTTGAACCAGGGAGGGCGTGAATTACACCGCAGTGGGCGGCTCATTGAGTTGACCAGTACAGAGTTCAGTATTCTGCAGTTGTTGATGCAACGACGCGGAGAAGTGGTCGCCAAGGGTGATCTGTACCTGGCTGCCCTGGGACGAGAACCGGTGGCTTATGACCGGAGTATCGATATGCACGTCAGCAACCTGCGCAGAAAGCTGGGCCCGGGCCGCGATGGAAGCGTACGTATTGAAACCATCAGGGGTATTGGATACCAATATCGTTTTGGGGGTCGTGGCTGATGCCCCGATTATTCTGGAAGCTGTTTTTTTCACTGTGGTTGAGCATCATGGCATTTGCCGTTGTAGTGAGTTGGATCAATCAGACCGTGAGAACGCAAAATACCATTGAAGAGCCGGCTGTGGCATTCGAGGTCAACCTGAACCGCTTCAAAGCAAGACTGGCCAGGGATATGCGCGAAGGCGGGGAGGAGCAGCTAAAGAGGTCAATGCGCAATATACCCCGTGGCATACGAAATCACATTTACATTCTGAACGCACGTGGGCATGAGGTGCTGGGTCGGGACAGGGAACTTCAAAAACTTCGACGCAGCAGGGCAGGGATGACGAGCAGACAAATGGACAGTCCGGATGGCAGGAGTTTCACGATGGTTACTGCTGGCCGGATGCCGCCGCGTGCTTTACTCGAACCGGGTCCACGTGGGATTGGTCTGCGTCTTGGTGTTGCTGCCGTTATCAGTGCACTGGTCAGTTTCCTGTTGGCCAAGTATCTTGCCAGGCCACTTGGACAGCTGAGTTATGCCAGTCGAAAACTGGCGACCGGGGATTTGAGTGTACGGGTTGGTGCTCCGTTGGACCAGCGTCGGGACGAATTTGGTCAACTCGCGCTGGATATGGACGAAATGGCGGGGCGGTTGCAGTCATTACAACAGGCCAATCGGCGTCTACTTCGAGATGTCAGTCACGAATTGCGTTCACCTCTGGCCAGACTGCGTGTGGCCCTTGAAATTGCCAGGAACAAAGATCAAAGCACTGTGGCGGAGGAGCTTAACCGCATTGAACTTGAAAGTGAGAGACTGGAGACACTGATTAATGAAGTACTGAGTCTGTTGCGTGAATCGTCCGGATCACAGGAACTGCATCTTCAGCGATTTGATCTGACCGAGTTGCTCGAGGACCTGGTCGAAAACGTCAATTATGAAATCCTTGATGGTGTTGAACCGATCGTACTCGATGTCTCCACGCCATTGCCAATGCATGCTGACCGGGAGTTGTTGTGGCGGGTATTTGAAAACCTCCTGCGCAATGCCCTGATCCATTCAGGCAGTAGCGGTGGCATTCGTGTGGGAGCTGAAATACTCACTGATCCGGACGTTGGTAAAGGCGGCATAAAAATACGGGTGAGCGATTCCGGTCCGGGTATTGCGGAGACCCATCTCAAGGAGGTTTTTGAGCCGTTTTATCGAGTCGATGAATCACGCAACCGGCACTCGGGTGGCCACGGCCTGGGTCTGGCCATTGCGGCATCAGCGGTGCGTCGTCACGGTGGAAAAATTTCGGCTTCAAATCGGAAAGGCGGTGGTCTGGAAGTCAGCGTGGTGCTACCGATTAAACAATCAGCCTGATCTGTTCAACAAAGGTGGGATGGAAATGCCAGCACGTCACTTATGGTGTCAGCACCCGTAATCGACATCAATAATCGGTCTACTCCCAGTGCAACCCCGGCACATTCCGGCAATCCCCGTTGCATTGCTTGCAGCAAATTTCTGTCTACCTCACAGGTTGGCATACCCCGTGCTTTTCTCTTGATGTTTTCGTCTTCGAAGCGTTTGCCTTGCTCGGTGGCATCTGTGAGTTCCTGGTAGCCATTGGCAAGCTCAGTTTTTCCCAGGTACAGCTCAAAACGCTCTGCCACCTGCGAATCATCCGTTCTGATCCTGGCCAGTGCGGCCTGGTCTGAAGGGAAATCGAATACAAAGGTCAGCCCCTTTGATGGCAGAGAGGGTTGGATTTTATGGCTGATTAAAAAGCCCAGCCATTGCCTTCGATCCAGATCTGGCAGGCCGGCCCCGGATTCACCTGCACAGTCGGATAAATCTTTTGCAGACGCTGTGTAAGGATCAATTTGCAGGTAGTGTATGAATAGATCACGGTAGCTGAAACGTTTTTCCGGCCATTGGTTGAATTGTCCCTGTCCGCAATAACGTACCAGGTCGGAAACTTCATCCATTAATTCATGGTAATGCCAATCCAACCGGTACCATTCGAGCAAAGTAAATTCCGGATTATGATGATGACCAGCTTCGCCATCCCGGAACACGCGGCCCAATTCAAAAATGTCACCACAGCCCTCCGCCAAAAGACGTTTCATTGCAAATTCGGGAGAGGTTCGCAGATAGCCGCCGGGGGTGGTTCGAATGGACTGAATTTCGGGGTCGGTATTGCCTGCTGCAGAAATAATCGGGGTTTCGATCTCGAGCACATCCCTGGTACCAAAATAACTCCGGATGTCGTACAGGAGCTTTGCACGAGCCTGTAATGCTTTGTTCCTGGTAGCTGGCGAATCGGGGTCGATGATCATGAGTTGCAACAGAATGTGGGGTGTATCAGCATCTGGTAATTGTTTGAGGACATTCGTATTACCAGTGCAATTGTGCCCTAAGCTGGAAAATTGTCGGGCTTTCATTGCCTGCGATGCGGTAAGTCTTGACAAATATCAGGTTCGACATGATTCGAAACTGGTTTCCCGGGGAATACCAGTTGACAGCCGCGGTCACATTTCTCTGTTCACCACCGAATATGCCCGCATCATTCAGATCGACCTGGGAGTAGCGCACGGCCACCTCCCAGGCTCCACGGGGTTTCTGTGGGCGTATTCTTAAGAACTTACCCTGCGTGTAGCTAAATGACTCGCCTGTCATGGCCCAGCTTGCCTGGAAATAATAACCCTTGAATACTGGGTCGGGTTGGCCAGTCCTGTTCCAGGATGCGCGAAAAAATTCACTGCGAAACATGAACGAGTCCCTGGAACCAGCCAGTTCAACGGCTTTAATCTTCTGGTGTGTGACATCGTCGAACAAACCGGTGTCCACGAATCTCACCGAGGTGACGCGTGATTCGGGATGGGCAAAAAAACGGGACTTGCGGCTCATATTTTCCGACACCATCGAGGCGGCGACATGGAACAATCTGAAGCGGCTTCGCGCGGGGTTGAAATAGACACGACCTGCGAAACCGGAATCACCGATGCTGTGGTTGAGGTCATCACCAAAAATGGTTGCGTGAACACCGCTTCGGTCCTTGTTCAAATCCCACCCAAGTGCCATACGACGACCCAGGCCGAAAGCTTCGGCAGGCAGGGCCTGTTCCATGAATGTGCGTGAAATTCTCGAGGTCTGGTTCACCAGGGTTTGTGCAACCCGCTGGTTTCCTATGGTAAATAACCCGAAGCGCTTGTTCCGATAGCGAAAATAAAGGTCTGCAAAATTACTGTCACCATCCGTCAGGTCTATCTCGGCCTTGATCGAAAACCCCTTTAAGTAGGCTTTTGCCAGGCCTGCCCTGAGGCTGCGAACCCTGAAGCCCGAGTCCTGCTTGGTAATCCCGGAGGAATAATGCGCATAGTCCAGTTCGGCGCGTCCAAAAAAGATGATGCCCCGCTCACGCAGAAAGGGCAGCCTTTCGGGAACCGATTGTAATTGCTCAGGTATAGTGGCCAGAAAATCCCTGACGGATTTTGATGCAGGGATTTCTTCGATCTGTGATTTTTCGGTGTCTGCTGTTTCAGTCTCTTGTGTTGCGGCATCTGTTTGGTCAGGATCCTTGACAGACGATATGATTTGTTCTTCTGCCTGGTGTTTTTCTACACTTTCAACATCTTCATGCAGACTGTCGAGGTTTTCCTGAATTGATTCACGCAAGTCTGTTTCGGCTTCCTTTATTTCATTTTCTTTTTCTATTTCCTCCGCTGTAGGTTCCGGCTGGGAAGCCTTGTTTGATTCTTCCTGTGCCAATACCGGTGCAGTCATGGTCAATGCAAAAATCAGCGCGACCAAACCAATCCATTTGAGAAAATCGTTTTTCATTTCGTCAGATACAACAATCTTGAATTTGGAAAGAGCAATATTAAAATGCGAGAACCCGTCTTTTAGACGCGGTCTTTGCATCATCTCCAAATACATTCGAATTCATTCATCATCGCGGGTTTAATACTCGAAGCTCAAATCCAGCTGCAGTCGTTTGAAGCCGGTTTCCTCACCTGATTTGAGCCCAACATCATTGATAAAGTAAGCCAGATTCGCATTCCAATTTTTCACAATGGCATAACTGCCTTTGATGATGTGTCCCTTTGAATCCGTTCCCCCACCACCAAAGTCCGAATCGGTAAGCAGACCCAATACCGCATCGGCTTCAAGGTTCTGGTAAACATAGCCAAATTCCCACTCCTTGCTGTCGCTGGCCTTTCCATAACTAAATCCAAAGGCATAGCCGGTGTCGTCGTCATCCACTGCCTGGTTTTGCACAAAATCCGCAAAAAGGGTAAGTGGGCGGCCGTTCAGATCAATGCCCAAATCAACAAAAATTTCAAGCTCTTCATAATCGTGAAGATAGGTATTTGTTAGTGGGTCAAAAGAGTTCCCAAAAAAGTCATCCACATCACCAAAAAAGGAGCCACTGCCCCTGGTGTCAAACACATAATAACCCATACCTGCCGTGATCATGATTGAGTCCCCGAGTGGCAGTTTTACACCACCCTGGATGGCCTGGGCAAATGATTGATCCTTCTTGTTGTCGCTTTCAATCCAGGTACCCACGGCTTGAGCAAAGAACTTACCATTTCCCCACTTGATTCCGGTACCCTCTGGGCGCCAGTCACCATCCCAGAGCATTGAATTTTTACCGGCTTTGTACAGGATGTTACTGAACTTACCGCCCAGCACATGGGTATTGGCCAGCCCGGTCCAATCGAAATATGCAAGGTCGAGGCGGAGTTCCTTGGTGGAATTTCCATCACCCAGTGTCTGATTTGATGAACCCGGGTCGTCACCACCGCTGGCAAGCCCAAGTCCGATTTCCACGCTTTCAGTTACATCAGCGATCAACGCCGCTCTGGCACGGACACGGTTTCTGTTCCGGTTGGGGGTGTCGTCAATATCAAAACTTTCGTAGCGATAACGGAAGTCACCTTTCCAGCTTATTTTGTCAGTCCAATCAATTGTGGCCGGATTGTTGATCGATTCGGAATCCTGTTCGATTCGCAACTCACTGATCGGGGTAATGTTCGCGGGGGGGGTCTGGCTGGCCTTGATCAGGGCGGCGTTGGTGTTTGTCAACCCCCGGTTTTCAAGTTCAAGGCGATCTAGACGCTCACTCATCGAATGTAACAATGCTCGCATCTGTGCCAGTTCCTGCTCGACAGCAGCGTGTGAATTTACCGGCATGACCAGAAACAATGAACAATACAGGGTGCTTATACAGCCAAGCAAATGCCTGTTGGACTTCATGACAACTTCTCCTCTTGGTTTAGCCATTACCAGAATTTGTATTCCGTGCAAGATACACGGGTGCATGATTTTTTCACACTTCCATGCCCGCATGCATTAGCTGGCGTGGGAGGAAATGTATTTGGGTACAAGCTATGGAGTTTGTATTCCCGACGTCGTTTGCCGAGCCCATTATAATGTTTTGAGTGAAATTTTGATGAATAAACAGCGTTACCAGTTTCACAACCAGTGAACTACTTGTCTTTTTTGACGTTCCGGCCCTGATCACCCGCTTCAATTCTCAATTCCATCAAGCGCGCATTGATCCTGGCGCGCTGGTAGTAATCAAGATCATCTCTTCTGGTCAATCTCTCCAGTTGGATGAGTGCTTCCTGCACGCCACCTCGCTGGTAGTAGGATTCTGCGATTGCCTCGGTGGAGCGAATTTCGTCACCGGCCAGATTTGCGGCCTGTGCGTACAGGGCATAAAGGGCAGGGTCATTTTTTTGCGATGCCAGTTGTTGCCTCAATACCACGCTGGCAGTTTCAGCCTGTTCCTGTTTGCTTTCAGACAACAATGCTTTACCGTATTCCAGGGCGATCGCCTGGTTACCAGGAAAGCTGAGATACAGGTCAGCGAGGGCATCAATTGCCTGTTGATACAGTCCTTTGGCCAGGTGTAAGTTTGCCATCTGTAATTGAAATGCCAATCGAGCGGGTTCCTTCTCCAATAAATCGCTCAGTATGGTCCCGGCTTTCTCATATTGGGCGTTTTTTTGCAATGCGATGGCAAGCCCATATAGATATCCATTCTTGCGCGCTTCCGTTAATGGTTTTTCCAACTCAGTCTCAAAGTGATTGATTGCAACATTCGGATCCTTTTCCAGCAATGCCCTTAACCTCGACTGTACGACAAAGAACTGCCGTCCGTCGGCGGGTACCACCGGTGGCAGATTTTGAATTCGTCCTTCAGCTTCTGCTATACGGTTGACAGACACGGGGTGGGTTCGCAGGAATTCGGGTGGCCCCTCACCGTTGGCACGAGAGGTTTGCCCCATTTTGGCGAAAAAATCAGCCATTCCCTGGGGATCATACCCACTGGCAGACAGTGTCCGAATTCCGACCCTGTCCGCTTCTACTTCATTGTGCCGTGTAAAGTTAATTTGTGCCTGTTGTGCAACTGACTGGGCACCCATCATGGCACCGGTTACCACATCCCCATCACCGCCGCCGGCCAGGATCAATCCCATCATGGCCAACATGGCCAGAATGCTCATGGTTTTACCCTTTTCGAATGCCCGGTACATGTGAAGCTGCGTGATATGGGCGATTTCGTGGGAGAGCACACCCGCCACTTCGTCCTGAGTTTCAGCCAGCAGGATCAATCCGCTGTGGAGCGCAACAACTCCACCCGGCGCAGCGAAGGCATTGATGACGGACTGGTCCAGTACCACAAAAGTAAACGCCGCTTCCGGCTGGTCACTGCGTGAAACCAGGTTGAACCCCATATCGGAAAAAAAATCATTGATCAGCGGGTCTTCAACGAGTAGCTCATAAGCCCGCATTTGCCGGACCAGGTTTTCAGCGTATTCCCGTTCCTCACTGTTGGACAGGACATCGGATGCGGAATTACCCAGTTCGGGTAGTCCCAGGCGATCAGTTTGCGCAACGCCGGACAGGCTGATGATGGCCACCAGCAGGGCGATAATCCCCTGTGTAAATAGACGATGTTTGTTTTTAACTGAAACCATACTATCCTTGAGACTTCACCCAACGTTTGTGTGACACTTGTTTTCCCCACTAGTTTAACGTGAAAGCCTGGGTTACTGCCAAACAGACCGACGGAATTAATATCAATACCGATTAGCGTGTTGAGCAGATCAAGCAGGATTCGCGGAATATGAATATCAGGATATATACCAGGGTCGAATGCTCCTATTGCTATGCGGCCAAGCGCTTGCTGACCCTGAGGGGCTTGAAGTATGAAGAAATCCCGCTGGCTACAGAAGGCTCCGCTGAGAAGGAAATGATCGCTTTGACGGGAAGACGAAGTGTTCCGCAAATCCTGATTGATGAGCAACCAATTGGTGGATATTCAGAACTCGTGGATATGGATATGGAAGGTCAGTTGGGGAAACCAGCCAAATGAACAGGACACTTGAATGCGAATTTCACGCCGTGGGAGTTGGGCCGACAACTGTTAACAGGCCGGCGCTGTGGCAGTATAATGCCCAGCAATTCGCCAGACCGCGTTTGCCCTACTGACCCGGACAACACCCAACAGCACGCTACCAGGCAACTTACACGCAGGAGATATCCCATGAGCACGATCATCACGGTAATTCCGGGGGATGGTATTGGTCCCGAAATCATGACATCGACTTTGCGATGTATTGATGCGATGGACTGCGGTCTTGAATACGATTTCAGACAGGCGGGTCTGGGTGCTCTTGAACATGGTGACCAGTTGATTCCACCTGAAACAATGGATTCGATCCGCCGCAACCGCATTGTATTGAAAGGACCCTTAACCACACCTGTAGGTGAAGGGTTTAGTTCGATCAACGTTGGTTTGCGAAAGGAATTTGATCTGTATGCCAATGTGCGTCCGGTGATCTCGATGCCCGGGACCCGATCCAGATATGAAGATATCGATATCATCACCGTGCGTGAGAATACACAAGGGGCATATCTTGCCGCTGACTCCAAAATTTCCAGCGACGGCGAGACGGCGGAATCAAAAATGGTGGTCACACGCAAGGGATGCGCACGTGTAACGCACTACGCGTTCAAACTTGCCCGCAGTTCCAGGCGAAAGAAGGTTACCATCGTTCACAAGGCCAATATTCTCAAGACCGTGTCAGGCATGTTTTTGGACATCGCCCGCCAGGTAGCGCTGGAGTACCCGGATATTGAACACGAAGAAATGATCGTCGATGCGACCTGTATGAAACTGGTGATGAATCCATGGCAATTTGATGTCATCGTGACGACCAATCTTTTCGGAGACATCATTTCCGACCTGTGTGCCGGACTGGTGGGCGGGCTTGGTCTCGCACCCGGCGCCAATATCGGGGATGACGCAGCAATGTTCGAAGCTGTTCACGGTTCAGCTCCGGACATCGCCGGCCAGCATATTGCCAATCCCTGTGCATTGATGCTTGGTGCAGCCCAAATGCTTACACACCTTGGCATGGAAGGTCGCGTCCGCCGGCTTCGAAGCGCCATTCGTGAAACCATAGTGGCCGCGGACCGGGTGACGCCTGACCTGGGAGGGCATGGCACTACGATTTCGATCACCGATGCCATTATTGAGCGACTTTGATCCTGATAGTTCTGACTTTCCTCCGGGGTTTGTTGCTTATCCGCAACGCCGCATCTCGGCATCAAGCTATCTCAGCTTTTCCGGGAAAAGGAAGAGGCGCTGGATACTATCTTCCTTTTTTATATAAAACAGTGCTTTAAGTGACGCAGATTCAAATTGCCCTGATTGGCACACGAATTTGGCATGATAAGGGTTTTTGCGTTGACTTATTGTTGTTTTCCTGCCATATTTCGCTTATCTGTGGATACCTGTATGTGAATCGGCAACGTCAAGGATGAAAATTCGATTTCTGACAACATTAATACTGGTAGTGGGCATGTTGCCCGCTCTCGGTGCCGCGCGTGTTTCAGGGCTACCCATGACCGGTTTCAGTGCAGGTGGCACGGGACTGACCCCATTTTATGTACTGGGTTTTGAGTTGGGTCCGTGGCAGGACTATCTGGCCCGTGAATTGACCCCCGATTTCCTGCTGGATTCGAGCGCAGAGCCACTGTACATTTCCTGGATTAATGAACAGTCTGTATTAATACTTCCTTTGTTTGCGGAGCAGTTGCTCGGTGAACCAGAAACTTATCTCCGGTTCGAGGTTGACTGGCAAATCTCAAATGAACTGGGTATGAATAGCTTCAACGAAGGATTCAATACGGAGTTCTTTACCGGCAGTCCCGCACTTGAACGCCGTCTGATCTCCCCCGGTTTGATGCATCGACTGAATGATAATCAGTTGCTGGGTGTTTCTGCGGTGTTTGCAACCCAAAGCTATGGTGTTTCCAGTCTTGGAATGCAGTCATACAACCGGGACATTCCGGCAAATCTTCGACCGACCATCTACAACCCTTACCAGGAAACGGGATACGGTGCAGGTGTACGCCTGGCATTGAGCAGTGAAATTACCGAGGGCCTGACATTGGATGCAGGCTACCAGTCACGTATCGGTATGAACGAGTTTGCCAATTACCGTGGTGTTTATTCACAGGCAGCAGATCTGGATATCCCGGCCCGTGCAAAACTGGGGCTGGCTTTTCAGGCAGGCAACAGTTCCTGGCTGAATGTTTCGGTGGAGCGTGTGCTGTACAGTGAGGTCGGCGCCTTTGCCAGTCGCAATCTGCCTGGCCGGTTCCTGTCTCTTTTAGGTGACTCAACCAGTCCATCATTTTCCTGGGATGATCTCACCGTGTATTCGGTAGGGTATACCTGGGCCGACAACAAGGGAACATCCTGGTATGTGGATTTCAGTTCACGGTCCCAGCCATTACCCAGTTCCAAGATCCTCAGCCAGGCCATCGACAGTGATCTTGCGCAAAATGCCATGTCCATTGGATTCAGCCGGCGTATGAGCATGACCAGCCGATTCAACTTCAACGCCGCGTACGCGCCGACAGAGTATGCCTTCGGGGGCAATGTGTTGGGTATCACCACGGATCAACTAGACCAGGATTTTGAACTTGAAGCGTTCTGGACCTGGGATTTTTAGACTTCCTTCAAGCTATACCAATTTTCCTTCAAGGTCTGAGATCATCCGCATCCACTTGCGTCATCGCTGGACATTTCCCGATTTATGAATCTGCTTACAGCCTGGTTTAAACGTACCTTCTCGGATCCCCAGGTTGTTATTCTGGGGATCGTTCTCGTCGCAGGTGCGGCGGTTGTGTTCGGCTTGGGTAGAATGCTGGCACCGGTCTTTGCCAGCATCGTTATCGCCTATCTGCTGGAAGCCGCTGTAGCACGTCTTCAACGTATGCATCTGCCGCGGTTGCCGTCCGTATTTCTTGTCTTTGTGATGTTTCTCGCCAGTTTCCTGTTCCTATTATTCGGCCTGGTTCCCATGTTGACACGACAGTTGACCCAGTTGGTTCAGCAGTTGCCGACCTATATCAACCAGGGCCAGGAGCTGTTGTTACAATTACCCGAAAAGTATCCTCAGTTGCTCTCGGAAGAGCAGATTCAGCGACTGATCGAAAGTGTCGGAGCCGAACTGGCGACAGCCGGGCAAACCCTTCTTACCTGGTCGCTGACCTCGGTTGGTAACGTAGTGGGACTGCTGGTCCTGCTGATCCTGATACCGGTACTGGTCTTTTTTCTGCTCAAGGACAAACGTCTGTTGATAGACTGGTTCAGTGGCTTTTTGCCATCTGAACGACACCTGGTTTCTTCTGTATGGGCGGATGTGGAAGCTCAGATAGCCAACTACGTACGCGGCAAGGCGGGTGAAATCGTCATCGTCGGTGCGGTCAGTTATGCGACTTTCACTGCACTCGGTCTTCAATACTCAGCCCTGCTGGCAACCCTGGTGGGGTTTTCGGTGCTGATTCCCTATATTGGTGCAGCGGTTATCACCCTGCCCATCGCATTTGTGGCATTTTTCCAGTGGGGTTGGGGCTGGGATTTTGGCCAGGTCATGATTGCGTATGCCATTTTGCAGGCACTGGATGGCAATGTGCTGGTGCCGCTGCTTTTCTCCGAAGCACTGGATTTGCACCCGGTGGCCATCATAGTCGCCATTTTGGTCTTTGGTGGTCT
This sequence comes from Lysobacterales bacterium, assembly GCA_014238945.1. GTDB lineage: Bacteria > Pseudomonadota > Gammaproteobacteria > Xanthomonadales > SZUA-36 > SZUA-36. The sequence goes on from JABAAB010000051.1 coordinate 15,952, forward strand.
GTGGGGGTTTTGGGGCATATTTTTTGCCATACCCCTGGCAACAGTGGTGCAGGCAGTATTAAAGGCATGGCCCGCCGCGCTGAAGGAAGAAAATACTGAGGACAACGCTGGCGACGGTACTGAAGTTTTGGTTGCTGGCGGGTCAGCCGAAACCTGAGCAGGGCCGGTTTTCGAAGGGTTCAGGTTTTTCTCAAAGTGCTTCGGATGCAAAATCCGCGAGGCGTGAACGCTCGCCGCGTTGCAGTGTGATATGCGCTGAGTGATCCCATTGCTTGAAACGGTCCACGGCAAAGGTCAGACCCGAAGTGGTTTCTGTCAGGTAAGGCGTGTCGATTTGAGCAACATTTCCCAGACAGATCATTTTGGTGCCCGGTCCTGCCCGGGTCAACAAAGCTTTCATCTGGTTGGGGGTGATGTTCTGGGCCTCATCAATAATGACATAGCGGTTCAGGAAGGTTCGCCCGCGCATAAAGCTCATGGATCTGACCTTTATCCTGTTGGCCAGCAGATCATTGGTGGCAGCGCGGCCCCACTCTCCGCCTTCTTCTGATTGGTTCAGGACCTCAATGTTATCGGTTAATGCGCCCATCCAGGGGGTCATTTTTTCCTCTTCGGTGCCTGGCAAAAAGCCAATATCATCACCAATTGAAACCGTGGCACGGGTCACGATAATCTCCGTGTACAGTTTTTCATCCATGGTCTGGGCAAGACCTGCAGCCAGCGTCAGCAGGGTTTTGCCGGTACCGGCAATACCCAGCAACGTTACAAAGTCTATCTCCGGGTCCATCAGGAGATTCATGGCAAAATTCTGTTCCCGGTTTCGTGCCTGGATACCCCAGATGGTGTTCCTGCCGGTCAGGTAATCCGTCACCAGTTTGAGCACGGTGTATTGACCGCTGACTTCGATTACTATGGCTTCAATACCGTCGTCTCCGCCTATGACGATGCACTGGTTCGGATACCAGTCATCGCCTTCAATACGTTCGACGCGATAATAAGTTGAGCCGTTTTCAGTCCATGAATCCACCTGGGAATAGCGTCCCCAAAATGTATCATCTTCGATGCTCATGCCCTTGTAGAGCAGATCCACATCATCCAGGGCTCGATCGTTGTAGTAATCCTCGGCGGGTACACCCAGGATAGCTGCTTTGATGCGCAGGTTTATATCCTTGGATATCAGCACAATTTCCCGGTCCTGGTCTCTCTCCTGCAAGGCCAGGGTGGTACTGAGAATTTCGTTGTCAGCAAATGCTCCTTCACTGAGCAGGTTGGGGTGGATTTCGGTTGTGCGGGTCTGAAAGTACAAACGACCGTGGGTAGATGGCAGTTCCAGTCCGTGTGGCACCAACAGTTCCAGCCCGTCATCCAGTTGCTTTACTTCCTGGGAATTCATCATGTCGCCAATAAACCGGCTGACCTGACGCACATTCCTGGCGACTTCTGTCAAGCCTTTCTTGGCCGCGTCGAGTTCCTCGAGCACGATCATGGGCAGGAAAACGTCGTGCTCCTCAAATCGGAACATCGATGTTGGGTCGTGCATCAGTACATTGGTATCAAGGACATACAGCCGCTTGGTATTTCCCATAAGTTTTTTGTGTTCCTGTTCAGAGCCTGGTCAATGTCTGCAGGGCTTCCAGTACCTGCCCGGCATGGCCGGCAACACGCACCTTGCGCCATTCATTGCGCAGTATGCCCAGTGTATCAATCAGAAAAGTGCTTCGTACAATTCCCAATACTTTGCGTCCATACATGTTTTTCTCATGTATGACATCAAACTGCCGGCAAAGGGTTTCATCGCTGTCTGACAGCAAGTGGAAAGGAAATTCCTGTTTCTTTTTGAAGTTTTCGTGGGTTTTTACACTATCCCTGGACACACCGAGTATAGCTGCATCCAGGTCCGTAAACTGAGTGTACAGGGAGGCGAAATCCAGTCCCTCACGAGTGCAACCGGGGGTATTGTCCCGGGGATAAAAGTAAATGATGAGATTACGGCCGCTGAAGTCGCTTAATGACAGATTTTGATCGCCGGTGGCTGGAAGGGTGAAGTTTTTTACACGCTTTCCTACGTTGACCATAAACACTCCCGGTGCAGGGTTTATTGATTGCAATAACTGATCAATCCGTGAGTCCGGATAGCGACTCCTGATGGCAGCATACTTGTCAGTTAACTGGTCCGCAAGTACTATTGCGCAAGGTCAGAATTGGACGCTGTCCGGGCTCACTTAATGGCTGGTCGTACGGTGTCAACCGATAGATTGATTTGTGCGAAATGATTGCGGTACAACGTGACATACTGCTGATATTCATCAGTGTTGCCGGTCCGGTAATTGGCCGGTTTTCTTAACTGGTCAGGGGAATTGGTTGCTTGCGGTTGAAATTGATGTCACCTTGCGCCATCTATAGGAACTGTTATTACCTGAAACTGACCCGGTTCATGTAAAATGGAAAACTGCATATCGACGTTGATTGTTATAGATAACCAATAAAAAAGATGCCGCTGGAAAATAAAGGTTACCTGTCCATTGGCTTCGCTTTGAAACAAATTATTTGCAAAGTGTCAATTGATACTTAGATTCATGGAACCAGATCCCATATGAAAAATTCCTCCCGCACGACCGTATTGCTGCTTCTGATGGCCATACTGACCGGCTGCAGCTGGTTTGGCAAAGATGAACCGGAATACCTGGACAGCGTGGAGGGTGAACCGCTGCAGATCCCCGAGGGATTGGATTCCCCCATTGGTGCACGCCCGGTAGTTATTTCTGCACCAAAGATGAGAACCCCGACCGGGGATGAACTGGAGCCTATGCCACCGCGTGTTGTCAGCACGGCCGGCAAACAGGATACCAATACCTTTATGGCCTGGTCGGCAGAGGGTGTGTATCTTATGGTAAAGGATTCACCCGAAAGCGTTGCTCGCAGACTACGGTTTGCGATTGAACGAAGTGGTATGAATTTGCTTGAAAGAGATGATACTGGTGCGCACAAGTTTCAATACCGGCATGAAAGAATCTCCGAGGATGGTTTTTTCAAAAAAATGATGTTCTGGCGTGATGGCCCGGCAGACTATTCCGGTACCTATCGTACCGGCTTGAGCGCCGATGGTGAAGAAACCCGCGTATACCTGTTTTATCCGGATGGAAGGTCCTGTGACACACAGGCTGCCGAGGTGGTGCTGGGTGTTTTTATGGAGCGTCTCGGCTAGTAAGCCCCGGGTGAATCGGGCAGGGTGAATCGGACCGGGTGATTTCAGCAAGGACCCGCAGGGGAGTGGTCAGCGTTCCAGTAATGCCAGTTTGCCTTCTTTACCATCCCACTCGGTTGCGTCTTCCGGTGGTTCTCCCGCCTCGGTAATAACCGGCCAGATCAAGGATAGTTCTGCATTGAGTTCAATAAAATGATCCTGTCCCTCGGGTAAATCATCTTCGGGATAAATGGCCTCGGCGGGACATTCGGGTTCACACAGTGTGCAGTCAATACACTCCTCAGGGTCTATGGTCAGGAAATTGGGTCCTTCGTGGAAACAATCGACCGGACAGACTTCCACGCAATCCGTATATTTACACTTGATGCAGTTTTCAGTTACAACGAAGGTCATCGCGCCTTATTCCTTTTTTCGTGGATCAATGACCAGTGGATTGGCCAAAGCAGAAGGATACTAAATTTGCTCATCGAGTCACAGCAGTATTGTGCAATTGTCAGTATTAATAAACCGCTGGTAAATTCATGATCTATGTCATGACCTCAATTTGAAAACCTGCTATTATTGGAGCATAATTAACGTATAAATCAAGCGATGTTCCACGTGTTTTCGGGGTGGTAAATCGCGGTCAGTGTACCGAAGGGTCTATACGACTAGGAAGTTGTTATGTCCTACACGCCACGTGCGAATTTGAAGTCATCTTTTCAATCCAAGCCCAAAGTGCAATCGCCAAAACAGCTCCGGTTCCTGCTTTACAGCCATGACTCAGTTGGTCTCGGTCATCTGCGTCGCAACCTGGCCATCGCCGGTCAGCTCTCAACATCGTTTCCCGGTGCCAATGTGCTGATTATGACCGGTTCCCCATGCGCAACCCAGTTTTCCCTTCCAGCCAATACGGACCTGATAAAAATACCGTCAATTTACAAAAATAGTGAAGGTGCATATGAGACCCTGAATTTCTCAGGTTCGCTGCATAAAACACTGGAATTCCGAAGCCGGATGATACTTGAAACATTACGTTCATTCGGGCCTCATCTTCTGATCATGGATCATCAATTAGCGGGTCTCAAGGGTGAAGGACGGGACATGCTGTGGGAAGCAAAAAAGAGAGGTATTCTGACCTTGTATGGCTTGAGAGATGTCAAGGACAGCCCCAAGGTAGTGGTACGTCATTGGGATAATGCCGAAAACCGAAAGATTCTGAACGAAGTTTATGATTGTGTCTGTGTTTATGGCACCAAGGACGTGTTTGACCCCGTGGAATCATATGCTCCCATGCTCAATGACGTGAAACGCCTGGAATATACCGGTTACATAGTTTCCCCGGTCAGTCAGTCACATGAAAATCCATCAGAGGCAAAGAGAAAAAAGGTCCTGGTAACATTTGGTGGCGGAAGTGACGGGGAACAGCGGGCACATCGATACCTGGATGCTTTGGCGGGTAGGGAAGTGGAATGGGATAGCGACATTTACACCGGTCCATTGATGGACGCAAGTGTGCGGCAGCAGATTCGAAACAGGGCCAATAAAATTCAACCCATCGGTTCGGTTAAGGTGCATGGGTTCCACCCCGATTTTCCGGCCCTGTTACAAACCGCAGACGCCGTGGTCAGCATGGCGGGTTACAACAGCTGTGCTGAAATACTTCAAAGTGGTGTACCGGCAGTGCTGTTGCCCCGTTCTTTTCCCCGCAAGGAACAGTTGATCCGTGCTACCCGGATTGCAGAGCTGGGGTGGGTCAGCGTAATGCCGAAGGAAAATCCTGACCCGCGGACCCTGTTTGGGAAAGTCGAGGCTGCATTGGAGATGCCGCGCCAGCACCATACAGAAGCTGATTTGGGTGGACTGGAAAGGTTGAGTGAGATTGTAACTGAGCTTTTAGCGGATGCTGGTCTTCTTTCCGACTTCTCACATACTGATATACAATCAAATAAGGAAGTGTAAGCCAAAGAAAGGTGAAAATGTGTAGCGCTACTACCGCAGTTGCGGATCTGGTGCGCAGAGACCGCAACATTCCTGGTCTTGGACTGTTGTTGGACTCAGCGGCGTTGCTTGATGCACTGAATTGTCGGGGTTACGCACTGAATGTTGAGGCAATAAGCCCCAACTATCTGCGTTACAAGGCCGGTATGAACTGCCTCGTACGCTATGAACTGTCCATGGCTGGCAAATTGGTGACCGGGTATGCAAAGGCGCATGGTGCAGATGCAGATGCCAAACTGAGTAAAGCCATAGAGCGTCCCATGGTAGATGGTGTTTCGGGACCGGGCCGGATGATTTTGGCAGGCCAGAAAATTATCGTTTCTACATTTCCCAATGACGCCAAACTTCCAAGTCTGTTACGGCTTGGCGACGATTCTTTTCGGCACCGAATATTTGGCCGTGTATTTGACCAGGATCCCAATTGGCATGGTACGAGAATCACACGGGTATTGAATTACAAGCCGGAGCGCCGTTTCGTTGCACGAATTACGGCTGCAAATGGTGCCTCGGCCCTGACAAAATTTTACACCAACAGTGGCTTTTTAAAGGCCCGTGGAGTCAGCCGCAAGTTGTATGGAGACAAGTGGTACCGGGCTCCACAAATTGCAGGCATGTCAAAAAAACATGCCGTTATTGCCTATCACTGGTTGGAGGGATCCTCACTAAGGGATTTGCTCAATGAGAGAGCAATGAGCAAGTCGGACATCGCGTCTATGGCCATTGTGTTGGCGGAGTTTCATGCTTCCAAACCGCGTGGTCTGGTCGAGCAAGATCTGTCGGTGCAGGCCAGGAGATTGAAGGCAATCGGAGATCAGGTTGGTTGGCTTCTTCCTCATTTGAAACAAAGAGCAACGATTCTGGCCACGGAATTTGCCGAGTGGCTGGGGAACCTGAAATTTACTGCCCGGCCCATTCATGGCGATTTCTATGACAAGCAGGTGGTTGTCAATGATGGAGAGGTCATTCTGATCGACCTTGATGCTGTCGCACTGGGCAACCCTCTGGCAGATTTGGGGAGCTATGTGGCCCATTTGTACCGGCATCAGGTCAGCGATGGCCTGAATGGGGAAGAGGTGGAAATGCAGCAGAAGACATTGGTCAGCAGCTACGAATCGGCAGCGGGTAAGATCAATGCCGCCCAATTGAAAAAATATACGGGCCTCTCACTGTTCAGTTTGCTCCATCATCCATTTCGTGACTGGTCAGATGATTGGCCTGAACAGACTGAAAAGTTACTGGAAAGGGTCGAATCCTTGTTTTTGTGCTGATATGGCATTGGAGTCCAAATTAATGAGCAGCATTCCGAGGATCGGCTATGTTCTTAAAGTGTATCCACGCACCTCACAGACATTTGTGCTAACAGAAATCCTTGCGCACGAGAAGGCAGGGTTACCCATCGATATCTTCTCCTTGCGGCGAACCGACGATGTACGTTTTCACGCCGCCCTGTCCCGGGTTCGTTCCCCCGTGTTTCAAATTGCTCGCGTGAGCACCAAGGCAACCGTGGTGTTGCGTGAACTCCGGGATCATGGACAGCACCTGCCCGGCTTGTGGGATGTGGTCAGGGAAAGCGGGGCCAACTCCGAAGACCTGTTGCAGGCGGCGCGTCTTTCACGTTATGTCATGGATCGAAACATTGTTCATCTGCACGCGCATTTCGGAACGGTCGCAACCGTTGTTGCCCGGCTGGTCATGAAGATTACCGGAGTCAGTTATTCATTTACTGCGCATGCCAAGGACATATTTCATCAGATTGTTGATGAAGAGGTATTAAGAAATAAACTGTTGGATGCCGCTGGTGTGATTACCGTCAGCCAGTTCAATGTGAATTATCTGAAAGACAAGTATGCGGATGCTTCAGGTGGTGTGAGACTGGTTTACAACGGACTGGACCTGGAGCAGTTCAGGTTTGAACAGGGCGGTGAGCGTTCATCCGTAATACTGGCGGTGGGAAGGTTGGTGGAGAAAAAGGGATTCGGTCATCTGGTAGCAGCCTGCGCGTTGTTGCGCGCAAGGGGTGTCCGGTTTCGTTGCGAAATCGTTGGCGGCGGTGTACTTGAACCGGAACTGATTCAACAGATTCGTGAACTGGATCTGGAGGACTGTGTACTGCTCGAGGGACCCATGTCCCAGGAAGATGTGAAAAAAAGAATCAGCCGGGCAACATTGCTCGCTGCTCCATGTGTGCATGCGCGGGACCAGGACCGGGATGGGCTACCCACGATATTACTGGAAGCCATGGCAATGGGCACACCCTGTATATCGACACCGGTGACTGGAATTCCGGAAATCGTCTTTCATGAACAGACAGGCCTTATGGTTCCAGAGCGTAATGAAACAGTATTGGCAGATGCCTGTGAACGCTTGCTTTCTGATCGCAAACTTGCTGTTGAACTGAGTGCAAATGCAAGACAGTTGATTGAGAGTCAATTTGATATTGAAAGGAATACAGCAGAGATTCGGGCGTTTTTCTCCCAAAAGGCGGGTGTGGATTTACTCCCTGCTCAGGACCAGAGTGAGCGCTGAGTTGAACCGCGCAGATGATCAGGCGGTGGTGCTTTCCGTAAACCAGGACCCTGGGATTGGCCCGGGACGTACAAAAGGGGCGGCGGTGCATCTGCGTTCAATGCGAGAGGCCTTTGCCGGTCTGGGCGCAACCTGTATAGGAATCGATGAGCCTGAGAGTGACTCACTCACTGAAACACTGGCTGATTATCTGAAACAAGGACCCATTGATTTGATCTATGAGCGGTATGCGCTGGGCAAGTCTGCCACCGCAAGATTTGCCGCCGAACATGGAATACCCCTGGTGTTGGAGGTGAATGCACCCTTGTCGGAGGAACAGGATCGCTGGCGTGGCGGTTCTGATGAAACTGAAGATGCCAGTCATGATGCGTTTGTCATGCGCACCGCCTGTAAGGTCATTTCGGTTTCAAGCGATGTCGCGCGGTATGCGATATTGCGTGGTGCAGATGCGGATCGTGTTCAGGTGTTACCCAACGGCATAGATGTCGACCGGTTCAACCCGGGAATACGCGTTAATTCGGTTCGTGGCTCATTTTTTCCTGCCGATCGATTCGTAATTGGCTTTCATGGTCGTCTGAGACCGTGGCATGGGTTTGACATGTTATTGGCCGTTGTTCGAAAACTGCTGGAGCAGGGTCGAAATATTCATCTTTTGGTGGTGGGGGAAGGTGAGTTTGAAGGACTTGATCAACTACCGGGTGGACGTTACTCCCGCCTGGGGTGGCAAGCCCACCACGACGTTCCAAAATTTGTGGCTGCTTTCGATGCATTGCCTCTTACCTATCATGCGGACTTGCCATGCTATTTCTCGCCATTGAAACTAATGGAGGCCATGGCCTGTGGCGTTGTTCCTCTGGTACCTGATCTGGGAGATTTGGCCACCGTTGTAAAGCACCGGGAAACGGGTCTTGTTTATCGGGCAGACGATCAGGATCAACTTCTGCGGGGACTGGAATTATTGATCGAAGACAAGACCATGCGTGATGAAATTGCTCATCGTGCAGCCTTGAAAGCCGGTCACCATAGCTGGAAAAAGATTGCGAGTGTTGTTTTTGACTCCGCAGCAGAATATGTGGCGGCCCGTGGGAGTTCCAGGCATTAGATATGCCAGTAGCCGACATACAGTTTTCACCGGAATCAAGTGGGTTGTTACAACAGGCCCTTTCACGACTAATGAAATGGCGGGTGGCCCGGGAACAGGTTATGCGGGTTGCAGTCGGGCGTGAAGGCGATATCCAATTCGAGACCGATGAAAACGGGAACCAACGATGGTTTGATTTCCATCACGGTGAAATATCCGAACTCCATCCGGCCAGGGACAAAAAGGTACGATTGTGCAGGGTGTTGAGCGATGAAAACTTGGCAGGTGAACTGGCGGTAATCAGTTATCGCCCTGGCAGGCGCATTGTCCTGTGTGCCCCGTCCGGGTGTGCGGGTATCGAATCTGGCTACATCAAAAAGGGGTTTAGAAAAAATAAGGGCAAACAGGCCGCTGACCGTTATGCAATCGCGGTGTCTGCCAATGTCCATGGTGGCTTTGAGGTACCTAAATTACTCGATTATGACGAGGCCAATGACTGTCTGGTGATAACCAGGACAGAGGGAATGTCTCCCGGGACAACAGAGCAAGATATCGGGACATGGACACGAATCGGTTCGGGCCTGGCTCATTTTCAGAAGTTCAAGCCCGGGTTTGATCTTTCAATATTCTCCTGGCGTGAAGAACTGGCTGTTCTGGACGAGCGGGCCAGGCGTTTCATACTGGTAATGACCGCGTTGCCGGATGAGTGGCAAGCAGGTCGTGAACGATTGCAAAGGGCAGCAATGGCACTGCCCGGGTCATCTCTGAAGCTGACCCACAGGGATTTGCACGACAGGCAGTTTATCGTTTCGGGGAAAATCATCAGCCTGCTGGATTTTGACCTGCTGTGTCTGGCAGATGAGGCCCTTGATGCCGGAAATCTCCTGGCCCACATGAGGCTCCGGTCATTTCAGCGCAACCATTCCGACCCTGGATCAGGGCTATTGTCCTGCCAACAGGCATTTCTCAATGCACTTGGGCGGAATCAGGAACCCAGTTTCAATCATCGTCTGTTTTTCTACCAGGCCACAACCTTTTACCGGCTGGCTCTCCTGTACGCATTACGGCCTCGATGGGCAAATTTGACTGATATGTTGATCAGTGAAGGGGCCCGTTGTCTGGATAAGGTGGATGAAACAGGGTTGGAATCATGAACAGGTCCAGCAGCCATGCAGTGATCTGGTTAATAAGCTGCCTGCAATTCGCTGCAGTAGTATCCGCAAACGAATTTGAAGAGATTGTGCCCGGGCACTGGTTGGAAGTGCGTGGTGGCCTGGATGAAAAGGGTGTTTTCCAGGCCCAACGCGTCAACCTGATTGAACCGGAAAGTGAGGAGGTGCTGATCGGAACAATTACCGAGACTGACGGGACAGAACAGATCACGCTGTTGGGTCAGATGGCACAAATTTCAGAGAAAACCCGCTTCAACAAGGTAACAGCCGGACAATTGGCCAATTTGCGGGTTAAGGTTGAAGGTCACTATCGTGGACCCAAGCGCTTTTCCATAAGAAAAATCACCACACGCGGACCGGGGCGCGAGCGTGTATCCGGGCCGGTGAGCGAAATCAGAAAAATTGATAACGGCTACTCATTCAGGATTATGAATTTTGAGGTGATGGTACCCGGGGATGCTGACTTTCGTCATGAAAAACCGGTTGATCAGTACGCCGTAGTGTCCATGAACCTGGCGGTACCCGCAGGAAAGCAACTATCCGAGGACGATCAGTTCGGCGAAGGATGGAGTATGGGTCAACGGCTACGGTTTACCACCCTGCTGGAGGCACGATACAAGACGGAGTACAACTACAATCTCAGTGACCCCCGTGATGAAGACCTGGAAGATTCCGCCGTTTCGATCCGTGGCAGATTCGTCCTTTCACCGGGCAATTACGGTATGTCAGGTCAATTTGAATTTCGCCATACCCAATTGAGGAGAAATGAAGAGTCATTGGGAACCGTCAGCATTGACGATACGCGAATCGGTGAGAGTTTTGTTATTTGGGATGATCCCTTTGATATCGATTTCGATATTCAGGCCGGACGCATGGATTTTGATGATCGTCGGGAGTGGATCTATGACCAAAACCTGGACGGTGTACGAATTTATTGGAGAGTTTCGCAATGGCTGGCTGAGCTTTCCGCAACAACAACACTGTCTGATGGAAAACTCAGAGATGAAAATACCAATAATTTTGTCGCCTATTTTTCCGATTTTGAGCGCCGGTTTGCAGCCTATGCCATCTATCGGGATACGGATAGTCCGGTTGAAGAATCTGTCCTTCACGTGGGTGCCCGTGCGTTTGTCGACTGGCCACCCAGACATGAAAGCTGGTTTGAAGTTTCCCGGATGAGCGGTAGCCGTGGAGAAACGGATTTGCACGGTTGGGGTTTTGATCTGGGCACTACCCGAAAAATTGGGGAAAGATGGTTTCTTACAGCTTCGTGGGCATGGGGACAGGGTGATGAAAATAACCGTGATGGCAGCGATGGAAATTTTCGCCAGACACGGTTACAGGACAACAACGGAAAATTTGCAGGGGTTACATCTTTTCGATACTACGGCGAAATGGTAGATCCCGAACTGGCCAATATGCACATTGGTACTCTTGGAATCGGTTTTCGCGCTTCAAGCGAGATTTCATTCGACCTGGTGGGGCATTATTATCGCCAGGACAAGGCTGTACGCAGAATCATTGATTCTGATATTGATCAAAAACCCAATGGGATTGACCATGAATTGGGCTTGGAGATTGACGCGATTGTTGGTTGGCGTCCTGTTCGTGCCTGGGATTTTGAGCTTGTACTGGGGCGATTCAAGCCCGGCAAGGCGTTTCTGATAGATGATGATGCCTGGGTAGGGAAACTGCAGCTGCGTTATCGCTACTGAACACAATTGATGGCGCGGGTCATTTCTTTTGCGTTCTCCACCAGGTGAGACAGCGATTCACACGGTTTTGTACGATAGTGTCGGTTGATTCTGGTGAACGGGTATAGGCATTGTGTTCCAGCAAGTCTCCTGCAATCGCCTCGAAAACGGCCACATCCTGATTTTCCATGTCCTTGTTCCAGTCTCTTAACCCCGTGACGGCGGGAAGCCAGGCCGATTTGGCTGAAAGTCCGGGTTTGTGGCGTGTTTTCCCAAGATGAAAGTTCACCATGGCCTGCTCGTAGGGGATTTCAAGGAATCTCGCCAAAGATTGTAACTCCCTGGCAGGATTTGCAACCAGCCCCTCGTATTTGACCTCATGATAAAGCGCCTCGCCCAGCGCACTTCCATGTTTTTGCCCGGCTTCGGTCTGCCAGCGCCACCATAGGGCACAGGTTCCAACCCGGTCCTGGTCCCATAGTGACCATTTCCCCGGGCCCTTGGCAGATGTAGCCCAGCTGAGGGTGGAAAGAGCCGTATTGCGTCCGTCCCGGATGATATGGACAAAGCGAGCGTGGGGAAAAAGTCGGTGTAATGTTGGTATTTGCCGGCAATAATCCGGTGTTTTCTCACCGCTTAACGGTTTATTTTGTGCTGCTCCGCGCAGATCGTACAAACAACTTACGAACTGTGCATAGCTCTGACATCCCCGGGAGGCTTCCTGAACCGCTTCCTGATCCAGCCCCATGCGGTAAAAACGCCGATAGGATGCAACCAGTTTCACCATGTCCGGTGTGAGTGATGGATTGGCCTGTTTACGCAGGATTTTTTTTATGGATCGGGTAATGAAATGGGTATCATTGGCCACGCAAAGCTGAGGATGACTATCCAGCATTCGTTGCAGCAACGTAGTTCCCGAGCGAGGGCAGCCCACGACAAACAGGTATGGATTGGTTGACAAAGCTGTGGATTCAACCCTGTTCATGGGCTTTAGAATACTCGCTTTCCACCAGACTGGCATAGAGGCCACCCGCAGCCATCAATTCGGCGTGAGTGCCGGTTTCTACCAAATGTCCGTCTGCGATATGAACAATGACATCGGCTCGTGCGATTTCTCCCAGTTGATGGGTGATCATGAAAGTGGTGCGTCCCGCACTGATCTTATGCAGTGCCATCAATACCGCATCACGGTTATTCTTGTCCAGGTTGCTGGTCGGTTCGTCCAGAATCAGCAACGGGGCTTTCCTCAAGGCCGCACGCGCCAGTACAACCCTTTGCCTCTGCCCTGCAGAAAGCGTGAGACCGCGCTCCCCGACTTCTGTGGCATAGGCATCAGGAAGGGTCACGATAAAGTCGTGAATATTGGCCTGTTTCGCGGCTTCAAGAATCTCGGAATGGGAACTTCCCGGCGCACCGTAGGCAATATTTTCTTCAATGGATGTGGCAAACAACAGGGTATCCTGAGGTACCACACTGATTTGTTTGCGCAGGGATTCCAGGGTCAGGTGACGGATATCGAATTCATCGATCAGTAGCCGTCCGCTGTCCGGGTCATACAGCCTGGATACCAGTCCTATCAGGGAGGATTTTCCGGCGCCTGATGGTCCCACGATGGCCACTTTTTGACCTGGGCAGATTTTGAAACTGATGTCTTTGAGGACCGGTTGCCCCTCCTCATAGGAAAAGCTGACGTGATCAAAACACACAGCACCATTAAATACTGGTGCGGGTCGGGCATCATCCTCATCACGGACATCCGCCGGTGTTTCGAGCAACTGTATGACACGCTCACCCGCAGCAGAGGCCTTTGCCATTCTGCCGCTGTACTTCGCGAAATCCTGCATGGGTTTGAAGGCTGCTTTGAGGTAGGAAAGGAAAACCAGCAACTCACCGGCGCTCAGGGTCCCTCTCAGGATCAGTACGGTTCCGTAAAACAAAACCGCCGCGGTGGATACACCCGTCATCAACTGAACCGTTCCTGTCAACCTGGCGAGCAATCGCTTTACTTTCACGCCCTCTTTAAGACTTTTGCGGTTCTGTTGTCCAAACTGGTCGCTGAAGGTGTCCTCGAGTGAAAGTGTCTGAACCACCTGTATGGCGGCGACCGATTCTGCAACCGTGGATGCCATTGCACTTTCGCGCTTTCTTTGTTTTCGCGACACTCTTTGGATCCGTTTGCCCAGTACCAGGGTAGGAATCCAGTACAACGGCGCGGACAGCAGTACCAGGAGCGCCAGTCTCCAGTTAAGCCAGAGCATCAGGGCTGCCATGGTCGCCAGCACGAGCACGCTGCCGATCAGTGGCATGAATGCGGTCACTGCCACATCTTTCAGAAGACCGATATCACCGATGACACGAACCAGTAAATCACCACCCCTGGCCTTGTTGTGAAACGTCAGGGAAAGGCATTGGATGTGACGATACAATGCGGTTCTTACCCTGGTCAGAACCTTGTTGCCCACCAGTGCGAAACCGACCTTTTGCCAATAGGTGCACAGTGCACGAAGCGCCAGGATCAGTACCAGTGTAAAAGAAGCGCCAGCTACAAAGGTCAGCGGCTCAAGTGAATCAATCCAGGTGCTGGCGGGGCTGGCTGAAGTCTGGGGGATAATGACGTGATCAATGATCAGTTTGAGTGGCCAGGGCTCGAGTGCGCGCATCAGTACACCCGCAAACAGCGCCATGAATGATCCTGCAATCAGGGTCCGGTGCTGGCGCAGGTAAGGCCACATGTACTTCAGCAGTTCCCATACACCCGGTATCGCCTGTCTGAGTGATCGTACTTTTGCCATGGAAAATCCGTTTCCTTAAGCTAATTTATATTTGTTTAACTTAAATGCCAGCTGATCAGGGTATAGTACATGTTAAGGGAGCCGATTTCCTTTTGAGGATTACATTGTGGGAACTTCCGCGTGATCCCGGATTTCTGAATATTGTGTCACTGAGAAATTGTTTCTTTACCTGATGTTAATAAAAGGACTTGATACATCGGAGAGCTTCATTGAACGAATCATTTTATTGCAAAATTCTCTGTAAAAGGACCGTCGCTGCTGCGCTCTGTATTTTTATTTCCTGTACCTCAATATCTGTTGCGAACTATGAATTTGTGAGTTCCTTTGGAAGTTTCGGCACCTCGCCCGGTCAATTTGATGATCCGCGCGGGGTTGCTGTTAATCAACATGGAATAATCATTATTACTGAGTCCGGCAATGATCGGGTCCAGTTGTGTGACAACCTGGGAGGATGTACTGCCTTTGGTAGTTTTGGTGTTGAATCCGGGGAATTCGACCGTCCCCGTGGTGTGGCAGTCAATAGCGCCGATCGGATTTTTGTTGCGGACCGCGGCAATGACCGTATTCAAAATTGTGGCAATACCGGTATTTGCACGGATTATGGAGGTTCCGGTACGGAAGTTGGAAAATTTGAATCACCCAGAGGCATCGCAATTGATGGTGCTGACCAGATGTACATTACTGATACCGACAACAACCGGATACAAAGTTGCAACGAGATGGGTGTTTGTACTTCTTTCGGAACACTCGGCACCTCGCTAGGTCAATTTAATTCGCCTTCCGGGATCGGAGTCACCAGCTCAGGCAAGCTGGTGATCGCAGACCGTGGAAATAGCCGGATCCAGGTGTGCACCACCCAGGGAAGCTGCACGGCATTTGGCAGCCTGGGAAGTGGGCCGGGGCAGTTTAACGATCCATCGGGTATTGCCATCAACAGCCAGGATCAAATCATCGTCGTTGACCGTTTTAATGACCGGGTTCAGGTTTGCTCGGAACAGGGGATTTGTACGGCTTTTGGCAGTTTTGGTTCAGGTCCGGGACAATTCAACGCACCCTGGGGTGTGGGTGTAGACAGCCAGGACCGCATCATCATCGCGGATTTGGGAAATGATCGCATACAGATTTTTGCGGATACTGCCGGTGTACTGATCAACGGCTTTTCGGCAACAGAAGAAACCATCGAAGAGGGCCAGAGCACCAGCTTGTCATGGACCGTGAGTAATGCGACAACCTGTGTTGCCCTGGATGGAAATGATGCCTGGCGCACCCTGACACCGAATGCAGTCAGTGGTGAAGTTGAGATCACATTGGATTCGCCCGGAGATTATACATTTACCCTGCAATGCACCGACGGCAACAGCACGGTCTCGGTCCAGGTTGTGGTGTCGGTAACAGCTTTTGTACTGCTGGAAATGAACGCTGGTCTCAATGATGCCTGGTTCTATCCCGTCACCGACGGCCAGGGCTTTTTTATTACTGTTTTCCCTGATCTTGGTGTCGTGACTCTGGCCTGGTTTACCTATGACACAGTACGTCCGGATGATGACGCTGTAGCCAACCTGGGTGAGGCGGGTCATCGGTGGCTCACCGCCCTGGGGGTGTACTCGGGTCCGGAGGCGGTGATGGACATCACCATGACTTCCGGTGGTATTTTTGATACAGCGACGGAAATTTCCCGCAGGACCGATGGCACCATCATACTGACTTTCAGTGATTGCAATACCGGCACGATCGAGTATGACATTCCTTCAATCAGCCAGCAGGGAATCGTGCCGATTCAACGCATTGCCAGTGACAATATAGCGTTATGCCGTGCCCTGGCTGATCAGTCGCCTTAGACAGGGAATAGTGATGGATGTAGTAAGAACACCCGATGCAAATTTTGACAATTTGCCTGATTTTAATTTTAAACCGCGCTATGTGACGATTTCGGATGACGATTTGGGTCCGTTGCGGGTTCACTATCTTGATGAAGGCCCGGATGATGGTCAGGTTTTGCTGTGCTTGCATGGTGAACCCAGCTGGTGTTACCTGTATCGAAAGATGATTCCCCTGCTGGCAACAGCCGGTTACCGTGTACTGGCACCTGACCTGGTCGGATTTGGTCGCTCTGATAAACCCACCCGTGTGGAAAGTTACAGTTACAAAAGCCACATAGAATGGATGACCGCATGGATGGGTGCATTGGATTTGACCGGTATCACACTGGTCGGCCAGGACTGGGGTGGTTTGATCGGTCTGCGTCTGGTGACCGCAATGCCAGAGAAGTTCAGCGCGATCACACTTTCCAATACCGGTCTGCCCACAGGTGACCATGACATGCCTGAGGCTTTCATGAAATGGCGGGCATGGTGTGCAACTACCAGTGAGTTCGATGCCGGCATGATCGTCAATGATTTTGGACGTGGAACGCTCGGGGATGATGTGGTTGACGCATATCGTGCGCCATTTCCAGGCCCGGAATACCTGGCGGGGGCAAGAACCTTTCCATCACTGGTGCCGGTGACAACCGATGACCCGGAGTCAGAGAATAACCGACAGGCCTGGAAGATACTAATGCAGTGGAATAAACCCGTTTTATTGTGTTTTTCGGATGGTGATCCGGTAACGGGAGGCGGTGACAGGGTGTTTCATAAACTGGTACCGGGGACCAGGGGTCAACCACATATCACCCTGCAGGGTGCTCATTTTATTCAGGAAAGCCAGGGAAAAATCTGGGCTGCAGCGATAATTGACTGGTTATCGCAGTAAGTAGCCCACGCCGCGTTGAGCCTGTGATGTCATAGAAGCCATGACCTCAGCTGATAAATTTACAATAAACCTGAGTTATGATTGCCCCGGTCCAATTACCGGGGCAATTCAGTTGTATCTCTATCGCCAACCGTAAGTGAATTCAATTTCAAACTGATCCATGTCTATGGATAAAGTCTGGGTAGGATCAAACGGATTGGTGCCGGTGACCTCGTGGTTCAGGGCATACATCAGCGACATGCTGATCTCGTCCCCGGATGACAGTGCCCGTGTAAATCCCAGGGTTACATGCTGCTCTATCACTCCGGGAGCCAGGATGTTGAAGAGGACCTCAGACTCAGGAATGGGCTGATTGCCGTGGCTGTAGCCCACACGCCAGGTCCAGTCATTATCGGGGCTCCATTGCGCTCCAACCTTGAACACCGTCATGTCATCCCAGCCAAAACCTGCACCGGTGTCGCCCCCGAGGCAGTTTGACAGTACCATGCCTCCAGCCCCGGCTGTCGGGCAGGAAAATATATTGCTGATCGAATTTCCAATCGAATCAATATCGCTGTACCAGATGTGCTCAATGTCAAAACTCATTGAAAAATCTTCATTGGACTTTAAAGTCACACCGGCTTTGAGATCCGGTGGTATGTCAAAACCTCCCTGTTCGGCAAACAGATCCGAATAGTCATCGAAATCGGTCATGTTGATTCTGGATTGATAACTAACGGCAAAATCGATGTTTTCGTTTAAAGCAATTTGCACACCGAATTTACCACCGGCACCATATGCCAGGTCATGACCGTTATTGGACAGATTCTCGGGGAAGGCTGTTCCACCACTTGCGGCAAAGGACTCAGTGAAGGGGGCGAAAGTACCCACCCCGCGGACTGCAAATACCTGTGCAACAACCACCAGGGAAGCCCCCCAGGTAATTGACTCACCGGCATTACGTGCATAAGTCAGATCAAGATAGGCCTGGCTGAAGTCGACCCCGGCTGTCTTGGCACCATACGTACCCGGTAAGGTCATGACCGGGGCCGGTCCCGGCCCGTCTGGATCAAATGTTGCCGTTCCACCTTTCCAGTCCGTGTTCATTCCACCCTTGCCATAAAAGGCGAATCCCCAGGCGCTGTCATCACCCAAAGCCCAGCTTCCTGCGATGTTGGGGACATAAAAGTAATTACTGCCACTCTTGATATCGTTATTCGGGCCAATCGTGAAGGCACCGAAATGGCCGTTGACCAGGCTGGAGGAACTGGTGTAATGACGTCTTGGGCTGAATACAGCCAGGCCGGCATTGAACATACCAGCGGTGGCCAGCGCCGCTGCCGGGTTATTGGCCATGGCAATGGGATCTTCGGGCAAGGCGATACCTGCACCGGCCATTCCCTTGTTCTTGGTTCCGGTTCCATGGAGAAAATAGCCATTGGTTGCCAATACGGGAGCTGTAAACAGCAAGGTCAGCAGGCTTACATGAAGTTGACGAATTAATTTTGTTGTCATCTGGATGCTCCCTTTTGTTCCCTCTACAGGGATTCAAGATATCGCACGCAGCACGGATGCGTTTTGGTGCTTTCTAAACTGACATCTGAGGTTAGTTTAAATAATCTTAATGTACGTTTTTTTAATATTAGCACACAAGTGCCAGGACTACTTTGAAATTTCGAGTGGAGACACCCGGGCTGTGTTTCAGACCTTGATTTATCTGTGGTCAGGTAGAGCAACTCTCGGGGGAGCAATACAATTCATAAAGAAGCTCAATGACTCGCGAGACTTCGCCGCTTTTCAGAGAGTAATAAATGGTTTGCGCATCCCTGCGGGTTGCAACCAGGCCCTCTTTGCGCATACGCGAAAGATGTTGCGACAATGGGGATTGCGAAATTTCGAGTAACCGTACGATATGACCTACGGACTTTTCCCCGCCTGCCAGGTGGCATAGAATCATCAACCGGTCCTTGTGACCGAGTGTCTTCATCAGGGCACTGGCCTTGCTGGCTGAAATGGTCAACTGTTTCAAGTCAATTTCCACGTGTTCTTCCATGTCATGTAGTTCCGTGATTACCCATTGGTTTGGGACAGGGTGCAATATTTTAAAATTCAATGCAATCCAGATCTTCGGCAATGACCTGCAAACCACCGAATTGGGACCTTATCTGCTGCATACCACTATTCAGTTGTTTCAGGCTGCGGGCCATCAACATAAACGGAAAGGCAGATATTTGTCGAAGCTCGCCCAGGTCATTTATTCGGGTGTATCCCAATGAATGTGGTCAGCAAAACAGATGGCATACAGGTCGTGATATGCTGGCCATTGAAGTCCAGATCGGGATTACACGCATCATTGACCGGGTAGCTGAAGGATATACACTGGCTAAACCCTGAACCGCCCTGGTGCTTTTATCCATGACAGGAGAAAAATAATGAAACCGGTTGTCGAGGCCTTTTTTGACACGGTCACCAATACCGTGACCTATGTAGTGTCCGACCCCGAAACCGGAGACGGTGCTGTGATAGATCCGGTGCTGGATTTCGACCCCGCATCAGGCAGAACATCCACGGATTCCGCCGATCGGTTAATTGAGTATGTTGAGCGCAATCAATTCAAGGTCTCCTGGATACTTGAAACCCATGCACATGCCGACCACCTCTCTGCGGCAATATATATCCGTTCAAAATTGGGCGGCAGAATCGGGGTTGGAAGTCTGATTACCGAGGTCCAGGCTGTGTTCGGGAAAATATTTAACCTGGGCCCTGAATTCAAGGCCAATGGGGAGCAATTCAATGTCTTGTTCTCTGATGGTGATGTCCTGAAATTGGGTGACATGGAAATACATGTTCTGCACACGCCCGGTCATACACCAGCCTGTGTAACCTACCTGGTGGGCAACGTGGCTTTTGTGGGGGATACCTTGTTCATGCCGGATTTTGGTACGGCCCGGACGGACTTCCCCGGTGGTGATGCGGCCACCCTGTACCGTTCCATACAGCGGTTGTTCCGCTTGCCGGATACAACCCGGTTGTTCACTTGCCACGACTACAAGGCCCCGGGGAGGGAGGAGTTTGCATGGGAGACCACGGTGGCCGATGAACGTGCTGGAAACATCCATGTACATGACGGGGTCAGTGAGAAGGAATTCGTAGAGTTTCGTGAGACCCGTGACGCCCGGCTGGGGGTACCCAGGCTGCTGCTGCCATCCATCCAGTTCAATATCCGCGCCGGTGAAATGCCGCCTGCAGAAGACAACGGTGTCGTGTACCTGAAATTACCGGTTAATGAACTTTGAATTGCAGCTAATTCGGGAAGCGATTTTTAAGTATCTGCGAACCTCCCCTGAGCCCCCCTGACGCTCCGATCAACTCTCGATTGACCCAGCGTATGGATTGTGGGGCAATTTGACGATACAGGTCCCTGGTAAGCGACCGCGCGGCAATACCCTCCCAGCGGGGAGGCATCATGATGGCGGGCAGTTCCGGATCGTGCAGCAAAACCCTGCGGTATTCATGAATCAACAACAGTCGTAACAGGAACAGCGAGTGGTCACCGTGTTTGCCGTTATTCTCCACCATATCCAGAGCCGCACGATACACCCGGGTAAAGGCTGCAAACCGTTGCCTCAGGTCTTCCAGGTCCCAGCGTTCCATCACCAGCCTTTTCAGGTTGTCCGGGTCGGAGGTCTCCTCTGCATTCGCCTGCATTTGTACCACGAAACTTTCCAGATTCAGGTCGGTCACCAGTTCGTTCAGCGCCTGGCGGTCGCCCCCCGGCAGGGCAAACACACCGGGGGCCAGCATGCCATAACCCAGCCACAACAGGCCTTTGCGCAATACGTCGCGTCGCTCCCTTGGTACCCGTGAAGCAAACACCAGGGTCCATTGACCGTCCCAATGTGGCGTTTCACTGGCATAGATTCGTATTGCCGAACGCTGGTAATAGTGTTGGCCGGTTTCCGAGAGTCGATAATAACTTCGGCGACCCTGTTTGCGTGATGTCAGCCAGTCGTCCTGAACCAGACGGAAGACCGCAGTTCGTGTCAGACGTCCGGAGATGCCCAGCGGAGCCAGCGCGTGAATAACACTTCCCAGCCAGATCTCGCCACCGTGTTGTGTCACCACATCGCCAAACAGTGTGACGACCAACGCAGGACTACGGATGTTTCCATCCCTCATGCGATTATTCAGGAACTGATCAAGCGGACCTGGTGTCAGCTCATTCACAGGATGTTGCTGGGTCACAACTGGTCATAATCGACCACAACGCGGTCAGAAATCGGGTGTGACTGGCAGGTCAGGATAAAACCCCGCTTGATTTCATCGGGGCGCAATGCCTGGTTCAGGTCCATGTCAACTTCACCCTCGATCAGTTGTGCCTTGCAGGTGGCACAGACACCGCCTTTGCAGGAAAACGGCAGGTCGACACCATTGTTCAGCCCTGCATCCAGTATGTTTTCACCATCTGTATTCAGTTCGAAATTGTATTCACGCCCACCCGCCAGAATACTGACCTCACTGACCATGCCCTGGTACTCCCGGGCACGGGCATGGTGTCGCTCAACTGCCTTGCGTGCATTTTCGGCAGAAGAGGCAAATAATTCGAAGTGGATATGTTCTTCTGCTATTCCTTCGCCTCTTAAACCCCGCGAGACCTCCGAGATCATGGCTTCGGGCCCGCAAAGAAAAAATTCATCATAGTCCCGAATGCTGATCAGGCACTGGTTCAGTGCACCACCCTTGCGGTTGTTGATGTGTCCACTCAACAGATCCGTTTCCTGTGGTTCCCGGCTGAATATGTTGATCCAGTGGAAGCGCTGCATATAGGCATTTTTCAAGAATGCCAGTTCATGACGGAACATCATCGTGCTGGTGCGCTGGTTACCGTACAGCAAGGTAATGGTGCTTTCCGGTTCTCGTTTCAGGATGGTCCTGATGATGGACAACATGGGTGTGATGCCACTTCCAGCGGAAATACACAGATAGTGTCTTGCCCGTGCAGGATCGATCGTGGTGAAAAAGTCACCTCGCGGTGGCATCACGTCCAGCTGTTCACCTTTCTTGAGCTGCTGGTTGGCCCAGCCGGAAAATACACCGCCCTCGACATGCTTGATGGCCACCCGCAGTACACCGTCGTCCACACCGGCGCATATGGAATAGGAACGACGAACTTCCTCGTCTTCAATTTTGCGTTTCAGGGTCAGGTATTGTCCCTGAGTGAACGAGAAGGTTTCTTCCATGCCTGCAGGAACATCAAAGGTGACCACCACGGCGTGATCGGTATCTCTGTGCAGATCTTTTACCCGCAATGAATGGAATTGATTATTCAAAGGAATTTACCCCGTATTCTTGAGACTTGTGCCGGTCAGATACATTTGAAATAGTCGAAGGGTTCCAGGCAATCCCGGCACTGGTACAGGGCTTTGCAGGCGGTTGAGCCAAATTCGGAGATGCGCTTGACACGCTCACTGTTACATTGAGGGCAGGCAATATGTGCACCCTTGTGATTGTTGCAGCCAGACTCTTTGCGTAGCGGAGGCGCAATACCGTAGGCCAGCAACTTCTTCCTGCCTTCATCGCTCATCCAGTCAGTTGACCAGGCGGGACTCAGTACCTGCCGGACCTTTACATGCTCATAGCCTGCAGCATTGAGTGTGGATTCGATATCCCGGCTCATTGCATCCACTGCCGGGCAACCAGAATAGGTAGGCGTGATCAGTACCGTTACTTCGTCATCCTCCAGTGAAACATCACGCAATACGCCAAGGTCCTGCAGTGTCAGAACCGGGATTTCAGGATCGCAAATTGTGCTCAACAGATCACGAAGATGGGTGGATTGAATTTCATTGTGCATGATGAGGAAAATCGCGGCCCAGCTACCACTGCAAACCGGGATAGGCCCGTTGCAAATATTGCAATTCTGTCAGAAGGAAACCCAGGTGTTCGGTGTGTATTCCTTCCCTGCCACCCTCTATGGAATGGTTGCCCGTGGGTATTTCGAGTGTGGCCCGATGGAGGATTTCATCAATGGTCGACTGCCACACATATTTCAATGCACTGCGGTCCACGGCAATTCCTGCATCCAGCAGCAGTTGTTCGTCTGCGGGCATGGCGAACAATTCAGGAACATAATCCCACAGCGTATTGATTGCAGTCTGCATACGCTGATGACTCTCATCGGTACCGTCGCCCAGACGTATAACCCAGTCCTTGCTGCGTCGCAGGTGGTAACGGGACTCTTTTACGGCCTTGGAGGCAATGGCGGCGAGGGTGGAATCGGTCGACCGGGTCAATTCAGTGAAAAACCCCATGTCATAGACGTCGACAATCAGTTGTCTCGCCATGGTCTGGGCAAAGTCACCGATGGGCAGTTCGTTGATCAGGAAATTACGGTACTCCCGGCAATCTCTCAGGTAGGCTATGTCATCTTCGCTGCGGCCCCCGCCTTCCAGTTCACCCGCATAGGTATAAAACATTCGTGCCCGGCCAATCAAGTCAAGCGCCACATTGGTCAATGCCAGGTCTTCTTCCAGGAACGGGGCATTGCTGCTCCATTCGGACAGTCGATGACCCAGCGTCAGGGAGTCATCACCGAGCGCAATACAGTAAGCGACCACCATGTTGCGAATCTCTGTTGTGTATTCCTTCATCACTGCACTCACATGTTGTCCACTTCTTTGGGAAGTTTGTAATGGGTGGCATGCCGGTAGGGCTTGTCATCCATAGGGTCATAGAACGAGCCCACATCGCTCTCCTGTGAGGCCGTTATATTGGCCGAGCGCACAACCCAGATACTGACACCCTCGCTTCGGCGGAGATACACATCACGTGCATAATCAAGGGCCTGCTCCGGGTCTTCAGCATGCAAACTGCCAACGTGACGATGGTCCAGTCCACGTTTGGAACGGATAAACACTTCGAAAAGAGGAAGGGCTTGTTTATTCATCCGGCTTCTCCTTCATCAGGCAACTTCCCGTTTGTTTTGCTTTTGAGCATGTGCGTGCATTGCGTCCCGTACCCACCGGCCATCCTCAGCGGCGCGAATATGGTGCGCCAGACGCTGTTTGTTACATGGCCCATTTCCGGAAATGACCTGTTTGAATTCATCCCAGTCGATCTCACCAAAATCGTAATGACCACACTCCTCGTTCCATTTCAGATCGGGGTCGGGGATGGTCAGCCCGATAAATTCCGCCTGTGGTACGGTCTGATCGATAAAGCGTTGTCTCAATACATCGTTGCTCTCGCGTTTGAGTTTCCACTCCATCGACTGGCCGCTGTGCGCAGATTCCGAATCATGTGGGCCGAACATCATCAATGACGGCCACCACCAGCGGTTTAATGCATCCTGGGCCATGGCCCTTTGCTCCTTGCTGCCACGGGCCAGCACCATGGTGGCCTCGTAGCCCTGGCGCTGGTGAAAACTTTCTTCTTTGCAAATCCGAATCATGGCCCGGGAATAGGGACCGTAAGAAGTACGCTGCAGTGAAACCTGGTTGACGATGGCGGCTCCATCGACCAGCCAGCCTATGGCTACCGCGTCCGCCCAACTCAGTGCCGGGTAGTTGAATATGGATGCATACTTGGCCCGGCCTTCATGCAGGGCGTTTTCCATTTCCTCACGGCTGGTGCCCAGGGTTTCTGCGGCGCTGTACAGGTACAAACCATGACCCCCTTCGTCCTGGACCTTGGCCAGCAACACAACCTTGCGATGCAGTGATGGTGCACGCGTAATCCATGTGCCTTCCGGCTGCATACCGATGACTTCAGAATGCGCATGCTGTGACATCTGCCTCAGCACGGTCTTTCTGAATGCATCAGGCATCCAGTCCTTTGGCTCAATACGCTGGTCATTTGCAACCTTCTCGTTGAAACCAGCCATACGGGGGTCGATTCCCCTGGGTTTGTCTGTCATAAGATTTACCGGAATTTTCTGAAACAAGTAATTAGTTTGATACGGTTATTACGTCATCTATGCGTAATAGTGTATCACTTTAGGGGAAGGATTTGCCGGAAAATCTACTTTTTCTGAAGACTTTTAATCTGCAGCTTTAATCAATGGCCGGCCCCGGCTTGAGGATCGGCCATGGAAGACAGCCACGGTTTTTCCGTTCTGGTTGATGACCGAGACCACGTAGCTGCCCGTGTTTCGTGTAACGGCCATTTCCGTTGCTGTTGCGGTCAGCTGGTCACCCAGGACGGCGGGACGCAGATACTCGATATTGCAACCCATGGCATAGGCCACCACGTTATGAGAATTACAGGCCAGTGCGAAGGTGGAATCTGCCAACGCGAAAATTAGACCGCCATGACAGATGTCCAGCCCATTGACCATGTCTTTACGGACTTCCATGGTGGCTGTCGCATGACCGGGAGTAACCTCGACGATCGTAATGCCGAGGGACGCCGAGGCGTGGTCGCTTGCAAACAGGGCCTCACCGCAACGTGCGGCAAGCTCGTCTTTGTCCACGGGCTCAGACACCTTTGAATTCCGGTTGGCGTTTCTCCATGAAGGCTGCGACACCCTCGCGGTAATCATCGCTTTGTCCCAGTTCCTGCATGGCCTGTTGTTCGAGTTCCAATTGCTCAAAAAGGGTATTGGCGGTGGACTCCAGCAGCAATTTCTTGATCCGGCCCAAGGCCCTGGTGGGCTGCGTGGCAAAATGCGCGGCCATTTTTCCAGCTTCGGCCTGGAGGTCCTCGTCGTCCACACATTTCCAGATTAGTCCCCATTGCTCTGCCTGGTCAGCCGTCAGACGATCACCCAGCATGGCCAGCCCTTTTGCCCTGGCCAGGCCAACCGCGCGTGGCAAATTCCATGTTCCTCCTGAATCCGGGACCAGTCCGATCTTGCAGAATACCTGGATAAAGCTGGCCGAGCGTGCTGCCAGTACAATATCGCAGGCGAGCGCGATACTGGAGCCGGCACCCGCCGCCACACCATTGACCGCACAGATCACCGGCTTCGGTAAAGTCATGATGCTGCGTATCAGGGGGTTGTAGTTTTCCTTCACCGATTGGCCCAGATCGGGAGCACCACCATCGGCGCTGACCGCCCGGTCTCCCAGGTCCTGCCCGGCACAAAACCCGCGCCCACTACCGGTAATCACCAGGCAGCGGATGCTTGCATCTTCGGCAACCCGTCTCATGGTTTGCCGGATTTCTGCATGCATCTCACTGGTGAAACTGTTCAGCGCTTTGGGCCGGTTCAGGGTCAGGATGGCTACACCTTCGCTGACTTCGAAAATTATCGTATTGAATTCCATGGCATGTTCCCAATGTCAGGCTGCGCAAGCATACAAAACGAGACAGTGAAATGATAGTTCAGCTAATTCCTGTGCCCCGCGAAAGTCCTGTTGCTGAACGTTTTCATCCTTCTTGAAAATATATTTGCCCGTTTGTGAGCCAGTTCACTGAGCGCAACATTCAAACCGCGTAAGCTGACCAACATGAACTACGAACAACCCGCCATCAAACGCACACTTTTACTCGCTGCCTTGTTATTTCTGGTCAGCGCCCCCGAACCCGATGCCAGCACGCTTGCAGAAATGTCCGGAGATTTCCTGGTACCTGTCCATGTTTCGAACTTGCTGGCTAATGAAACTGAACAGCCAGTTGATCATGAGGAGTCAGTAGATCATGAGGTGAAAAGTTAGAACCAATGAGTGTTAATCGATTTTTCCTGATAGCGTTTTTGCTCAAAATTCTCAGACGGCAAAACTGGACCCTAAACTGAAGCATTGGTGTTCAGGCTGTTCCGACAAAAATTCACGCGGCGTACCCAACCGGGGTGTCCTATTAAGAATCAGTAGGCGTATTCTTCCCTGAGGCACTGAATCTGTAATAATCCTGAAGGCATTGATCCCAGCGACTATGACAGGGACAATTGTCAGTTCGGGACTCGAGATATGGCAGAGTGAGATATCCATGATAAAAAAAATTCATCACATCAATTTCATTGTCAATGATCTTTCCCGTGCAATAGACCGTTACCGTACTCTCTTTGGCGAGCCCTATGCGGGAATTGAAAAGCTGGAACAACGGGGCGTGCTGTTGGCGCGCTTCAAAGTCGGGGATACCTGGCTGGTGCTGGTTCAGCCGGTGAACGGGGATGGCGCACCTGCACAATTACTGAAAGATCGCGGTGAGGGTTTCTTTCTGATGTCCTGCCAGGTTGATGATGTCAAGGAGGCTGCCGGCGAAATTGCCAGGAGTGGTATCAGCGTGGCTGATCTACACCCGCGACAGGGACTGGACGATTGGCGGGTTGTGGATCTCGATCCCATTTTTGGTGCTCAGTTTCAGTTGGTGGAGTCTTCCCAGTAGCAAGGCCACATTGGATGCTCAACTATCGGTATTGAGTTCCAGGTCGATACGATATTCAAACCGCTCCGGGTGATACAGTACCCTCAGGTAGTCTACGGGATACGAATTCTTTTGGCGGTTTCTGTAGGCCACCCGGGTCAGGCTGAGCAAAGCGGTACCTCGCTCAACCCCCAATGCCTTGGCCGCTTCAGCACTTGCTG
Organism: Lysobacterales bacterium; assembly: GCA_014238945.1. Lineage (GTDB taxonomy): Bacteria > Pseudomonadota > Gammaproteobacteria > Xanthomonadales > SZUA-36 > SZUA-36. The sequence continues at coordinate 43,658 of JABAAB010000051.1, forward strand.
CACAGGCCGTCAGTGACTGCTTGATAAATGAAACCTTCAATCCCTTAGTGCGGAAATAAGACATTCGCGGTGTGTGATTGAATTCAGACGGGTCTTCGGGCAACTGAACACCCCTGGTCCAGCTGCTGTAATATCCAAATCGCGTAGTGTTCCTGTGCCTGACGCGGTGCAACTGCAATATTTTCTCGTCCCTCGCCAGACCAAGGAGGCGGCGAATTTTTGCAGGGGGGTGTGCCATTCGGCATTGCAGTACCGTTGCAGTTGAACTTTGCCCGATTGACTCAATTTCCTGCAGCATACCCACCATAGGCGCATGCATTGGGGTTTCCATGGATTCGTGCGTGACGTGGGTACCGCGTCCCCGGTGACGTTCGACCAGGCCCTCGCGGGCAAGCTCGTCCAAAGCCCGCTTGCTGGTAATTCTTGAAACTCCAAATTCGGCTGAAAGCTGACCTTCGGTGGGCAGTTGTGCACCATTGATAAATGTGCCATCCAGGATGCCGCTCTTCAACAGAGAGTACAACTGAAAATATAAGGGTGTTGGCAACTCCTTTGAAAGGGTCTGTTTTTGCTCCTGGCTGAATACTGTATGGAATTCGATCATGGTGCCCGGCAAATAAATTTCGTATTGCATTCAAATGTTATAATAATATAACATTATATGCTATCACCAGATGACTCTTAAAATGCCAGTGAAATGAAAAAACCTCTGACTGGAATCCGGGTTCTCGATCTGACCCACATGCTGTCAGGGCCATATGGTGCGATGATCCTTGCTGATTTAGGCGCAGAAACCATCAAGGTCGAGCCCTTGCATGGTGAGGGTACCAGATCATTGCTGGCGGACAATGAGCAGTATTCACTCGAAGGAATGGGTGCCTATTTCATCACTCTGAACCGCAATAAAAGCAGCGTGGCCATTGATCTCAAGAGTGAGCAGGGCCTGGCAGTTTTTTATGATCTTGTCCGTCATTCCGACGTCGTGATCAGCAATTTTGGTGCCGGTGTCCCACAGCGGTTGAAAATTGACTATGAGTGTCTGTGCAAAATCAATCCGGCCATCATTACCTGTACCATCACCGGCTTTGGCTCAGATGGTCCAGATCACAGGCGTCCGGCATTTGACCAGGTGGCTCAGGCGACGGGTGGGGGCATGTCCATTACGGGTACAGATGTCAGTAACCAGGTCAGAGCAGGTATCCCGATTGGGGATCTGGGCGGCGGTATGTTCGCCGTCATGGGTATCCAGTCAGCATTGCTGGAGCGTCACCAAAGCGGTCGTGGCCAGCACGTTGATATATCCATGCTGGATTGCCAGATTTCCATGCTCAACTACATGGCAACTATGCACTTCCTTTCGGGGAAGGATCCCGTTCCGATCGGAAATTCGCATTTTGTGCATGTGCCCTATAACACCTATACCACCTCGGATGGATTCATAGTGATTGCGGTGATTACCGATAATTTCTGGTCCAACCTGAAGCGGGTTGTAAACATCAGGGAATTTGATAACCCGGGTTTTGATACCCAGCCGGGACGTTGGCGAGATCGGGACTTGATCAATTCCAGGCTTGATGGCGTGTTGCGCTTACAAACTACCCGTTATTGGCTGGAAAAACTCCAGGAAAAAAGAATACCTTGTGCACCGGTCAACCGCTTGAGCGAAGCGCTGGGTGACGAACAGGTATTGCACCGCAACATGGTAGTGGAACTCAAACATCCCAATGGTGATTCGACGCGTGGACCCGGGAACCCAATCAAGTTGTCCCGAAGCAATGAGGAATCATTCAGCCCAGCACCGGTTCTTGGGCAAAATACGGATGAGGTACTGCACCAGATGCTGGGCTACGATTCAGACCAAATCCTGGCTTTAAGACAACAGGAAATCATTGGCTGATGTCCCGGTTGGTAAGATTAAACGATGTTGGCCCACGGGACGGGTTGCAAAACCAGTCCGTTGGCCTTGATCCTGTTCAGCGTGTAGATCTCATTCGGGCCCTTTTGGGTGCCGGTGTCAGGTACATTGAGGTTGGCAGTTTTGTGTCTCCACGTGCTGTACCCGCCATGGTGGGTACAGATCGCGTGTTGGCTGAATTAAAAACCGATCCGGGTGAATTCTCTGTGCTGGTGCCAAACATGAAAGGATATGAACTGGCTCGGGACGCCGGTGCCAAATGCGTTGGCATGGTCTTGTATGGAACCGAGAGCATGGCCAGGGCGAATGCGAACATGGCACGGGCAGATGCAGAAGGCATCGTGGAGCAGATACTGCAAAGGTCTGCAGATCATGGTATCCGGGTCGAGGCAACGATTTCGGTTGCCTGGGAGTGTCCTTTTGACGGTCCGGTGTCAGCCGATGAAATTGCCGCAATCACCCGAAGAGTTTTGCGAATGGGCGTGGACCACCTGGTGTTGGCCGATACCATTGGTGCGGCAAATCCCAAGCAGGTTCGGGAATTAACAACTATGCTTGTTAAAGAACACGGGGCTGATCGGCTGGCCTGCCATTTCCATGATACGCGGGCACTGGGACTGGCTAACGTATACGCAGCCCTGGAAGCCGGTATTCGAGGATTTGATTCGTCGATTGGTGGACTGGGTGGATGCCCGTTTGCGCCGGGCGCATCCGGAAACGTGGCAACCGAGGATGTTGTAATGCTGTTGGAACAGATGGGTTACCAAACAGGCGTAGATCTGGCGTCTTTGATGGATGCTTCAAGACTGGCAAACGAATTGACAAACAATGCCCCGGGAGGACGGGCGAAGGCCTGGCTGGAAAGACAGGTTGGCAAGCCACAGCACCAGGCTTCTGGACAGGTGTGACCAGGCACATGTTTGATTACAAATTGATATTAAAGGAATGGAGAGTTTTATGAGCTATCGCCTGGGTGTAGATGTAGGGGGTACGTTCACTGATCTGTTACTGATCAATGAGCTAAGTGGTGAAACATTCACGGCCAAGGTGCCTTCGACGCCCGAAGATTCATCTATCGGCGTACTCAAAGGTGTGGATCGAATTTGTGGCGAGTCAGGCACAAATCCGGGCGCTATTAAAAGGGTGATGCACGGGACGACAGTTGCAACAAATTCAGTGTTGACGGGAAAGGGCGCCCGGGTGGGCCTGGTTTCGACCAGGGGATTCAAGCAGGTGCTGCAGGTTGCCCGTTCATTTTGCCCTGGTGGACTGGGTGGATGGGTGAGCTACGTGAAGAAGCCATTGCTTGCACCGCTGGAATTGACCATTGAGGCGAACGAGCGCATGGCTGCTGATGGATCGGTTGTGACGCCCCTTGATGAGGAACAACTGCGCAATGATTTGCAGAAACTAAAGGAAAGAGGTGAAGTTGAGGCACTTACCATTTGTTTTATCAATGCTTACATCAATGGTGACCATGAACAACTGGCCAGGAAAATTGCACGACAGGTTTTCAAAACCCTGCCCATTTCAATTTCCTCAGAAGTTGTGCCTGAAATGCAGGAATATGAACGCACCGAAACCACGGTGGTTAACTCTTATATTGCCCCTGAGGTAGCGGGTTACCTGGGCAATCTTCAGACCTCGCTTGAACGGCTGATGGGTGATGAATTGCAATTGTCCATTCTGCGCTCGGATGGGGGTCTCGCATCGTCACGTGCAGCGGCGGAATCACCCGTCAATATCCTGATGTCCGGACCAGCGGGCGGGGTGGCCGGAGCTGCCTATTTTACCCACCGCACGGGCTTTGAAAATGTACTCACCTTCGACATGGGTGGCACATCGACCGATGTTGCGCTGGTTCAGAATTCGAAAGCCCGGATTCGTCGCGAAACACGGGTCGGCGATGTTACGGTGCGGGCACCTTCCGTGGATGTTCGCACCGTTGGTGCGGGCGGCGGATCCATCGCATTTGTCCCGGAATTTACCAGGGCATTGCGGGTCGGGCCTCAATCGGCCGGAGCCGTTCCGGGACCAGCGGCATACATGAAAGGCGGAACCGAGGCCACGGTTTGCGATGCAAATGTGGTGCTGGGTTACCTGCCCTCGGATGTACAGTTGGGCGGAGATATGGCCATCGATAAATCGGCCGCAGAAAAGGCCGTTCAAACGGTGGCGGATGCAATAGGCATCGATCTCATGGAAGCCGCCGAAGGGATTATCAAGATCGTCAATGAGTCCATGTTTGGAGCACTGCGTCTGGTGTCCATTGAACAGGGCTTTGACCCTCGTGATTTCGCCCTGGTAGCCTTTGGTGGCGCAGGTCCACTGCATGGGAATGCCATGGGTGAATTGACCCACTCCTGGCCTGTGATCATACCTCCCGGGCCTGGTGTATTGTGTGCTTATGGTGACGCGACAACCCGGGTACAGGACGAGGCTTCGCGCACTTACGTAAAAAGGGCAGACCAGCTTGATACCGATGAATTGCTCAATGATCTCGAAGAATTGAGGTTGCGGGCATCGGTTTCACTGGATGCGGACGGGATTTCCTCCGATCAGCAGGAAGTCAGCTACCAGGCAGATATTCGTTACATAGGCCAGGCCTTCCAGATCAGCATGGAATTCACAGCCGATGACATCATGGACAAGGGTGTGGAATTGCTCACTGAGCGATTTGACCGGGAGCATGAGCAACTGTTCACATTTGCCCTGGGCAGGGACCACGAATTGGTCATGATTCGGGCCGTTGTGCAGGCAAGTGCCGCGAAAATAAAAGAACTTCCGGTAGGTGAGGAAAGTGCCGGTCTGGAGGACTGCAGAATTCATGACACCCGGTTTTATCACAAGGGAGAATGGCACGAGGCAGTGATCTATGACCGTATGCCGTTGCATTCCGGCCTGACCATTCCGGGTCCGTCCATCATCAGTGAAATGGACTCTACGACGGTCATTTTGCCAGGATATGAGGCAGAGGTAGACCAGGTCGGCAACCTGTTGATAAACCCTGTAATTACGGGGGAGGACGGATCATGACAGCCCGCATTATTGAAAGCAATTCATCACCATTTGAACGGATTGAGGTTGATACTGTAACCGTAGACATCATTGAAAATGCACTCAGCAATGCACGGGTGGAAATGGATGCGGTGCTCTTCCGTACAGCGATGAGCCCGGGTATCAGGGAGCAGGGTGACTGTTTTCCAATGATTGCCAACCGCGATGGAAAAATGGTGGTTGGACAATTCGGTTCATTCATACACGGTTTTATGGAAGCCTATGAAGGGACGTTGGAAGAAGGTGATGTCATTCTCACCAATGACCCCTATACGTGCAATGCGGCTGTATCCCATTTACCAGACTGGATTGTACTGGTGCCGATATTCAGGAACGGCAGGCACATGGCCTGGTCGGCCATGTTCGGTCATATGTCAGACAATGGTGGAATGGTTCCGGGTTCCATACCGATCAGGGCAGAATCCATATTTCAGGAAGGCATCCGTATTCCTCCCACAAAGTTGTATAAAAAGGGCGAGCTGCAATCCGATTTGCTGGAGTTGATCCTGCACAATGTTCGTACCTCCAATTGGAACCGGTTTGATCTCAATGCCCTGGTCGCAGCGTGTAATACGGCTGCCAGACGTTGTGTAGAAATGGCACAGAGGTTTGGGGACGATGTTTTTTTCTCTACCATGGAAATCATGCTGGAACGCAATTATTTGGCGATGAAAGCAATCATCGAGATGATTGTTCCGGAAGAGCCGCGTGTGTTTGAAGATTATGTCTGCGATGACGGGGTTGGCATGGGCCCCTATAAAATCCGTTGCAAGCTGTGGAGGGAGGGATCAGTTGCAATCTTTGATTTCGACGGGACCGATCCTCAGGCCGCCAGCTCTATTAACTTTTATCTCAATGAAGACATGTTCAAGATGTTTTTCGGGTCATTTACAATCAATTTGATTGATCCACAAATACTGTTCAATGACGGTTTTTATGACCTGGTGGACGTGCGTATTCCCCAGGGAACATTGCTCAAGCCCAATTATCCGGCAGCACTGTCGGGTCGCACACATGCATTGGGACGGATTTTTGACGTCATGGGTGGGTTGCTGGGACAGAGTGCTCCGGAAGCCATGAACGCGGCCGGGTTTTCTGATTCCCCGCACCTGTTCTTTGCCGGCTATGACGATAATGGAGAGTGGTTCCAATTATTCCAGATCGGTTTTGGCGGGATTCCCGGCAGACCGGTAGGTGATGGCCCGGATGGACATTCACTTTGGCCCGGTTTTACCAATGTTCCAAACGAGTTTGTCGAAGCCTATTTTCCATTGAGAATTGAACAATACGAAACCATTCCGGATTCAGGCGGTGCCGGTCTGCATCGTGGTGGTAACGGCCTGACGGTGGCTTATCGGTTCCTCGTGGATGGCACGGTATCAGTGCATGATGAGAGATGGCTGACCTATCCCTGGGGTGTGCGGGGCGGTGAACCCGGAATGCGCTCCACCAAACGACTGGTGCGGGTTGATGGAACCACTCAATGGTTATATGCCAAATCCGAGGGCATCAAGGTCAAAAAAGGCGATCTGCTGTATTTCAACACCTGGGGTGGTGGTGGCTGGGGTGACCCCTACGACCGGGATCCTGAACTGGTGCGTTCCGATGTAGACCGTGGGCTGGTGAGCACCGGTGGGGCACTGCGCTATGGAGTGGTCATTAAAGGGGATGGTTCGGTGGATTCGGTTGCAACCGATGAATTAAGAAACCGCTTGCGTGAAGAACGGGGTGAACCCGATCTGTTTGATTTTGGTGGAAGCATCGAGGAAATAAAATCCCGTTGCAGGTCTGAAACCCATCTCGATCCACCAACTACGCCAATTTTTGCACAAGGAACCAGTTAATGCCGAATCTGAAGCGCCATTTTCAGGGTTTGGGTGACCATCCCGCCCTGGTTCTGGTGGATGTAATTGTCGGTTTTACTGATCCGGGGTGTGAACTGGGTTCCGAATCCGCTTCGGTGGTCGACGCCTGCAGTGACTTGCTCAACATATTCCGTAAAAAGGGACTGCCGGTTTTCTTTACCACAGTCATCTACCACGATGTGTCCCAGGCCCGGGTATTCCGGCAACGACTTCCCGCCCTGAATGTGTTAACCCCGCATTCGAAGTGGGTGCAGGTTGATCCACGTATTAGCCCATTAAATGATGAGACGCTGATAGAAAAACAATGGGCCAGCGGATTTTTCAAAACGGATTTGCAGCACGGTCTCGAAACTGCGGGTGCTGATTCGCTGGTCATCGGTGGATTGACAACCAGCGGCTGTGTGCGAGCCACGGCGGTGGATGGGTTGCAAAACGAATTCAAGGTGGTGGTTGTGCGTGAGGCAACAGGTGACCGCAACCAGACAGCGCATGAAAGTAATTTATTCGATCTGCAAGCAAAATATGCCGATGTATTGGATCTGAACGAGGTATTAGAGTTGATAAACGAGTTACCCGGCGGCAATGAATCCGGTGCGAAGTCAGCTGCGATGATGGCTTCGTAGTGTGAATTCAGTGCCCCTGAAATGTGGGTGGGAGTGCGTGATTTTTGGTACGAGGGACGAACCAGGTACCAATAAATTTATTTTTGAAAGCAAATAGTCCTCAGTGACTATGGAGAAATCTTATGAAACACTTAATTTCCGTATTAACCATGCTGACAGCCAGTAGCGTGCTCGCTATCTGGGCCGCACCTGTTTACGGCCAGGGCACAGACGAAGTTTACATTGAAGAAATCATCGTAACCGCCCGGCGCAGAGCAGAAAGCCTGAGGGATGTGCCCGGCACGGTTACCGCATTGACCGAGGCCTCATTGCAAAGTGCAGGTGTGCAGCGGGCTGAGGATTTTATCAAACTGGTTCCCGGCGTCAGCATGGTCAATGCAGCAGAGGTGGGTGATACGCAGGTCAACATACGTGGCATCAATGGTGCACGTGATGCTGAGAACAGTTTTGCCTACATACTCGACGGTGTACTTTATTCCAATCCGGCAGCCTTCAACCGAGAGTACACGGACCTGAAGCAGATTGAGGTGTTCAAGGGACCACAGGGCGCCATCTACGGTCGAAATGCGGCAGCGGGCGCCATTATCGTCACCACTTCCACACCTTCCAATGAGAAATCTACCAGCGGGACGGTCAGTTATGGTGGTGACAGCACCTACCTGATCAAGGGATCCACCTCCGGCGCCCTGGTAGAAGACGAAATTTTCTTTCGTTTCTCTGGGGATTGGCGCAAATCAGACGGTTACTACCGCAACAGCTTCCAGAATGATGCACCGATTGTGGATGCGTATGAAGGCTACAATCTCAATGCCCGCATGGTGTGGGATGACGATGAGAATATGAAGGTTGATGTGAAATTGCGTTACGGGAAAGTGGACGCATCTTCGATTACCTTTAATTCAACATTCAATTTGCCGGTTTTTGCCGAGGCACTGAGCAATCCACCGGCCTACCAGGATGTGAATGACTTTGATTTTCAATTTCATCCCAATATCATTTCAGATAATGACCAGGAAACGCTGGAGTTTTCTACCAAGGTTGACTATGACCTGGATGGCATGACGTTTACGGCGTGGGGTTTATACAGTGATATAGACAATGACCTCATATCCGATGGCACATCAGCTGCATTCGGTTTCTACAATGGTGACGCCACCTGTCAGCAGACTGTGCTGGAACGCAATGCTGCGGGCCAACAACTCTTACCCCCACAGTTCATCGGTACCTCACCGGTCGGTGTGATATTCGATCCTGTGAATGGATCTTTTCTGGGTGCATACACACCCACATCCTGTGACGGTATTCAGGAACAGTTGCGCAAGCAGAAAGATTTGAGTGCTGAATTCAGGCTGGCCTCTGACAGTGATGATAAATTGCAGTGGATGGTTGGAGCCTACTTGCTGGATATTGACCGGGAGGTTGGTGTTTCCCTCAACAAGGACGGAGGCAGTGCACCCGTTCGTGGCCTGTATCAGCCCGAACCAGGACCGAATTCCACAGCTTCCCTGACACATGACCAGTTTGACAGTCGTGTGTACGCCTTTTTCGGTCAGATTGAATATGATGTAAATGATGATCTTGAGATATCGGTGGCTCTTCGTTATGACAATGAGAAGCGCAAGGTCTCAAGCCTGGTACCTTTCGATGCAAGACAGTCATATATCGACCTGAATTTTGATGGGGTATTCAATGATCCCCTCAATCCGGCACTCAGTAGTCTGATTAACCCGACAGGTACAATCGCTGATAAAAAGGACACATTTACCGAGTTACAACCGAAAATTGCAGCAAGGTGGGACGTATCCGACAGTACCAGTCTTTTTGCCAGTTGGGGAGTAGGATTCAAAGCCGGTGGTTTCAATAATTCCGGTAGTGCCGCAACGGTTAATATTTTCATCAATGGCTTTATCAATGGAGGAATCGGCATTGATTTTGCCGATCAGATGGGTGTCCCTCTGCCTGTTATCAATGATGACTTCGACAAGGAAACATCCAGTGCCTTTGAATTGGGGTTCAACAGCAACCTGATGGGTGGGCGTTTGCAACTCAATGGTGCCGCATACTACACCGAGGTTAGCGACATGCAATTTTTCGAGTTCTTTGTAGGAACCTTTGGCTTGCTGCGTGTTGTTTCGAACCTGGATAAAGTAGAGATATCGGGTGTGGAACTGGGTGCGACTCTGCATGCAACTGATCATCTGCGTTTTTACGGTGGTGCAAATTTCGTGGACAGTGAAATTAAATCCAATAGTTCCCGTCCGGACACAGTGGGTAACGAAGCACCCTACACACCGGAATACACGATCAATATTGGTGGTGATTTTGATTTTCCCATTTCCGACACATTGTCTTTTATTGCCCGTGTGGATGCGCAATTTGTGGGCAAAACCTGGTTCCATACAGTACAGGAAGGTCAACGGCCAACGATATTCATGCCGTTGTTTGAGCTTGGTTTTGGCTCAGGTGCCGGTGCGCTGGGTATTGCGGAATTCTCAAACGCCCGACGTGACTCGTACACTACTGTGGATCTTCGTGCCGGTGTCCAGGGAAGCACCTGGACATTGACCGGGTTTGCTGCAAACATGACGAATGAGAAATTCCTGGAAGAAGTGATTCCGGCCCCTGAATTTGGTGGTTCCTTCAACCACCCGGGCACCGAACGCCGTTATGGTGTTGAGCTGTCTGTAAGGTTTTAAAATTGAAAGAAGTCAGGGACCAGTGGGATACTGGTCCCTGGCGACTATCGGTACCCGCCGTGTCTTTCGATCACTTCAATTTCGTAGCCGTCGGGATCTCTGATAAAAAAGAACCGTGCCAGTAATTTACCACCTGGGCTGAAGGCAACGATATCCCGGGGGTTATACCCCAGTGATTTGATGCGTTGATGCTCCCGGTCCAGGTCGTCCACACAGACCGCGATGTGTCCGTAGCCGTTTCCATGGGTGTAGGCCTCGGTGGTTCCGGTATTGAGTGTCAGTTCGATTTCAAAATCGCTCTCATTGTTGCCCAGGTAGAACAGAGAAAAGTTCTCGTATTCATGCCTGCGTTTCTCCCTCAGGTCAAAGGCGTTCTGATAAAAATCGATGGACCTTTGCGGGTCCAGCACCCGGATCATGGAATGGATTATTTTGGCCACAATTCCTCCCGGTTGAGGTTAGACACCAGATTAGACCAATCCAGCTTGAATTGAAATTCGGCAGAGTGATTCGCCTGGATTGCCACCGTAGAGGAACTATGCGGTATCATCCCCGACACCAGACACCACAGGGTTACTGTCCATGCCCATTTACAGTCTAGAAGGGATAACGCCCGTTGTTCACCCGGATGCCTTCGTTCACGAATCTGCCGACCTGGTTGGTGATGTCATTATTGGTGCAGGTTGCTATGTGGGTCCGGGTGCTTCGTTGAGGGGTGACTTTGGCCGCATTATCGTGGAGCAGGGTGCCAATGTGCAGGATGTGTGTGTTCTGCACACATTTCCGGGTAAGGAGTGCAGGGTCGAACGCGATGGCCATATTGGCCACGGTGCGGTGCTGCACGGTTGTCGTATCGGTGTGAATGCCATGGTCGGTATGAAGGCCGTGGTGATGGATGATGCCGACATCGGTGAGTGCTCGATCATTGGCGCGCAAGCGATGGTGCCCTCGGGGTTTGTCTGTCCGCCGAACAGCCTGGTGATCGGTATTCCTGCCAGGGTCAAGCGGACCCTGTCGGATGAGGAGATCAAGTGGAAAAGTCAGGGTACGCTGGAATACCAGCAACTGACCCAGCGGTGTCAAGCTTCATTGCTCAGAACAGAGGCACTGACGGAGGTAGAATCAGACCGAGAGAGGATGGATTCCGGTCACTACCAGTTCAAACCCAATAACGGTAAAAAAGACCACTGACCGGGCCCGATAGTTTACTGCCCATTCGACACCTTGATACGTGACCATAGGCATTTATATCTCCCGACATCGCTGTGATATTTTTTGCGATGTTGATACAAACCTGTCATCACATTGCACGACCAATTTGATTTGGGGGTCCCGGGTGGTGTCAAACATTTATTAATGTAATTAATAGAAAAGCAGGATAATACTATGAATAAAATAATAATTATTCTTATAATAATGAGCCCATCAGTAGTATTTGGATTGGGGGACACGTCGAAGAGCAACGATGGCGGGTCTCAGGAGTTTTCAATTAAACTTGATCCGATTGTCGTTTTACAGCAGGAATTGAGTTTTGAGCAGGAGGCGACCTTGCGGTTTGTTCGCAGTGCATACAATCAGTCACGCTCCGACCGTATCGAAGATCGCGACAAGTGGATTTGCTGGCTGGAAAGACCAACCGGGTCCAGTTTCAAGCGTCTGGGTTGCGCCCGCAACGGTGATCTCTGGGCTCTGCGGCCCAATACGGCGGGTGTAACAACCCGTCTGAATCAGACCGTGCAAAAATTTGAGAAACCTTTTCTCGGTACCGCTGGTTACGGCAACATTCTGGTCTCAACCCGCCCGGTAAATCAGAAGAAACTGGAAAGAGCGCTGGCAGCCCTGTCCGGCTCGAATGAGTTTGATGACGAGTTCCTGGCCATGGTAAAAACGGGAATGCAGCCACCCCGTGATATACCGGACAACGAGGAATTGCTGAGTTTCGCCAAAGCATGGCTCCAGGTCGACAAGGCTTACAGGGCACGCAAAAATGAAGACACACAGATTGCGGCTATCGATGCCCAGGGCCTGACGCTGCTGCGGTACAACCGAATTGCCGAGTTGGTGGAAACTTACCAGAGTATTGAGAATGAGGTGGCGGAACAGATCGCAGCGCTAAGGTAATATTCAGTCACCATCCGGAAGCGGACTCATTTTTAATGAATGATAAACAGCGAGAATTTGAGCAATTGTGCACAGCCTTTGCTTCAGGAAAGGAACGTGGTGAACAGGCCTGGTTCAGTTTGCAGGCACTGGCTAAACAGGGTTTTCAGCCGGCGCAGATCTTCGTGTCGATGCAAAAACTCAAATCTCCGCCACCGCTCCATGATCTTGGGGGTGCGATTGATTTGCTGGAGGGGCTGGTCGCGGAGACGGCAGTCCAGGGTGCAGATACCCGTTTGCGCACAACATCGCTCTACGGCCTCGGGGAGGCATTGATTTGTCATTGTCCTGACCGGCTGAATGAAGGGTACCAGTTGCTCGAGGATGCGGCACTTTTGGGTCATGTGGAAGCACAGCTTGGCCTTGCCTATTGTTTACGGCGTGGTGTGGGTACCCAGGCCGATAACGACGCATCAACGCAATGGTTAAGAAAAGCCGCAGCCCAGGGCCACCCGCGTGCGATGTTTGAACTGGGCATCCAGTTGGCCACCGGTGAAGGCAGTGAAGGGAATGTGCAGGAAGCAATTAATGCGCTTCAACGCGCGTCGTCGTACAACTACCCGGCTGCTGGCGCCATGGCTGCGCGGCTTGCCGGTGGCAACGATTTAACGTTACCGGATCAGAACAGAAAGGTCCTTTCATCGTCACCGGGAATTGAACAGATATTCGGTGTGCTCGACCCCATGGAATGCAGTCATCTTGCAGCCCTTTCGATGCCCCACCTGAAACCTTCCCGGGTTATCTCCGACCAGCGCAGTGGTCAATTTGCCGGTGGCCGCACCAGCCAGGGTATGAACTTCCACCATGGGCTTCGGGACGTCGTGGTCACCAGCATTATTCGTCGCTTGTGCGGTCTGGCCGGTTGTGAATTTTCGCAAACCGAGGCATTGACCGTTCTGATGTATCACCCGGGCGCCGAGTACCGGCTGCACCCCGATTATTTTCGCACCGACACGGATGCCGGCAAAATGCAGCTGAGAAACGGTGGTCAACGCATCAAGACCATCATCTGCTATCTCAATGAGGTCGGCGAAGGCGGGGAAACGGCGTTTCCTGAACTCAATATCAGGGTCAGGCCTGAGCCCGGGTCGGTCGTATACTTTGAAAATGCGGACAAGCAGGGACAACCATTCCTGGAATCAAGACATGCCGGCTTACCTGTTTTGGAAGGCATCAAGTGGATTTCCACGCTTTGGATCAGACAGTTAGATTACGACCAGTGGGAAGGCAGTTTGTAAGAGGGTGCCCGGACTCCGGGGCTGATCAGCCGGGCAAGCCTGCTTTGTCCATCAGGAGCCGCATTTCTGTATGCATCTTTGTCATCATCGGGTCAAATACAGGGGTCAGTCCCAGGAATGGAATGCTGCTGGACTGTGTGTCAAAAGCCAGTTTGAGACAGTCCATGGCTTTTTCAAAATTACCCGCCATGGCCCAGGCACGGGCCAGTGACCAGGGCAATATTCGTTTGCCATGGTCTGCAAGTGCTTCCAGAGCGTTTGCAGCACGAACAGATTCTGCGGGCCGACCCGCCAAAGCCTCGGTAATGGCCCGGTATTCAAGGTAACTCGCATCTTCTTTACCCTGTCCCAGGGCACTGGACAATGATTCGGTGGCTGCCTGGTGCTGTCCGTTGAAAGCCCTTGCCAGCGCCAGTCTCAGCAAGGCTGGTCTCATACCGGGTTGCAGTTCCAATGCCTGAGACAGGCAGTTAATGGCCTCGCCAAATCGTCTTTGAAGTATCAGTATATCGCCCCCATTCATCAGGATTCCGACATTCAGTGGATCCGTGGAAATTGCCCTGTCGACCAGCACCTGGGATTTTTCATAGTGACCATGCACCAGGTTCACATTCGCTGCCAGTATCATAGCCATTTCGTATTGTGGTTTGATTTCCAGTGCCTGTTTTGCCATCAAGGAGGCCCGCACAAAGTCCCAGTCATAAAAAAAAGTGGATGGCACCCAGGTGTGACATGGCATCTGCATTCTGTGGGTCGTGGCGCAGCGCGCGTTTTGCATACTCCCGCGCTGCAGGTATCCCCTCACTGGCTTCCTGGACACCATAATGAACCAGCAACATACGGCACATGGCCAGGCCGGCGAGCGCGGGGGCGTGTTCCGGCACTTCATCCAGGACTTCTTCGAAACAGTCCTGCGCCAGTCCCAATGATGATGCCGTGCGCCGGCTCGCATGATGCGAACCCTGGAGAAACCGTCTCATCAACTCGCTGGGCAGTCTGTCCGTCACCGGGGTTGCATCCTGATGGCCTTCCAGAGTGGACTGAATCTGATTGCTGACCTGCCGGCTGACCTCGTTCAACACAGTCATCACATCCTCGGCCGGTCGGGTCCAGGTATCGGCCCATACGTGCGCGTCCGACTCGGAGTCAATCAACTGTACAACAATTTGCAAATTGTTCCCGAGGTGAAGCAGCGAGCCTTCGATCACCCATTTGACATGCAGTTTCTCCCGCAGTGTCTGCATGCTTTGATTACGGTTTTTGAAGGTCATGGCGGTGGTTCTGGAAATCACACGCTGACCGGATGTGACCGCCATTCGGGCAATCAGAAGTTCGGTCAGGCCATCGGCCAGGTATTCGTCACCACCGTGCGCAGCAAGGTTTTGAAATGGCAGCACCAGGATACCTTCTTCGGGACCGCTTTCCGGGACGATGACAGACGCCACCAGGCGATACCCCTTCCTGGGAATGGTGTCGATGTAGGCGGGTGACCGGGGATCATCACCCAATGCTGCACGCAGTTGTGAGATGCAACGGTTCAGGACATCATCGCTGACAAAACCACGGGGCCACACCGTCGATATCAATTGTTCCCTGGACAAGGTGTTCCGGCCTTTTGAGGCCAGTTCCACCAATACGGCCATGGCCTTGGGTTCAACGTGTTGGGACTGTCCATCTCTGACAATGGAGTGCTCGGCAGGCTTGATCTCACAAGCCCCAAGACTGAATCCCAATTCCAAATCACGTTTCAATTCGTGGGTGTTCCATAATGTGGTCGCATTGCTTCATCGCAGAGTAGCGCAAAACCGAAAACCTCACCACTTCCTCAGTTTTACCTCAGGACAATTTGACATTGGCCCAGTAAGCTTTTTTAAAGCAAATCAGGAGCTTTATGCCATGCTGGAATTCAAATTTAGTACTGCTGCCGGGATCAAAACTGTGATTTTCGCCGGAAGTTTAATTTCCCTGGCAGTGTCCACACAGGCTGTGCCGGGGGCCGGTGGTGAGTTCGAGATCATATCCCACAGCATTGATGGTGGAGGAGGGAGATCAACCGATGCGGAATTTGAACTGGTCGGGATCGTTGGTCAACACGATGCCGGCACGATTACTTTGAGTTATGGTGAGTTTTCACTGTCCGGTGGTTTCTGGGCTGAGCCGGGTGACTCGGATGTGATATTCAGTTCCGGGTTTGAACCCGTATTGGGAGAGATGAAATGAAGATCAAAATTCATTCTCTTGTACTGGGTTTGATCCTGGTCAACACTGCATTTTCAGCGGAACCAACTGTCCAGACCTTTATTTACCAGGGCAAAATAGAGAAAAACAGTGCACCGTTCAACGGCAGTCTGGAAGTTACCATGGGTATGTACCCTGACGATTCAGGTGGCAGCATATTGTCGAGTTGGGTCCAGGTGGTCACGGTAATTGATGGATCATTCAGTTTCGATTATGCGATCAAAAACAACGAACTCAATGGCGAACAACGCTGGCTGGAGATCTGGGTCCGGGACCCGCCCGGCAGCGGCAGTTGGAATGTGCTGTCACCCCGTCAGCCGATCAGACCAGCGCCCTACGCGATACATGCGTTGGGAGGGGGAGGTGATGCAATTTGGATCGTCGACAACGCCTCGATTTATTACAACGATGGCGATGTGGGAATCGGAACCAATAACCCGACAGAGAAACTGAGTGTCGCCGGCAATGTGCTGCTCTCATCCAACTCAAGCTTGCTGGGAAGCAATGGTGGCCTGGGTTTCCTGAATAACCTGGGTGACAGCGGTGGTGGTGCGCAACTTGTCAATGCTGGCAGCATCGATCTGATCCTGGATTCTGACAATAATGACATTCTGCGCAGTTTTCGTGTCATGAGCGATGGCACGGACCGCTCATCAGCAACCACTCTGCTCAGTGTGCTCGAGACCGGTGAGACGGGCGTCGGCACGGCAATACCTGACAGCAGGCTGCATGTAATTGGGGGAGTGGACGCCGGTCTGGCAACGGGAGGCTATTTGCAATTGGGTTCAACTGCCGGGAAAAACTTGGTCATGGATACCAATGAGATCATGGCACGGAACAATGGTGCGATATCTCATCTGTATCTTAATCACGATGGGGGGCATGTCGTGATTGCGGATAATGGATTTGGCCGCCTGGGTATTGGCACAGAGACACCCAACAACGCCCTGCACGTGGTGGGTACCACCCTGACTACCGGATTTCGGATGCCGACCGGTGCGGCCAGCGGGCGCATATTGACATCCGATTTTAACGGTGTCGCTTCATGGCAGGATCCGGGTCAGGGATTATGGTCAACCAATGGTTCTTCCATATATTACAACGACGGAATGGTTGGAATCGGCGCACAGACTCCGGTAACCAAACTCCAGGTTCATGATCCCAGTGCGCCGATTATCAGGCTCAGTGGGAATAACGGAAATGCCAATAACGGAACAATAGAGTTTTCGGAAACCCGCAGCCAGGCAGATGCCAATTTTCAGATCGTATACAACGGAACCAGCGATCAACTGATATTCCGGACCTATGATGGCGCGGTCAAAGACCGGATGACCCTGACCAGGAACCAGGGCTACCTGGGTATCGGCACAATGACACCAAAAAATCCGCTGGACGTTAACGGGGCAATGCGGCAACGCAGTAACGAATTCACCAATCTCCTGTTGAACGGTGGTGGTTTTGGAGATGCCTACCTGGATCTGGTAAAAACCGGCAACACGACAGTTTCCGCACGAATCCAGCTTGATGGACGCACCAACGCAAATTCACACGTGGCAGATATTCGTTTCCTGACCCGCAACACGGGTCAGGATCTGTTGGAACGGATGGTGATCAGAGACAACGGAAGAGTCGGAATTGGTGTTGCCTTACCGGGTAATCTTCTGGACGTTCAGGGGGCTGGCGCAGCCATTGGCGGTCTGGCATCTCCTGAAACCATTGCGCGATTCAAACAAACGGCTGCGGCCAATGAAAATTCGGCCATCTCAGTGGATGCACTCCCCAATCAGGATGCCATTATTTATTTGGCAGAAAATGGTGCTGCCACATGGGACATACGAAACAATGAAGACTATCTGGCCACGGGTTCGTCCGATGACCGCTTCCAGATAGCCTACCGCAAAGGCGGTATTGATGACATGACCCTAACGATCACGCCACAACCCGCAAACTACATGATGAACTTCAATGGCTCGATGGAAATTGATGGCGGTATTGAAGTGAATGGTGATATTTTTCCCGCGAGTGATACTGGTGGCTCACTGGGTTCGGCAAGCCGGCGATGGAGCTCAGCCTGGGTCTCAAGTGGCATCATATACCAATCAGATTTACGTGCGAAACAGGACATTGTCGATCTGAGAGATGGGTTGAAGTCTGTCATGTCCCTGCGCCCGGTAAGTTATCACTGGAAGGAAAATCCCCAGGGTACGCAGCAGTTGGGTCTGATCGCACAGGAAGTTCAGGAGGTGGTCCCGGAGGTGGTACATGTTCCTGACGATCCAAAATTGATGATGGGTATGAGCTATGCCCAGCTCATCCCTGTATTAATCAAGGCCATCCAGGAACAGCAGGAACAAATCAATACGCAGGCGCAGCTGATTAGACAGTTGATGGATTGAACAGCAACACCCACCTGTGGACTTGCAGGAAACTGATACGGACTTGGGAATGCAGGCTAGTCGTCAGCACGCTCCACCAGTGTCAGGATGTCATACAGGGCCACTGTTTCATCGAGCTGGTTCTTGATCTCCACGGCCCACACCACGATGCCCGTTGCCCGATCCTCCTCGGGGCGCCGGGCCTTCCAGATTTTCTCTCTGGCGGTCAGACGGACCTGGATGGTATCGCCAATCCCCACGGGTTCAATAAAACGCAGGTTTTCCAGACCGTAATTGGCCAGTACCGGGCCGGGTGCGGGGTCGACAAACATTCCTGCGGCTGCCGAGATGATGAAATAACCGTGTGCAACCCGTTTTTCAAACAGGGAATCTTTTGCGGCCAGTTCATCGAAGTGGGCATAGAAGTGATCACCCGAAATACAACCGAAATTGACGATATCTGCCTCGGTCACCGTGCGCCGATGGGTTAATAGCGATTCACCGATCTGCAGCTCGTCAAAAGTCTTTCTGAACGGATGTACCCGGTCGACGATTGGGGTCGCCCCGGTGGTGAACTGGCGGGTAATGGCCATCAGTGTATCGGGTGAACCCTGGATGGCGGTGCGTTGCATATAGTGCTTGATGGCGCGGCTGCCACCGAGTTCTTCACCTCCACCGGCACGGCCGGGACCACCATGGACCAGTGGCGCCAGGGGTGAGCCATGACCGGTCGATTCCCTGGCACAGTCTTTGTTCAACACCAGTATGCGCCCGTGCCATGCGGCAGTTCCCAGTACGATCCTGGCGGCCTCCTCGTTGTCCGCGGTCACCAGTGAACCCACCAGGCTGCCTCGGCCCATACGGGCCAGTTCAATGGCCTGGTCTTCGGTTTTATAACCCATGATGGTGCTGACGGGCCCAAATGCCTCAACCGAATGAGCGCTTTGGGCATTGAACGGGTCGTCACAGTACAACAAGGTAGGTGGGAAAAAAGCACCCTTTTCACGATCGGCTCCCAACACCTCAAATTCACGTGTACCACCGTGGACAATTTCATTGCCATTGGCCAGTTTTTTTACGGCATCCCAGACATCTTCACGCTGGCTGGTACCGACCAGGGAACCCATACGCACACCTTCAGCCGCCGGATCGCCTACCGGCGATTTGTCCAGTCGTGCCTTGAGTGCTTCGATCACGGCTTCGATCTGTGCTTCGGGTACGATGGTCCTGCGGATGGCAGTACATTTTTGCCCGGCCTTGACGGTGACTTCCTGGGCAACGCCCTTGATGAACAGGTCGAATTCGGGCGTTCCAGGGACTGCTGCAGCGCCCAGTATGGAGCAATTCAGCGAATCCGCCTCCATGTTGAAAGGAATGCTGCTGGCCACGATATTGGGATGCGATTTCAGCATGCTCCCGGTGGAGGCCGAACCGGTGAAAGTTACAGTGTCCTGCTCATCGAGGTGCTCAAACAGGTCACCCACACGTCCGCAGATCAGTTGCACCGACCCCTCGGGCAGAATTCCGGATGCAATCATTTCACGCACCATTGCCTCGGTCAGATAGGACGATACCGTGGCCGGCTTGACGATGACGGGTACACCGGCGATCAGGCTGGGTGCGATTTTTTCCAGCATACCCCAGCACGGGAAATTAAACGCGTTGATGTGTACCGAGACACCCTGTTTGGGTGTCAGGATATGCCGGCCCACAAACGTGCCCTTTGCCGACAAAGGCTCCACGTTACCCTCGACAGCAAATGACTCATTGGGTAATTCCCGGCGGGCGATTCCGGAGTAACTGAAGACTGTGCCAATGCCCCCCTCAATGTCCACCCAGCTGTCGGCACGCGTCGCACCGGTCTTTGCCGATATCGCGTAAAAGGTTTCCTTGTGGTCCAGAAGATGTTTGGCCAGTGCCTTGAGCATATTGGCGCGGTCATGGATGGTCATTTTGCGCAACGCACTACCACCCCTGCGTCTGCCATGATCCAGCATGTCGGAAAAATCCAGGCCAGTGCTGCTGACCCGACCAATGGTTTTTCCATTGATCGCGTTGCGTACTTCAACACCATCATCGGTACCCGCTGTCCAGGCACCACATGCGTAACTTTCAATTTTCATTCAGATTCTCCACCGGGGGAGTATGTATTTTAAGACCAGTTTTCGAGTATATGGACCAATTCTGTCAGGAAAGCGTTGGTCTGGAAACCATCCAGCACCCGGTGATCAATGGTCAGGCTGACGTAACACATGGGCCGGATCGTGATCACATCATCGCCGTCAAGCTCTTTAATCTTAATCCGCTTTTCAATTTTACCCACACCGAGGATGGCCGACTGGGGCTGATTGATGATGATGGGGGTGGCGATCAGGCTACCGGAAACACCGTGGTTGGAGATGGTAAAGGTGCCGCCACGCACATCCGCCGGGGTCAGCTTGCTTTGACGTGCACGAGAGGTCAGGTCTGCCAGGCCGGCTGCGATGTCTTCAAGACCCATATCCTGGGCATCCTGTAAGACCGGTACGATCAGGCCTTCATCGCCCAATGCGGTACCGATACCCATATTGATATGTTTGAAAATTTCCAGGTGATCCTCGTGCCAGCAACTGTTGGCCACGGGTACTTTGCGTATCGCGGCGATGGCGGCGGCGACAAAGTAAACGGTCAGCGTCAGGGCTGTCCCACGCTGTGCGTAGTTGTCCTTGTGAATGGACCGGTGTGCCATCACAGCAGACATGTCTGCTTCGAACACCGAGGTCACATGCGGTGCCGTGTGCAGCAGGCTGGTGACCATGTTTGCCGCAATGCGCTTGCGCATCTTGTCATGCGGTTTGATTTCGCTGTCTTTAACCAGGTTCCCGGTCGGGGCTGGTTGCTGCTTTGTGACTGGTCGTTGGCGGGCTGCGATCAGGTTTTCCACGTCCTTAAGCGTTATCCGCCCACCTCTGCCACTACCGGTGGTACCGGTGATGTCCAGCTTGTGCTGCATTACCCGTTGGCGAACTGCCGGGCTGAGGCCAGTTGGTGGTGTTGGCGTTATCTGCGCTTGCTCTGGTTCGGCCGTTGGCAGGGGTGCGGGGTCTGATCCATTCTGACCGGTTTTGATAGCGGGGCTGACCAGGTCACACAGCACATCACCCGGATTGACCTCCTCATCAGGTGGTATGCGTATTCCGCTGATGATCCCGTTTTCGGGTGCGGCTACTTCAACCACCACTTTGTCGGTTTCTATTTCAACCAGCGGGTCATGGGCTGCCACGCTGTCACCTTCGGCAACCAGCCAGCGGGCTATGGTTGCCTCGGTTCCTTCCTGCTGATCTTCGGGGAATACAATTTCGATGACCGTACCGTCCATCTTAAAATTCAATCAGGTCGGTCATGGCCACAGCAATGCGGTCCTTGCTGGGTACCACGGTGTTCATCAGCAGAGGATTGTGTGGACTGGGAATATCCGGCATGGCGAGACGGCGCGGAGGTGCATCAAGCTCAAAAAATACATTGTCGACCAGGTGTGCAGCGATCTCAGCACCAAAACCCGCTGTAATGTTGTCCTCATGAACGATCAGGCAACGATGGGTGCGTCTGACCGATGCCACCACCGTTTCGCGATCCCAGGGTGACAGGGTACGCAGATCAATCACTTCGATGTCGCCCCCGAGGCTGTCTGCCGCCTTTTCGCAACGTGGCACCATCGCGCCCCAACTCACCACCGTCAATCGTCCACCTTCGCGCACGGTCCGGGCCGAGCCGAATGGAATGACGTAATCATCCCCGGGCCATGAGCGTCTGGCCCAGGCACTGTCCAGCATGGAACGGTGTTCAAAAAAGATCGTCGGGTTGTTATCCCGCATGGCAGTGCGCAACAGACCCACGGCGTCTTCTGCATTGGAAGGCATGGCCAGTTGCCAGCCGATGGCATGGGCCCATTTAACCTCAGCGCTCTGGCTGTGCCACGGGTCGCCGACCTTGAAAAAGCCACCGGGTACACGTACCACCATGGGTGTTGCAAAGCGATTCGCTGTACGCCAACGAATGGTACCGCAATCATTGAGTTGTTCTTCGGCCGGGTCGGCGTATTTCCGGAACTGGATTTCGGGGACCGGCATCAGACCGGCTGCAGCCATTCCCACGGCGCGGCCTATGATGCCTTCCTCGGACAGGCTGGTGTCGAATACCCGTCCGCTACCGTGCTTTTCCTGCATGCCCAGCGTGGCCGCGTGCACACCACCCTTGGGGCCAACATCCTCACCAAAGACGACCAGTTTCGGATTGGTCTCCAACTCGACATCCAGCGTGCGCCGGATGGCGGTGAGCATATTGATGCGCTCGCTTTGTGGTTCACATATCCTGGTTACAGGCGGGAACAGGTGACCATCACGCCACAGTCCCCCCTGTTGTTGTAATTCGGGTTTACCTTGTTCATCCATTTCACTGAATACAAATCGTTCGATCTGTGAGGGGTCGGGTTGTGGCCGTTCCCGGACCCGGACCAGGGCTGACCTGACTTCATCCTGAGCCATTTTCTCTGTCGCATTCCATTCGTCGTTTGTCATCAGGTTTTCTGACAGGACAAATTCCTTGAGGCGGGGCAGGGGGTCGCGGGAAACCTCTGATGCAATGAACTCTTCGCTCTTGTACATTTGTGTGTCCTGGCCGGAATGGCCGGACAGACGGGGAACGGTCAGACGAACCAGAGCGGGGCCATGGCCTTCGCGCACGTGCCGGACACCCCGGGATAACAAAGTGGTTGCGGTCAGCGGGTCGCAACCATCACCGTCCAGTATAAACAGGTTACTGAAGGAGGAAAGATTCCGTGCGATATTTCCCCCCGGGGTCTGGGCTGATGAGGGTACGGAAATACCATAGCCATTGTCCTCGACATAGAACAGCATCGGTAACTTGCGTGTGGTGGCGGTATTGAGTGCTGCCCAGAAACCACTGGTGGCCGTTGATGCATCACCACCAAGAGCCAGAGCTATCGCCCCTTCACAGTTGCGATCGCCCAATTCATTGATCTTGTATTCGATGGACTCTGCCCATCCGGAGACCGGTGTGTACTGGGTACCAACACCGCCGGACATGGGCAGAAAACAGGGTCTGTCGTCTTTTTTTGGAAGGTTGAATACCACACCGATGTCACGGCCGTCACTCATCCCGCCCGAGCGCATCATCGGACCTGACAGCGCATCCTCAAGGTCCAGACCCAGTGACAACATGAGGGGACGTGAACGGTAATAACCACCGACGGCGTCTTCCGGGTGATTCATAAAAGAGGCCAGTATGATCTGGGCCATTTCATGGCCACGGGCGGAGAACTGGTACAGCACTTCGCGACTTTTGAGCAGTTCATTTTCTTCCAGATCGTCGAGGGCGCGTGACAGCAATGTCAGGTAGGCAATACGTGGCCAGTCCAGTGAGGAGGCTTGTTGACGTTGTGTCTGATCGAGTTGCGAGAGGTGGGTAACCGTTGTCATGATGAATGCTGCCAGAATGAATTCCTTAATGAGAAATAATATACCTAATCTGCAAGCATTTAATTGCCATTTCCATATATCTATGGCATAAATAAGAAATATTATTCTAAATATACTATTAAATAATTAAGGAAGTTGCTATGACGCTCGACAGACTGGATGTTTCCATCCTTGAAGCCCTGCAAAATGACGGAAGATTATCCAACCGGGACCTCGCAAAAATGATTTCATTATCACCTTCTCCCAGTTGGCGACGGTTGCGTGCGTTGGAAGAATCAGGTGTAATCAGCCACTACGCGGCAGTGCTCGACCGGGAAAAAGCCGGCCTGTCCATCCTTGGGTTTGCACACGTAACCCTGCACGATCACAACACGGAAACGGTCAAGAAGTTCGACGATGCCATCACCGACGCAAAGCAGGTGCTGGAATGTCACGCCACCTCTGGAGAACATGACTATATGCTCAAGGTCGTGGCGCCTGACATGGCCTCGTACCAGGATTTTCTCAGTGGCTACCTGCTGAAAATTGGCGTGGTGCGCACAGTCAACACCAGTTTTGCCTTGCGCCAGACAAAAAGCACCACCGTACTGCCACTTGACCAGGCTCAGTAAGGAAGCCTGATGCAAACGAAAGATCTGCAAAAACCAGCAGGCCATCAAAAAGATCAGCCTGAACTCGGTATACGTGCCAACCTCGCTCAGTTCAGTCTGCTGGTATTGGTCAACGCCTTCGTCGGCGCGATGGTGGGTATGGAGCGCAGTATTTTGCCGGCCATTGCCGAGCAGGAATTTTTGCTCGCGGCCCGCGCCGCCATTTTGTCATTTATTGTCGTATTTGGCCTGACCAAGGCCATTACCAATTACTTTGCCGGCCGATTCTCGGACCGCTATGGCCGCAAGATCATACTGATTGCAGGATGGCTGATTGCCATCCCCGTGCCTTTTGTTTTGATCTGGGCCCCATCGTGGTCCTGGGTATTGTTTGCCAATGCGTTGCTGGGTATCAGCCAGGGATTGACCTGGTCTACCACCGTGATCATGAAAATTGATCTGGCCGGTCCAAAAAACCGTGGCCTGGCCATGGGGCTGAACGAATTCGCCGGTTATTTTGCCGTGGCCGTTGCCGCACTGGCAACCGGCTACATTGCCAGCCACTGGGGCCTGCGGCCTGAACCCTTTTATCTGGGTATCGGTTTTGCGGTCGCAGGTCTGTTGTTGTCCGTGTTGCTGGTCAAAGAGACACACCACTTTGTGCAGCACGAAGCCAGTATGGCGGGTACCGGTCAAACCGTGCCCCCTGGGCAAAAGGAGATATTTGTAAAGACATCATTCAGCGATCATAACCTGTCCTCGATCAGCCAGGCTGGTCTGGTCAATAATCTGAATGATGGTATGGCATGGGGTCTGTTCCCACTGTTTTTTGCCACCGCGGGTATGACCCTAACCCAGATAGGCTGGCTGGCAGCGATCTATCCGGCCGTGTGGGGGATCGGTCAGTTGTTTACCGGTGCCCTGTCTGACCGGATCGGTCGCAAGGGTATGATCGTCGCCGGCATGTGGACGCAGGCGGCGGGGATAGCCGTGATCACGGTTTCCACCGGATTCAGCGGGTTTTCTACCGGTGCAATTTTGCTGGGTTTGGGGACTGCAATGGTGTACCCAACCCTGTTGGCCGCACTGGGTGACGTGGCCCACCCGACCTGGCGTGCGTCCGCGGTGGGTGTCTATCGTTTGTGGCGCGACCTGGGTTACGCGGTCGGGGCCATCATAGCCGGTGTCGTTGCCGATCAATACGGGTTGTCAGTAGCCATGGTGTTGATTGCAGTGATGACATTCGCATCCGGTGCAATTGTACAGATCAGAATGACAGAAACCCATCAACGATGATTCAGGACAGGGGAGTATCTGCCGGTCTTTTTATGAAGACCGGTTGCCAAACATGGCCTTGAGTTTGCCAACCCAACCGTGACGGGTTCGGTGCTCGGACGATTCCATACAGCACTCAGGCAAACAGAAGAATTGTAGTTCGCCCAGGGCGCCTTCCAGTACATGTCCCCTGGCAGGTCCTTTCTTGCGTAAACTCCCGGCCAGTTGCCGTGCTTCATCCAGGTAGCTTTGGTAGTACTTTTGCCTGGCTTCGGTGGACATGGGTTTCTCTTCGGCCATCCTGGAATCCAACGCCGACTGCAGGGAAAACTTTTGCAGGCTGGTCGGGTCGTCTTTTTTGACCCATGTTCCGTCATGCAGGTCAAAGTGGTACAGACTCAGGAACAATGAGCCGTTTTGGGCAACGAAAT
Organism: Lysobacterales bacterium; assembly: GCA_014238945.1. Classification (GTDB taxonomy): domain Bacteria; phylum Pseudomonadota; class Gammaproteobacteria; order Xanthomonadales; family SZUA-36; genus SZUA-36. The sequence continues at coordinate 69,598 of JABAAB010000051.1, forward strand.
CCACCGAATCAAGGATGAAATCCACTTCCAGTTCGTCCATTACATAATGCATACTGACCCTGCACCAACCCGGCTTGATACCGGAATAACCCCGGGTAATCCACTCCCGATAGGATTCAGAAGTTTCCTCGTCAATATCGAGCAGGCGGTGACCATAGGGTCCGGCACAGGAGCAACCCGCACGTGTCTGTATTCCAAACAGGTCGTTTAACAGGGTCGTGACAAACTTGGGGTGCAGGTATTTTCCGGCTTGTCCGTCATCATTGGCGGCCGCATCCACATCTGCCCGAATATTGAAGGAAATGATACCCACCCGTTTGGCCGGGTCCTGGTTACCAAGAATTTCAATGGCCGGGTTGGCCTGCCAGCGTTGAAATATCTTGACCAGCAACTGGTGTTCCCTGGCTTCTATGCGCTCGGTGGTTATGTTGTCCTTGATTTCAAAAACCATGGCGGCTTTCATGACCTGTAAGACACCGGGTGTGCCCGGTTTTTCCCGCTCTTCGATATGAGTAATAAAATCCTGGTGTGCCGGACCGACATAATCGACCGTGCCACCCGCACTGACAGAGGGTGGTAGTTCACGATGATAAAGACGCTGGTTGAATACCAACACGCCACTGGACCCTGGTCCGCCCAGAAATTTGTGTGGAGAGATGAATATGGCATCCAGCGAGGCATCACCTTCATAGGCCCCCGCAGGCGGATTCATATCGATGGGCACATAGGGCGCGCTGGCGGCGTAATCAAAACACGCAATGGCATCGTGGCGATGCAATAAAGCGGCGATCTCATTCACCGGTGATTTGATACCGGTCACGTTGGAGGCCGCCGAGAAGGAACCGATACGCATACGACCCTTGTAGGCCGGCTCCTGCAGCAATTTCTCCAGGTGGGCCAGGTCGATACCACCGTCGTCATCGAGTTGTACCGGCACTACATTGGCCAGGTTTTCCCGCCACGAGATTTCGTTTGAATGGTGCTCATAAGGACCGACAAAAACCACCGGCTGATTGTGTCCCAGGTAATCACTGAACATGCCGATCTTGTCCGCACCCAGGGCATGTCCCAACAGGCTGAAAACCCGTTGACGGGTCGCCGGTGGCAGGGCGACGCCAATTAATTGCTGCAACTTGTCGATGGCACCGGTGGCACCACTGCCCACCGCGATGATCCGGCCGTTCTCACCGGCATTGACCGAGTGTTTGATACTGGATTCGGCCTCACGCAACAACTGGGTCATGGACCGCCCGCTGAGATCGTCTTCTGTATGGGAATTGGCATAAATGCGCTGCAGCTGGCGCAGGTAATTTTCGACAAAACACAGGCAACGACCCGATGCCGTATAGTCTGCGTACACCATCAGGCGTTCACCAAAAGCCGTCTGTATGCGCGCATCGGCACCGATCAATTCACGGCGCAAAAAATCAAATTCAAGTGGGGTATTCTGATTCATGCCCTACAAGGTTCCCCGATGATGTGTGCAACAGGAGATATTACCTGAAATTGGAAGTTCGGCGATATCTGTTTATTGTCCCGGGCTTGAGTTTTGTTCACACTCGCAGGTAGTTTCAACCCTTGTGAAGGCGCACATTCAGAAAAATTTGATTGTGCGGCGTCAGCTAACCCGACACCAAATGGGCTCATTTTCCAAGAGACACTTTTGCTGAATTTAAACTGAAGCAGAGTTAGGATGGGAATCCAACTTTGTAAAAGGTGACCGTCTGGAATTTACCGCAATGCAGCCATTCAGAGAGCATTATTTCAAGAGTCGTGAAGGACCTAAGCAGCCCCTGGGCTGGCAGAATGCTGACAGGCTGGAAACGACCCGTTGCTGCCGTTCGTCAAGGATTCAGTATAGTGATTTGAGGCTATTCGGATGGTGACGCTGAAGCCTGGCTACTTGCGTCTATTTCGTTTGCCACGTTCCACTTCGGTTGCGAGAGCTTCCATCCGTGGGCCCCAATAGTGACGTAGCTGATCCAGCCAGGTTTCCACATCGTCGAAACCCTTAGTGTCGATTGAGTAGCATCGTTTTGCGCCCTCTTTGCGAACTGACGCAAAGCCGGAATTGCGCAAGACGCGCAGATGTTGCGAAACCGCAGATTGAGAAATGCCGAACTCTGCCTCAACGACCTTGACGATTTCACCAGAGGCACGTTCACGTTGTGAAATCAACTCCAACGCTCGTCGGCGGACGGGGTCGGCAAGCACATCAAAGGCGTGCATTAACTTTCGCCTGTGTAGAATCCGGCCGTTCGATCGGCCATGTCTTTTGCTGTTTCCACAGGCGTGCCCGCCTTGACGTGGGCCTTACCCCATTCTTCGGCCCATGTTCGCAATGTTGCCTTACCTTGCTCTCCTTCTGCCCATGCAAGCCCAGCGTCCAGATTTGACTGGTCATCGCCCGAAAGGTGCACATCAAGACCGATGAAGGCCATATCCCATCCTACGCCCGTTGCAGCAGGCCCGAACTGCGCCCAATGCGCCTCGCTTCCCGGATCGGTTGGCATTTCATGCTCGAGCGTCAGAAGCGCCCCGGCTTTTACCTCCTCGACGGTGACGGAGACCCAACTGATATTGCCGCTAAATTCCCAGGTAAGGGCCAATGTGTTGGGCGGTTCACAGGCCGTGATCTTGCCATCGGCATTGTCCTTTATCGCGTAATCGCCGCCGGGTTCGAGATTGCCCGAAACCTCGGCAAACCAACGACGGAGGCGTTCCTTTTCAGTTAGAGCACTCCACAGATCTTGTTGGCTCGTCGGGTAGGTACGGCTGGCACGCACGATACGAGTCGGGTTCCCTTCACGATGACTCTCGTCGACCTGGCGAAAGGTTGCACCAAATGCTTCACTGAAATTCATTCCAAATTACCTCAACTCATATAGATATTAGATTGCGATAATATAAGTAACAACTAATATGTTTCAAGTATTCCCGCAGAGCTTCCCCAACCGGAGTGGCCGGAACATACTTTTTCTGAGTTGGTTCGCCTGGGCTTCAAGGGCCTGATTGTTGATGCACCCGACCATCCACTTATTCAGCAGTTGATTGGCGCTGTCTGATGGAACTGGGCGACTTCCGGGAGATCTGGTTTTGCGATTTCGAATTTTACGCGCCGGCGGGGAGCGCCCACTTGTGCGCTGTATGGTTGTTAGGGAACTGCTCAGCAAGAGAGTAATGAAACTCTGGGCCGACGAACTTGGCTCAGAGCCGCCCTTCAATACCGGCAAGGACGCGCTCTTTGTAGCCTTCTTCGCCAGTGCGGAGCTGGGCTGTTTCCGGTCCCTGGGATGGGATTCGCCCTACTGGGTATTGGATTTCTGCCCCGAGATCCGCAACCTGACCAACGGCATGACGTACCCAGGTATTGGCCTGGTGAGTATCTGCTTTGTGGTTGCGATTTCAACCGGTCGACGCAACACAATAACGCTCAATGGCGCTCCCTACGAGAATCGAACTCGTGTTTCAGCCTTGAGAGGGCCGCGTCCTAACCGCTAGACGAAGGGAGCGTGGATTGACTTCGTATGTACAAGGGGTGGTCATGTTAAACTACCCATAACAAGGTGTTCAACCTGTATGAAGTCAGGGAACACAGTTTTAGGTTAATCGTTTTCAGGAAATAACCATCAATAAAAATTTAGTTATACCCGCAGCGGAACACGGAATAGCAGCCTCTCAACTCTGTCCGCATGCCACAGAAGTCGTTAGACGGTTACAGGATGAAGGCTATGAAGCCTATATCGTGGGTGGCAGTGTGCGTGACCTGTTACTGGGCAAGGCCCCTAAAGACTACGATGTCGCGACCGACGCCATACCCGAAGAGGTCAAAACGGTATTTCCCAGGTGTCGACTGATCGGCCGCCGTTTCCGTCTGGCACACGTGCGCATGGGTGGGGTGCTGATAGAGGTTGCAACCTTCCGTGGACCGCAAATCAGCGACAACGATGATCTGAAGCACAAGAATGGCCGAATTCTGCGTGACAATGTCTGGGGGAATCTGGAAGAGGATGCCGTGCGTCGTGATTTCACTATCAATGCACTGTTTCTGGATCCTGTCAGCGGTGAAATCCAGGATTTCGTTGGCGGCTACAAGGATCTTTCCCAGCGAAAACTTCGTCTGATCGGTGATGCCCGGCTTCGTTACCGGGAAGACCCTGTACGATTGCTGCGTGCTGCGCGTTTTGTGGCCAAGCTGGGTGTCGAGCCGGTCGAAGATACCGCCGCACCAACCATGGAAATGGCAAAATTGCTGACCGATATTCCGCCGGCACGTCTGTTTGAGGAGGTTTGCAAACTGTTCATGACGGGTCACGCAGCCAGGACCTGGCAGGTCTTACAGCGATTTCAATTGACCCGCTCACTGTTCCCTGTACTGCGTGGAAAAGGTAAACCTGGCAAGGCTCTCACCGGTGCGTTGTTGCTGCAGTCGCTGGACAATACCGATGAGCGTATCGCGCAGGAAAAACCGGTTACACCGGCATTTCTGTTGGCCGCCGTGTTGTGGGAACCGGTACATACGCGTGCAGATGAATTAGTGGGAGCGGGACAGACTGCATATAGTGCCCTGGGTCAGGCCGCGGACGAAATACTCACATCCCAGGTCCAGCGCACTGCGATTCCACGCAGATTCAGTGCGGTAACCCGACAGATCTGGACATTGCAACCCCGCTTTAAGAATACCCACGGACGTCGTGCCAAGAACCTGATGCAGGAACGGCGCTTCAGGGCTGCCTATGATTTCCTGTTGCTCAGGGTGGAGGAGGATGGGTCACTCCAGTCGCTGGCGGATCACTGGACCGAGGCACAGAAGGGGGTACAACTCAACACCGGCCGTTCTCCTGCGGATGCAGGATATCGCAACAAGTCCCGTCATCGCCCGCGTCGTCGGCGCCCTCGTGGGCGTTCATCATCAGCAAAGTCCTGACATCCGATCCATGCTCGCCTGGTTGGGCCTCGGCAGTAATCTGAATCAACCCGAGATTCAACTCCAACGCGCCCTGGCCAGTTTGCAGGAGTTGGATGAAGTCGAGCTGATTCAGAAGTCAGGTTTTTACCAGACTCCTGCCTGGGGCGATGTAGAACAGGATGATTTCATCAACGGGGTAGTTCAGATTAGTACAGATTTAGAACCGTTACCCCTTTTGCACAGATTGCAGTCGGTGGAAGATGAAATGGGTCGACAACGCAGCGAAAGAAAATGGGGACCGCGTGTAATAGATATCGATCTGCTGTTGTATGCGGACCGGGTCATGAGTTCGGAGGATCTTGAACTTCCGCACCCCCGAATGCATGAAAGGGCGTTCGTGCTGGTGCCACTGTGCGAACTTGCCCCGGCACTGGAGATTCCCGGGCAGGGACTGGTAACGAAATTGCTGAATTTGGTCGATGTCAGTGGGATCAGACGCATACACGAGTTCGATGTAATCTGAGCGGATAGTGTGGACCTTGATCATTCTGCTCAAGGTGGTAACGTCCTGTCTTCGACGGTCCATAATACATTTGTTGTTTTTTGTCCAGAAAAGTTTGCAATTTGTATGTTTAGTGGTATTATTACAACCAAACTTGGTAAGTCTGCAACACATACCAAGAGCGCAGGGCGCGAAAATACGGATACATCACTCCAAAATATGCCCTTCTCCTGTAACGGAGAAGGGCATTTTTTTTGATTGCTAATTTACAGGTTATATATGAAATAATTTTATATAATCAGTAATATAAATTTATAATGTAATAAACCACCTAAAATACAGGGTACTGACTGTTGATCGATTGGCAAGTCGGTCTGATCTGTTCATGATCGTGTTATGATCAAGAATTCCCGCAAGATGTGACAGGGGTTTTAGACGCACAATGGAACGCTATTTTTTGCAATTGTTGCAAAATTACAACAAAAAAAGTTTACGAAAGTCGCTTGCTGCACACCTTGGAGACGCCAATCGCTTTGTAGATTTCAGCCTTTCTTCGGGTCAGTTATTACTGGATTATTCCCGCACCAGCATGGACCGGCAAACATTGTCCAGCTTATTGGAGATGGCCAAAAAAAGCGCTGTATGCGTGGAAAGAGATCGGCTTTTCAGGGGCGACAGAGTCAATTTTACCGAGCAACGACCGGCACTTCACATGGCCCTTCGAAGTGACCAGGTATTGGGAAATCTCGCTGCAGATACGGTTGAGCGGATCAGGCAGAGCCGCGATAACATGCGTACCCATGCCAGGGCATTTGCCCAGGGTCATTTGCCTGAGGAGCAGGCTGAACGTGTTCGTCACATAATTCATATCGGTATCGGTGGTTCAGTGCTGGGTCCGCGTCTGCTGATCGATGCTCTGGGCAGGAACGAATCACCCTCAGTTCATTTCCTTTCCTCCGTCGACGCCCACAAAAGGGTCGATTTGCTTGCCCGACTGGATCCGGCAGAAACCATCGTGGTCGTAGTTTCCAAGAGCTTCAAAACCGGTGAAACACTGTTGCATGCACAAAGGACATTACAGTGGCTTGAAGTTTCACTGGGCCGGGAACAGGCGCTGCGTAGAATATTTGCTGTCAGTGGTAACCAACAGGCGGTTGACACTTTTGGTGTGCCACGGGCCAATACCTTTTATCTTCCGGACTGGGTTGGTGGTCGCTATTCCATCTGGTCTGCTGTCAGCCTGTCCGCGGCTGCAGTTATGGGTGAGGACGCCTTTCAACAGTTGCTCGATGGCGCACTCGAAATGGACCGGCATTTTCAGACAGCGGAGATTGATCGAAACCTGCCGGTATTGATGGCTTTGACAGGAATCTGGCATCGAAATTTCTGTGGCTACCCGAGCCAGGCCATCATTCCGTACGACCATCGTCTGCGGTCACTACCCGCCTACCTGCAGCAACTGGTGATGGAATCGAATGGCAAATCCGTTGACAGCAGTGGCCAGTTGACCGGCTACGACACCACACCGGTTCTTTTTGGCGAAGCGGGTACCGATGCCCAGCATTCGCTGTTCCAGATGTTCCACCAGGGCACCGATGTCGTTCCGCTGAGCTTCATCGGTGTGATCTGTCCCGATCATGAAGACGATGAAGCGCATGCGGTGTTGCTGGCCAATATGCTCGCACAGGCAACGGCACTGGCAACCGGTACCGGCGGACTGGCGAGTCCCGAACCAGCGGACATTCACCGGCAAATGACGGGTGAGCGGCCATCGGAAATTATTCTGATGGACAAACTCAGTCCCCACACCCTGGGCCAGTTACTGGCTCTATACGAGCACAAGGTCTTTGTTGAGAGCGTGGTCTGGAATATCAACCCATTTGACCAGTATGGTGTGGAACTGGGCAAGGTACTGGCCGATACCATCCAACCGGCTCTGCAGGACTCTGAACATTGCGTACCGGAGGGTTATGGCCTGAATGCAATCCTGGAATATATTCAGAAAAAAGGCCGTTGAGCACCCTGCTCATTTGCATCCGAGGAGAGTGCATAAAGTGCTTTACGAGCCGGGGTGAAAGTAGCAGGTGGTCGTGATTGCAGAATCAGCATTCAAATGTGTCCCCCGGTCGGTTATGCTTCGCATTCCCGACAACTGAAACACTGCGCCGGACCGGAAAATCACATGGAGCAATCCCCTTACAATCCATTGGAAATTGAAGTGCGCGTGCAAACGCGCTGGGATAAAGACAAGACCTATCAGGTCACGGAAGATCCCGATATGGAAAAGTTTTATTGCCTTTCCATGCTGCCTTACCCCTCCGGTGCTTTGCACATGGGTCATGTACGCAACTACACCATTGGTGATGTGATCAGCCGTTACCAGCGTATGCTGGGTAAGAATGTATTACAGCCCATGGCCTGGGATGCATTCGGACTGCCGGCGGAAAATGCCGCCATCAAGAACAACACCGCACCGGCCAAATGGACTTACGCCAATATTGACCACATGCGCGAGCAGTTGCAGAGACTCGGGTTTGCCTATGACTGGTCACGAGAGTTCGCCACCTGCAGCCCCGATTACTACCATTGGGAACAACGGATGTTTACCCGCCTGATGGAAAAGGGCGTGGTCTACCGAAAGGACTCCGAAGTGAATTGGGATCCGGTGGACCAGACAGTCCTGGCCAATGAACAGGTGGTTGATGGCCGTGGCTGGCGTTCAGGCGCGGTGGTCGAACGTCGTTCGATCCCACAGTGGTTCATGCGAATTACCGACTACGCAGAGGAATTGCTCAATGGTCTGGATGAACTGGTCGAATGGCCGGAAGCGGTCAAGACCATGCAGAGAAACTGGATCGGCCGATCTGAGGGTGCGGAATTTGAAATGATGGTCTGCGACGCGGACGGCAAAACCGATTCCGACACACCGGGGGTGCCGGTGTTTACTACCCGTCCGGACACCGCGTTTGGTATGACCTACGCGGTGCTTGCTCCCGAACACCCGCTGGTTAAGAAAGTGACCACAGCGGATTGCCTGGAGTCGGTGGAAGCGTTTATTGACTCTGTGCGAAATACCAGCGAGGCCGACCGTACCTCTTCCGAGGGCGCACAGGAAAAACGTGGTGTGGATACCGGTGCTTTCCTGTTCAACCCGTTTACACAAAAAGCCGTACCCCTTTATATTGCAGATTACGTGCTCATGGCCTATGGCACGGGTGCCATTATGGCGGTACCCGGGCAGGACCAGCGTGACTGGGATTTCGCGCGCGCCAATGCTCTGCCGATCCTGCGCACAGTCCAGCCTCCCCCCGACTGGGATGGCGAGGCCTATACTGGGGAAGGTGTTGCCATCAACAGCGAGTGGCTGGATGGACTGGGTGTTGATGATGCGAGGGAAAAAGCCACGCAATGGCTGGAAAGCCAGGGTATTGGCGAGCGTAAGGTCAATTACCGTCTGCGTGACTGGGGTGTCAGCAGACAGCGTTATTGGGGTTGTCCGATACCGGTAATTTATTGCCCCGATTGCGGTGCACTACCGGTACCCGAGGACCAGTTACCGGTGGTGCTGCCTGAAGACGTGACCTTCATGGGTGTGCGGTCTCCAATCAAGGCAGATCCCGAGTGGCGTAAGACCCGATGTCCCCGCTGCGGGACCGATGCAGAAAGGGAAACTGATACCTTTGACACCTTTATGGAATCATCCTGGTATTACGCCCGTTATTGTTCGCCGGGTGCCAATGCCATGCTGGATGAGCGTGCCAATTACTGGTTGCCGGTAGATCAATATGTCGGCGGTATCGAGCATGCCATCCTGCACCTGATGTATTTTCGGTTTTACCACAAGCTGCTGCGTGACGCCGGCATGTTACATTCCGATGAGCCTGCCACCCGCCTTCTTTGCCAGGGCATGGTGGTGGCCGAGACCTACAGTCGCCAGAACCCGGATGGCAGCAGACACTGGATCAACCCGGCGGAGGTTCAGACCGAGTTGGATGAGAAGGGCAAGATCATTGGCGCACACCTGCTTGCGGACGGGCAACCAGTGGTCATTGGTGCGGTCGAAAAAATGTCCAAATCCAAGAACAACGGCGTCGATCCGCAACACCTCGTAGAACGTTATGGTGCAGATACTGTGCGGCTGTTTTCGATGTTCGCCTCTCCACCTGACCAGTCACTGGAATGGTCAGATTCGGGCGTGGAGGGCGCCTTTCGTTTCTTACGCAGGCTCTGGTTTATGGTTTCCAGCCATATTGCGGCCGGTCCGGTTCAGGCACTGGACAGCAACGGGCTGGACACCGGGCAGAAAACCATTAGACGTCATGTGCACGATACGATTGCCAAGGTCAGCGACGACATTGGCCGGCGCAATACCTTCAATACGGCCATTGCCGCCGTCATGGAACTTTGTAACCACCTGGGCAGGTTTGAAGACCGCAGCAGCCAGGGTCGTGCGGTGCTGGATGAGGCCTGGAAAGCCGTTGTGCGGTTGATGTCGCCGATTACCCCACATGTCTGTGAAATCCTGTGGGAGGCGCTGGGAGAAGAGGGCAGTGTGGTTTCAACTGCGTGGCCGCAAGTCGACGAATCTGCCCGGGTTCGTGACCAGATTACACTGGTTGTGCAGGTGAACGGAAAACTGCGTGCACGTGTCGAACTGGCTCCGGGTTGCGATCAGGAGACGGCCATGACAGCGGCCATGGTGGAAGCCAATGTGCTGCGCTATACCGAAGGAATGGCGGTACGCAAGGTCATACATATTGCTGACCGGCTGTTGAATATTGTTGTAGGCTGACCTTCATCATGTACATGATTCGATTGTATCTAACCGTGTTCGTCCTGATGCTGGTTTCGGCTTGTGGATTCCATTTGCAGGCCCGTGTGGCGCTGCCGGATGAAATGCGTCTGACCGTTGTGCATATACAATCTCCGGAAAGTGAATTTGCACGCCGTGTCGAAACACTGTTGCATCAAAATGGTGTGGAGGTCGTTGCACTGGCTGATAACGCCGCAATCCTTGAAGTCCCCATGAATCGGATGAGAAAGGAGATCCAGTCCGTCGGTGACAATGCACGGGTACGTGAGTTCCTGATCCGCCACACCGTCCAGTTTCGTCTTCTGGACTCTGGCGGTACAGAACTGATTCCGTTGCAAACTATTGAGCAAAGTCGTGTGTACAGCTTTAACGAGCAGGACATCCTGGCCGCCGAACGTGAGGATGAGTTTTTGCGCAATGATCTGTCAGACAGCCTGGCGCGAATGGTCGTCAGACGACTGGGTACCTACAGTAAGTAACAACATGCCCATCAACCCGAATCAACTCGCCGGCAGTCTGCAACGCGGACTGGCCCCAGTCTACCTGGTTGCTGGTCAGGAACCCCTGCTTTTACAGGAATGTTGTGACCAGATCAGGGAAGCCGCGAAGAAAAAGGGATTCCTGGAACGTGAATTACTGCAGGTCGAACGGGGATTTGACTGGTCCGCGCTGCAGCAGGCGGCCGCTCCCTCGTTGTTTGCGAGCCAGAAAGTAATCGATTTGCGTATTCGAACAGGAAAACCGGGCCGTGAAGGTGGTAAGGAATTGACTGCATGGGCAAAGGCACCTGACCCCAGTATGGTGTTGCTGGTCAGTTGCGAACAATGGGATGCTTCTTCACGCAAGTCAAAATGGGCTGGCGCTCTGGAAAAGGCGGGTCAAAGGATTGAAATCTGGCCGGTCAAGGCCGGCGAATTACCCCGCTGGCTGGAGCACCGAATGCGTCAGCACGGTATGCAACCCGAGCCCGAGGTCATCGCCATCCTGGCGGATCGACTGGAAGGAAACCTGCTTGCAGCACAACAGGAAATAGACCGCCTGGCCTTGCTCAAAGGCGCTGGCAGGATCAGCGTGGACGACGTCATGGAGGTTGTTGCCAACAGCAGTCAGTTTGATGCCTTTACACTGGCGGAGCATATGCTGGCAGGCAACCTGAAGGGTGGCCTGCGTATTGCTGCTGGCCTGCGTCGGATGGACACACCACTGCCGATGTTGCTGGGTGCCCTGACCAGGGAACTCAAAATTACCGAGTCATTCCGTCTGGCAATGCGCAGTGGTGAAAGTGAAGCCGCGGTATTCAGAAAGCTCAATGTATGGAGGAACCGGCAGAATGCCGTTCGAAGCGCTGCAAGGCGTCTGAATACGCGGACGATGTTCGCTGCCTTCAAACAACTGTCCCTGATTGACCGTCAAAGCAAGGGAAGAGCGACCGGCGACCCATGGCAAAGCCTCGATACCCTGCTGTTGCTGTTATCGGGATGACCCGGGAAAATACGAACCGACCCAGCCCATTGGCATTTCTTGGGGGTACCTTTGATCCTGTCCACTATGGTCACCTGCGTTGTGCAGATGACGCGCGGAGAAAATTGGGTCTTGATGTTCTATACCTGTTGCCGTCCGGCACCCCACCCCACCGGGACAGCCCGCAAACCGGTATCGGGGAGCGACTGGACATGTTACGACTGGCCTGTGTGGAGTTCCCCGGACTGGTGATCGATGAACGTGAAACCCGTCGCCAGGGGCCTTCTTACATGGTAGATACCCTGCGTGACTTGCGCGGCGAGTTTCCCGACAGTCCGCTGATGTTGCTGGTTGGACAGGATGCTGCCAATCACCTGCATAGCTGGTATCAGTGGCTTGAACTGTTTGAACTGGCACACATCATCATTCTGACCAGACCGGGTAGCCAGGCTGAATATTCTCTGCAATTGCAGGCACAGGTAAAGCAACGCCGCACTGCGGATCTGTCAATCCTGACCGGTACGGCTGCAGGCCGGGTATATTTCATGAAAGTCACGGCCATTGATATTTCAGCCAGCAAGATATGCAAGTTGTTACAACGGGGTGAATCGCCACGTTTCCTGTTGCCGACAGCGGTGCTCGAATATATTGAAGACAACGCCCTGTACACACAAAAATAGGTAATTAAGGAAGACAGTTTCTGGCCAACAGTGTCAGGCTGTGCTTTACGCCGACCACACGGGCGGCTAAACTTGCAGACACTTCTTACAGGTAACGTTTCAATTTGAACAGTCAAACAGTCAGTGACGACCTCACTACCGAACAGTTGCAACAACTCGTTGTTTCCTCATTAGAAAATTTCAAAGCCACCGATATCCTTGTAATCGACGTTTCCGGGCACAACCCGCTGACCGAATGCATGATCATCGCCTCCGGTAATTCGACACGACATGTCAAGTCCATGGCCGAGAACCTGGTGGTAGAAGCAAAGGCCAATGGATCACCCCCGCTGGGAATTGAAGGTCAGAGTGAAGGAGAATGGGTGTTGGTGGATTTGAACGATGTCATCGTGCACGTGATGCTGCCCCAGACCCGGGCTTTCTATAATCTCGAAAAACTCTGGCAGGTCAGTAACCAACACCGCAGTGGACTAAGCTCCACCGCATAATCATGCAATTACTGGTGGCCGCTGTCGGTCAGCGTATGCCGCGCTGGGTCAATGAAGCATGGGTTGAGTATGCGCGCAGAATGCCATCGGGACTCAAACTTTCCATGCGTGAAATTCCCCTGGCAAGACGTGGAAAAAATGCCGATACCCGTCGTTTGACAGCTACCGAGAGCGCTGCCCTGTACGCCGCCATGCCCCAACGTGCCAGGGTAATCGCTTTGGACCTGACCGGTCGGCAATGGTCGACGGAGGAACTTGCTGCAAACCTCGAAGGCTGGATGACCGAGGGGCGTGACGTCGGTTTTATGATCGGTGGGCCCGATGGCATTTCGTCCGACTACAGGCAAAAGGCAGACAACCGCTGGTCACTTGGGCCGCTGACGCTCCCACACCCCCTGGTCAGGGTAGTATTGGCAGAGCAGTTGTACCGGGCCTGGACAATAACCAGGAATCATCCCTACCACCGTGGCTGAAACATTGACTACGACCCCCGCCATATTGCTGGCATCCGGTTCTCCCCGCCGTCGGGAATTGCTGGGGCAATTGGCTGTCACATTCACAGTGGCAGCCGCTGATATTGATGAATCCATAACGAGTGGTGAGACACCCCGGGTCTATGTAAAACGTATGGCCATTGAAAAGGCGCTTGCAGGATACCAGCGCAGCAATGACACACTGCCGGTGCTGGGTGCTGACACCATTGTGGTACGTGATGGAGAAATTCTGGGTAAGCCTGAGACGCGTCAACAGGCGGAAAACATGCTGCAGAAATTATCGGACCGGACGCATGAAGTTTATTCCGCTGTCGCACTGGTGTTGGGACAGGAAGAGGTTTTCGAAACGCTGAACATCACCGCGGTAACCTTTGCTGCAATGTCGTCTGACTGGATTGAAAATTATTGCCGTGGTGAAGAACCCATGGACAAGGCAGGCGCATATGCGGTACAGGGAGGCGCCGGTCAGTTTATCCGCTGTATTCAAGGCAGTTATTCAGGAGTGATGGGTTTACCGCTGTATGAGACCGCCAAGTTGTTGCGAGATGCCGGTGTGTTGAAATGAGTGGGGATTCAACCATGTTTACCCTATTACCTGGTGTACAGATACTGACGAATACCAAGTCTGGCGGGTGGAGGTGGTATCCTAGTGCACCCACCGGTCAGACCTCAGCAGGTATCGTAAACAGGCCCTAGTATGAGCGAAGAAATACTGATCAATGTGACCCCGACGGAAACCCGAGTGGCCGTAGTGGAAAACGGAATGTTGCAAGAGGTCTCATTGGAACGCAATGGACAGGTAGGCTACCTGGGTAATATTTACAAGGGCGTTGTGTCCAGGGTATTGCCCGGTATGCAGGCTGCATTTATCGATATTGGTCTGAGCCGGACAGCATTTCTGCACGCCTCTGACATACACCGGGTTGAACGTGAACAAACCCCGGAAAACCCGCCACCGGAGCCACCCATTGCATCCCTGGTCCGGGAAGGAAGTGAGGTGGTCGTGCAGGTCATAAAGGATCCACTGGGGACCAAGGGCGCACGATTGACCACCAATCTCAGTATTCCATCACGTTTTCTGGTCTTGCTGCCCGAGTCCGAAACCATAGCTGTCTCGGTCCGTATCGAAGATGAAACCACACGCGAGCGACTGCATGGACTGTTATCCACCCTTCGTGAACAGCAGGGAACGCACGGCTACATCGTCAGGACCAATGCAGAAAACGTGAATGATTTTGCCCTCGCGGCTGACATGTCCTATCTGGACAAAGTTTGGGAGTCGGTCGATAAAAAAATAGCGAACAGCAAACCCGGTGAGTGTATTTACCGGGATTTTTCACTGCCGATCCGGGCTTTGCGGGACCATATGCACAAGGAAGTGGAAAAAGTCCGTATAGATTCAATTGATGAGTTTAACAACCTGAAAGATTTTGCCGGCAAATTTCTGCCCGACTGGTCGCAGCGTATTGATTGTTATTCTGCAGACCGGCCCATCTTTGATATGTATGGGATCGAAGATGAAATTGAAAATGCACTGCATCGCAAGTCCGTATTGAAGTCCGGCGGCCACCTGGTGATCGATCAGACCGAGGCCATGACCACCATCGATGTAAATACCGGTGGATATACAGGTCACCGGACCCTGGAAGAAACCATCTACAAGACTAACCTGGAGGCAGCCCACGCCATTGCCCGGCAGCTTCGATTACGCAATCTCGGTGGCATCATCATCATCGATTTTATCGACATGAACAGCGAGGAACACAAACGACAGGTTATGCTGGCCCTGGAACGCGCACTGGAACGTGATCATGCCAAGACCAATATCTGTGAAATATCTTCACTGGGGCTGGTAGAAATGACACGTAAGCGGACCACCGAAAGTCTTGGCCACGTGTTATGCGAACCCTGTCCAGTGTGCTCCGGCAGGGGCGTGCTGAAAAGCGCTGACACGGTCTGCCTGGAAGTATTCCGGGAAATCCTGCGCTCGAGCCGACAGTTCGAAGCCACCCGCCTGCTGGTGGTGGCATCCACCGGCGTGGTAGACAGGATTCTTGATGATCAGTCGACCACGGTTGCGGAACTGGAAGAAGTGATCGGGAAAACCATTCGATTTCAGCGTGAAGACCAGTACACGCAGGAACAGTTTGACGTAGTGCTGCTGTAGTGGCAGTCAGGTACGGATCACATTTATTGGAATGAACAGTTTACGAAAAATATTCCGCCGGGTACGTACCCTGCTGTGGACAGCACTGACGTTGCTGACGGTGCTGGCAGCGGTGGTCGTTGGTATTGGCAAATTGCTTATGCCTTACAGTGTTCATTATCAACCCGAGCTGGAATCCTGGTTGAGCAAGGCATTCAATCAACCCGTCAAGGTAGAAAGCTTCACCGGCGAGTGGAAGGCCTTCGGACCCAGAATCAGCCTGCTGGGGGTCACTCTGATGCCGGAAGGAATCCAGAACGAAATTGCCATCAACCATGCAGCGCTTGATATCAAGCCACTGAATGCGTTGATTCCGGGCCGGCCTCTGTACAGCTTTCGCATCATAGGTGCGGATCTTTCCCTGGAGCGAACGACCGATGGCCGCTATGTGTTGTCCGGCCTGGGGGTCAGTAACCGCAGCTCCGGCAAAAACAGAAATCCCGGCTTGCGTAATGTCGCCCTGAATGGTGAAGTCCGATTGCAGGATGTCAGCCTCAGTTTTGATGATCCCGAACGCGAGATTCACATGGTATTGAGCAATGTGAATGGTCGTCTGAAGTTGGATGGCAGCCGCATGGCAGCCGAAATTCAGGCCCGTCTGTCCGACAGTGAAAGTCAGCGGATTGTAGGTGACCTGGAGGCAACTATTCGGGTTACCCTGGATGAGGAACAGCACGTTGCCGCTGCGTCCTGGCACGTCAAGACCGGTGAGTTGATGATGGCGGAACTGGTCAGGCAGTTGCCACACCATCCCCTGGTACCCGCTTCGGGCTGGTTGAATGCGGAATTGTGGGGGGAATGGCAGCAGGATCGTCCGCAGAAGATGCAGGGTGTGTTGGACCTCAGGGACGCACAATTGTCTTCCGAGTCCGGACCGTTGGTAATCGACCACCTGAACAGCCGGCTGAATTTTGAATTTGTGCAACGTAAAAACTGGCGCATGGATCTGTCAGACCTCACCATCACCAGTGCCGGAGTGCAGTGGCAAAGCCAAAAGTTAAGTGTAGCCAGGAACATCGCGAATAACCTGGGTTTGTGGGTCAGTGCTGATTTTCTGGATCTGGATCTGCCATTGCAATTGACACAGAGAATCATGGCTTCCTACAACATCACATGGCCCGCCGCGATACCCCGGCGTGCACAGGGGAGCATCGCTGATTTTGACCTGCTGCTGAACGATAGCTGGCGTTTGATGAAAGTGGGCGGACGGCTTAGCGAAGGTCATTTCTGGGACTGGGAAAAAGGTCCTGATATTGCCGGGATCAATGCGCAGATCGCCATTGACGGTGGTATCGGTGAAATTCAATTTGAAGGTCGATCAGTGCGGCTGGACTGGCCGAGAATTTTTCGTCGTCCTGTGAGCCTGGAACTTGTGGATTGCCGGGCAGAATTTATCTGGTCACCCGGTCGCAATTGGCAATTTGACCTGAACCGCTGTCGAACGCATAACCTGGATATCAGCATCGTCAGCAGGGTTCGCCTCGCATCCAGCGAAGGCAAGCCGGTGGTGGATATCAATGTTGCCATGGAGCGTGGAGATGTTTCGCGTTTTGGAGATTACTGGCCCGAAAACATCATGACTGATCGCACGCGACACTGGTTGCGCACATCATTGCTCAATGGCCGGGTGGTCAATGGTCGTTATTCGATGCAGGGAGACATGGATGATTTTCCGTTTGCCGACCACAGCGGCCGGATACAGGCCATTGTTCAGTTGGAGGATGCCAAACTCAAATATGCGGACTACTGGCCACAGCTGGAAAATATTGATGCTACGGTGCACTTTGAGGGCACAGGCATGCTTGCACGGGGCCGCGTTGGCAATACAGGTGGTGCGGTAGTGGACCTGGTGACGGCCTCCATTGGTAACTTCAAGCAAGCAGTGCTGGAGGTGGAATACCAGACTGCCACAGACCTGCCCCGCCTGACCGGTTTTCTTAAACGTACGCCGCTGTTGGATGGGCTGGCAATGGACCCCGATCAATTCGTACTTGAGGGCCGATCCGACATCTCTGGTCATCTGCGGTCCACGCTGGGGAAGGACTCGATACCCATGCAGGTAACCGGTGTGGTGAACCTGCAAGATGCCCGCTTCACCGAACAGTCCTCAGGCATTGTTTTGAATGTAATGAACGGAGCCCTGGAATTTGATCGGGAGGGTCTGAAAGGCAGTGAACTGACCACCGCCTACAAGGAAAACCCGGTTACCCTGGATGTGCTGGCTGACTGGGATGCCAACGAAGTTTTTCGCGCCACGGTGCACGGCGACCTGCCATTACAGGATGTAATACCGGACAACCTGCTAAAAAGTGAACCCATGTTCAGTCGTGCCAGCGGGACCAGTCGTTGGGAAATCAGTGTAAGCGCGGCCGAGCAACAGGCAGGTGAGGCTCGTGAGACCTGGCTGGAAATGTACAGCTCGCTGGAAGGAATCACATTTGCACTACCTGCACCATTGGACAAGTCTGCAGACGAATCGTGGCCCTTGAGTCTGCGCTATCCCATCCGCACACCGACACGCATGCTGAGTGTGGACATGCCCGGACATATCCAGGTAAAGATGGAGTTGGCAGAGGATGATGCCAGTCCGGTTCGTGCCGCGGCCTATCTTGGTGAAGATGTCAGCGAGTTACCCACAGAGGGGCTATTTGTAATCAACTGTTCGACAGCGCTATTAGATCTTGACGGTTGGTTGGATTTGATCGTGGACCGGTTCAGCCAGACCGAGGACGTGGGTGGGCTCGAACTGGAATCTGCCAGTGTAGATGCCGAACAGGTCATGATTTTCAATCGTCTTTTCGATGATGTGGCATTAATCATGCAGTATGAAGACGACGTGATCAGGGCCGATTTTGATGGCAGGGACATTGAGGGTTTGGTCAAATACTACAAGAACGACGAGGGTGCACACAGTATGACCGGCGAATTTGAACGACTGCTGATGCCCGACCCGATTGCCGAGGGTATGACCATGGAGTCCAATCCTGCTGATCTGCCTGAAATGCACTTTTTCGCCAAGGAATTCAGTTATCTTGGTCTGGAACTGGGAGAAACCCGAATCGAGGGCTATCCCTTGCAGGACGGGTTTCATCTCGACTCCATCGAGGCGCAGTCACCACGCCTGGTATTCAGCGCCCGTGGTGACTGGATCAAATCGGATGAGGGTGCGCGATCTGATTTCGATATATACATGACTTCGGAAAGCCTGGGTACCGTGCTGGAGGCGATGGATATCTCGTCGGCCATGCAGGGCGGCCAAACGGTGGTGCATTTTGATGCCTGGTGGGAAGGACCACCTGCCGCATTTGCACTTGAGCGTCTGAACGGTGAAATGGATATCAGTATCGTCCAGGGAAATATACTGACCGCTGACCCGGGTGCCGGCCGTATGCTGGGATTGCTCAGCCTGACGGAGCTCCCGCGTCGACTGGCCATGGATTTTCGCGACGTATTCGGTGATGGCTTCAGTTTTGATGAAGCCACCGGCACCATGCGACTTGAAAATGGTACCAGTTACACTGACGACCTGATCCTGAGTTCAACCGCAGCGGAAATTGCCATCACCGGTGATACTGACCTGGTGGACCAGATATTCAATTATGAATTCACAATTCGGCCCGGTGTCAGTAAGTCTTTACCCGTCATCGGTGCGATCGCCGGTGGCCCGGTAGGTGCTGCAGCGGGTCTGGCTTTGCAGGCTTTATTGCGTGACAGCCTGGGCGAGGCTGCCGAGGCCAGGTACACGATACGCGGGCCGTGGTCGGATCCGGAGGTTGAACGCGTCGAACCATCGGCGGTCCCGGATATGATTGGTGAAAATGCTGATGGCGGTGTGCAGCCTCCTGAAATCGAACGCGGTTCTGATTCCGGTGCGCAAACCGCTACCGAAGCCGGTACCGAAGCAGAGAAGTTCACCGAAAAAGGATCCGGAATGGTAATGGAGACCATCACAGACGAGAGCAGCGACACCCAACAAGAGCCGGTGGATGCCGATGGAACAGGTGGAGATGAAAATGACTGACGCGTTAGAATTGGCTCAACAGCAATTACTCGCCCCAGCTGGCCTTGATCAGGCAGACCTGCAAAAAGTGTTACAACACCTGATGGGCTCATCGATCGATGCCGGGGACCTGTACTTCCAAAATGCCTGTCACGAAGCGTGGTCTTTGGAAGATGGCCTGGTGCGCAACGGTACCCATGCGGTTGAACAGGGTGTCGGAATCCGTGCCATCAGTGGTGAAAAGACCGGCTTTGCATATGCCGATGAAATAATCATGCCGTCGCTGATGCAGGCTTCATCCGCTGCCCGAGCGATCGCCAGGCAAGGGCAGCAGGGCAGTGTACAGGCATGGCGCCGGCAAAGTCCGAAAGCGCTGTATCTGCCGGATGACCCGATGCCGACCCTGAGCGCAGAAGAGAAAGTGGATCTGTTACGTCAGGTTGATACCTACACACGTTCATTGGATCCCGCGATATCCCAGGTGATGGTGAGCCTTGCCGCGACACACGAAACCATACTGGTTGCATCAGCCGATGGTTCGTTGGCGGCCGACGTGCGGCCTTTGGTGCGTTTGAATATTGCTGTGATTGCAGAGCGTGGAGAGCGTCGCGAGCAGGGCAGCGGTGGGGGTGGTGGACGTTTTGATTACCGGCAATTGGTCAAGGACAATGCCTGGCAGCATTTTGCCGATGAAGCCGTACGCCAGGCGCTGGTTAATCTGGATGCCGATGCCGCGCCAGCAGGTACCATGACGGTAGTACTCGGACCGGGCTGGCCGGGGGTGTTATTGCATGAAGCGGTGGGACATGGTCTGGAAGGTGATTTCAACCGCAAGGGAACTTCTGCTTTCAGTGGACGATTGGGTGAAAAAGTGGCCAGTGAAGGTGTCACCATAGTCGATGACGGCACTTTGGCAGAGCGTCGTGGTTCATTGACCGTGGATGATGAGGGAACACCAACCGAGCAAACCGTATTGATAGAAAATGGTGTATTGGTTGGTTATATGCAGGACAAACTCAATGCCCGCTTGATGAACATGAGACCCACTGGTAATGGCCGGCGGCAATCGTTTACCCACCTGCCCATGCCACGGATGACCAATACCTTCATGCTGCCCGGCGAAGATGACCCGGGGGAAATCATTGAATCAGTTGAGAAAGGACTTTATGCGGTCAATTTTTCTGGTGGGCAGGTCGACATCACTTCGGGCAAGTTCGTGTTTTCCGCCAGTGAGGCCTACCTGATTGAAAACGGCAAAGTCACCCGTCCAGTGCGCGGTGCCACCCTGATCGGTAACGGTCCGGATGTCATGGGTCGTGTCAGCATGGTGGGTAACGACCTGGAGCTTGATTCCGGTGTCGGTGTATGTGGCAAGGACGGGCAGAGCGTTCCGGTTGGTGTCGGCCAGCCGACATTGCGTATTGAATCGATAACAGTCGGTGGAACCCAGACCTGATGTACGTGGGAATTCAGTTCCCCGGTATTGGCGGCAACGGGGTCAGTTTATCGGTTTCGCGTAATAGTTTGAACAGTTTCCGTGCTGCGGCCGGTGGTTTGGCCAACGCGGTTTCTTTCTTGGCATTGCGTATACATTGGCGTAGCGATTGTACATTGATGTCCGGGCAATATTTAAGCAGCGTTCCCAGTTCATGGTCACTGCCCCGGATCAGGCGGTCACGCCAGGCCTCGATTCGATGATGACGTGCAATCATCTGCCTGTCTTTGAGGTCGATGTTGTTGACCGCCTCGTTGATCGGGTCTGCATCGCAGTTGCGCAGCATCTTGGCAATGGTTTGCAACTGTCTTTTCCGAGCACCATGTGCCCGAATACCACGGGCGAATTGAATCGCTGTGCCGAGGTCTTCATCCAGCGGTATGTCCCGCAATCTGGTAGCGGGCATTTCTACCAGAATTTTGGCCAGTCCAAACAGTTGATGGGCGTCGCGTTTGCGCTGACTTTTGCTTATATGCGATGTTTCTTTTTCGATGTTGGATTCGGTCATGCCAGACAGGGGTTTGCTAGTGATTGATAATGATATGGTAGCCCAGGCTGTGCCGGATCGCGATCAGGATTTGTCGGGGCTGGAGGACAGTGCCCAGGCGGCCATGGATTACGCCCGTCAACTGGGTGCAGATAATTCAGAGGTTTCCGCCAGTATTCACTATGGTTTGAGTGTGAATGTTCGCATGGGGGAGGTCGAAACGCTGGAGCATTCCCGCGACCGGGGTCTCGGTATTTCTGTGTACCTCGGCAAAAGCAAAGGCCATGCAAGCAGTGCCGATCTGCGCGGGGAATCGATTCGCAGTAGCGTGGAAAGAGCGATTGATATCGCCCGCTTTACCCAGGCGGACACGTGCAACGGATTGGCGCCCGCCGACAGGCTGGCCAACAGTTTCCCGGATCTTGATTTGTGGCACCCACAACCGCTGGACGCCATGGCAACCATAGACCGGGCGCTGCGCTGTGAGGCAGCGGGACTGGAGTCTGCCGAAATCACCAATTCAGATGGTGGATCAGCTTCGTCAGGTTTTGGATTGAGTGTATACGCCAACTCCAACGGGTTTTCCGGTAGAAAATGTGGCTCACGTTACGGTCAGAGCTGTGTACTGGTGGTCGGTGAGGGTGCATCCATGCAACGTGACTACTGGTACGACTCACAGAGGTCAATTTCGGATCTCGAAGATGCACAACAAACCGGTCGTGAAGCGGCCCGCCGAACAATCATGCGTCTGGGTGCCCGCAAGATACCTACCTGCGAGGTGCCGGTGTTATTTGCCCCGGAAGTTGCACGCGGTTTGGTGGGGCATTTGATGGCTGCGATTTCCGGGGGGCCACAGTATCGAAATGCGTCCTTTCTCAAGGATGCCGCCGGTGAACAATTGTTTCCGTCCTGGGTAACGATGTCTGAGCGGCCGGGTATTCCACGTGGCCCGGGTAGTGCCGTTTTTGATGCGGAAGGGGTCGCCACCGCTGATCGGGACATCATCTGTGACGGTGTACTCGACGGTTATGTACTGGGTAGTTATTCCGCCTGCAGACTGGGGCTTCAGACCACCGGAAACGCGGGGGGAATTCACAACCTGATGGTTGAACCCGGGGAATACTCAGCGACCCAACTGATGCAACAGATGGGCACTGGTCTGCTGGTTACCGAGGTCATGGGTCAGGGGGTCAGCATTGTGACCGGCGATTATTCACGGGGTGCCAGTGGCTTTTGGATTGAAAATGGTGAAATCCAGTATCCGGTTGAAGAAGTTACCATCGCGGGCAACCTGAAAGAAATGTTCAGGCGTTTTGAGCAGGTCGGCACAGATGTGGACAATCGTTCCAATACACAGACGGGTTCCATCCTGTTGGAGTCGATGATCGTCGCCGGATCCTGACGGTACCCGGAATGTTCAAATTCATCCGCATTGCCATTCTGCTGACGGTATTGCTCGTGGTTGCCGGCAGTCAGTGGTTGACCGGTAACCGCCTGGTCAGTTGGGACAAACCGTTGTGGGTTACCGTATTCCCGGTATTGGCCCAATCCGATAGCGGGGTGCGCCGGTACGCCGAAGGGCTCAGCGCCGATTCCTTCCATGAGGTTGCGGCATTTATTAAACACCAAGCGGAAAGATATGGCCGTAAGCTGGACCGGCCGGTTGTCATACAGGTTGCACGTCCCCTGTCGAAATTACCTCCGGCTCTTCCCCCGGAAGCGAGTGGTTGGAAGGTGGCGCTGTGGAGTTTGAAAATGCGTTGGTGGTCATGGAAAAATGGCCGTCAGGATGACCTGGCTCCAGCGGACGTAAACATGTTTGTGTTGTACAAAACCGGAGGGACAACACCACCCATGGAACGCTCGGTCGGTGTAAAAAACGGCAGTTATGGCATCGTCAACGCAGCCGCATCTCCGCAATGGGCTGCGCGAAATAGAATCGTCATCGCCCATGAACTGCTGCATATCATTGGTGCTACTGACAAATACGACTTCATCACCGGTCAACCCTTTGCACCTGACGGACTGGCCCGACCTTCTCAGTCACCCCTGTATCCGCAGAACCGTGCAGAGATCATGGGTGGCAGAATTGCTGTTTCAGCCAGTAACTGGCGTCGCCCCGCCAGCCTGAAATTCTGTGACATTGGCAGCCGGACCGCGACCGAGATCGGTTGGCTGCCCGGTGGCTGATCCAGTTCAGGGTTGGCCCGCATTCATATTGAGTAAAGCAGTAATTCCGGCTGTGGCAAAGACCTCTGACGGATGATTTTTCCTGGCCTCAAGCCAGGTTTTCGGACCTTAGATCTACCTTATGGCATAATTATGTGAATGATCACGAGTCGAATTTCAAACACTGAATAATGTTTGGCGCTCGGGATTTCAATTGTAATTCTGTCCGATTAGTGATTTGAAATGATCCGAAAACTGCAATTACAGTCGATTTGGCACCTGGCTCCTGTCGTGATCATTCTGATCGGAACTGTATTTACATATTTCACCTGGAAATTCACCCAGGACAGGGCAAAGCTCGTATCGCAGCAACAATTTGACCAGATCAGCCAGGCAACCATTACCAATATTGAAAAACAACTGGAAGCGCAGATTACGATAGTCAGTGCAGTGGCGGTATTGCTGGCAGAAGTCCAGAGTATAGACCAGGAGTCTTTCAGCAGGATCGTGCGCGGAATTCAAGGTGATGAACCCGGATTCCAAGCGGTTGAATGGATACCGGAAGTTGCCCATGCTGATCTTTCTGCGTTTGAGAAAAATTTTCGTTCCGGTGGTCTTCCCGCTTTTACCGTGAGTCAACGCTCACAGCAGGGAGAGATCATTCCGGTGACTAAACGTGCCTTTTATTATCCTGTGGTACTGTATAGAGCCAATGGCAGGAAATGAAACGGTCATTGGTTTTGATCTCGCCTCGGAAGACACACGCCGCACGGCACTTGAGTCTGCCCGGGACTCGGGTCAATTGATCTCAAGTGCTGGTATTGACCTGGTCCAACTGGCTCAAAATCGCAAAGGCGTATTACTGTTTGTACCTGTTTACCGCCAGGGAGTTGAGAGCCTGAGGGAATCCCGGCACGAAAACTTGAAAGGCTTTGTTCTGGGCGTACTTAACATCAGACAGAGTCTTTTTTCGTCCGGAGGTCTCAAATCCCAGCCAGGCACCGGGCAAACCTTGCATTTATCCCTGTTTGATTTAACTGCTGACGAAGATCAGACCTATCTCTACAGCGAGTTGCCTGGCGGGGCACCAGGCATCACCTCTGGTGATACCGGGAATGTGAACAGGATGGAATTGCTGGACCTGCCCCATTACTCAAGGGAATTGAGCGTTGGTGGCCGTCAATGGTTGATAACCGTCCATCCGGAAGGTGGTCATCTAGAGATTGGCTTCATAATGATAGGCTGGCTGGTCATATTCAGCGGTGTGCTGGTGACGTTCACCCTTGGTTATTATGTACACCATTTGTCCACAATGGGTCGGTTTCACCAATCTGATGCATTTGCGAAAGCCAACTTGCTAAAAGATCATGAATCCCGTTACACGGCAATAATTGCAACTGCCCTGGATGGAGTCATAACCATCAGTGATAAAGGCATCATCGAAACGTTTAACCCGGCAGCGGAAGAAATATTTGGTTATGACAGCGCTGAAATCATCGACAGGAGCATAGAGGATCTCTTTGGGGCACCATATGACCGGTATGGCGGAAGATTCATGGTGGACCATCTTTTGGCCGGTCGACTCGATTTGATTGGCCATGTAACCGAATTGGTCGGGCGTCGGAGAGACGGCAGTGACTTTCCCATGGAACTCGCTGCCAGCGAGGTCAAGACCCGTGACAGGGTTATTTTTACCGGGGTGGTTCGAGACATCACGTCAAAGAAACGGGTGGACCGGTTAAAAAATGAATTCATCTCGACCGTCAGTCACGAACTCCGCACACCCCTGACATCAATCTACGGAGCGATAGAGATCATGCGTTCCAATATGCTCAGCGATCCAGAGCAAATCGAGAGCACACTGGACCTGGCGGCAAGAAATACCCAGCGTCTGGTCAGCCTGGTCAATGAATTGCTGGATATTGAAAAATTGGAATCCGACAAGGCAGAATTCAAATTTGAGCACATTGACCTTGAAAAAACTGTGGACCGGTCTCTTATGCTCAACCAAACCTATGCGGATCGATACGGTGTTTCTCTCACGCTGCACAGTAGTGTTACAGATGCCGTGATCAATGCGGACCATGATCGTTTGTTACAGGTCATGGCCAACCTGATATCCAATGCGGTCAAGTTTTCACCACCTGGGGAGCCGGTACTGATCAGGATCAATGAAGAAAAAAACGGCTACAAGGTATCGATCAGTGACCAGGGTCCTGGAATTCCGGAGGAATTCAGGAAAAATGTCTTTAACCGTTTTTCCCAGGCCGATTCTTCCGATACGCGAAAAGTCCAGGGCAGTGGCCTGGGGCTGGCCATTTGTAAGGCCATTGTCAAGCGTCACAAAGGACACATAGATTTTGATGTGATACTCGATGGCGGTACAGTTTTCTATTTTACCCTTCCCAAAATCGGCAGGCGTCGAGCGCTACTTTAATCACAATTTGTGCAATATCCAAAGAGCGGCTTATTTACCCACGTGGTGAACACTTGCGGTCAAAAAACCAGTAAACTGACCATTGCAGCCATCCTGGACAGGTATGGTGGTCAATCTCCACAGTTTTGCCATAATTTGCCATAATTTATCATGTATATGCATGGCTCTCATGGTGTTTTTCTGGAACAATAGACCCGTGTGGGAGTGCGAACCCGTCGCACGGCAACAGGGAACTTCGGATGCTCAATAGAAAGCAGCTTTTTATCAGCCTGATAATTACATCACTGGCCATACCCTCGTGGGCACAGGATCAGGAGGATGCACAGCGGGCCAGTGACTCAGTGGCAATGAATTTCATTGGTGATACATTCATGCTGGGTCTGGGCTATGGTAACAATAATGAATTTCATGGCGAACTGAAATGGTTGTTGACGGAATCCTCCGACTCGGCATTTGTAGGTGAAGGCTGGGTCAGTGACGGTGCCGGTGGCCTGAAAATAAATTACCACTGGTTGACCGATAAATCCGAAGCCGGGGTGGGACCTGATGGTCAGCCCGTTTACAAGGACGGCCGCGTACGCAAGTTCTTTCTTGCCGTGGATAGAAATGAACATCACGATGGCAAAATCAGTTTCGGTACCGGCAGCGAGCGCGAAGACCAATTCTGGTCGTTATACGCCAGCAGGTCGATTACCAGTGAGCGTTACGTGGGTCAGACAGTGGATTTCAGCCAAACCACATTCTCCGGAATCATGAACAATCACGCATGGACACGTACAGATAGCTGGGAAACCATAACCGACATCTGGGAACACCCGTATGAGTGGGGCATAGGGTTCAGGATTGGCCACTTCTGGGACAGTGACATGGTACGGATCCGTGGTGGCCTGGACTATGAAAACGGCAGGGCAGGTTCACTTCAAAGGAGTGCCTATGCCAGTTTGAATAAACGATTCAAGGGCACCTCCCATGGGTTTACCCTTCGTGCTGAAGTGATGCACAAGGAAGGTGACTTTGAAGTTGACCAGAATGATGTCCGGTTCAGTGCACTTTGGAACTGGGACTTCGGCAACAGCTATCGACCCGCAGAAGTGTACAGGCAGGTTCAGGTCGAGCGCATGCCCGATGTATCCGAATTGCCACGCGAGCAGGTCACCAAGGTGGTAAACAACAAGGTGACCATGGACAACATGGCGAGTTTCAAACTCAATAGTGCCAATCTTGGTAGCGCAGCCCAAAATACCCTGGCGGAGTTTATCGCTGCAATGCAAAAAGCGGACATCATCAGTGATATCAATATCATTGGCCATACCTGTTCCCTTGGCACCGATGAGTACAACCAGGGCCTGTCTGAACGCCGGGCCAGGACCGTCAATGATTTCCTGGTCAACCATGGTGTCGATGCATCCGGGGTGAGTTGGGAAGGCCGGGGGGAGAAAGAACCGCGATATTCAAATGATACCGAAGAATCACGTTCGAGAAACCGACGTGTGGAAATCAGCTTCACAGCCGCTGAAGAAGTGATGCACGAGATCATAGTGGGTGAAGGTCAGCCCATCAAGGAATGGGTCCAGGAAGCGGTTCCGGTCGAAGCCGCCTGGATACGCCGCGCCCTGCGCAATCCGGCGGGTCACAAACGCAATGTTGATGTTTACCGGATCAACCGGGTCACCGAAAATCACGAAACCGGTGAGACCATTATTGAGAATTCCGGTCCCACGGCGGTAGATGACAATTACCCGATCATACAAAATACCAGCGACAATGCACTGTCGGTTCTGAACAATGATAGCGACCCTGAAGATGATGACCTGACCATAATTGAGGTCACTTCACCACTGCATGGTTCGGCCTACATAGACGGAAATGTCATTCGTTACACACCGATGCACGACTATTTTGGTTCGGACAGTTTCAGTTACACCATCGATGACGGTTATGGTGACCAGGATCAGGCCAGCGTGACCATCAACATCAGCCGTCTCAATGTTGATCCGATAGCCGCGGACGACAACTATGAAGTTGAATCCGGCTCAAGTGACAATGTATTACCCGTATTGGAAAACGATACTGATGAAGACGGGAATACGTTGACCATCAGTTCGACCACCTTACCGACCAATGGCACGGTGGTCATCAATGGTGATGTGATCTTGTACACACCGGCCGCAGAATTCATCGGTGCCGATCAGTTCAGCTACACAATCAATGACGGTTTTGGCGGCGAAGACACGGCCGAGGTGACCATTACGATCCGCCAGCCCAACAACCCACCGGTGGCAACATTTGATAGAGCCCAGACTGCCAAGGAAACCGCATTCACCATTGACGTACTGGCCAATGACTATGATCCTGATGGGGATCCGATCGAAGTGATCAGCATTCGTTACCCGGAAAGCCGAAAGGGTACAGTGAGCATTAATGGCGACGGCACCGTAACCTATACGCGGATGCCCGGATGGTGGGGTGGAGACAGGTTTTTCTACACCATCTCTGATGGCCGGGGGGGAACAGATGAAGCCGGGGTTATTCTGACGGTCTACCGATGAGACACAGGTTAATTTACTAGATCTCAAGGGTACTGATTTGCCCTGAACGAGAAAGGGTTACCAAACAAAAAAGGTGTTCGGCAGAACGCCTTTTATGGTTGCTTACAGATTTTATTTTAAAGATTAATCCACACAGGTATCTCCCACCGAGAACAGGTCCTCCTCAAATGGTTCAAAACCCTTACCATCCTCGGAAACCCAGAAGCAATCGTCCACACCGCTGACGTCCTGTCCTTCGGGAGCCTCACAATCCGAATATCCACGTACATGGTCGGCCACAAAGGTACAGACATCTTCTTGCAGTTCATCATCAGCCCAGCTATAAAAACTTTCATCATCACCGGCTTCATGATTCGTACTCCTTTACGAAGGCCATTTAAATGGATGTTAGCGTGGAAACCTGGATTGTACCTGGCCGATGGCCAGTAGCGTCCGCCCCGAGACAATAATCACTCATGCTCCGTGTCGGTCTCTTCCCAGTCGATTTCCTCCTCGTAGACGTTAGAGGAGGTTATAACCGACGCCAGGGCATCGCTGAACTCAGTCTGATCCTCTTCAGCGGCCTGGTCTCGACGCAGACTGCGCAGGACCACGTACATGGCGAGCATTCCATGCGCGAGTCCGGTAAAAACAAACATACCGCTGGCACCGGTGAATGTCATGATTGCCGAGGCTATGAACGGTCCCGTTACAGCACCCACGCCGAACATCAGCAACAGACCACTTGATATCTGCACAAAAGTGTCCGGATCGGCCCAGTCATTGGCGTGCGCAACCGAGATGGAGTAGATCGGGAAGGCGATGACACCCCAGGCAAATCCCAACCCAAGTATGCCCGGTACGGACAGCTGCTCTGCGAGCAACCACAGCGTTGCCGCAATGGCTGTCCCGGCAAGGCAGATACCCAGCAGTACATATCTCCGGTCGATCCTGTCCGAAAGCCAACCCAGTGGCCATTGCCCGGTGGCACCACCCAAAACCACGGCGGTCATAAACCAGGCAGACAGGGTTATATCCTGGGTATAAGCGGCGATAAATACCGGCGCAAGGGACCAGAAGGCACCGTTGGCGAAACCTGAGGTCAGGCTGCCCAACATACCTGTTGGTGAATTCCTGTACAGCGAGTTGATGTCGAAGTGGGGGTCTTCCAGATCCCGTGGTGCCTGTGTGGTCGACAGCACAACGGGCACCGCAGCCAGGGAAACCAGCACCGAGGCGATGGCGAACAACTGCAATTTCTGCGGATCTTCCAGTAACAACATTTGCTGGCCAACGGCCAGTACCGTCATGTTGATCAGGATGTATGCCGAGAAAATCATACCGCGGTTTTCATCACTGGCACGTTCGTTCAGCCAGCTTTCGATGACCACATATAAAACAGCAAAGCAAAACCCGGAAAGAAATCGCAGCACACCCCAGGCCCAGATATCAATCCACAAACCGTGCACCAGGGGCGCTGCAGAGGCCACGGCGGTCATGGCGGCAAACACCCTGATGTGGCCGACCCGGTGTATCAGTACCGATCCTTTCCAACAACCGTAGGTAAAACCCAGGAAATAGCTGGCGCCGATAAATCCGACTGCAAAGGTGGAAAAATTTTCGATGGTCGCGCGCACGGGCAACAGGATGCCCTGTAGTCCCTGACCGGCCAGCAGGATCGCAACACCCAGCAGCAGTGAGGCTACCGGTGTCAATGCGCGGATGATCATCGGTGCTTCATATCCGTTTTGACCCCAGCGTGCAGAATGCATGAAAACCGGGCAAGATCACTCATACCTCAATGCGTGGACCGGGTTGTCTCGTGCCACACGTATTGCCGGGAATGACACCGCCAGCGCTGCCACCAGCAGCGCAATGGCACCTGCCGATATGAAAAACACCGGTGACAGCCCGACCCGTTCAGCGAAGAAATCAAGGTAGGCGCCGGCGGCCAGCCATCCAAGTGGTGACGCCAGGAGGATGGCAACCAGGACCGGTCTGGAGAACTGCCAGATCAACAGGCGCACGATACGTGAGACGCTGGCAGCCATCACCTTGCAGATACCCACCTCCTTGCTAGGCTGTTCGGCCATGAATGCGGTCAGGCCAAAGAGTCCGATCAGTGCCACCGGCAGGGCCAGCACTGCGAATACTGCCAAGGCTGCATTGATACCGGTAAATATCCGGAAGACATCGTCAAATACGGCGCTCAAAAACTGCCGTTGTATCGGATAGGCAGGGATGATGCGCATCCAGACTTTCTCGATCTCATTCAGAGTAACGGGTATGGCTTCACCTGAGATTCGGACTGAAGCCAGACGAAAAGATTCAGGGTCACGGATAAAAATGATGGGTTTGATGTCATTGAAAAAGCCGAGAAAATTCGCGTCCGACACAACACCGGCCACGCGGTGTTCGAGGAACACGGCATCTCCGTTCACCTGGTGGAATGTTTTACCCAGCGCATCCCCACTGTCTTCAAAACCCAGTCGTCTGGCTGCAAGTTCATTGATCAGCACGTTGACGGATTGCATTGATGGGATACCTCCCTCGTCCTCGAGCCATGTATCGGCCGGGTGCTCCAAACCCAGCATGCGACCGTCCTTGATGGTCATGTCATAGAGTCCGGTGAAATTTTCATCTCTGTCAATTCGTTATTCATCAGCGGCGCGACCCTGGACTGGGTTGCGTTGAGCACCTGTGTGCCCAATCCGGCTTCAGGTCGGATATCGGTGTAGACCGCGTAGATATTTTCTGCGCCGGGAAAGAACGCGTCATGGTTTCGTTCGTAGGTGGCGAATAACTGAGCGAAAATGAAAACGCTCAGACCGATGGCCAGCCCCAGGATATTGATGGCTGCGAACAACTTGTTCTTGAGGATATTGCGGATGGCAATGACCAGGTAATTCTTGAGCACGGGCTTCCTTCACCTATTCCAAATCATCAATTTTAGCGGCTGTTTCCGTTGCGGAACCGGTCTACTTTATCAGACTTTGCCTATCCGGGAGTCAGGGCGCGCAGGGAGGTTTTGGATCGCGAATCAATCAACACAAGACCCTGCTGGCCCGGTTGACTCTCTGATTTCATCAACAGACCACATCCCCGCTGTTTTGTCATTGCAGATTATCCTGGCTTACCCAATACAGAGAGCAAATTGTAAAGGTTGCAGCAGCTCTTTGAGTCTTAACAATTTCCGACCCAGAACACTATTTTGTTACCATGTCCCAGTGAATTTACAGCGCACCAAAACACCCGACAAGGCCCGGATCCAAGAGGTCCGAAACCATCTTCGACGCAAGCCAGCTGATGGGAACGCCTGGCTGGTGTTGGCACAGTTGCTGTCATCCGGTCCGCCGGGCAATGATTTGCATCATGCACTTGAACAATCGGTCACATTGTTACCGGACAACTACCAGTCATGGTTGTTGGCCGCGAGGGTACAACAGCGTGGTCATGGGCTGGCTGCGGTACAGAAATGGCTGGAGGATGTTGTTCGGCAACGCCCCGAACTCGCCGCACCGCAATTGGCAAGCGCTTCATTACGGGCGGTAAGCGATCTGCCGGGTGCTCTGAAGCGCTTCAGGGATATCAGCAGAGATTTTCCACGGGATGCACGACCCCAGATCCTGCTGGCGGATCTGCTGCAGAAAATGGGCCAGTTTGATGATGCGGTCAGGTGTATTGAACAAGCATTGGTGATTGAGCCGGATTCCGCACAATACTGGGCTAACCTTGCTGAAATCAGGTTGCTTCAGGGAACCTTGAACAAGGCGGTTGAAGCGGCCAATCGAGCAATTGAGTTGGATCAACACCTGCCTGGCATCAGGGAAATTCGGGGTGAAGCTTACCGTCTTTCCCTGAATTGGTCAGAGGCACTCAGTGACTATCGGGTGGTTGACAGACAACGCCCACGGGACCCGGAGATACTGAACAAGATAGGCACCTGCCTGGTGAGACTGGGTAAGCTGGGTGCGGCTGAGAAACTTTTTGAACAGGCAGTTCAGTTGAATCCAGCGCTTACAGTGGCGCAACTGAACCTGGGTCTTTTGTACGCAACCCGCAAGCGGGGCGATGTGGCCATCTCAAGAATCCGCCAGGCATTACTTGATTCCGGCCTTGATGAGACCAATAGGCGCAGCGCGCAAACGACCCTCAATATCCTGGTCGAGCACAGGCGGTTGAAGCCCTTTCTTGATCAGGCTGTGAAAAACGAAAGCGTGGGTGAACTGCAGGCAGCACTTGAGAGTACACCTCAGGACCTGTTGAAATCGGACAGACAAAGTGTGGACAAACTGAGGGAGCTCGCCGAACTGTGTAGTGAATTCGAGTTTGATGGTCATGATTTCAGCTACTCGACGGATACGGGAAATTTACCCTTTATCGAGGCCTGGGCTCAATGTAAAAAACCCAGCGGGGATGTTTTGGCACGTGCGGTTTCCGTGGATTTGGCAACCGGCCCAACAGCCAATCCGGGGAATCCGGAGCGCAGGGTCTCCGCAACGCGTGGCAGGTCATCAATGCTCGTAGAAAATTCAATTCCAGGATTCTCCAGCAGGCGCAGGGCGAAGCGTGGCTGCGGTATTGGCAGGCTCGAATATTGAACCAAAGCCCTGAGAAACTACCGGGCCAATACAAGGCCATTTCAAACACCATTGGACGTGAAATGCCAACGCCACCTGAATGCACATCAGAGACCTACCGTGTGTTACTGGGCGATATTCGTTCAACCGTTCCCGATGGACTGGCCAGCGCTGTGTTCATGTATCTCGCCATGAACATGATCCATGGATTTGGTGACGGTAACGGCCGCCTGTCTCGTTTTCTGTTGGGGTGGGAGTGTGAAAGTGCCGGTTTGGCCGCGATTGTGATTCCGCTGGAACTGCGTTCGGATCTGGCGAAAAATCTTGTTGCAGTATTGTTTGAAAAAAAACTTGAAGGACTGGTTGAGGTGCTGAAAA
Organism: Lysobacterales bacterium; assembly: GCA_014238945.1. GTDB lineage: Bacteria > Pseudomonadota > Gammaproteobacteria > Xanthomonadales > SZUA-36 > SZUA-36. The sequence goes on from JABAAB010000051.1 coordinate 103,225, forward strand.
AAGCCCATCTGGCAACAGACCGGCTATTGCAGCAAATTTGTTCTGAAAATACCGGAAGCCATCCATGACCTGATCGCCAGGTATTGCAATGTAGATCGAATCAGGAACGCACACCTTTTCATGCGCTATCTATTTCCTTTGTCGGGCAGACCAGATGATCATTGCCGGGTACTACCGACATGTAAAACGTGTGTTTCACCCGTGGGGGTCGTAAATACCTGCTCATCACCGATGAAATCCTTGAAGGTACGATTATCGGAACTGGGCACAATCCTGTCCTTTTCAATGTGGACTAAATATCCTTGCAAACGATGGCTTCAGTGCAGTGTCCGATACTGTGTTTCCAACCACCCAGGCGACGCCGCCAAATAACTTTTCCGCACCCCGCGTCTCAGGGCAGGATATCCAGCCGAGGACAACTGTGAGTCCGTAGGATATTCAGCCCCAGGGCCCGATCCCACCAGGGGACGATGATTACTTCAGGCTGGAACTGTGGGCGCCGGGTCATCTTACCCTGGAATCCACGGGTGACACAGACACTTTTGGTTCGTTAAAGAACTCATCCTGTACTGACATTGCCACGGACGATGAGAGCGGAGAGGGTAGTAATTTCCTAATCGCCTCGTCTATAGGTACGGGAACCTATTACCTGGATGCACGGGGTTACTCTTCAACCACTCGTGGTTCATGACCGTTCCATCAATGCGGGTACCAGCAGCCTGATACCGGGAGCAGGCAGCATTGTTTTTGCTGGTGGGGTTTACGAAAATGACCTGCAATTCAACAATATGGGTACCTCGCTGAATTTCGGACCTGTCGGGGCACTGGATAATACGACGATCGACCTGGGTGCTTCTTCTTCACACGGATACGCACAGTCAAACTCTTTGCCCGCAAACGCCAGGGTGCACGTGGCGCATCAGGTGACACTGGATAATGCGGTAACCATTGAGTATCCGTTGGGATCCGGTGCGGTCATCTATTCCGGAATCCCACTGGACTTTTACCTGGGTCAGGCACCAGGCACCGCCTGGTACCGCCCAGGATTCTCCGAGGAATACAGGCCCAACATCATTGCTTATGCACTGGATCTGTCACAAAGCTATTACGAGATCTACCGTTGCACCGAACACTCCGAAGTTGGGAGTTGTGGAAATCCGGTGGTCACCCTGCCGTTGAATGCCTTGTCCTGGGACGACCACAACGGTGAAAAAATACCGAGTATTTCTATCGGATGAAGGCCTGTAACAACTTTGCCGGTTGTGGTGGCTTCAGTTCCCAATGGCGTGGTTATCGGGGAGCGTTGCCGCTGTTCAGGAATGATTTCGAAGGAGTGGAGCATGAATCGTTTCAATTCAGTATTGAATCTGAGGTCAGTGAAGCCAGGGCGGAAGGCTGCATGGCGGTGACCCGGGCTGGATTCCCCAATCAAACAGGCGAGCTTGAATGGCTGGTGATCACACCCGCCGATATGATCTCGCTTGAACTGGCCTACCTGGATTCTGGTGGGGTGTCTCGTCACTACTCCAAGTCCGATTTTTACCAGATCGCATGGTCCACCAATGGGGGTGTTCTTGACTTCTCCACCGAGCTCGTCGGCCAGCCCACAGCAGGTCTGCCGTTTGGTTCCAAAAATACCAACGGCGAAGCCGGGGACGTATGGTATTTCTGGGTACATGCCGTGAACGATCATGGCGAATCAGTTATGGGTAACTATGATTCCGGATATGTCGCGTTACCAGCGGCGTTTGTGACACAAGGATTAACGAAACCTCAGATTGTTTCTGCCAAGTTGCCCGATTGAAGTACAACCCATCAGCTTCATATCACGTTCCAGTTCTGATCGCATCAGACCCAGTGCCCGTTCCACCCCGGGTTGACCGGCAGCGGCCAGCGCGTACAGGTAGGCACGCCCACCGGAGCAGGCCTTTGCGCCCACTGACAGCGCCTTGAGTATATGCGTGCCGCGACGGATACCGCCGTCGCAAATCACATCAATGTCATCACCCACGGCATCAACAATTTCAGCCAGTTGGTCGAAGGGTGAGCGGGATCCATCCAATTGACGGCCACCATGGTTGGATACCATGATGGCGGTGGCGCCGATGTCGACTGCTCGTATTGCATCCCCGACAGACATCACACCTTTGAGTACGAATTGTCCCCCCCATTGTTGAGCGAGGTCTTCCGCCATGTTCCAGTCCATGGACTGGTCCAGCATGGTATTGAAGTAATCTGCAACGGATACCGCGATATTTGTACCTTCCGATATGTAATCCTTTAGTTGTGACAACTCGGACCGCTCATGGGTCAAATAATTCAATGCCCAGCGAGGATGGGTCATGAACCCCAACAGACTTCGCCAGTTCAGCTTCAATGGCGTGGTAAAACCGCTTTGAAGATCCCGTTCACGTTTCCCGCCAACAATGGTGTCGACGGTCAACACCAGTATTTCGAAGTTGGCGTCCTTGCAGCGGTCGATCATATTCTGCGTCAGCGCCTTGTCCTTGTGTACGTAGAGCTGGAACATCTTCGGGCTGCTTATGGTGGAACCGATTTCTTCGATGCTGATGGTGCCAATGGATGAAATGCCGAAAAGTGTGTCGAACTTCTGCGCTGCCGCGGCGACGGCTCGCTCGCCATCCGGATGGAACAGACGTTGCAGGGCCGTGGGTGACAGGAAAAAAGGCATGGACAGCTTTTGGCCGAGCACCGTGGTGGTCATATCGATCTTGTCCACGCCGGCCAGTACATTGGGTACCAGGTCGCATTGCTCAAAGGCCTCTGTATTGCGCCGGTAGGTCACCTCGTCTTCTGCCGCACCGTCGATGTAATGAAAGATGGGGCCGGGTAGCCTGCGTCGCGCAAGTTCACGAAAATCCCCGGTATTGTGACAATGCTTTAATCGCATGGTATCTGCTGGTCCTGTGCTGTGATCACCCTGTCGCGGAATTTCGACACCAGTGCAGTGGTGATAGTGACAGCAAATGATTTATGAATCACCAATAATCCCGAGTATGTGGTCTGTCATTTTTGAGGCATCTGTATAGGAAACGGGGATCCTGATGATCGAGTCTCCCTGCAATAGCCGCAACGATGGAAAACCCTGCACACCCATGCGTCGTGACAGTTTGATTTCCCGTTGGAGCTGAGCCCGCGTTGGTTCCGAGTTTAGCCGGGCACGAAAGACGTCAGAATCCAGCCCCAGGTTTGCAGCAAATTCGACCAGCGTATCGTCTTCTGACGGGTTTTGCGCGTGACGGTAATAACCATTCTGAATGGCTGCCGTCATGGCCCGATCATATTGCAGGCCCTGGCCGCGGGCCGCGATGACTGCGCGGCAGGCGGGCCAGGTAGATCTTCGGGGTCTGCAATCTATCCAAAAATTGTAATTAAATTTAATTCCTGGAATAGTGGTTTCAATTTTCTTCCAGGTGTTGCGCAGGAACTTCTGCATCTCTTCCGGCATAGGATCAACGGAATCCGGAGCCAGTCCGCCTAGCAGCCGGACCACTTCGATTGAGTCCGGTAGTCTCTCAAGCAATAAATTGAGACAGGGGTCAAAGCCCCAGCACCAGCTGCACATGGGGTCATGGATGTAGAAAAGTTTTTGATCAGTATCCATAAGTATCAACTTTCAGAGATCAGAGGATGACAACAGCGTTGCGGTTGCAACCCTTTTCGCACCCCGCTAACCAGTATGACAATTGCCAGAATCTGTACCAGGTGATAGATGCCGTTGTGGTCAAAAACCCAGATAAAGGTGAATGACAGGGCCCGTGTGGCCTGAATCCCTGCGGCCAGCAGGGTCAGGAAAATACCGAGTGCAACCAGATCCGCACCCTCGAGCAGGCGGCGGACGGCAAGCCAGGAGTACCCACCAAGCGCGAACACCATCACCACACCCTGGTAAATAATGAATGCCAGGAAATCACCTTTTCCGGCCATGCTGTAAATAAAAAAACCGATACCCATCATCACCGCCACCGGCAGGACTCTGCGGCCTGTTTGCTGTCCCCACAGGTCAGATACCACGACCACCAGGAAAAGCCCGATCAATATTCCAAGTGAAAGATTAATCGGATACCAGAAAAATGACTGGATCTGTCGGGACCAGTTAAAACCGTGGGACAGTGCACCCAAAAAAGCTGCCACGGCAAGCAAAATCAGAACCACCGTCCAGATTCCCATTTGCCAATTGGTCGTGCTGTTCGCCTGCCGCAGAGCCAGAATACCCCACAGTGCCGAGATTGCCAGCAGGAAATCGGTGACAGCTGTTGTCTGTTCCGCCGGGATTTCTGTCCAATTCATCCAGGGTCACCTGATAGTGTTTGAGCGCATCCTGAAGACCCGTTCAAACAGTGGTCATGGCAACGCTGACGGTCAAATATACCCACATGGTCAGCAGGAAGATCCAGCTCAGGAAATAGACCGATATCCTGCGGTAAATCCTGTTACGTCCGATGTGGATAAATGCGTGAATGGCGCGTGTTGCCACATAACACCATGCCAGTGACAGGAAAACAACACTGGTCAGGCCAGTCAGCATGGCCGCCAGGCAAACAATATAAAACAGGGTAGGGGCCTCGAAGATATTCTTGAAATGCCGGGACAGCTTGGCCGTGCTGTCCGGCTCTATTTCACCCTGGTAAGTCTTGAAATACAACGCAGGGATTTCGCCATCCCTGACCGCACGCACGCGACTGCGAAATAGTTTGGCCAATACGATAACCGTGATCAGGACCATTGCAAACATCGGGTATACCAACACAAATTTATCCATCATGACGTTCCATTCTCAAGGTTGTGGGATATGGGTTATTCGATCCTGTTTGCGCAATCTACCCAACGCAGGGCGGACAGGTGCTTCATGAGTCCCTGATTTCCGCTGCGAAAATCATCGATGTGTTGCTGCAGTTACTGTCATGTTTGCAACAAACCTGTTGCGGGCAGACACCGACCGACTACTCTGGCAAAACATCACCCGAACCACCCATTTCAGCCGGGAAATCCCTCAGCTTGGGCAGGCCGTCCTTAACCCGCAAGGTCTTTTCCTGGTAATTGACATGAACGCCCGGCCGGTGGGAAAAATCAGGAATGGCTGCAGCATACACATCGGTCAGTCCCATACCGGGGTGTTCGGTGAAGAAGTGACCTCCACAGGTCTTGCACCATTTACGCAGACTTTGCCCGGTCTTGTTATAGGTGCCGATGTTGTCAGCTCCCCGGGTAATCTCCACCGATTCCGGTTTCCACAAGGTGAATGCGTTGACCGGGCCTCCCGATCAGTGACGACAGGATTCACAGTGACAATAACCCATGGCTTCGGGTGCGCCACTGATTGTAAATTGCACGGCACAACAGAAACAGCTGCCCTCGTACGCTTGTTCTTTGTTCATATCCTTATTTCTCCGGGTATCTTCGTGATTGATTAAAGCTGAACTGTATTCAATATATTTATTTGCCGGGCCACCACAATACACCGCCCGCATTGACCATGCCGCCACCCACGGTAACACTGCTGCCGGATGCGCCGAGATTTGGAAAACGCGAATAGACCGTGCCGTTGCTGTACATGGAGTCGTTAAATCCACCACCCTGGTCCTGGTTTTGCACTTGTGCTATCTGCATGAGCAGGTTACCCATCACAGGCCCGCCTGAGTATCCGTAATTTCCCTGCTGGTCCAGCCAGTAACTCCCGGGTTGGATCGAACCGAGAAACATTTGTAGTCCTGAGAGATCCCTCGGATGCAGAAACCTGCCGTTTACCGATACCCGTGTTTCTGCTCCCGAGGCGTAGGGTGAAATTTGAGGACAAAAATCCAGGTTTGCGTAAAAATAGGCCGATGTAGGGCCGCCCTCCTTTCCGACCATGCCGCTGTGGCGATCGTACCAGTAACGGCCATCCGGAATCTGGCCAGCAACCAATTCCAATTGCCCCAGCGTCCTGGCATGCAAAGTTGCGCCATTGAATACCACCGAGCGCTTGTTGTGACCATAAGGGGCAATATCATCAGCAACGGTGTTTGATGATTGGGGCAATGCTTCCATGTTTATCTGCAGCGATGTGAAGGAGTCGGTTAGTACAGATTGCAGCGTATCCATATGATCGCTGTCCAGGGCTGCAATGATCATATACGCTATTTCACCTTGTACGGCCATCGAGTGCCATATATGAACCTGGCCTGTCTTGGTATTTCCGATGCGTTCCGAGACCATGCCATCAAGGGTTCCGGTACTTATCCGTGTTACCTGGTTTCGTGGCGTAATCTGATAGATTTGAAAATCTTCCAATAGTTGATCAACCACCTCGGTCGCAGACGGCATGATGTCCTCCAGTGGTAGTCCGATCTCGTGGGGTTCCAATTGACCCAGCAACAGGAGCACGGTTCCCGGAAGACCGGTGTCAAGCGCTATGACATCGGGTGAATAGCTGGTTGCGTGCCAGTCTCCCGGCAGACTCAGTGTGAACAACCCGGCGGGATGGGAATAACGCACCGGTGCCGCGGTCTCGTACGCGGACCGGGAGTAAATGCGACTCAGCTCATACACACTCCCGCCTGAACGAAGGATGATCTGATCCGGATATTCACCCTTTTCCACCGTCATCGCATATGCATCCGATGCGTCCTTGAAAACCCCCTCCAGACGACCCTGTTCCAATCTGAGGTGTACCGCATATAACAGCTTGCCGCTGTTGCTGGCGATGCCCAGTGAACCCCCGTAACCCGTGTCGTTGACTGTTAATTCAAGTGATACTCCCTTGGGGCTTTCAAATGACCCCGTCCAGTCGCCATTTTCGGAGTAATTTGGATCCGTTGCGTTTTCAATAGGGTTGGCCAGCACATTGAAGGTAAAGCACAGCAATAATGAAAAAATCCAGGACAGAAGATTCTGATCTGAGCCCTGTTTATTAAGTGAGTTGCTCATACTGGATACCCAAGCGTTCAATACCATGATAAATCCATGCCCAGGCCAGACGAATTTCGTATCGGTAATCAGGGTGACCCCTGATTTCAATGGGTGACCCGGTTTGTCGAATGGCCTGCTCTCCCTGAGTATAGGACAGGATTGACCTGCAAACATCGACTAGCGACAAGAACCACGTGCCGATCTGGAACGATGACAGATCTGATTGAATTGAAACTGCGGTCAGGACACCGTAACAGCTCAGGTGATAAAGTGGATTCCCATTCAGACTAAAGGACAACAGCATGCCAGCAATACCGTCCTCAAAGCGGCAAACCCGTTCAAAACGGGAGCCGGCAGTACGGGCGCGGGCGATGCCCGCAGACACCAATCCCGCTGGGGACATATTTGGTGGCTGGTTGATGTCCCAAATGGATATGGCCGGAGAGATCACGGCACGGCAAAGGAGTCGAACAAGGGTAGTTACGGTAGCGGTTAATGCGATGACTTTTCACAAACCGGTGCACGTGGGTGACGTAGTCAGTTGTTACACAAGGATCGATCGGGTTGGCCGCACTTCGATTACGGTCAATATCGAAGCGGTCGCCATGCGACAGGATTCCGGTAAGAATGTACCGGTCACCGAAGGGGTATTCATTTACGTTGCGGTTGATGAAAGTGGGCTACCAGTGGAGGTTGGCCCATCCGATTGAACGGAGACACGATGCAAACACCCTCCACCAGATTTACTGATCCTGAAAAGGTGGTTGATACCATCGTTGACAGGTTCAATGGCAGAATCGTTGTGGCGCTGCCACTGGGTCTGGGGAAGGCAAATGTGATCGCGAATGCTCTTTTTCAGCGGGCTGCAAAAGACAACACCATATCACTGACCATTCTGTCCGCATTGACACTTGAAACCCCTCGTGGCCGGTCCACGTTACAGAAACGGTTTATTGATCCGCTGCGCTCAAGATTATTTGAAGGCTATCCCGAACTCGATTACCCGCAGGCTCTGCGGCATGGCCGGTTACCGGCCAATATCAAAGTCCATGAATTCTTTTTGCTGGCCGGACGATGGCTGGGTGTTCCTGAAAGCCAGCAAAATTTTATCTTGTCGAACTATACCAACGCGGCCCAAACACTGCTCGACCGTGGCGTGAACGTGGTCGCACAGATGGTGGTACGAAAACAGGATCAAGTAAGTCTGAGCTGCAATGCCGATGTCACTCCGGACTTGCTGAAGGCACGCCGGGCGGGCCGTGCTGAATTCATGCTGGTGGGCGAAGTAAACCCGGCTTTACCTTATATGACCGGTGATGCCCAGCTTCCTGAGTCCTGTTTTGAGTGCCTGCTTGAAGGACCAGTCTGCGATTACCCCTTGTATGCACCACCCAAATTACCTGTAACGACTGCTGATTATGCTGCTGGGTTCTGGATCGCTGGCCTTATCCCCGATGGTGGCACCCTGCAAATTGGCATTGGCTCGATCGGGGATGCGGTGGCCCGGGCGCTGATCATCAGACATCAGGACAACGCGCGATTCCGCGGGACAATTCGGCGGTTGTCAGTTCTCAAACCCGAAAACGCGATTCCGAGGCATGAGACGCCATTTGCAAAGGGACTGTTTGGTCTGTCAGAAATGCTGGTGGATTCATTTCTGCCCTTGATGGACGCCGGGGTGGTCAAACGTGCGGTTGACGGGGCCCTGATCCAGGCTGCGTTTTTCCTGGGACCGACCGCTTTCTACAAAAAGTTACGTCAAATGCCAGATCATGATCGTCGGCGAATCCAGATGAAACCGGTGTCCTGGATCAATTCGTTGTACCGGGATGAGGAACTCAAGCGTGAGCAGCGTACCGGGGCCCGATTTGTCAACAACGCCATGATGGCGACCCTTCTGGGGGCGGTGGTTTCGGATTCGCTCGAGGATGGCCGGGTTGTGAGCGGTGTTGGTGGACAATATGATTTCGTTGCGCAGGCATTTGCATTGGAAGATGCACACTCGATTATTGCCCTCAATGCGACCCGCTTGAGTCAGGGCAGGGTCCGTTCCAACATCCTGTGGTCCTATGGCAACCAGACCATACCGAGGCATCTGCGTGATATTATCGTGACCGAATACGGTATGGCTGATCTGCGAGGCAAGACAGATGCCGAAACCATAGCGGCCATGCTCAATGTTACCGACTCACGTTTTCAGAATGAGCTATTAGTACAGGCCAAGGAGGCGGGGAAAATCGATGCTTTCTATACGATTCCGGAATGCTTCACCAGCAACACACCGGAAACAATCGCGGAGGCTCTCGGACCGGTACGGAGTGACCATTTTCTGCCTTCTTTCCCATTCGGGACAGATTTCACCCAGACAGAGCAGCAGTTGCTACCCGCCCTGGCACTGATGCAGGACGGGGTATCGTCCATCGGCAGGCTGGGGCTTGTATTCCGGGGGGCGAGGATACCGCATGGAGCGTTCAGCGCTTGTCTTGAACGATTGGGTTTACTCCATCCAGGGTCACTGGCAGAAAGAGTGTATCGATTGCTGGTACTCGGAGCACTGGATCAAACGACCCGACGAAAGCAAAGTCGTTACCAGGATTGAAGGCAGATTGATGATTTCTTTTATCGTCCCGGCCTACAACGAGGAAAAGGAGTTGTCAGCCACGCTCGCAGCCATTCACGAATCGGGCAGGGCGGTCGGGGAGGAGTATGAAATCATTGTCGCCGACGACGCGTCCACCGACAACACGGCTCTGATAGCCAGAGAAAACAATGCCCGGGTCGAGCCGGTCAATCAACGCAATATTGGCGCCACCCGAAATGCGGGGGCAGCTGCAGCTGTTGGTGATGTTTACATATTTGTAGACGCAGATACACGGGTCAATCCGGCTCTTGTCACCTCTACGCTACACGCCGTGGCCGAAGGTGCGGTGGGTGGTGGAGCACGGGTCAGCCTGGATGATCCCAAACCCCTTGCGGGCAGGATCCTGACGCCATTGATAGTGTGGATGTACCTGGCCACCGGTTGGGCAGCCGGTTGTTATATGTTTTGCCGGCGAGAAGCATTTGAACGTAGTGGTGGTTTTGATGAAACACTATTTGGTGCCGAAGAGATCTACTTCAGTAAAGCGCTGAAGAAACAGGGTTCCTTTGTCATCCTGCGGGAAAGTGTCGTTACCTCGAGCAGGAAGTTGCGTATGTACTCGGCCAGGGAGTTATTGGGTTCTTTATTCGGTATATTGCTGCAAGGGACCCGGGCACTGAAGAAACGCGGAAAAATGTCCCTGTGGTATGACGGCAGAAGGGAATGACACTGGCCAGGCGTTTGGCGCTCGCCGTTAATTGCTATGATCCAGTCCATTGAGGCAGAATCACCGGGGGGATGACGTAGTCAATTTTTAAAGGGTCGCTCAGGCTGACCAGGGAGTTCAGGAGATCTTGGATATGAGAACTATATTTAGAATCATGACGCTGGTGTTTATATTGGCAGTAATACAGTCCTGTGGTAAGAGCGAACATCATCAAAGTGATGCAGCAGCACACGCTGAAAGCGCAGTTGAACACGTCAAAAAGGCCGCCTCCGAAGTAGCGGCAGCCACCGAATCAGTTGCAGATGAGGCTATCGAAGCGGTTGAGAACGCGGCAGATGCGGTGGAGGATGCCGCCGAGTCTGCGGGAGAAATCGTGAGTGATGCTGCTGAAGCCACCGGTGAGATGGTCGTTGATGTCGCAGATGCTGCAAGTGAGTTGGCTGGTGACGCCGTAGAGGCAGCGACACAAGCAGTTGACAAGGCCGTCGGGGATGACGAAGGATCCTGATCCTGCAAGTGGCAGCACCCGGCAGCTGACCATTGACCGATCATATTGGCAGACCGGTGGTAAATGCCTCGATACCAACCGGGGTGGTTGGAAAACAATGTATTACCTGGTTTTCGGATCAATCATGGCCAGCAATGCAACATTTGGGAACGCCACCCGGGCGGCAGGATTATCTGTCGTATCGAAAAGCGCGGGCGTTTTTCACCACCGACCGGGAATTTCTTATACCGTCTACTCTGTCACCCTGAATTTCTTTGCCGCCCGGTTGCTGAGGATCCTTTCAAGCCAGGGAAGGTAACGGCTGGCAAAGACAATAAACTTGTAGGTCAGGCCGGGCACCAGCACCGCTTTTGGTCGGTCACGTGACAGATTTTCCAGGGTGGTGCGCACCACATCCCGGGCATCGAGCCACATATGGGAGGGCAGTTTGCTTACCATGTCACGTGTACCATTAACATCGTGAAACTCCGTGTAGGTAAAGCCCGGACACAGTGCACACACGTTTACACCATGAGCAGTATTTTCCAGTGCCAGACACTCGCTGAACTGGATCAGAAAAGATTTACAGGGACCATATAAAGTGTGGCCACCGGTAGCCGAGATCAGACCCGCGACCGATGCGACGTTGACGATAAAACCACGACCACGTTGCTGCATACCCGGCAACAGTTTCCGGGTGAGTTCGCATACTGCCGTCAACATGACCTGGAGGAAGTCGGCGTGTTGCCGCCAGTCGGGAATATGAAAGTTTCCGGGTATTCCGTAGCCGGCATTGTTGACCAGGTACTCTATGTCGATCAATTCTGCTTCAAGCTGTTTCACAATCAACTCGCATGCATCCGGGCGCGACAGATCCATCGTGATCACCTTGCATTCGGTCCCGTGTTCGGTGTTCAGCTGATCAGCAAGTATCTGCAATTCAGCCTGCCGTCGAGCGACCAATACCAATCGATAACCCTGCGCGGCCAGTTGACGGCAGAATTCCCGACCAATACCCGCCGAAGCACCGGTGACCAGAGCCCATGGCCTGGTCACCTGTACAGAAATTGAGTTATCACTCATGAATCTGACCTGTGTCATTTGCAGTTTCTAGTATGCTACTACAATAGGGAATTGAGATGTATGCAACTACGTGGACACCAGGAGGATAAAGCCATGACACGACTTGGAATGGGTGTATTGATTTGGAGCGTTGTTCATTTCCTGCCTTCTCTGATACCAGACCTGAAGAAGAACCTGGTCAATCGTTTGGGTGATTATGGCTACAAGGGCGTATTCACCCTGTTGATGGTGGCAGCCCTTTACTTGATCATTTCAGGCTGGAAAGTAGCCATTCCGCAGCAACTTTATAGTCCGCCGGACTGGGGACTGCAGTTCGCCTTTGTGCTGGTTCTCGCTGGCTTTGTCCTGTTCCTGGCACCTTATCCGCCCAACAATTTTAAACGGGTGATGCGCCATCCCCAGTTAGTTGGCATGGCTTGCTGGGGTATCGGACACCTGGCTTATAATGGTGACATGCGTTCTGTCGTGCTGTTTGGTGGTTTGGCAACGTGGGCCGTTATCCAGATGTTCCTGCTCAATCGGCGTGATCCAACCTGGGTCCAACCCAATAACGTACCGTTAAACCGGGACCTGGGCCTGGTCTTGTTTGCCACGCTGGTCTACATGACATTCTTGTATACACACCATCTTCTGTTTGCCGGAACACCCCTGACCTGATGCTGATTCCCATGGTGAAACAGGCTGACTGAAAATCCAATTTGGATCGGCCGTAGCATTTCCGGGAAAATGTCCTGACCTGTACCAGGTGGTTGGTTCGCGCATACAATGCAATGGATCAGACCATGGACAGCCCTCCGGGCTTGCGGGAAGTGCATTGCATGGGTATGCTTGCGCGCCGAAGCTCGTTAAGCAATGAGAAGACCGCAGCAACATGAAGGAAGCAACGTGAAGGAAACCGTGGTGTGAGAAAAATTCTGGTAGCAGGAAATTGGAAAATGCATGGCGACAAAGCCATGATCAACACATTACTTGATGGATTACTGGCTGGCAGTTCTGCCGATGGTCCCGCAGACCTCGCCGTTTTTCCGCCCTTCGCGTACCTGTCTCTGGCTGAATCCCAGCTCACCGGGAGTCATATTCAGTGGGGTGGTCAAACATTAAATCCAAATGTAAAAGGTGCCCACACCGGTGAGTGCAGTGGTGGCATGTTAAAGGACATGGGTTGTCACTATGTGCTGGTTGGACATTCCGAGCGACGGTCACTGTATGGTGAATCGGATGATGACGTTGCGCAACGATTCAGGACCGCATTGGCCGCCGGACTGAAACCGGTTTTGTGTGTTGGCGAGACCTTGAGCGAACGTGAGGATGAGCAGACCGAAGCTGTCGTTGGCCGGCAACTTGACGCCGTCATCGATGTGACCGGAATTGATGCTTTCTCCAACGCGGTAATTGCCTATGAGCCGGTATGGGCGATCGGTACCGGGTTGACAGCCTCCCCTGACCAGGCTCAATCCGTGCACGCATTTATACGTGACAAGATTATAGCTCTCAATGGTATAATAGGCGGTCAAATACGTATTCTTTATGGCGGCAGTGTAAAAGGTTCAAACGCCGCTGAATTGTTTGCCCAGAGTGATATCGATGGCGGACTGATCGGAGGGGCTTCACTGACAGTCGAAGATTTCCTCGCAATCTATAGCGCCGTTGGTTAAAGGGTGCTCGAAAAAACGGAAGACTTATGCAGGTTTTAAATATATTTCATGTGCTTATCGCCATCGCGATGATCGCTTTCATTTTGATTCAAAAGGGCGCCGGGGCAACGGCGGGGGCCGCATTTGGTAGCGGCGCTTCCGGTACCGTGTTCGGATCCAGGGGTGCCAGTTCATTTCTGTCCCGCAGTACCTGGGTACTGGCCACCCTGTTTTGCCTGATCAGCCTGAGTATGGCTATCATCGCTTCACGCGCAAGCCTGGCACCCGAAACCGATCTGGGTGTGGTTGCCACCTCACCGGTGATAGAAGAAACCGGCGGGCAGACCGTACCGGGTGTGGCTACTGATTTACCCGGGGCTGAATTAACCGGGACTGATTTGCCGGGGGATCTTCCCGTGGGTGGCGAGTCTGTGGACTCACCAGGTCCGACCACGATGGAGTCTTCAGCAGCGGAAACTGCCGGCGATTTACCTGTGATTGAAGCTGACGCGGAAACGGGGTCCGCCGATGAGGATTCGACGACAGGTGACGATACCTGAGTCGCAGACAGAATTGCCCAAGTGGTGGAATTGGTAGACACGCTATCTTGAGGGGGTAGTGGCGATAGCCGTGCCGGTTCGAGTCCGGCCTTGGGCACCAATTGAACAAGGGTGGTGAAACCTCCCGGGAATTGAGAACGGAGTATGCTTGCACAATACCTGCCAATTCTGATATTTCTTTGTATCTCTACGATAATCGGCGTGGCGCTTGTGGTCATAGGCGGTTTGCTTGGTCCAAACCGGCCCGACGCCGAAAAACTGTCACCCTACGAGTGCGGCTTCGAGGCTTTTGAAGACTCTCGAACCCGGTTTGATGTGCGCTACTACCTGGTGGCGATACTGTTTATTATTTTCGACCTTGAGATTGCATTTTTCCTTCCCTGGGCTGTGGCCCTCGAGACGCTGGGAATGTTTGGAGTGGTCGCGATGCTGGTATTTGTCATCGAACTGGTCATTGGTTATTTCGTGGTATGGAAGAGAGGGGCACTTGAATGGGAATAATGTATCCGGACCGGGCGGTTGAACTGGGTGCCGTTGATGACATCCTCAGGCCGAATGCCGATTCCAATCCCCTGTTGGACAGTGGTTTTGTAACCACCTCTCTGGACGCATTGATCAACTGGGCACGTACCGGATCCATGTGGCCGGTATCCTTTGGGCTGGCCTGTTGTGCCGTCGAGATGATGCAGGCCGGAGCTGCTCGTTATGACCTTGACCGTTTTGGCGTGATATTTCGGCCCAGTCCAAGACAGTCAGATGTGATGATCGTGGCCGGCACACTGGTTAACAAAATGGCTCCTGCGTTGCGCAAGGTTTTTGACCAGATGGCCGAACCGAGGTGGGTAATATCCATGGGTTCATGTGCCAATGGCGGTGGTTACTACCATTACTCTTATTCAGTTACACGCGGTTGCGACCGGATTGTTCCCGTTGATGTCTATGTGCCCGGTTGTCCTCCTACTGCGGAAGCCCTGATCTACGGCATTTTTCAACTGCAGAAAAAAATCCGCAGAACCAACACGATTGCGCGGTGACTTAATGTTGACCGGGTCCAACACGTTGGTAGACAGGCTGATTGAATGTTTTGGCCAACGTTATCAGGTTGCAAAGTCGCGAAATGGACAGATCACCCTTCATGTCCCGGTCAGTCAATGGCTGGAAGTGGCATCAACACTCCGTGAGGATGATCGTTTTGCATTCAGCCAGCTTACCGATCTTTGCGGTGTTGACTATCTTGGTTACGGTGAGCAGGAATGGGAAACAGAAAGCGCCACCCAGGAAGGTTTTAGTCGCGCCGTTGAAGGACTCGGTCCGGGACGATTTGACTGGCAGAATCGCCCTGCTGACGATCTCACCGAGACCGGTGGTGATAGCGAAAGGTTTTCCGTGGTCGTACACCTGTTGTCCACGACGCTGAACCAACGTTTGCGAATGAAAACCTTTGCCGAAGATGAAGGCATGCCGATCGTGCCTTCGCTGGTCGATGTGTGGAACTCTGCCAACTGGTATGAACGCGAAGCATTTGACCTGTTCGGTATTATTTTTGAAGGTCATCCCGATCTACGGCGTCTTCTGACAGATTATGGCTTCTGTGGTCATCCTTTCCGCAAGGATTTCCCGTTAATCGGTAATGTCACGGTCCGCTATGATGAGGAAAAAGGCCGGGTGATCTATGAGCCGGTTGAGATTGAGCCACGTGTACTGGTGCCCCGGGTTATCCGTGATGACTCGCGTTACAAGACAGATGAAATAGACCAGGCCGCTGACCAGGCTGCTGATTCCCTGGCACCTGGAGCTGAATGAAAATGGGTGAGATTCGTAATTACACGATGAATTTCGGACCGCAACACCCGGCGGCCCATGGTGTGTTGAGACTGGTGCTGGAACTCGATGGTGAAACCATCGTGCGTGCGGACCCACATGTGGGGCTGCTGCATCGGGCAACGGAAAAACTGGCCGAGAGCAAACCCTTCAACCAGTCGATCGGATATATGGACCGGCTGGATTACGCATCGATGATGTGCAATGAGCACGCCTATGTGCGGGCCATTGAGCAACTGCTGGGTATTGAACCACCGGTTCGGGCGCAATACATCCGTACCATGTTCGATGAGATCACCCGTCTTGGTAATCACTTAATGTGGATCGGGTCCAGCGGACTGGATCTGGGTGCGATGACCGTGTTTCTGTATGCATTCCGCGAGCGCGAAATGACCTTCGATATGTACGAGGCGGTATCCGGTGCGCGTATGCACGCGACTTATTATCGTCCCGGAGGTGTTTATAGGGACCTGCCGGAGAAGATGCCGGAGTACAAACCCTCCCCATGGGTCAAGGACAAGGATCTGAAGCGACGCAATGAGTGGCGCGGGGGCAGCCTGCTGGATTTTATTGAGGCATTTGCACGTGATTTCCCCTCCAAGGTTGATGAATACGAAACCCTTTTGACAAATAATCGTATCTGGAAACAGAGAACGGTTGGTATCGGTGTTGTTTCGCCCGATAGAGCCCAGCAATTGGGTTTCACCGGTGCGATGTTGCGCGGATCCGGGATTGAGTGGGACCTGCGCAAAAAGCAGCCCTACGCGATGTACCACGAGATGGATTTTGATATACCCGTGGGTGCCAACGGCGACTGTTATGACCGCTACCTGGTGCGTGTTGAGGAAATGCGTCAATCCGTCAGAATCATACTGCAGTGCGTGGATTGGTTGCGTGCCAACCCAGGACACGTCATGTTGAAAAATTTCAAGGTCATTCCCCCTACACGTGAAGAAATGAAGGATGACATGGAAGCACTCATCCACCATTTCAAACTGTTCACCGAGGGTTATTCCGTGCCGGAAGGTGAAACTTATGCAGCGGTCGAGGCCCCCAAGGGCGAGTTTGGCTGTTACCTGGTTTCAGATGGTGCCAACAAACCATTCCGCGCGCACTTCAGGGCGCCGGGTTTTGCCCATCTTTCGTCCATGAATGAGATGGTAGAGGGACACATGCTGGCCGATGTGGTAGCCGTTATTGGCAGCCTGGACATCGTTTTCGGAGAGGTGGATCGCTGATGGGCCATAAAGCCGACTTTGTTGCGGGCAAAAAAGCACTGCTGCATACCGAAACCTGCGCCAGTATTGATCATTGGATGGCAAAATTTCCACCACAGCACAGGCGTTCTGCAATCATCCAGGCATTGATGGCGGCACAGGATCAAAATGGTGGCTGGTTGAGTCCGGACCTGATCAATGCGGTGGCCAACTACATGGATTTGCCTCCGGTTTGGGCCAATGAAGTGGTCAGTTTTTATTCCATGTTCGATACCCGTCCGGTGGGCAGACACAAGGTCAACATCTGTACCAATATTTCCTGCTGGCTCAATGGTGCAGATGCTATTGTCAGCCAGGTGGAGAGCAAACTGGGCATCCGCATGGGTGAGACCACAGCCGACGAACGAATTACTTTGGTGGTCGAAGAGGAGTGCCTGGCCGCGTGCTGTGGAGCACCGATGATGACCGTCGATGGTCATTATCATGAAAATCTCGATCAGAACAAGATCGATACGATATTGGACGGGCTCGAATAGAATGAATATACGACCAGGCCCGATAACAGTTACCAGGAATCCAGGCCGGATTCAGGCAGGTCGATATGTCTGATCACTCGGTAGTATTTGCAACGATGGAGTTTGAACAACCCTGGAGCATGGACAGCTATGTTTCCATCGGTGGCTACTCTGCATGGCGCAAAATTGTCGAAGAGAAAACCGATCCGGCGGAGATCATTGATATTGTCAAATCTTCGGCCTTGCGTGGACGCGGTGGTGCGGGTTTCCCCACTGGGCTCAAGTGGAGCTTTATGCCACGTTCGGCCCCGGTTCAGAAATACCTGTTGTGTAATTCAGATGAATCTGAGCCCGGCACCTGCCACGACCGGGATATTCTGAGATTCAACCCCCACGCCGTCATTGAGGGCATGGCCATTGCGGCTTATTCCATGGGTTCCACGGTGGCTTATAACTATATTCGCGGTGAATTCCACCACGAACCATTCGAGCGATTTGAGAGCGCATTAAAACAGGCCTATGCGGCCGGTCTGCTGGGTACAAATGTTCTTGATTGCGGTGTGGACATGGACATACACGCTGTACTGGGCGCCGGTGCTTATATTTGCGGTGAAGAAACCGCTTTGATGGAATCACTGGAAGGTAAAAAAGGTCAGCCGCGGTTCAAACCGCCATTCCCGGCCAATTTTGGTTTATATGGCAAGCCCACTACGATAAATAACACCGAAACACTGGCCTCCGTGCCACATATTATGCGCAATGGGGCATCGTGGTTCCTGGACATTGGCAAACCGAACAATGGCGGTCCCAAGGTGTTTTCGGTTTCCGGTCATGTAAGTAATCCGGGAAACTTTGAAATTCCACTGGGAACACGGTTCAGCGACCTGCTGGAAATGGCTGGTGGTATGCGTGATGGTAATCAACTCAAGGCGGTGATACCCGGTGGGTCCTCCATGCCGGTGCTGCCCGCAGAGGTAATGATGGAAATGACCATGGACTACGATGCACTGGGTAAAGCCGGATCCGGTCTCGGTTCTGGTGCGGTGATCGTCATGGATGAAAAAACCTGCATGGTCAGGGCCTGCACGCGAATTGCCAGGTTTTACCATATGGAATCCTGTGGTCAATGCACACCCTGCCGGGAGGGTACCGGCTGGATGCATCGCGTGCTGCAACGCATTGTCGATGGCAAGGGTCAAATCGAAGACCTGGAACTTTTGCGCTCGGCCGCAGGGCAAATCGAAGGTCATACCATTTGTGCATTTGGGGAGGCTGCAGCCTGGCCCGTACAGGGAATGTTGCGGCATTTCTGGCACGAATTTGAATACTATGTCGAGCACGGAAGGTCCATTACGCAAGCACAGCGGGGGAAAGCTGCATGAGCACGCAGCCAGACAAAACCGTACAGCCCGCGCCGGTAGAAACCGTCAATATTGAAGTGGACGGAATCGCCATGAACGTGCCAAAGAATTCCATGATCATTGAGGCCACCGACAAATCCGGTATCAGTATTCCCCGGTTCTGTTATCACTCCAAGTTGAGTATTGCGGCCAATTGCCGTATGTGCCTGGTCGATGTTGAAAAAGCACCCAAGCCGATGCCGGCCTGCGCGACACCGGTTATGGACGGCATGAAGGTCTATACGCAGTCGCGCCGCGCCCTGGATGCGCAGCATGGTGTGATGGAGTTTTTACTGATCAACCATCCCCTGGATTGCCCCATTTGCGACCAGGGTGGTGAATGCGAACTGCAGGACATGGCGGTGGGTTACGGCCGCTCGGTCTCACGTTTCAGTGAGCGCAAGAGGGTGGTTGCTGACCATGATATCGGCCCCCTGGTACAAACAGACATGACACGCTGTATCCAGTGCACCCGTTGTGTGCGATTCCTGGACGAAATTGCAGGCACCAATGAACTGGGGATGTTTGGCAGAGGAGATCGGGCCACTATCGGCACTTGTCTGGAACAGGGCATTGATTCCGAATTGTCGGGTAATGTCATTGATCTTTGCCCCGTGGGCGCATTGACCAACAAGCCATTCCGTTTTTCGGCCCGTGCATGGGAACTGACGGCTCGGCCATCATTGGGAGTTCACGATGGTGTGGGCTCCGCGCTTTGGTATCACACCCGTCGTGGTCGCATCATGCGTGCGGTACCCAGGGAAAATGAATCCACCAATGAAACCTGGCTCTCCGATCGTGACCGATATTCACATTTCGGTCTGAATCACAACGACCGTGTTTTGGAGCCGATGCTCAAGGTTGACGGCGAGTGGCAGAATGTCTCCTGGGACGAGGGTGTCCAGGCGGCAGCCGATGCCCTGCGCGGTACTGTAGCGGAACATGGTTCCGGGCAGTTGGGTGTACTGATGACACCCGCTGCATCGACGGAGGAGTATTACCTGGCGCAACGCATGACACGTGGGCTCGATTGTCCGAACATTGATCACCGTCTCAGGCAACAGGATTTCAGCGATGACGGTACGCAATCCGCATCAATGGGTTTCCAGGGATCAATGGATGCCATTGACCAGGCTGATGTGGTGTTGCTGATCGGCAGTAATATCCGCGAGGAAGCACCCATATTGGGCCAGCGTGTACGCAAGGCCTGGCGCGCAGGCGCGAGCGTAGCGGCATTGAATCCTGTTGACTGGAATTTTCACTTTGACCTTAAATACCGGAATATTTCAGCACCACAAAATATGGTTTCGGAACTGGCCCTGATTGCCGCTGCGGTTGCAACAGCCAGTGGACAGAATTTACCTGCTGAATTACGTGTTGCCGGTGCTGAGAAAGTTCCCGACAGCGGCCACCAGTCACTGGCGTCTCTGCTCATTTCCGAAGGCAACAAGATGTTGATTCTGGGGCAGGTCTCACTGGCACACCATCAGTCGGCCTGGTTGCGCCAACTTTCAAGTTGGATAGCAGGGGTAACCGGGTCGGAGCTCAACATCGTTGCTCCTGGTGGAAATGCGGTGGGCGCAGCGAAAGCGGGGGCCATACCGGTTCATGGGGCCGGTGGTTCTGAAGTGGATCGCGGTCTCGATTGCCGGAGCATGCTGAACAATCCGTTAAAGGGATACCTGCTGTGGGATTTTGAGCCGGATCACGATACCTCGAATCCGGCCCTGAGCATGGCCTCCCTGGGTGCGGCTGGAACGGTCGTGGCCGTAGCGTCCTTTGCCGGTGAGAGCCTCAGAGCCTGTGCAGATGTCATTCTGCCGCTGGCGCCTGCGGCGGAATCACAAGGCCTGTACTACACACTCGATGGTCAGTCATTCATGGTTGAGCCTGCTGGCAGAGTTGCGGGCCAGGCCAGGCCGGGATGGAAAATCCTGCGTCGACTTGGGGCCCATTTGGAACTTGATGGATTTGATCAGGTTGATCTTGCATCCATTCGTCGGGAAATGCTGGATGATATCGGTGATGCTGAGAATGGAAGTACAGCGGCTGAATTGGCGCAATTGGACGAACCGGTACAGGAATCCGGACTGCACCGTATCGGCGATGTGGCTATGTACGGTGTTGATGCGCTTTGCCGGCGTTCAGAATTTCTGCAAAGCACGGTCCAGGCCCAAAATGATTTTGTTGGACTGAATCCGGAAGATGCCGCCAGTCTCGGTTTGGTTGATGGCCAGGATGCACGTCTGCGCCAGGCCGACACACAGATTACCCTGACTGTCCGGGTCCGGAACGAATTGCCTGTCGGTGGTGTATGGCTCAAGAGTGCCACCGCAATCAGCGGACTCATGGGTGATAGTTTTGCGGCCATCAGCGTGGAGGCGGTGTGATGCTGGATATGCTGTTTTACCTGCTGTGGACAATTGCAAAAATCCTGATGATCACGGTTCCATTGATCATTACCGTGGCGTTTTACACCTACTTTGAACGCAAGGTTATTGGATCCATGCAAATCAGGGTTGGCCCAAGTCGTGTCGGTCCACTGGGTCTGTTACAGCCGTTTGCAGATGTATTCAAACTGCTATTGAAGGAAATTATCCTGCCGGCAAACGCCAATCGGTTCCTGTTTGTGCTGGCACCGGTAATCGCTCTGGCACCTGCATTTGCAGCCTGGGCTGTTATCCCGTTTAGTGATTTACTGGTACTGGCTGATATTGATGCGGGCCTGATCTATGTGTTGGCACTTACATCCCTGAGTGTTTATGGTGTGATCATTGCCGGATGGGCGTCCAATTCCAAGTATGCCTTCCTGGGCGCCATGCGCTCCGCGGCACAGACGGTTTCCTACGAAATTTCAATGGGTTTTGCACTGGTAGGCGTTTTGATCCTAGGTGGCACACTGAATCTTCGTGAAATTGTACTGGCTCAGCAGGGTGGCATTTTTGACTGGTTCTGGCTACCGCTGTTACCACTGTTTGTCATTTACATGATTTCCGGGCTGGCCGAGACCAACCGGGCACCATTTGATGTTGCAGAAGGTGAGTCGGAAATTGTTGCAGGTTTCCACGTAGAATACTCCGGAGCCGCTTTTGCGGTTTTTTTCCTCGCTGAATATGCCAACATGATACTGATTTCCAGCCTGACGGCAGTCCTTTTTGCCGGTGGCTGGTTATCGCCTTTCGAGGGTGTTCCAGTGTTGGGTGAAACACTGCTGGGTGAGGGAAGCATTTTCTGGTTCCTCGCCAAGACCGCGGTTTTTATGTTCATGTTCCTGTGGTACCGGGCGACATTTCCACGTTACCGCTATGACCAGATCATGCGTCTGGGCTGGAAAGTACTGATTCCCATTACGCTGGTCTGGGTGATGGTGGCCGCACTGATGGCGGTGCTCGGATTGGTGGTCAAGGGAAGCTGATGATGAAACGTGTCATTGAATATTTTCGCAGCCTGTTATTGATTGAATTGATGCGTGGTCTTGGTGTGACCATACGGTATTTTTTCCGCCCGGGATTCACCATCAATTACCCCGAGGAAAAAACACCCAAGTCCAATCGTTTCAGGGGGTTGCATGCATTGCGTCGTTACCCCAACGGAGAGGAGCGCTGCATCGCCTGCAAACTGTGCGAAGCGGTTTGTCCGGCCCTGGCAATTACCATTGAAGCCTGTCAGCGTGAAGATGGCAGCAGACGCACTACACGTTATGACATTGATCTGTTCAAGTGTATTTACTGCGGCTTCTGTGAGGAATCATGCCCGGTTGATTCGATCGTCGAAACCGGGTTTCTGGAATATCATTTTGAGAATCGTGAAGAAGCCATCATGAGCAAATCACAATTGCTGGCCATCGGTGACCGCTTTGAATCTGAGATAGCAGAAAAACGACAACAGGATGCGGCCTTCCGATGATGATCCAGGAGTTGATTTTTTACGCACATTCACTGGTGCTGGTGCTGGCAGCGGCCATGGTCATCACCGTTCGTAACCCGGTCTATTCCGCCTTGTACCTGGTGCTGGCGTTCTTCAGTGCCGCAGCCATCTGGTTGCTTCTGGAAGCAGAATTCCTGGCCATCATTCTGGTGGTGGTTTATGTGGGTGCCGTCATGGTCCTGTTCTTGTTTGTGGTGATGATGCTGGACATCAATCTCGTACCCCTCAAGGAGGGCTTTAGCCGCTATCTGCCTGTGGCGGTACTGGTGGCAATTGTCATGGCAGTGGAGTTATTGATGGTTCTGTGGAGCAAGGGGCGTCTTGGTGTTGACATGTTTCCAATACCGGCACCCAACCCGGAAGGCTACAGCAATACCAGGGCTTTGGGTGAACTCCTGTACAGTAAATACCTGTTGCCGTTCGAGGTTGCTGGCGTGGTATTGCTGGTGGCCATCATTGCAGCCATTGCATTAACCCTGCGTAAACGTCCCGGAATAAAGACCCAGAACCCTGCATCGCAGGTCAGGGTCAGCAGAGAGGACAGTGTGCGTCTGGTAAAAATGAAATCCGAAAAACCCCGGGAAGTTTGAAGGTTCAGCCATGTTGACACTTGCACATTTTCTCACCTTGAGCGCAATCGTATTCAGTCTCAGCATCGCGGGGATATTCATTAACCGCAAAAACGTCATCATCCTGCTGATGTGTATAGAGTTGATGTTGTTGGCCGTCAACATGAATTTTGTCGCTTTTTCACGGTTTTTGGGCAACCTGGACGGTCAGGTTTTCGTGTTCTTCATACTAACGGTTGCGGCCGCCGAGGCTGCTATCGGTCTTGCCATCCTGGTGGTTGTGTTCCGCAACCGCCAGACCATCAATGTCGCCGAGTTGGATGATCTGAAAGGATGAACTTGTCTTTGCAAACCACCCTGTTGCTGATACCGGTGTTACCACTTGCGGGTGCGATAGTGGCCGGTTTTTTCCGCAACCAGGTGGGCCGTGTCGGCGCACATTCGGTCACCATACTGGGTGTGGCCGCGTCCTTCATTCTGTCTTCATGGATACTTCTGCAACAGGTCAATGGCGGCCTTGATGTAGTCAACACCAGTGTCTATACCTGGATGGTATCCGACGGCATACGGTTCGAAATCGGTTTCCTGGTGGACCACCTTACTGCCCTGATGATGTGCGTGGTTACCTTTGTTTCCCTGATGGTGCATATTTATACCATTGGTTACATGCGCGAAGACCCCGGATACCAGCGATTCTTCAGCTATATCGCCCTGTTTACCTTTTCCATGCTGATGCTGGTCATGGCCAATAATTTTCTGCAGTTGTTTTTTGGATGGGAAGCAGTCGGTCTGGTTTCTTACCTGTTGATTGGCTTCTGGTTCAAGAAAGAGTCCGCCATAGTGGCCAATATGAAAGCTTTCCTGGTTAACCGGGTGGGTGATTTTGGATTCCTGCTGGGTATAGCCGCGATACTGCTGACCTTTGGAACACTGGATTATGCTGAGGTATTTGGCCGGGTCAACGAAGCCGCAGGCAAAACCTTCGAGATCCCGGGTGGCCTGGAATTGCAAATGCTGACCTTTATCTGTGTGTGTCTTTTCATCGGCGCCATGGGTAAATCTGCACAGGCCCCCCTGCATGTCTGGTTGCCGGACTCCATGGAGGGTCCGACACCCATTTCAGCGTTAATCCATGCCGCGACGATGGTAACGGCAGGTATTTTCATGGTTGCGCGGATGTCACCCCTGTTTGAGATGAGTGACGCGGCCCTGAGCTTTGTCATGTTGACCGGCGCCGTAACTGCATTATCCATGGGTCTGATCGGTATCGTGCAAAACGACGTCAAACGGGTGATCGCTTACTCAACCCTGTCACAACTCGGCTACATGACCGTTGCACTGGGAGCCTCGGCGTATTCCGCGGCGATTTTTCACCTGATGACACATGCATTTTTCAAAGCACTGCTATTTCTTGGCGCAGGTTCTGTGATCATTGCCCTGCATCATGAGCAGGATGTGCGTCATATGGGTGGCTTGAGGAAATACATGCCCGTGACCTGGATTACCGCATGGCTGGGCACACTGGCGCTGGTCGGGTTCCCGTTTTTTGCCGGATTCTATTCCAAGGACGTGATCATCGAGGCCGTTGCCGCATCACAGCGCTGGGGCAGTGATGTTGCTTATGCCGCCGTGACACTCGGTGTTCTGGTAACCGCCATCTACAGTTTCAGATTGTTGTACCTGACCTTTCACGGCAAAGAACGGTTTGAGGTTGTTCATGCAGATGATGATGGCCATCTGCCAGCAGGGCAACTGGCCCACACCCCCCAGGAGTCACCGTTGGTGGTAACCATTCCATTGATATTGCTGGCGATACCTTCGGTTGTCATCGGCTGGATGACCGTTGAACCGGTACTGTTTGGTGGTTGGCTGGAGGATTCGATCTTTGTGTTGGAGAAAAACAATGTGGTGGCGGAACTGGGTCAGCATTTCCATGGAGCGACTGCCATGGCCATTCACGCAATTAACACATTGCCGTTTTGGCTGATGATACTGGGCCTACTGATCTCATCCCTGATTTACCTGTGGAAGCCATCTATTGCCGATAGTGTGCGTGGCAGACTGCCGGCTTTGTACCGGGTGCTCGACAACAAGTATTACTTTGATGATTTCTACCAAAGATTATTTGCCCAGGGCAGCGTAAGACTTGGCCGCAACCTGTGGCACAGGGCAGATGCGGGTTTTATTGACAACGGCCTGGTAAACGGTTCAGCCCGTCTGGTCAACTGGCTTGCTGCACGGGTGCGCCGCTGGCAAACAGGGTTTCTGTACGATTATGCATTTGCCATGATCATTGGATTGATCGGTTTTCTGGCCGTTTGGGTCGCGTTGGTACCTTCCTGATGAATGGTCCAATGAACGGTTTTCTCCTCAGTATTTTAATCTGGCTGCCGATATTGGGTGCAGTCGGTGTATTGATGGTCGGTGAATCTCGCCCGGCATTGGCCAGAGGACTTGCTCTGCTTCTGTCGAGCGCAACATTTTTGCTGGGTTTGCCCTTGTTTTCCTCTTTTGATACATCGACGGCCGCCATGCAGTTTGTTGAGTTCCGGCCGTGGATAGAGGCTTTCAATATTCATTACAAACTGGGTGTGGATGGATTCTCCGCCCCGTTGATACTGTTGACGATGTTTTTTGGTGTGCTGGTGGTCATTGCCGGTTGGCGGTCAATTACCAAAAACGTTTCGCAGTACATGGCCGCATTCCTGGTACTTGAGGGGCTGATGATCGGTGTATTTGCTGCACTTGATGGATTATTGTTCTACATATTTTTTGAAGCCATGCTGATTCCCATGTTCCTGGTGATTGGTATTTGGGGTGGCCCGCAGCGGGTCTATGCGACGATCAAGTTTTTCCTGTATACCTTTATGGGCTCAGTATTCATGCTCATAGGAATTATCTACCTGTATATACAATCCGGTAGCTGGGATATCCTTGCCTGGCACCAGATGCCACTGGCACTCGGTGTACAGAAATGGCTTTTCCTCGGGTTTCTTTCGGCGTTTGCGGTCAAGATACCCATGTTTCCCGTGCATACGTGGTTGCCGGATGCTCATGTCGAAGCGCCCACAGGCGGCTCGGTAATCCTTGCAGCGATCATGCTTAAAATCGGTGGATATGGTTTTATTCGCTTCAGCCTGCCCATTACACCGGACGCATCAGCGGCACTCGACTGGCTGGTGATTGGCTTGTCCCTGATTGCAGTGGTCTACATAGGCCTGGTTGCACTGGTTCAAAAGGACATGAAGAAATTGATAGCCTACTCATCCATTTCACATATGGGATTTGTCACCCTTGGCCTGTTTGTCGCATTCAGCATTTTCAGAAATACCGGAGGCGTAGCCGGGGCAGCGCTGGGTGTCGAAGGAGCCATGGTTCAAATGGTTTCTCACGGTTTCATCTCGGGCGCACTTTTCCTGACGGTTGGTGTTCTGTATGACCGTGTACACAGCCGTATGATCAAGGACTATGGTGGTGTTGCCAATACCATGCCGTGGTTCGCAGTGCTTGCAGTATTTTTCCTGATGGCCAATTCCGGGCTGCCGGGCACCAGTGGGTTTGTCGGTGAGTTTATGGTCATACTGTCAGCCTTCCAGGCCAATTTCTGGTTCGCATTCCTTGCCGCACTGACCTTGATCCTGGGAGCAGCCTACAGTCTTTGGTTGGCCAAACGTGTGATATTCGGGGCGGTAACCAATCGCGAGGTACAAAATCTGCAGGATATCAATGCACGCGAAGCACTGGTACTGGGATCACTGGCGGTGGCTATTCTGGTTGTGGGATTGTGGCCTCAGCCCTTGGTGGAAATGATGCATGCATCGGTAGACCAGTTGCTACAACACATAGTCCAATCAAAGGTTCTGTGACATGAACAGCGCGCAAATGTTATTAGCTGCCCCCGAGTTCTGGGTACTGGTGATGACTTGTGTCATCATGATAGTTGATCTGTTTCTCAGCAAACAGCGTCAAGGCATCATACATATGCTTGCCATGTTAACACTCGTATTCGCGGCCATTATCACATTACGCGGGGACTACCTGGTAGATGGCGTACTGTCTGTGACGGCGTTTGCCGAAAGCTTCATCAGAGACCCGATGGGTGATGTGCTCAAGGTTTTCAGTTTCGTCCTGCTGGGTCTGATTTACACCTACGCCAAATATTACTTGCGCTGCTTCAAGATGTTTCGCGCAGATTATTACACGCTGAGCCTGTTCGCCCTGTTGGGTATCATGCTGCTGATTTCCGCCAACAGCATGCTGATGATATATCTGGGCCTGGAATTGATTTCCCTGTCGATTTACGCGCTGGTGGCATTCGATCGTAATTCCTCGCGTGGCTCAGAGTCGGCCATGAAGTACTTTGTGCTGGGTTCAATGGCGTCGGGGATGCTGCTCTACGGTATGTCAATGATCTATGGCGCCACCGGCAGTCTGAATCTGGTGGACATAGCGCGGGCCCTCGACTCCGTGGGTTCCAACGATGTTTTGCTGGTATTCGGCCTGGTATTCGTGGTGGTTGGTATCGCATTCAAATTTGGTGCTGTGCCTTTTCATATGTGGATCCCGGATGTATACGAGGGTGCACCCGCGGCGGTGACCCTGTTGATATCTTCCATTCCGAAACTGGCGGCATTTGCAATGGCCTACAGGTTTTTGAACAGCGGTCTGGGTGACCTGCATATCCATTGGCAGGGGATGCTGGCCAGCATGGCCGTGCTGTCCATCATCGTCGGTAACCTGGCGGCCATTATGCAAAGCAACATCAAGCGCATGCTGGCTTATTCGACCATATCGCACATGGGATTTGTGTTTCTTGGCTTGATACCGAATTCCGCTTTTGGCTTTGGTGCCTCGATGTATTACGTGATCGTATACGGCATCATGTCTGTGGCTGCATTCGGAATGATTATTCTCCTGAGTTCACGCGGTGAGGAAGCCGAAAATCTGGAAGACTTCAAGGGACTCAATCAGCGTAACCCTTATTATGCGGCCATCATGGGCCTTGTGATGTTTTCCATGGCCGGAGTGCCGCCCATGGTCGGTTTCTTTGCCAAGCTGATGGTGTTAAAGGCAGTCATTGATGCGGGAATGATGTGGCTGGCCGTTACGGCCGTGGTGTTCGCCGTGATCGGTGCTTTCTACTATCTGAGGGTTATCAAGTACATGTATTTTGACGATCCTGAAATCGAGATCGATATGACAGCACCAGTGGACTTTGGTGCAGCCCTGACCATGAATGGCCTGATGATTATCGGTCTCGGTATATTTTCCAGTTCATTGATCACGATTTGCATGGCGAGTTTCGGTATCTAGCTCAAATTGCCATGAATTTATTGACATATTTCATCAATGACCCGGGTTTTTTCCCCGGCTATTGAAGTGTCCAGACAAATTGGTCTTGTAATTCAGGCATCGAATCATTATCATGCCCTCCTTGCTGATGCGGGGTGGAGCAGTCTGGCAGCTCGTCGGGCTCATAACCCGAAGGTCGCAGGTTCGAATCCTGCCCCCGCTACCAAATATTTTTCAAGGGTCCGGCAGGGCCCTTTTTTGTTTACCGGCAGGTTGCCGGCGGTCCTGGGCGACGATTGGATGATGCAATGAAGTAATGCTGTCGCATCCACCCCTCGGGGTGTGATCGGGTAAGTTTCGAAATATCGGAGCTTATCGCACGGGGCATTTGTGCCCTTTTTTTGTGTCTGGTTGATTTGATCCGGCGTGGGTAAGGGAAGACGGAGTAGGCATTTGAGCGATCAGAAACTGAATGAGTTGTTGCAGCCACTGGTTGAAGACCTGGGTTATGAATTTGTCGGCCTGGAATACAACAACAACCCGAAACATTCGGTTCTGCGGGTCTACATAGACTGTGAAACAGGTATCGGTATTGAGGACTGTGAACGTGTCAGTCGGGAGACCGCTGCACTACTGGATGTGAAAGACCCGATAAGGGGTCATTACAACCTGGAGATATCCTCTCCAGGTCTGGACAGGCCGTTATTCAATACACAACATTTCAGGGAGTTCACAGGCCGGAATGCACGTGTGAACCTGTATGCACCCATGGACGGCCGACGCAAATATTCGGGTCAGATCCTTGGTGCAGACGATGGGGTTCTGAGAATGGAACAGGACGGCGAGGAAGTCGTTCTTGAAATAGGCAATATTGCAAAAGCAAGACTGGTGCCGGATTACCAGGAAATACTGGCCGGCCAAAAGACGAAACAACGATGATGAGGGGTGAGCCCCGGCACGGAGTTAAAAACAGATGAGCAAAGAAATTCTTCTGGTTGTAGATGCAGTTTCCAATGAGAAAGGTGTTGGCAAGGGCATCATATTTGAGGCGCTTGAAGCAGCACTTGCTTCGGCAACTGCAAAACGTCACAACGATGAAATAGCGGCGCGGGTAAGTATTGATCGTGAGAGCGGTGAATATGACACTTATCGGTGCTGGGAAGTGCTCGAAGACGACGCAGAGATGGAGTCAGAAGAGCATCAGATCCTGCACAAGGATGCGCTGGCGATCAATCCGGAAATTGAAGTGGGTGCTTTCATTGAGGAGCCCATGGAGAATGTTGAATTTGGACGTATAGCCGCCCAGACAGCCAAGCAGGTGATTGTACAACGTGTGAGAGAGGCTGAAAGAGAACAGGTTGTAGATGCGTACAAAGACCGGGAAGGAGAGCTGATCAATGGCATAGTCAAACGTATTGAACGTGGCAATGTCTATCTTGACCTGGGGGGTAATGCGGAAGCGTACCTGGCCCAGCGCCAGATGATCCAGGGAGAATCCGTACGTCCCGGTGACCGTTTGCGTGCATTCCTGTATGAAATCAGACCGGAAATGCGTGGTCCCCAACTGTTTGCCAGTCGGACCATCAAGGAATTCTTGATCGCGTTGTTCGAATTGGAAGTACCTGAGATAGGCCAGGAACTGATTACCATCAAGGGTGGTGCCCGTGATCCCGGGCGCAGGGCAAAAATTGCCGTCAAGTCCAACGACCCGCGTACCGATCCGATCGGTGCCTGTGTGGGTATGCGTGGTTCCCGTGTCCAGGCTGTTTCGAATGAGTTGGCGGGTGAGCGTATCGACATCATTCTTTGGGATGATAACCCGGCACAGTTTGTTATCAATGCCATGGCACCTGCAGAAGTTGCCTCGATCGTGGTGGACGAAGAGCGCCGCATGATGGACATCGCCGTAGAAGAATCCAACCTGTCCCAGGCCATTGGCCGGGGCGGTCAGAATGTCCGGCTTGCAAGTGACCTTACCGGATGGGAGCTGAATGTATTAACCGTTGAAGACGCCGACTCGAAAAGCGAAAAAGAGGCCGGCAAGGTATTGGCGGTTTTCATGGAACGTCTGGATGTCGACGAAGGTGTCGCCAACATCCTTGTTCAGGAGGGTTTCAGCAATATTGAGGAAGTGGCCTATGTGCCGGATTCCGAGTTGTTGGAAATTGAAGAGTTCGATGAAGAGATGGTCACTGAATTACGTCGCCGTGCACGCGATGCTCTGTTGACGCAATTGATCGCTGCTGAAGAAGTCCTCGATGATAATAGTCCTGCCGCCGATCTACTCAATCTGGACGGGATGACCGAGCGCCTGGCATATAGATTAGCGGAAGCGGGCAGCCGTACACAGGAGGATCTGGCCGAGCTTTCAGTAGACGAGTTACTGGAGGTGGATGACATGAGCAAAGAAGCCGCAGCAGAGTTGATCATGACGGCCCGCGCTCCCTGGTTTGAAGAGGACCAGGATTAATAGGGCAAACAGGCAGATCCTTCAAGGAGCAGAATAATGTCTAAAGTTACCGTTTCACAATTGGCAGAAGTCCTCGGTGTCAGTGTTGATAAGCTGAGCGCACAGATGGGTAATGCCGGAATTAAGGTCGCCTCAGCTGAGGATGCCGTATCCAATGACGACAAGAAAAAATTGCTTGCACACTTGAGATCCGCTCATGGAAAGTCCGAGAGTGATGCAACGGCACCAAGGAAAGTCACCCTCAAACGCAAGTCGCTCAGTGAATTGCGGATCCAGGGTAGTGGTCCAAGAGCGTCAACAAAAACCGTAAGCGTGGAATTCCGCAAAAGTCGCACCTACGTCAAACGAGAAGCCCTGCAGGAAGCTGAGCGCAATGACCCCGAACGGGAGAAAGTACAGCAGGCCCTGCAGGAAGCAAAGGAACGTCGGGAGAAAGAGGTAGAGGAACGTGAGCAGGCTGCCGAGAAGCAACGCATTGAAGCGGAAGAAACGGCCCGTATAGCCGCTGAAGAACAGGCACGCCAGGCACAGGAAGAGCAATCTCGTCGGGAAGCCGAGGAAAAAGCACAGGTGGAGGCTGCACGGCGTATTATTGAAGAAAATGAGCGTAAGAAGGAAGAGGAGCGTGCCCGTAAGCTCGCTGAGGAGCAACGCAAGCGTAAAAAAGCACGGGCTAAACCGGCAACCCGCTATGGGCGTGCAGAGTTACGTGTGGCAGCTGGTGCATCGGCGCGCAGGCGTAAGCCTACCAGGCGGGTCAGTACCTCTTCACGACCAACTGAACACGGGTTTTCAAAACCCACTGAGCCGATGGCCCGCGATGTGTCTATCCCGGACGCCATTACGGTGGCTGACCTGGCCAAATTGCTTGCTATCAAGGCCGGTGAAGTCATCAAGGTTTTGATGAACATGGGCATGATGGTAACGATCAACCAACCTCTGGACCAGGATACCGCCATCCTCGTGGTCGAAGAGATGGGGCATACAGCCAGTGCCGCGGAAGAGAAAAATATCGAACAGGAATTGCAACAGCCTGTATCGCCGGAAGATCATGAAACCGAGGTCCGTCCTCCTGTGGTCACCGTGATGGGGCATGTTGATCATGGTAAAACTTCTTTGCTGGACTATATTCGCAATTCGAAAGTCGCCGATGGAGAGGCGGGTGGAATCACCCAGCACATCGGTGCCTACCATGTGACCACACCGGGTGGCGTGATTACTTTCCTGGATACCCCGGGTCATGCCGCGTTTACCGCCATGCGGGCGCGTGGTGCGAAAGCCACGGACATAGTGGTACTGGTAGTTGCTGCCGACGATGGTGTCATGCCACAGACAAAGGAAGCAATTCAGCACGCGAGAGCGGCGGAAGTCCCTTTGATCGTTGCGGTCAACAAGATTGACATACCCGATGCCGATCTTGAGCGGGTCAAGTCCGAACTCGCCAAGGAAGAGGTGATTCCGGAAGATTGGGGAGGTGAAGAATTATTTGTGCCGGTGTCCGCAAAGACCGGCGAAGGTATCGACAACCTGCTCGAAGGAATTTCGTTGCAGGCCGAGTTACTTGAGCTTTCCGCATCTCCGGAGCGTCAGGCTCGCGGCATGGTCATAGAATCCAGTCTTGACAAGGGTCGTGGACCAATTGCCACCGTATTGGTGCAGGACGGCACACTCAAGAAGGGAGAAATGGTACTGGCCGGTAAAGAATTTGGTCGGGTCCGGGCGATGTTTGATGAAAGTGGCAAATCAGTAGATAGCGCAGGGCCTTCTATGCCGGCAGTGATTCTGGGCTTGTCCGGCGTACCCTTTGCAGGTGAAGAAATGCTGGTTGTGGCCAATGAAAGAAAGGCCCGTGACGCTGCCAGTCAACGTGAACACAGGCAACGTGAAACCCGTCTGGCCCAACAACAGGCAGCCAATCTTCAAAACCTGTTTGATAATATGGGCAAGGGAGAGCAACAGTCAGTCAATTTGCTGATCAGGGCCGATGTTCAGGGCAGTGTCGAAGCATTGAAAGACTCGCTGATCAAGCTCAGCAACGATGAAATCAAAGTCAACATCGTGGCTTCAGGTGTCGGTGCGATCACTGGTTCCGACGCATCGCTGGCACACGCCTCCGGAGCTGTCATTATTGGCTTTAATGTGAGAGCCGATAACTCAGCTCGTAAGGCCATCCAGGAAAATGAACTGGATCTTCGTTATTACAGTGTCATTTATGATGCCATTGACGAGGTCAAGGCGGCCATTACCGGCATGCTGGGTATGGAGACCAGGGAAAACATCGTGGGTCTGGCGCAGGTCAAGGATGTATTCCGCTCTTCCAAGCTGGGAGCCATCGCTGGCTGTCTGGTGGTGGAAGGGCATGTGAAACGATCCAACCCGATCAGGGTGTTGCGTGACAACGTGGTGATATTTGAGGGTGAACTTGAGTCATTGAGACGTTTCAAGGACGACGTCACCGAAGTTCAGTCGGGTACCGAATGCGGTATTGGTGTCAAAATGTACAACGATGTCAAACCTGGCGACCAGATCGAGTGTTTTGAACGTTTCGAGGTGGCAAGGACGCTGGATTAATGCCACCCAGGGATTTCCAAAGATGTGAACGCGTTGCCGGTCAGCTGCGGCGCGATATTGCCAGGCTGATTCAACTGGAGATAAAGGATCCCAAGGTAGGATTCATCAGTGTTTCCGATGTTGAAGTCTCACGTGACCTGTCTCACGCTAAGGTGTTCATTACGGTTTTTGATACCGACAAGGCCGTTGATACCCTGGCAGCTCTAAGCCGTGCAGCATCATTTTTGCGTCGACGATTGGGTAAAGAACTGCGTTTGCGACAGGTGCCGGAACTTCATTTCCTGCACGACGACTCAGTGGAGCAGGGCAGCCACATCGACAAATTGATTGCAGATGCGCTGGATGCCGACAAGGCTGGTGTTGAGGATACTTTGGCCGAAAGCGAAGAATCCGGGCTGAAAAAAGATCCCCATTAAGGATAGCCACAATGAGTCGCCGCAATCGCGGGTTAAATATTCACGGAATCGTCCTGCTGGACAAACCTGTCGGTCTGTCTTCCAACCGTGCTCTGCAAAGAACCAGGGGAATATTCCAGGCGCGCAAGGCTGGTCATACCGGCAGCCTGGACCCGTTCGCTACCGGTATGCTGCCCGTGTGCCTTGGAGATGCCAGCAAAACAGCATCGTTCATGCTGGAGGCCGGCAAACAATACCGGGCAACTGCGTGTTTTGGTGAAGCCACCAGCACCGGGGACATCGAGGGGGAAATCAGCCAGTCATGTTCGGTTCCGCATCTGGACCAGCAAACCCTGGACCAGACCCTGGCCCGGTTCATGGGTGAGATAGAACAGGTACCACCCATGTATTCTGCATTGAAACACCAGGGCAAGCCCCTCTACCAGTGGGCGAGAGCCGGTGTACAAATTGAGCGTGCTCCACGTCAGGTGACCATTCACCAACTGGACCTGGTTGCCTGGCAGTCACCACTGTTGATTTTTGATGTGCAGTGTTCAAAGGGTACCTACATACGCACACTGGCTGAAGATATTGCAAAGGCACTGAACAATTGTGCACACCTGATTGAACTGAGGCGAAATTTTGTTGAACCATTTGAAAATCACAAGATGGTCACCCTCGAGCAATTGCAAGTCGCCAGGGAGGAAGGGGAATTGGCGGATTACCTTCTTCCGGCAGATGCGGGGCTGGTTGGCTGGCCCGAGGTTGAACTGGACGAAGTCCAACGGGGCAGGTTTATGCATGGCAACCGGTTTTCTTTAAAAGGTGAAGTGACGCAGGGCGAAAAAGTCAGGGTCTACTCAGCCGGTGGCCAGCTGTTGGGTTTGGCCCAGATAGCTAATGACAATGAATTACGCCCTTTGAAGGTATTCGATATCCGCTAAGGAGATGGCAGCGTCATCCCGGGGCCGGAACCCTCTCGTCATCCCGGGGCCGCGAGTAGCGGAACCCGGGACCTCCATCCGCCCGCAGAGCGTATTACAACCATTCAAGACCCTCGTCCAACTATGGCAACTACAGCAATCTCACACAAGTAAAGCTTGTTCATAACCGGGGTGGCGGTTAGAATACCCGGCTACCGAAAAACCGGGGCTGCCAGCTCTCATCAAACACCCATCTGATCATCAGATTACGGGCTTAAATGAAAAACTGGGGCTCTATTCATGGAGAAGGAACCATGTCTATTAATGCAGAGACAAAAAGCAAGATAGTTGAAGAATTCAAGCGTTCAGATAATGACACCGGATCTCCCGAGGTCCAGGTGGCTTTGCTGACTTCACGGATTCAACACCTGACAGAACATTTCAAGACCCACAAACACGACCATCATTCCCGTCGCGGTTTACTGCGACTGGTCAATCAGCGTCGCAGTCTGCTGGACTACCTGAAGAAAAAGGAAGTCAAGCGCTATCGCGAGCTGATCGGCCGACTCGGTCTGCGTCGTTAATCTTTTTGTCACAAGAAATTGGACAAATTCTGGCGAAACGAACGTTCCGGCAGGGTTTGACCGTAAACTAAAGTATTGCCTGATTGCAGGCACCAGAGGGCCAGGTGGCCCTTCACAATAAAGCAGGAAAATTAACGTGCAAAAACTGACAAAGTCATTTCAATTCGGCGAGCATACCGTCACCCTGGAAACCGGTGAGATTGCCCGCCAGGCAAGCGCCACCGTCATGGTTACGATGGCCGACACGATCGTTATGGTGGCCGTGGTGGGACGTAAGGAAGCCAAACCCGGTCAATCTTTCTTCCCGTTAACGGTAAACTACCAGGAAAAATTCTACGCGGCAGGTCGCATTCCAGGTGGTTTCTTCAAACGCGAGGGTCGTCCTACTGAGAAGGAAGTACTGACCTGCAGGCTGATCGACCGACCGATTCGTCCGCTGTTTCCCAAGGGTTTCTTAAACGAAGTCCAGGTGACCGCCAACCTGATTTCCTCCAATCCCGAAGTAGATGGTGATATTCCGGCATTGATCGGAACATCTGCTGCACTGGCACTCTCCGGTATGCCCTTCAGTGGTCCCATCGGGGCGTCCAAGGTTGGTTATATCGACGGCGAGTACGTGTTGAACCCGACCAGTACCCAGTTGGAAGATTCAAAACTGGAGCTGGTGGTCGCGGGCACCGAAAAGGCCGTGTTGATGGTTGAATCAGAAGCTGACCTGTTGTCCGAAGATATTATGCTGGGTGCAGTGACCTTTGGTCATGAAGCCTTGCAGACCGTGGTAAGCGCGATCAACGAATTGGTTGCCGAAGCCGGTGTAAGTCATTGGGGATGGGAAGCAGACGCAGAAGATTCAGATCTTAAAGCAAAGGTTGAATCAGCTGCAAAGGATGGCCTTGTCGCTGCATATGCCATCGCTGATAAAATGGATCGTCAGGCTGCCGTGGGTGAGCTCAAGGATTCCGTCGTCGATTCACTGTGTGATGACGAAGACGAGAGCGCGCCATCAAAGGGTGATGTTAAAGGAGCCTTCGGCAAACTCGAAAAGTTCCTGGTTCGCGACCACATCCTGTCAGGCAACCCGCGTATTGACGGGCGTGATCTGACCACTGTGCGGCCGATAACGGTCAAACCCGGTATCTTGCCACGCACCCATGGCTCTGCTCTTTTTACCCGTGGAGAAACCCAGGCGATTGTTACCACTACGCTTGGTACTACCCGGGATTCGCAAATCATCGATGCGGTCAATGGTGAGTACAAAGACCCGTTCATGTTGCATTACAACTTTCCGCTGTTCTGCGTGGGCGAGACCGGTTTTGCCGGTGGTCCCAAACGTCGTGAAATCGGCCATGGCCGTCTGGCACGCCGCGGTGTGACGGCTGTTTTGCCGGGTATTGAAGATTTTCCCTACGTGATACGTGTGGTGTCCGAGATTACTGAATCCAACGGTTCAAGTTCAATGGCCTCAGTATGTGGTACCTCGCTGGCGCTGATGGATGCCGGTGTTCCGGTCAAGGCACCTGTGGCAGGTATTGCGATGGGTTTGATCAAGGAAGGTGACCGGTTTGCAGTGCTCAGCGATATCCTCGGTGACGAAGATCATCTCGGCGACATGGATTTCAAGGTGGCTGGTACCGCGGAAGGTATAACCGCGTTGCAAATGGATATCAAAATTGAAGGCATCAATGAGGAGATCATGAGGATCGCCCTGTCACAGGCACACGATGGCCGTAATTTCATCCTGGATGAAATGAACAAGGTTATCAGTGAACCCCGTGGCGAAATGTCCGAGTTTGCACCGCGCCTGGTCACCATTAAGATCCACCCGGACAAGATTCGGGATGTTATCGGTAAGGGTGGTGTGACCATTCGCGGAATCACCGAGGAAACCGGTGCAACCATTGATATTGCCGATGACGGTACGATCACAATCGGTTCTGTCAACAAGGAAGCCGGTGATGATGCGCGCAAGCGGATCGAGCAGATTACCGCTGATATCGAACCTGGTCAGATCTTCGAAGGAAAGGTCATGAAGATCATGAATTTCGGTGCCTTTGTTTCGCTGACACCCGGACGTGATGGTCTGGTACACATCTCTCAACTGTCCGACACGCGTGTGGAAAACGTTACCGATGTCGTGTCCGAGGGACAGATGGTGAAGGTCAAAGTGCTCGAAGTGGACAAACAGGGTCGCGTTAGACTGTCCATGAAAGAGGTTGGCGAAAACGACTGAATCAATTTCGTGCCAACAAGCGTATAAAAAGCCCGGGCTAACCGGGCTTTTTTATGTTGCCGGTTGCAGGAGAATACCGGTTAGCTAACTTGGCTTTACGGCTGGTCGTCAAAAATGACCATCGTGATTGCCGGGATGATCGGGAAAAATATTGTCACTCCCGCGAAAGCGGGAAACTCATGACGCCCTCGTAACCTGGAGCATGGGGAATATGAAGCACTCTGCGAGTATCTGGAGTCGGTTCAGTTGAGCATAAACAATAATTGTTGAATTAACATGATTATTGGTTACAGGACGTCAATTTTAACCAGGCGTCTGCTGCAACCGGAAAAAAAGCGCAAACTACTGTTTTCTTTTGGTACAAATACGGTTAAAATGCGCGGTTTAGTGGAGTCGGTACAGCGGCTGTGTGCGCGTGTCCGGTTTTAATTGGTGCTGTGTTTTCGCTCGGTATCCGGTCGAAAAAAATCAGCCTGGTACACGCAAATTAAAAAGGCTAATAGGAATGGTAAAGATTCGACTGTCGCGAGGCGGCGCCAAAAAACGACCTTTCTATCACATTGTTGTGGCTGACAGCCGTAACAAGCGTGATGGACGTCGTATTGAAAAAATCGGGTTTTTCAACCCGCTGGCAAAAGGCCAGGAAGAACGCCTGCGGGTGGATCTCGAACGGGCAGATTACTGGACCGGTGTGGGAGCACAGGTCAGTGAACGGGTGGCCAACCTGCTTTCACAGGCCCGGAGCAGTGCTTCCTGAAGACTATTGGCTGATGCCGCGGGGTACGTGTGAGTAGCGTGCAAAGCAAACGGGTGGAACTGGGTTATATATCTGCAGTTCACGGTCTCAAGGGCTGGGTAAAGGTGCATTCCTGGACCCGGCCCATGGACAAAATACTTCAGTACCAACCATGGTTGCTGGGTGTAGACCAGAGTCCGGTCAACATCGTCGAAGGACGCCGGCAGGGTAAAGGACTGGTGGCTTTATTGCCCAGGGTACCGGACCGGGAACAGGCCATGAAGTTGGTTGGGCAGAAGATCTCTGTAAAACGCGAACAGCTTCCACCGGTGGAAACCGATGAATACTACTGGACCGATCTTGAGGGTCTGGAAGTCCACACCCGCGATGGCGTGGTGCTGGGACGGGTGGATCGATTAATGGAAACGGGTGCCAATGATGTATTGGTTATCCGTGGTGAAAGAGAACACCTGGTGCCTTTTGTACAGGGACAATACGTAATCCGTGTGGATTTTTCGGCGGGCTTAATGGAGGTCGACTGGGACCCTGATTTCTAGCCAGTCGTGGTAACGGAAAACACCATGCGCATAGACGTGATTACCCTGTTTCCCGATGCCATGAATGAATTAACCGCGCTGGGTGTTACGGGACGTGCGATAAGCGATGGACGGGTTGAGTTAAAAACCTGGAATCCACGTGATTTCACTACCGACCATCACCGCTCGGTGGATGACCGCCCATATGGTGGTGGCCCGGGAATGGTAATGGGTGTTGAGCCACTGGGCTCGGCCATTCGCCAGGTAAGGCAGAACCGGGCGCAGAGTATTCCCGGGGACCAGGCTTCGGTCAGCCTGATGAGTCCACAGGGTAGGCCGTTGGAACAGGCCGGAATAGATGAACTGGCCAGCAGAGGAGGATTGATCCTGGTCTGCGGGCGTTACGAGGGTATTGATGAACGACTGTTGGGGTCTGAAATTGATGAAGAATGGTCAATTGGTGATTATGTTATCAGCGGCGGGGAACTGGCTGCTGCCGTTATAATCGACGCAGTAGCCCGGTTGATACCGGGGGTGCTGGGTGATGAACAGTCAGCGAAGCAGGATTCGTTCGTGGATGGCTTATTGGATCATCCGCATTACACCCGGCCTGCAAAAACGGAGCAGGGGACGGTTCCAGAAATACTGCTGTCGGGTGACCATGAAGCGATACGTCGCTGGCGACGCAAACAGGCGCTGGGGCGGACCTGGCAACGACGACCAGACCTGTTGGAAAACAGGGAACTGGATGATGAGGCGAAAGATCTGTTGAAGGAATTTCGCCAGGAATTGGAAAATTGAAAGAAAGCCCGAATACGGCTTTTTATGGAAAGGACAGTACGATGAACAATATCATTGAGCAAATCAACGCAGAGCAGATCACCCGTGAGCTGCCCGAATTCAATCCCGGTGATACCGTCATCGTCAATGTCAAGGTCAAGGAAGGCAATCGTGAGCGTCTGCAGGCCTTTGAGGGTGTAGTCATTGCCATCAAGAACCGTGGTCTGAACTCAGCCTTCACGGTGCGTAAAATATCACACGGAACAGGGGTCGAGCGCGTTTTCCAAACGCATAGCCCGTTGATAGATTCCGTCAAGGTCAAACGCCGTGGCGATGTACGCCGTGCCAAGTTGTACTACCTGCGTGGTTTGGAAGGCAAGGCCGCAAGGATCAAGGAAAAGCTGGGCTAACCGGCAGACCTGCACTCCCGAACTGCGCGTCCGGGTAAAAATTGGGTTTCATCAAACCCATGACAAGACCGGGCGACGACAAACAGTCCAAACCCTGGGACGAAATTCCTGATTGTGCTTCACCCATTGAGTGGACAGATCTGAGTGACAGGCCCTGGCCAGCTGGGACGTGCTAACGGTTCTGGAGTCCATCTGGACTGACAGTTGCAAATTTGCTTCTCTCTTTCCACCTATCTCAGAGATCCGGGAAGATATTGAATTCCTGCTGGGCTAATAATTGATTGGTTTGCGTTGTATCGAACCAGAAGATTCTGATATTTCTTCCGCCCCGATAAATCAGCTAGAGCGTTCCTCCCACAATTAATTCACAACAGGCTGACATACCGAGGCGGGTCAGATCGAATAGACTTTCCAGGGCATTTCATCGACTGGTATCTCCTGCAGGTCTTTGACCAGGTTTGCATCACCAAAATAGACAGGCGAGCCATCATCACGTTGCGCCATCAGCACAACCGGTGCACCACCAAATTTGGGTTGCATGGAATCGATCGCCATATTGCCCTCACCTGAATTTGTCACCAGGTCCATGCTTACGACAACCACGATGAAATTGCTGCTTTGAATTGATATTGCTGCTGCCTGCACATCCATTTTGAATCACCCCGTTCTGTCTGTTTTTACCTGGATCCTAAGTCTGGCAAAATCCCGGTCAAAAACAGCACACAAAAAAGGCCCGGCAAAAGCCGGGCCTTGTTGTACTACCTATTAGCTGGATGTCGGACCGGTCAACGTTCCCTTGACGCTAATCTTCGCTGGTAAAGACCACCGGCCAATATCAGCAATATCAGCAACATCATGGTGATCTGGGACAGTGTGGGTATCGGGTTCGGAATACCGTTAATGAATGTACAGGTCACGTCGTCGCCCGCACCAATGGTCAGGTCATCCGGTGTGTCTCCATTAGTGCAACTTGCGCTGAGCAGAGTCCAGAACCCGGTTTCGTCCGGTATTTCTACAAAACTATAGTCACCAAACTCAATATCATCCTCGAACTCCTCCGCTCTGCCCTGTACTGTTGTCAGGCAATTCTCGTCATTTCCCAACAGACCTATTCCCGGCCATGTAATATCGAAGCAGAATCGGTCATCCAGTCCCAGGGAAAGCTTGACAATCTTGAGACTGGCCCACTTGGTATTGGTAAAGGTGCAAGTCACGGTTTCACCTGGATCAAGATCAATGGCGTTGGCATCTTCCTCACCGCAGGACACACCATCGTAGTCCCATCGATCCGGCCGGTTAATCTCCGCCACGGAATAGGTATCCTGGGCCACCTCGTCTGAAGCGGGCAGATTATCAAATGTGCGGGATTCACTACCACCAGAAGTGGTAATGTCGAAGTCTTCACCCCAACTGCGTGAGAAGTTAAACAACCCATCGTCGCCGTTGGCTTCCTTTTCGACGATGATGCTGCCCTGTTTCACATTCAGGAAGGTACAGGTCACGACTTCTCCGGGCTCAACGTTGAAGTCGGCCTGCGCCGGGTTGGACTTGTTGGCACCGGAATTGTTGTCATCGCAGACGATGCTGACCAGGTCCCAGCCTGTCGGGACCGTTTCCTCGGAGGTATAGGCTCCCGGCATCAGGTCGAGGACCTCAATGGTTTGACCGTCACCGATCATGCCCGCTGCGGAACCGCTAAACGTGAACAGCAACGGATCACCGTCGGGGTCCGTTTGCTTGGCAACGATGATGCCGCCACGTTGTGTGTTGGTAAATACGCAACTCACGTTGTCACTCTGTGTCATACCGATATCGATACCGGTGTCGCCGGCTGTATAGGAACTGTTTTCACTGGGCGTGTATACCAGGGTGCTTTGTCCTCCAATCTCACAGCTGATATCGGTGAGGTCGAATCCACCCACCTGGGACTCGGAAATCTGGAAACTGCCGTCTACGAGTTCATCAAAACTTATCTGCGAAGGATAGGGTTCGTCGTTGCCATCATCGTCCAGTGTGAACGCACCCAGTTGAGAGGAACTGAACTGGAAAGCCTGGGATCCATCAGGAACCGTGTTCTTGGAAATGGTAATTGATCCGCCACGGGTGTTCCTGAAGAAGCAGGTGACGTCGGACTGGCCATAATCCTCGGCGCCCGGCTCCGGGTTGCTTGCGAGGTTACCTTCGGTCAAGGTGATGGTCAGCGTATTGCCATCGCGGTTGAAGGTGATCGGAACGCCATCGGCACGGGGATCATTGTTGACGCAGCTAATGCTGGCCAGGCCCCACAGTTCCGGAAGTTCGGATTCAGTGACCGTGACGGTCGTTCCCAGAAGGGCGGCCAGATCCTGGGAGTCGCCATCACCCAGATAAAATTGCGTGATCAGTGTTTCCAGGTCTTCGACACTGACCGCATTGCTGCTGTCGAATCCGAATTCGAGTTCCCCAGCATCGCTGGCCAGCTTGACGATGGTCAGTTTGCCGAACACATCGAGATCAAAAAACGTGGTGCTCAAATTGCATTTAGAAGTGTTGAAACCGCCATAGCCGTTTTCATCGGTGGGGTCATCACAAACAGGATGTTTCTTCTCGTGCCAGGAAACGATGGCGTCGATCTCGGCACCGCCCACGGCACCATCGCAATCGACCGCGACTTCGCCAAAATTGGTCCTGAATTGCTCACCCTTCGATTGAGCAGCTACATCACCACAGAAGTCCGTGCCCGTTGGATCGTCATAATCATCTACCAGATTAGGGAACTGCCCCGATTCCGCATCAATCGGAAAAGGTAATGGTGAGGACAAACAGGAAGCAGCGCCACCTGGCTGTTCGGAGGGAATCAGTAAATTCTCTGCATCCTGTGCGAACCAGACACCGACGTTGGGGCTGCCAGAATTAGCATTGGTACTCATCAGAACCTCGAGAAACAGGTTAACTTGAGATCCGACCAGGCACTCTGTCGGGTTTTCAACCCCTTCTTTTGCCGATACCTCGGCAATCTCAATGTCCTGTGAGGTACAACTGAGGATCTTACCGCCACTGGTTTCAG
Organism: Lysobacterales bacterium; assembly: GCA_014238945.1. Lineage (GTDB taxonomy): Bacteria > Pseudomonadota > Gammaproteobacteria > Xanthomonadales > SZUA-36 > SZUA-36. The sequence goes on from JABAAB010000051.1 coordinate 146,631, forward strand.
CGGGGCAGGTATCTGAATTCGGAACAGGGATAGCTCCGGCGATAGCCGAGGAAATACCCAGAATGGTGGCGAGTAGCAGGGTAGGCAGAAAAAACTTTCTGGTCGGTGTCATGTAAATCTCCCGTTCACGCGGCACGACGATGGCATTCCATTACCTTCGTCAGTGGCTCGGGACGCGCAGGTGTATTAGTCCTCTCCCTGTATGAGTCCCTGATCTAAAGACCGATCCTTGGTCTCCCTGTTTGAATCTATTCTAGCTGGTTTAAGCCGAATTATCACATTATCGGAACCAAGTCTGTTTGAACCTGATTATAATGTCAATAGTCACATTAAATGTATCATGTAATAGTATGATTATAAATCAGAAAATAATATTTAAGGGATAGATGATTTTCAATTGTATTCAGCCGCTCAATATCGGTGAGCTGATTGTTCTCTCCAGAAAGACACAATAAAGGTATATTGAGGCCGCGTATCCTTGAAAGTTATCCGTCAGACCCTAATTTGTGCATTAGTCTTTTAAATTGCGGATAACACCATGACCGAAGCGATAAAAACCGAGAAACATGAATTCCAGGCCGAAGTACGTGAAGTACTGAACCTGATGATCCATTCCCTGTATTCCAACCGTGAAATATTCCTGCGTGAACTGGTCTCCAATGCATCCGACGCCTGTGACAAGTTGCGCTTTGAAGCCTTGCAGGACGAAAAACTGCTGGGTTCAAATCCGGAACTGAAAATTGAAATCGAAGTGGATGAAGACGCGGGCCATATCATTGTGCGTGATAACGGTATTGGCATGAACAAGGACGAAGTGATTGAAAACATCGGCACAATCGCCAGATCAGGTACACGTAAGTTTCTTGAGAGCATGTCCGGTGACCAGAATCCTGATGCCAACCTGATTGGCCAGTTCGGGGTTGGTTTCTATTCTTCATTTATCGTCGCCGATGAGGTCACACTGAGATCCCGTCCGGCAGGCAGCGGGGAGAGCGATGGCGTGCAATGGCAGTCGGATGGCAGTGGTGAGTACACCATTTCACAGATCGTACTGCCTTCACACGGTACCGAGGTTACATTGCATTTACGTGAAGACGCCAGCGAATTTCTCACCTCCTGGAAAGTGCGTTCGCTGATCCAGAAATACTCGGACCACATTGGTTTTCCGATCTGCATGATCAAACAGGCGGAACCATCGGATGACGACGACAAGGACGCTGAGACAGCAGTCGAATGGGAGGCGGTGAACCAGGCATCGGCCCTTTGGACCCTGCCAAAAACCGAGATCAGTGGTGAGGATTACCAGTCGTTCTACAAACATGTCAGCCATGATTTTGAAGATCCGTTGAGCTGGGCACACAACCGGGTAGAGGGCAGTCAGAACTACACTTCACTGCTGTATATCCCATCCCGTGCACCCATGGACATGATGATGCAACGCGATGAGCGGCATGGTTTGCGTCTGTACGTCAAGCGGGTTTTCATCATGGATGCGGCCGAACAACTGCTTCCCCATTACCTGAGGTTTGTACGGGGTGTGGTGGACTCGGATGATCTGCCCTTGAACGTATCACGAGAGTTGCTGCAGGAAAACACACTGGTCAAGAAGATTCGGTCGGCGGTGGTCAAACGCAGTCTGGACCTGATACACAGGCTGGCCAACAAGGATGTTGAGAAATTCAACACTTTCTGGGATGAATTCGGCAATGTTCTTAAGGAGGGCCTGGCCGAGGACACCGGAAATAGTGAACGCATTGCGAAGTTACTGCGTTTCAGCACTACCGCCGAGACCAGCGCCGAACAACGTGTCAGTCTGGATGACTATGTGTCCCGGATGCCGGAAGATCAGGAAGTCATCTGGTATGTGACTGCGGAAAACCGCAAGGCGGCGGAGAGCTCACCGCACCTGGAAATCTTCCGCAAAAAAGGCATTGAAGTCCTGCTGATGTCTGACCGCATCGACGAATGGGTCATGGGGTACTTTACCGAATTTGATGGCAAAAAATTACGCTCCATCGCCAAGGGTGACGTGGATTTGGGTGCCGATGACGACAACAAGGATACCGAAAAGGAAAAAGATGCGGAAAAGGATCCGTTGCTCAAGCGCTTATCCGATGCCCTGGCTGATGAAGTAACCGAAGTTCGTGCCAGTCAGCGTCTGACCGAGTCTGCATCGTGCCTGGTATTGAGCGAGCAGGAAATGGCGCTGCACATGCGCCGTATGCTGGAGCAGGCCGGTCAGGCCATGCCGGATAGCAAACCCGTGCTGGAGGTCAATCTGGATCATCAACTGCTCCAGCAGGTCTCAGAAATAGAAGCCGAGGACCAGTTCAAGGACTGGGCAGCCCTGTTGTTCGAGCAGGCGGTACTGGCCGAAGGGGGTCAGCTTGAGGACCCTGCTGGTTTTGTCCAGCGAATGAACCGCCTGATGCTGTCTGCCGCCTGAGTTCTGGATACAAGGATTTTGAACCTGTCCCGCCGAAAACTCTTCGGCGGGCTTCTTTAAACCATCAATCGATGATGTAACAGCCGGTGAACGGGTTTACACTTCAGCTATGAACACACCTGTCAGGCTGGACAAGTGGCTGTGGGCCGCCCGGTTCTTCAAAACCCGGTCTTACGCCCGTGACGCGGTTGCCGGCGGCAAAGTTCATTTGAATGGAAACCGTGCCAAGCCCGGCCGATCGCTCAACACAGGTGACGAGCTTCGGATTCAGCGTGGCGAAGAGTTGTACACCATCACCGTGAGCGGACTCTCAACCCGTCGTGGTCCTGCCAGCGTTGCCCGGACCCTGTATGAGGAATCAGAAGAGAATCGTCTGCAACGTGAAAAATTGATTGAACTGCGCAAATTGGAATTTCAGCAGCGCCAGGACCGTCAGCGTCGTCCGGACAAACGCCAGAGACGGAAGCTGGTACGCTTCAAGAGCGGGTTTGAATAAGCTACATCATTCCAGAGTAACCAACGTCATTCCAGCGTAACCAGCGTCATTCCCGCGTATCCAGCATCATTCCCGCGTAACCAACGTCATTCCCGCGAAAGCGGGAATCTCCTATACCCGGGATCAGCGGTCACTCAGCGCCTTGAGTTTGTAGATCAGGTCCAGGGCTGCTCTTGGGGTCAGTTCATCGGGATCAATTTCTTCGAGTTTGTCAGCTACAGGGTTATCCGGTTCCATCTCAGGCTCCGGTTCTGCATAGGTGGTAAACAGTCCCAGTTGGGGATTGTCTTTGTCACCCTGTTCCAGTTTGGACAATTGGAAACGGGCCTGGCGCAATACATTGGAGGGAATACCGGCAAGCGCGGCGACCTGCAGGCCGTAACTCTGGCTGGCCGGCCCCTCGTTGACCGCGTGCAGGAAAACGATACGCTCGCCGTGCTCGACCGCTTTCAAGTGCACATTGTGGACCCCTTCCAGTTGCTCAGGGAGATGGGTCAGTTCGAAATAGTGGGTGGCGAACAATGTGTAAGCCCTGACCTGGCGAGCGAGGTATTCAGCGACGGCCCAGGCCAGTGCCAGACCATCATAGGTGCTGGTTCCACGACCGATTTCGTCCATCAGAATCAGTGAGTGTTGACTGGCGCTGTGCAGGATGTTGGCGGTTTCTGTCATTTCCACCATGAAGGTGGAACGTCCCCTGCTGAGATCGTCACCGGCACCAATACGGGTAAAAATCCTGTCCAGTGGACCGATCACCGCCTTTGTGGCAGGTACCCAGCTACCTGAATAAGCCAGCAGACAGATCAGGGCCGTCTGGCGCATATAGGTCGATTTGCCACCCATATTCGGTCCGGTAATGATCAGCATTCTGCGTTGCGGATCAAGCTGGCTGTTGTTGGGTGTAAATGCTTCGTCCTGAACGTGTTCAATGACCGGATGACGACCGTCCCGGATATTTATTCCAGACTCACCGCTGAGTTCTGGACAACAGAAATCCAGTGTCAAGGCACGTTCGGAGAAAGCACACAGCACATCCAGCCGGGCGATAGCGGTGGCAATGGCCTGCAGTGGTTCCAGGTCTGCCTGTAAACTCTTGACCAGTTGCTCATAGCAGAACTGTTCCCTGGCAAGCGCGCGTTCGCGACTGGACAACACCTGGTCCTCGAAGGCCTTGAGTTCCTCGGTGATATAGCGTTCAGCCGCCTTGAGTGTCTGGCGCCGTTTGTAATGCAGGGGAACCTTGTCCTGGTGCGCATGGGTGATTTCAATAAAGTAACCGTGCACCCGGTTATAACCGACCTTCAGACCGGCTATTCCAGATTCCTCCCGTTGTCTCTGCTCATACTCCAACAGGAAATCATTGGCATTTTCTGACAGGTTGCGAAGTTCGTCCAGTTCCTGGTCATAATCATCTGCGATCACTCCGCCGTTGCGGATCAGGACCGGGGGCTCATCGACCAGGGCAGAAGCCAGTAATTCCAGCAGTCCGGGGTGACATTCAATCGTGTCTCCACAACGTGTCAGTGTCTCGCGTTTTGACGTGGTCAGGCACTTCTTTATATCGGGCAGCATAGCCAGAGCCTGGCGTAGGGTGGTCAGGTCACGGGGACGGGCAGAACCCAGCGCCACCCTGACCAGGATACGCTCGATATCACCCACTCGGCGGAACAGTTCCCTCAATTCATCGTACAGGCGGGTTTCCAACAATGCACCAATACTGCGGTGTCTTGCTTGCAGACGGCCCCGGTCGCGAATGGGTTCAGCGATCCATCGGCGCAGCAATCGGCCACCCATCGGCGTAACGGTGGTATCCATGATACCGGCGAGGGTATGTTCGCTGCGGCCCTCTGGGTGATGCAGGAGTTCAAGATTACGTCGTGTGGCGGCGTCGAGATGCAAATCGCTGCTTGGGTTTTCCACCTGGATGGCACGCAGATGGGGCAGGGCGGTGCGTTGTGTCTCCTGTGCATATTGCAGCAATGCGCCCGCGGCTGATATGGCCGCAGGTTCATCCTCGATGCCAAAGCCACTCAGGTCCCGGGTGGCGAATTGTTCCGTCAATAAGCGCTGTGATGACTGTTGTTCAAAGTGCCATGGAGCACGTTTCCTCAGCCCGCCTTGAGTGCCCAGACTGTCCGCCCAGTCCGCATCTTCCGGAACCAGCAGTTCGGTGGGTGTTAAACGCTCCAGTTGGGTCTCCAGATCAACCCGGGTGCTCAGTGCCCGGACCAGGAACCGTCCACAGGACAAATCCATCCAGGCCAGTGCCCAGGATTGACCCAGTCGCGAGACGGCGGCCAGCAGGTTGTCCCGATGACCGGACAACAGGGCTTCGTCGGTGACTGTACCCGGGGTCACAATGCGCACGACTTTTCGCTCCACCAGTCCCTTTCCGGCCTTGGCTTCGCTGACCTGCTCGCAGATGGCCGCCGATTCACCCTTGCGCAGCAGTTTCACCAGATATCCATCAAGCGCATGATAGGGAATCCCCGCCATCGGTATGGGTGCTCCCCCCGATTCACCCCGACTGGTCAGGGTAATGTCCATCAACTTCGCGGCACGGCGCGCATCCTCATAGAAGACCTCGTAGAAATCACCCATTCGGAACAGCAGTAGTGTGTCTGGATATTCTGCTTTAATACGCAGATACTGCCGCATTAGCGGTGTATGGGAAACTTGCTTGGAAATGGCTGGAGATGACATCACGGAAAGTGTACCGTAGGAATCTGCGGGTGACTATATCGTACCGTTCAAAGTTTATTACAACGTTCGAAAGTGAGCAGGATCTGTGAAAGAATTTGGAATGGACATTGATGGTTTGCTGAAACGCGTTGCAGAGCAATTGACTGCCCGAAACTGGCGTATGGCCACCGCGGAATCCTGCACCGGTGGGTGGATTGCAAAATGCTGCACAGATATCGAAGGCAGTTCGGCCTGGTTCGATCGCGGTCTGATCGCCTACAGCTACCGGGCCAAGGAAGACCTGTTGGGCGTATCGCATGCCGATCTGGTGAAACATGGAGCGGTCAGTGATGAAATTGCCGGCCAGATGGCCGAGGGCGCCAGGGAACGGTCCGGTGTGGCGGTTACGGTTGCAGCAACAGGTATTGCCGGTCCCGGCGGGGGCATGCCTGGTAAACCGGTCGGCCTGGTCCATTTTGGCTGGTGTTTCGGGGAAGGCCCCGCGACTTGTGACAGCAAGGTGTTCTCCGGTGACCGTAACGACGTACGTCAACAGACGGTCCTGCATGCGCTGCAGGGAATTCTGAAGCAGTTGGAAAAAAGTACCTGAAGCAACAGAAAGGGTCGCATCAGGGTATCTGCCAGCATTATCGCGATTTGAGAATGAGCTGTTGCACACTATGGCCGTGGACGTCATTTGAGCAGATTATCGCCGATGATTGTAGGAAGATTACCCGGGGACACAAACAGGGCTGAAGCCAGCGCAGGCACTGTGTCATAATGCTGCGAAGCAGCGCAAATCAATAGTCATTGACAGACCGGGTCACCGGTCAAAATGCAGATCCGATTGCGGATCCGATAACAGGAGAGGAACCAGTGGACGACAACAGAAAACGGGCGCTTACAGCAGCCTTGTCACAGATTGAAAAACAGTTCGGTAAAGGTGCCATCATGCGTATGGGTGATGGTAGCTCGATAGGTAACGTGGATGTTGTTTCTTCAGGGTCCCTGGCCCTGGATGTTGCGCTGGGTATCGGTGGATTACCCCGGGGAAGGGTCGTGGAAATTTACGGACCCGAGGCCAGTGGTAAGACCACGCTGACCCTGCAGGTGATTGCGGAAGCTCAAAAGGCCGGTGGTACCGCCGCCTTTGTGGATGCCGAGCATGCGCTGGACCCACAGTACGCGGAGAATCTCGGTGTGAATGTTGAGGATCTGCTGGTTTCACAGCCAGACACGGGCGAACAGGCGTTGGAAATCACCGATATGCTGGTGCGCTCCGGTGCGGTGGCCATAGTCGTTGTGGATTCCGTTGCAGCGCTGACACCCAAGGCCGAAATCGAAGGCGAGATGGGTGACCGGCACGTGGGTCTGCAGGCCCGACTGATGTCACAGGCACTACGCAAACTCACCGCCAATATCAAACGCTCCAACTGCATGGTGATATTCATCAACCAGATCCGTATGAAGATTGGTGTCATGTTCGGTAGCCCGGAGACGACCACCGGTGGCAACGCACTGAAATTTTATTCCTCGGTCCGTCTTGATATCCGCCGCATTGGTGCAATCAAGAAAGCTGATGAGGTCATAGGTAACCAGACCCGGGTCAAGGTGGTCAAGAACAAGATGGCACCGCCCTTCAAGATGGCCGAGTTTGAAATTCTTTATGGCAAGGGCATTTCCAAGCTGGGTGAGTTGATTGATCTTGGTGTCGCCAACGGGCTGGTAGAGAAAGCGGGTGCCTGGTACAGCTACGGCAGTGACCGCATTGGTCAGGGTAAGGAAAACGCACGCAAATTCCTCTCAGAACACCCCGAAATGGCAACTGAGATCGAAACTACTCTGCGCTCCAGGTTGTTACCTGAAGCTGAAAGTAGTGACGAGACTGTTGCAGGCTGATTCGGATCGAGATCTTCGGGCCTGGACTGCATTGAAGCATCTACACTAAACCGGATGCAGTATGCGTGGTAAGTTTGCGCCCGATTTAAGTGAACAGGAACTGCGCGACAGTGCGCTGCGTTTTCTCGGGCACCGTGAATACGGTGTTGAAGAACTACGACGCAAACTTCTTGGTCGGGGTGCTGAATCCGGGATGGTCGATACCTTGGTCTCGGCACTGGTTGAAGAGGACCTTTTGTCCGACCACCGCTACACCGAAATGTATGTCCGCATGCGGATACGTTTGCTTTTTGGTCCATTGAAAATCAAGGGTGAACTCCGCAGTCGTGGCATCGCGGATTCCGTGATCGGTCAGTACCTGCCCGCCGATGATCAAAAATGGTTCGAAACGGCCAGTCAATGGGCGGCAAAACGTCAACGGGGTGAATTGGATTTCAAACTCAAGGGTAAGATCTATCGCAGCCTGGTGAACCGGGGCTTCACCCACGAACAGGCAAACGTCGCTCTCGATAGTTTGAAACCCGAATCACCGGACTGATTCCTTCACGCCCCGTGTTTCTGTAAACTGGTCAAAACGCCCCCATATAACACCGGTCGAGTCCCTGAAGGCGCACAACTTGAAAACAACAGCTGAAATTCGCCAGGCGTTCCTGGATTTTTTTGCCGCAAACCAGCACGAAGTGGTTGCTTCGAGTTCGCTGGTCCCTGCCGATGATCCGACCCTGCTGTTTACCAACGCTGGTATGGTCCAGTTCAAGGATGTTTTTCTCGGTGCGGAGCAGCGTACAAATCGACGTGCCACCACATCGCAGAAATGTGTGCGTGCCGGTGGCAAGCACAATGACCTCGACCAGGTGGGTTATACCGCTCGTCACCACACATTTTTTGAAATGCTGGGTAATTTCAGTTTTGGCGACTACTTTAAGGAAAATGCCATCGGTTTTGCCTGGAAGCTGTTGACCGATGAATATGGACTGGACCCGGACCGATTGTGGGTGACCGTTTACCACACCGATGATGAAGCTGCCGGGATCTGGAAAAACATCATCGGACTTGAGGATGAGAGAATCATTCGTATCGGTGACAAGCCCGGGGGCGCCGAGTTTGAAAGCGACAATTTCTGGGCCATGGGAGATACCGGACCCTGTGGACCGTGTACGGAAATATTTTATGACCACGGCCCGGTCCATACAGGAGGTTTGCCGGGATCTGAAGATCAGGATGGTGACCGGTATGTGGAAATCTGGAACCTGGTGTTCATGCAGTTTGACCGTTCGTCAGACGGCGAACTCAGTCCTTTACCCAAACCCTGCGTTGATACCGGCATGGGACTGGAAAGAATTGCAGCGGTGCTGCAAGGTGTACACAGCAACTACGATACTGACCTGTTCCGGGCGTTGATAGATGCTGCGGCCCAACTGACCCAAACCACCGATAAAAACAACAAATCCCTGAATGTCATTGCAGACCATATTCGGGCCTGTGCCTTCCTGGTTTCAGACGGTGTGTTGCCTTCAAATGAAGGCCGTGGTTATGTATTAAGACGAATAATCAGACGTGCAATCAGACACGGTTTTAAACTGGGCCAGAGTAAGCTGTTTTTTGGACAGATGACCGCCTCGCTGGTCGAACAGATGGGCACAGCTTACCCGTCATTGGAGCAACAACAAGCGCACATAACGGCCACGCTGGAAGAAGAAGAACAGCGTTTTGCACGGACCCTCGACAAAGGTATGGGATTGCTGCAAAAGGTGATCGACAGAGCCCGGTCTGAACAAGGCGAAATTGATGGTGAAACTGCGTTCACACTTTATGATACCTACGGGTTTCCATTGGATCTGACGCAGGATATTGCCCGGGAAAATGGTCTGCGGGTAGACACCGGTGGCTTCGATATCGAAATGGAAAAACAACGTGCACGGGGACGTGAGGCGGGTAGTTTTCAGCACAAGGACAGTATCTCTGCCGACGCCGTCAAGTCATTTCCCGCCACCCGGTTTACCGGATATGACGAGCTTTCTACCGATGATGCGATGGTCGCTGGCATTTTGATTGACGGAAAACCCGTGGATCAACTGTCTGAAGGTGAAGGAGCAATATTGGTGCTGGACAAGACACCCTTCTACGCCGAGTCAGGTGGCCAGGTTGGGGATACGGGCGCAATCAGCACCAACGGCGTCCGTTTTGAAGTTGAAGATACAATCAAACTCGGTGGTACCTTCTTTGGCCATATTGGACGCCTGGCGAGTGGCCAACTCAAGCCGGGCCAGCGAGTATCCGCGAAGGTTGACGCCGAGAGACGGCAGGCTATCGTAATCCACCATTCCGGCACCCACCTGATGCATCGTGCACTGCAGGATATTCTTGGCACACACGTTGAGCAGAAAGGTTCACTGGTTGCCCCGGATTACCTGCGTTTTGACTTCTCCCACCCTAAGCAACTCAGTACGGATGAATTGCAACAAATTGAACGTCACGTCAATGATGCAATCCGTGTCAATCCACCCTCGGTATCGGAGGTCATGAGTTTTGATGATGCTCTAAAGACCGGGGCCATGGCCTTGTTCGGTGAGAAATATGGCGACCGGGTTCGTGTGCTGCATTTTGGTGATCTTTCAACTGAACTTTGTGGCGGGACCCATGTGGCGCGGGTTGGTGAGATCGGGCAATTCAAAATCGTATCCGAGTCTGCCATCGGTTCCGGTGTACGGCGGATCATGGCGGTGGTGGGCAAGGCCGCCGTAGACCATGTACAGGCCATGGAAAGACAATTGCAAGCGGTGGCACAGACACTGCACGTGGCACCGGATGCTGTTGCCCAGCGACTGGAGCAGGTCCTGAAACGCAACCATAAGTTGGAAAAGGACAACACCGTGCTGAAATCCAGCCTGGCCAGTTCCGGCAGTGACGGTCTGCTTGATAATGCCGTGAATGTCAATGGAATAAAGGTCCTGTGCGCACGTATAGAAGATGCCGATGCAAGTGCTCTCAGGAGCAGTGTCGATCACTTGAAGGACCGTCTCGGTAGCGCTGTTGTGGTGTTATCCAGCGTAGATGGGGAGAAGATCAGAATCGCTGCCGGTGTCACTAAAGACCTGATGGCTCGGATAAAAGCGGGAAATCTGGTAAACTTTGTTGCAGGTCAGGTTGGTGGCAAAGGCGGAGGTCGCCCGGATTTTGCCCAGGCAGGAGGTAATCGTCCTGAACTATTGGATGATGCACTATCCTCCGTGTCGGTCTGGGTAGCTGATCAGATCTGAAACTTACAAGGGCACTGTGTGTCTTTGAGAGTACAAATTTAGAACAAAAAAACAGGGATCAGGCAAAAGGAATGCCTGGCGCCAAGGGAAGGTACTCATGCTGATATTAACAAGACGGGTAGGGGAAAAACTCGTTATCGGTGAGAATGTGATTATCACTGTACTGGGTGTTAAGGGCAACCAGATCCGCATCGGCATTGATGCTCCTCCGGAAGTCCAGGTGCACCGCGAAGAAATATTCCAGCGCATACTTAAAGAGCGCGAGGAGTCCAAGGAGATCCAGGGTAACAAGTAGTTCGGTTTAACTCTTTACCCGGATACCATGAACCGGTATGCTTCCGCATCCCGGTTTTCTGCAATGTGAAACCCCGGACAAAATCATGACAACGGAGAGGTGGCCGAGTGGCTGACTAATTCGCCGGGAGCGAATTAGAACGTCGCAGCATAGCGCAGACGGCCCCGAAGGGGTGAAGGGCAGGATGCCCGGAGTAACGCGCTTCCATAGGGAGCGCAAAGGACCAGCTATCAACGCAGTGCTGGCTTAGAACAACGGAGAGGTGGCCGAGTGGCTGAAGGCGCTCCCCTGCTAAGGGAGTAAGGGTGTAAAAAGCCCTTCGAGGGTTCGAATCCCTCTCTCTCCGCCATATACAAAAAGGCTTCGCCAAAGGCGGGGCCTTTTTGGTATCTGACAACGATACAGGGTTCGAACACTCGAGTGACGCGAAGCGGCACTGGGTTTGACAAACTCGCCGGGAGCGAATTTCGAATGAGACTGCGCTTGCGCAGCGAACCCGAAGGGCAAAGTACAGGGATGTACTTTTCCAGGCAGGTGGGTGGCCATGCCGCATGTCGGGCTTGATGGATACCGAGACGTTTTATTAATCTCTAACATTGTTTAGATGAGAACTCTAATCACGGTGCCCGATAGACTGGCGCAAGGTCTTTATCGCCGCTTAACATGCGAGCAATTGATTTCGCTCACACGGTCTGTACCCAGCAACACCATATCTCGGCGCAATTCATTCGTTAGTATTTCCATCGCGCGGCAGGCGCCGGCCTCGCCAGCTGCCGCCAGTCCGTAAAGGTAAGGGCGCGCGAAACCAACGGCTTTGGCGCCCAGCGCCAACGCAATGAGAATATCGGTGCCGCGGCGGACACCGCCGTCCAGGATGACCTCTGCGTCCGCGCCAACGGCGTCGACAATCGGTTCAAGTACGTCGAGGGGTGCTGCTGAACGATCCAGTTGGCGACCGCCGTGATTGGATACCATCACGGCATTAAAGCCGAGATCGACTGCCTGACGGGCATCGTCGGCACGAACTACGCCTTTAATAACTGCCGGCCCATTCCACTCACCGAGTAGCCATTCAGCGTCGCGCCAGTTGAATCCGGCGTCGAACTGTTCGGCAACAAAGTCCTGCAACGATACGGCTGCTGTTTCTTTTGAGAGATTGGCGTATTTAACCGATGGACGGATGACGTAATCCAAAGACCAAGCGGGCGCCTTTAGCGCGTGCCAGGCCTGCTTGATGCCAACTTTCGGCGGAATCGAAAAGCCATTTCGGGGATCGCGCTCCCGATTTCCAGCAATTGGAAAGTCAACAGTGAGAATTAGAGCCTTGTAGCCGGCCTCGCGTGCCCGATCCATCATCTCTTTGACCAGACCCCGGTCTTTCCACACATATAACTGGAACCACTTTGGACCCGTGGTCAGCGTGGCGATTTCCTCGATAGAAACCGACGACAAGGTGGAGAGCGAAAAAATTGTCCCGGCCTGGTCAGCAGCTTTCGCCACTCCGCGTTCGCCATGCGTATGGAACAGGCGGTGGCCGGCGGCTGGTGATGCGAAAAAAGGAATGTCAATCTTCTCACCAAGCAAGTTCGTTGACATGTCGACATTTTTTACACCTGTCAGTACTTTGAACAACAGGTCGTAAGCGCCGAAAGCAGAGGTGTTTCTCCCGAGTGTGATCTCATCATCGGCACCACCATCGATGTAGTCGAATACCATGCGGTGCGCCCGCCTATTAGCGGCATTGCGCAGGTCGTCAATATTCAGGTACTTATTGTGCCTGGCCGTCATCTTTTCAGCGTTGCGACCGTCTGGCTTTGTACACCCAGGCCGTCGATCCCCAGTTTTATCTTGTCGCCAACCGCAAGGTAGACCGGCGGTTTTTGGCCAAGCCCGACGCCAGGCGGTGTGCCGGTAGAAATCACATCACCAGGCTGCAGGCTCATGAACTGACTCAAATAGCTGACAATAAATGCCGGACCGAAAACCATGGTCCGGGTATTTCCGTCCTGGTAACGATGACCGTTCACTTCGAGCCACATGTCGAGGCCGAGAGGGTTTCTGATGTCATCAGATGTCACCAGCCAGGGGCCAATGGGCCCGAAGGTATCGCAGCCTTTGCCCTTGTCCCATTGTGTGCCTTTTTCGAGTTGAAACAGGCGCTCGGATACGTCATTGCAGACACAATAACCCGCGATGTGACTGGCAGCTTCTTCCTCGGAAATATAGGAGGTGTGTTTGCCAATGACGACCGCAAGTTCGACCTCCCAGTCGAGTTTCTCACTATTTAGCGGTTGAATGATGTTGTCGTCCGGGCCACAGATCGCACTGGTGGCCTTGGTGAACACTTCCGGTTCGGGAGGCACCGGCATTCCTGATTCAGCCGCGTGGTCTGAGTAGTTGAGCCCGATGCATATGAACTTTCCGACATTGCCCACACAGGCACCCAGTCGTACATCGTCGTCGACGCGAGGAAGCTTGTTCACATCCAGTTGGCGCAAAGTCGCCAGTGCATCGTCCGATATTGACTGTCCGTCGATATCAGAAACATGTTCTGCCAGGCAGCGAATGCTTCCTTCAGTGTCCAGTAGCCCGGGTTTTTCTTTCCCCAACGGGCCGTAACGTAGTAATTTCATTTTGAATCCAGATTAGTTATTTAAAGTGACAAAGCCGCCATCGATCGGAAAATTCGAGCCCGTCACAAACGCCGCTTCATCGGAGCAGAGGTATGCGACCAGGGCAGCGACCTCTTCGGGGGTTCCCATGCGACCGATGGGCTGTGTTTTTGAAAGCTTGTCGAACATTTCATCCTGATTGTCGGGGTAATTTTCGTTCAGATAGTTGTCGACGAACGGTGTGTGAACACGCCCGGGCGACACGCAGTTACAACGAATGCCGTGGTCAATGTAGTCCTTGGCAACAGAGTAGGTCATTGTCAGAACGGCACCTTTGGACGTTGAGTACGCGAATCGATCAGCAATGCCAACTGAAGAAGCAACCGAGGCAATATTCATAATCACGCCACTACGACGCTTTTTCATTGCGGGCAGCACTGCCGACAGCATGTTGTAGACGCCCTTCACGTTGACCGAAAGCAGTCGATCAAAATCAGCTTCACTGGTATTTTCAAGGTTGCCGACATGACCGACGCCGGCATTGTTCACTAATACATCGATGTCTGTCGTTTCCAGGATGCCGCTGACGATTTTGTTTACCCCGTTATGTTCTGCTATGTCACATACCTGCGACAAGGCATCACCACCCGACTCTAGGATGTCGTTCACTGTTGATTCGGCCGCTTCCAGATTGAGGTCGAATACCAGTACACGAGCACCTTCGTTGGCGAGACGAACGCAAATACTTTTACCTATTCCGCTACCGCCGCCAGTCACCAATGCTGTTTTGTTCTCAAATCGATTCATTTCTTGTCTGTTTTCCTTAAAGTCTTAGACTGTAGAATTCAATGGCATTGCCGCCCATGATTTTGTCTCGATCCTGCTCCCTCAGCGATTTGATGCCTGCGGTTGTAGCGTTATGCCAACCGTTGTAATCACCGGCGAGATTAAGGACCGGCCAGTCGCTGCCCCAAATCAGCCGCTCAGGTCCAAATGCGTTGATTAAATGTTCGACATATGGCATCACGTCGTCGTAGGTCTGTGAGTCAGCAGCCTCGGTAATCAGCCCGGATATTTTGCAGTATGCCGAGGTTTGATTCGCGATAGTGGAGATGCTGTCAGCCCAGGGTTGCCATTCGCCTGACGCAATATCAGGTTTGGCACCGTGGTCAATTACAATAGCCAGTTCCGGGTGACGAGTCAGGCAATTAAGCAAGTAGGGGAGGTGCAGGGGTCGGACCAAAGCGTCAAAACACAGCTTTTCCTCGACCAGTGTGTCGAAAACTGCACTGAGCCCAGGCCTGTCGATCCATGATGGGTCTTCGATATCCTGAATCATCGGTCGAACACCGACAAATTTTGGGTGTCGGGACAGGCGGTGCAGGTCTTCAATTGCCTGCGGAACTGAATCCATATCTACCCAGCCGACGACGCCTGCAACAAACTGATGCCGTTCAGCGATGCCTAATAAATACTCGGTCTCATCAACACTGGCGGCTGCTTGCACCAATATGGTTTTATCGATACCCGCTTGATTCAAAAGAGGTGATAAGTCTTCTGGAACGAAGTCTTTGTACAGAACCTGCAGTTCTGGCGTAAGCCACCCATAGTCGTCACGCTGGAGGGACCAGAAATGTTGATGACCATCGACGCGTATTGGCATTAGCCGCTCGCTCTATCGACCAACAATGGGGTGGGCGCATCATCGCGAATCAATCCTATATCCACTAATGCGCCCCAAAATTCATTGGGTATTTTGGTTGCGAACAGGATTAAAGACTGATCAATGCGACGAATATTGCCGATGCCCGGAATAACCGAGGCAACAGCCGGGTGCGCTAACGGAAACTGCAGCGCAGCTGCCGCCAATGGAATGCCGAATTCAGCGCAAAGGTTTTCAATCGATGCGACTTTCGCGACGACTTCCTCAGGAGCGGGGCCATAATCGTAGTGCCATGGCCCTTTACCATTCACACCAGTGGCAAGAATACCGGAGTTATACGCACCACCAATAATGATTGAACAGTTTCGATCGACACACTTGGGAAGAAAGGTATCCAGTGCCTTTTGTTCCAATAATGTGTAACGACCAGCCAGCAGGAAACAATCCCAGTCGCCATGCTCCAGGGCCTGTTCGCATACTTCATATTCATTAACGCCAAGCCCGATTGCACTGACCTGACCGCTTTGGCGTAATTCATCCATGGCACGGTAGCCACCGTCCATCGCAATACGAAACAAGTGATCGTTGTCGTCGCCATGGGTAACGGTTCCGATATCGTGCATGAACAAAATGTCTATCCGGTCCAGCCCCAGCCGCTGCAGGCTGTCTTCATAGGATCGCATCACACCGTCGTAACTGTAATCATAGGTAATGTCGAAGGGCATGGGCGAGACAAAACCGTGTCTTTCAGCGGCGTATCCTGCAGGATGCAAGAGGCGGCCGACCTTGGTTGATAATACATAGTCATCACCAGCCGATGAGCGCAGTGCGTCACCGACCCGGCGCTCGCTCAGGCCCTGGCCATAATGGGGGGCGGTATCGAAATATCGAAAGCCTTTCGCCCATGCGGTGCTCAGGATTTCTGATGCCTGCTGGTCTGAAACAGAGTGATACAGATTACCAAGTGAAGCACATCCGAAACCGAGTGCGTCAATCGTTAGTTCAGTATTGCCGATCTGACTTTTTTGAAAGGTACTCATGCATAGGGCCAGGTTTAATCAAGCGATCTTTTTATCAATTCGTGCGCGCCATTCGATGCCGTCCGGAAAGCGAAAGCGTTCGATTGAATCCGCGAACATTTCTACACTAAATCCCGCTGACTCCGGCACCTGGTAAGCGCCATCACGAAGTTCGCAAGGATTCTCGAAGTGTTGGTGAAGGTGATCGACATATTCAATAACCCGCTCACCAATGTCAGCAGATATCTGGACATAGTCGATCATCGACATGTGCTGTACATATTCGCACAAGCCAACGCCACCTGCATGCGGGCAGACGAGTTTGCCAAATTTGGCGGCCAGCATGTAAACGGTCAGGATCTCGTTCAATCCTCCCAATCGGCAGGCATCGATTTGAACAATATCGATCGCATCATTGACGATGAATTGCTTGAACAGTATTCGGTTCTGACAGTGTTCACCGGTGGCCACTTTGACCTGGCCAATATTTTCACGAATTTTCTTGTGTCCAAAAATATCATCCGGACTGGTAGGTTCTTCGATGAACCAGGGGTCAAATGGCTGTAAATGTTGCATCCATTCGATGGCCTGATCGACTTCCCATGCCTGGTTTGCGTCTACCATTAGTTTTACGTCATCGCCGATGGACTCTCGCGCGATCTTACAGCGTCGCACATCATCCTCAAGGCTCTCGCCCACTTTGAGTTTTATATGTGAAAAGCCTTCGCCCACTGCTTCACGACACAGGCGCTGAAGTTTTTCATCGCTGTAGCCCAACCATCCGGCTGAGGTTGTGTAGGCTGGATAACCATGGTCTTCCAGGTATTGAATTCTTTGCTGCTTGGTCGACTGGTTCTTTGTAATAATTTCCAAAGCTTCGTCGCGTGTCAATGCATCGTCGATATAGCGAAAATCCAGGCAATTGACAAATTCTTCAGGCGACATTTCTGTAAGCAGTCGCCAGACGGGCTTTTTAACAGACCGTGCCCACATGTCCCAGATAGCGTTCATAACGCCACCGGCGGCCATGTGAATAACACCTTTTTCCGGGCCAAGCCAGCGTAGTTGACTGTCCGATTTCAATTTATTGTAGAAGTCACCAATATTGGCCGTGATGTCGGCCAGGTCAACGCCGATTACAAGGTGGCGCATACTCTCCACGGCTGTGCAGCAAATATCATTACCGCGGCCGATGGTAAATATCAGGCCATAGCCCGTGTTACCTTGCTCTGTTTCGATAACGACGTAAGCGGCTGAGTAATCCGGATCTTTATTGGTTGCGTCCGATCCGTCCAGATTCTCCGAAGTGGGGAAGCGGATATCCATCGCAGATAGCTTGGTAATTTTGTTGCTCAATTGTGAAATCTCTTGTGATGTATATGTGCAACAGTATTGTACTGTAGGAATGTAGAACCCTTTTGGACACTTCATGTATTTTGAATCACTATGGAGGGTTCAGTAATGAAAGCAGAAGAAAGAGAAATAAGGCGTAAGCGCCGAATCTCAGATCATGCAGTAGTGATACTGAGATCTTGAATCATGGAGAAGAATGCAAATGACGACGACAGAATCAACTGACAAACCTAAAATCCTCACCAGGGACATGTTGCTGCCATTTGTATTGGTCGCAATGTTGTTTCCTTTGTGGGGCTTTGCCAACGACGTAACCAATCCGCTCGTTAAGGCATTCAAGGACATCTTTCTGATCTCCAACACCCAAAGCAGCATGGTTCAGTTTGCATTTTATCTCGGTTACGGAATCATGGCGATTCCAGCGGCGATATTCATTCGCAACTACAGTTACAAATCCGGAATATTACTGGGGCTTGGTTTATATGCGATTGGTGCATCCCTGTTTATTCCTGCAAGTATTTATCAGCAGTTTTACTTTTTCCTGGCCGCACTGTGTGTGCTCACCTGTGGACTCGCATTACTGGAAGTCACAGCCAACCCTTACATTTTGTCAATGGGTCACCCGGATACTGCAACGAGGCGTTTAAATCTGGCACAGGCCTTTAACCCAATCGGTTCGCTGACAGGAATGTTTATCGCATCCAGCCTTATTCTGAATAAACTGCAGGTCGAAGCATTTAGAAA
>JABAAB010000104.1 GCA_014238945.1 Lysobacterales bacterium
CGGCCAACGGGATGCGTTCAGTGGACTTCCAGGCAACTCCATTGCGGTTTCAGTAGCAGGCAAGATCCGATTTCGGCTCAGTTTGCTGTCTCGGATACTTGCCTGAATTCCGAAAAAGGTGGTTTATACTTCCTATCCGCTCGAATAAGAACCAGTTTGTGTAGTGTTTAGTTCTTGTATTTTAATATTTAACAGATATAATAATATCTGCTAACGCTTATTAATGGATATAACAGATACTATAATGACATTTTCTATTTTATCTTCTGAAGACATCGCACGTGAATTGGCTTTGCGTGTAAAAAACTGCCGTTTAGCGCATCGCCTGACACAGGAGGGGCTTGCAAACCGTAGTGGCGTTTCATTTGGGACGCTTAAAAAGTTTGAGCGTTCAGGAAAAATTGCCCTGGTTTCCTTTATTCGTTTAGTGGTTGCTTTGGGAGATGAAGCTGCCTTGGAAAACCTGTTACTCGAAAAGAAGTTCTCAAACCTTGATGAAGTACTGGATGTGAAGACAAAACCTAAACGAGGAACAATCACATGAAAGTAGCACCTGGCACAGCACTTGAGGTTTCCTTGCGCTGGGATGAAGACAATATCCAGCCGGTAGGCAGGCTGGCTTATCGTGATAGAACGGCCTATCTGGAATATGATGATGCTTTTCTAAAGTCAGGTCTTGAACTCTCACCCGTTCACTACAAAACCAGTGCAGGCTTAAAACAGCCTTATGATGTTAGAGTTTTTGAGGGCTTACATGGAGTATTCCATGACAGCCTGCCAGATGGCTGGGGCAGGCAGTTGGTGGATCGACGCGCCAGACAACTTGATATTGAACCAGCGACACTGACACCCCTTGACCGTTTGGCCTGTGTCGGGGCAAGTGGTATCGGTGCATTATGTTACGCGCCTGCAATTGATGTATGGGATGCTGATGACAGAGCATTAGATTTGGATCAGCTTGCCGTGGACGCCCGACTTGTACTGGCAGGAAATGTTGGTGAGGTTCTATCTGCCCTTGGGCAAGCTGGCGGTTCCCCTGGCGGCGCGCGTCCAAAAGCATTGATTGGAATCAATGATGAAGGCCATGCCATCCATGGCGGTGACTATATTCCAGCAGAGTACGAGGCCTGGTTGGTTAAGTTTCCCGGGCGTGGAGATCCTGAAGACATTGCGGCGATTGAAATGGCATATGCCACGATGGCAAGAAAGGCCGGTGTTGTTATGCCGGAAACAAGGCTGATAAATGGAAAAGATGGGCAAAGGTATTTTGCTACCAAACGCTTTGATCGCATTGGAAACAGGCGGGTACATGTTCATTCAGCCAGTGGTTTGCTTTACACCGACATTCGTATTCCACAGCTTGATTACAAAGACCTAATCTTACTTACGCGTTCGGTTACCCGCGATCAGCGGGAGTGCAAGGCCATGTTTTTGCTCGCTATCTTTAATGTACTTTCTCATAATCGTGATGATCACGCACGGCAATTCAGCTATACCATGGAGTGTGATGGTACATGGAAACTGGCGCCAGCTTATGATTTAACCTGGTGTGCAGGGCCAGGCGGTGAACATTCAACGTCCGTGCTGGGACATGGCAAAGATATTACCCGTGCACATCTTATTGAATTGGGTAAAAAGGCAGAACTGAAAAAACAAAATGCAAAAGAAATCATTAGCAATGTAGAGATTGCTATTGGCAATTGGCAAACCTACGCCGGTGAGTTCGGCGTTCATCAGAATTCCAATAAACTGATTTCAAGGTCACTGGATGAGGTTAGCTTATAGGCGTTTTGCTTCCGCCCAACTGTTGTGCTTGCAAGTCGTCGTCACTGCGACTTATCACGCTGGTTAGCTGACTACCTGAGCTGCAGGAATCTTCGGCTCTTCGCGAGGTACACCCGAGAAGAATCGCAGCTGATCTGATCGCCGAGTAATTCCTGATAGGTTCTGAATCCTTCGCCGTTGCCGTAGCGCTCATAGTCCGCGCCAAAGTCGGCGAGGTTTTTGAACGATTCGAGCCATTTGAAGTCGAAATCTTCCTTGCCGCCGCCATAGGTCGGATACCAGTGCCACACCCCGGCATTCATGTCATGGATGCAGCGCCTCAGGCGAGTGTTCGCCATCTACATTGAGACGTGTCCCGATTGTGGCGGCACATTGCGGGTCATTGCCTGCATCGAGGATGCGTTGCTGATCGCGAAGATCCTGGGGCATGTGCGCCAGCGTGATGAGCAGGAGGGCAGCGCAGCGCGCGCACCGCCGGGGCCTGCAGAGGGACTGCTCAAGCTGGTTTGATGTTGGGGGGCGGTTGCGCCCGGGGCCGATATCGGCTGCGCTACGGTAATGGGGTTGTTTACGGCCAGCGGGGTGTGATCCGTAGACTTCCAGTCACCTGCGTGACGGTTTCAGTAGCAGACAAGATCCGATTTCGGCTCAGTCTACTGTCTCGGATACTTGCCAGAATTGCGAAAAGGGTGGGTTATACTTCCTATCCACCTTGCCGGAATTATCCTTGCCTGGTTCGGATTTGTAGCGAATGAAGTACAGACTGATGCTGCCATGATGGGTATTCGCACTATGTTCAGCATTTTTCCCGCAGTATTTGCACTGCCTGGAATTATCGCCATTTATTTTTACCGTATTGATTCGACCATGTTGAAAACCATGGAGAAGGATTTACTGGAACGTCACGGCACCGCCGTGTGAGTTGCCCGCAGGAAATGAAATCATCTTGAATGAATCCGTATATGATATGTGGAGAACTCTGTGTGTTGCATAGTCCGGGCGCACGATCGCGGTACATTGCATGATCCCAATCCACGAGGCTACACAATGAAATTCGCAAGATTTTTTATTTTCACCGCAACGTTTTTTATGGGTGTTGAGGCGATTGCAAGCTATGCAATCTACGTGGGTAAGAATCTCACCGCTGATGGTACGGTTCTGATCGGTGGTTCGGGCGATGAGGTTTCCAGTCATTGGCTGGAGGTTGTGGCAGCAAAAGACCACCCGAAAGGGACCACCATAACCGTGGGTGTTACAACAGAAGCCTTTATGCCGGGCAGTTTCATCGAGATTACCCAGGCTCGACATACTTATCGATACCTGACCATGAACTACTCGGAATACGAGGGGTTTCCGCCACCGCTGACGAATGGTGGTCTGAACGAAAACAATGTTGCCGGGCGTGACGTGTGGTCGCCATCGCGGCCCGAACTGGTCGCAATGACACCAAATCCACAGTGGGGTCCGCAGTACAGTGACCTGTCGAGAATAGCAATGGAGCGGGCACGTACGGCACGTGAAGCCGTGGAGATTATCGGTGCCCTGATTGATGAGTACGGTTATTCAACCTATGGCGGAAACTCGCACATGTTCGCAGACGAAAATGAGGGTTGGGTGCTCATCAATTACGCGGGTGGCCAGGGATTGTGGATAGCCGAACGTTTGGGTCCCGATGATGTGCGCATGTCCTATCCCGGCTACATTCACGAAGTCCCGCCGGACTTCAGGAACCATGACGACTACCAGGGTTCAGAAAATTTCATCAACTTCGCTGTCGCACAGGGGTGGTATGACCCGGGCGATAATGAGCCCTTCAACGCGACGAAAATCTACGGTATTGATGAGGAGCGTAGCCCCCGCAGCGATATGGAACGGGAGTTGCGGGCCGCAGCACCGGTCAGCCTCCGCGACATGATGAACGCGGTCAGAGACCCGAGAATTTCGATCGATTCGACCGGTTACGGCCAGGTAGCCGGGTTGACTGACAATGGCCGTGCAGAATTGAACATTCTTTGGGTCGCACCTACAGGGTCCGTCACCGCACCATTTATTCCCTATCGTATCGGCACACAGGCCATTGCGCCCCAATTCGGGAAGCATCGCTACCTGACCAAGGGTGAGGCTACACGGTTCCTCAGCCGGGACTGGCAGATTCAGGAGGCAACGGAGTTTGCCGGTCGAACATTCAAGAGACTCATGTATTACACCTGTGAACACCCCGACAGGTTTTTGCCGGAAGTAACTGAGGCACTGACCGCCTTCGAAAACCGGCTTATCACTGAGCAGGACAAGGTTGTTGAGACCGCCCTCGTGTTATTTGCCGCCGGTAAAGACGATCTGGCAATTGCCTACCTGACGGAATACAGTCGGCAGGCCGGAGCAGATGCAATGCGGCTCGGTAATGCGTTGCGCTCCAGCATCGAGGCGCGAACAGAAGTGATATTCGGATTGCGGCAGCCGGAGACCGATGTAGTCAGCAACCTTCGGGGTGAACGCATCAACTGCAGGTAAGATAAATCCGATCGGTACAACTCATACCATCCGGTCGGGTATCGTGCTCTGATGTCATCTGCGTGCTGACCACAAAACAATGCTTCTACACGCCAACACAATCGGGGATTGACATGTCACAACACCCAAGCTTCCGCGCCCTGGCATTCCTGTTGCTGGCACTTACCGCAGGCCTTGCCGCTTGCGATCGGAATAGTGAGCAGTTCAGAAAAGCTGAAAGCGTAGCCGACTCTGACGTCAGTTCCTTTCACTTGGTAACTGCTGAAAGAATCATCAATGCAGACAATGAACCGGGTAACTGGCTTGCACATGGCCGTACCTATGATGAACAACGATACAGTCCGCTGGCAAAAATCAATGCAGACAACGTTGCAGATCTGGGGCTTGCCTGGTATTTCGACATTGATACAAATCGTTCGATGGAAGCCACACCTCTGATCGCTGATGGGGTGATGTATGTAACCGCTGCATGGAGCGTCGTATATGCTCTGGATGCGGTCACGGGCGATCTGCTGTGGAAGTACGACCCCAATACACCCCGGAGTTGGGGCGCATATGCGTGTTGCGACGTCCCCAACCGGGGAGCAGCTTTGTGGAATGACAAGGTTTACGTGGCAACATTTGACGGCTACCTGGTTGCGCTGGATGCGGCCACCGGCGACGTTGCGTGGAAGACCGACACGATCGACCGAACCCCCCCATACACGATCACGGGTGCGCCACGCGTCATCAAGGGAAAAGTAATCATTGGAAACGGTGGCGCAGAGTACGGGGTACGTGGTTACGTCACCGCCTATGATGCAGAGACCGGTAAGCAGGTCTGGCGCACACACACGGTGCCCGGCAACCCTGCTGACGGTTTTGAGTCCGATGCCATGCAAAAGGCAGCGGAGACCTGGACCGGCGAGTGGTGGAAATTCGGTGGTGGCGGTACGGCATGGGATTCATTTGCATATGACCCCGAACTGGATTTGCTCTATGTCGGTGTAGGCAACGGCTCACCATGGAACCGGGAGATACGAAGTCCGGGTGGTGGCGACAATCTCTACCTGGCGTCCATTCTCGCGCTTGATCCCGACGATGGCGAATACGTTTGGCATTACCAGACGACACCGGGCGAGACCTGGGACTACACGGCTACACAGCACATGATCCTTGCGGATCTCGAAATTGATGGGTTGTCTCGTAAAGTCCTGATGCAGGCGCCGAAGAATGGATTCTTCTACGTGGTGGATCGTGAAACCGGTGAGTTGATTTCGGCAGAACCCTACATCGCGTTGAATTGGGCAACACACGTCGATGTCGAAAGCGGACGGCCGGTCGAGGTGCCAGGTGCGCGTTACGAGAAAGCAAAGACCATCGTTTTCCCGGGTGCCTGGGGCGGTCATAACTGGCACCCGATGTCATTCAGTCCGCAGACTGGCCTGGTTTACATTCCCGTCATTGGCGCGTCAGAGGTTTTCGCGAATCAACAGGACTTCACTTTTTTCGAAACCCATCTCAACACGGCGATTGACTGGGAAACAGTGGCCAATGTGCCGGCGGAAGAAATTGCCAAACATCCGGCGGTCAGCGCACGTGTTTCCGCCTGGGACCCTGTGAATCAGAGAGAGGTCTTTCGTGTCGATAGTGGCAACGGATGGAATGCGGGATTGTTGTCCACTGGCGGTAATCTCCTGTTCCAGGGTGAAGCCAGCGGCGAGTTTGCGGCTTATCGCGCGGACGACGGGGAGCATCTGTGGTCTTCGCAGGCTGGAACAGGCATACAGGCAGCGCCCGTGACTTTCGAGGTTGATAATCAGCAATACGTCGCGGTGGTGGGTGGCTGGGGCGGCAGTCTGGGCCTTTTCACCGGTGACCCTGGTCCTGATCCTGAACAGCAAGCAATCGGCCGTGTTTTGACTTACAAGCTCGGCGGTGGCAAATCCCTGCCACCGGCATCGGTCATTGAGCCCCTGGTGCCGGACATCGCTGACACCACAGCATCACCCGAAGTGCTTGAGCGTGGCAGGGTGCTGTACCTTGATCGTTGCTCCTGGTGCCACGGCTATGACGTGATTGGCAATGGGTCTTTTCCCGACCTTCGTTATTCCAGCGCCGCAACGCACGGCATCTGGAATGAGATCGTTCTCAAAGGCGTCTACCTGGAAAAAGGCATGCCGGTGTTCGGAAAAATCCTAAGCGAGGATGATGCCCAGGCAATTCGCGCCTATGTCATCCGACAGGGTTTCACAACCCGGGAATAGATAGATCAGGTTAATGGGGAATCGGCAATTTATTGATTCTATGTGGTTTCTGGATGAAATAACAAAACGGATGCAGGATGTTCAATGCGGTTTTGACATTGCTTCACAATTATTGAGCATTGCATTTGGCCAGCCCTTGGGTTGGTTCACTCCAGCCTTCAAAGCCGTCTTTAAAAGTATCTCCGCTCAGCGCTGCTGCTCTCGCGTTGAAGAAGCTTATCCGAAGTTCCTGAATAGACTCTGCCTCCTCCTGCGAGATGCAAACAGACCCTAAGCACGGTATCTTTGATGTCTCTGCCAATCTATTCTGATCCTGAGCATCAAGGAGCCTTAGATGAAGTCTTTAGTCATTAGCCTGTTCATAAGTGTTGTATTCATGATTTCCTCAACACAGGCTGCGGAATACCTGCGCGAATCTGTAGCCAGGGATTACGAGGAAAATCTGGAAGAGATGTTCCTTCACTTTCACCGCAACCCTGAACTTTCCAACCTGGAGTCAAAGACTGCCGCACGTCTGGCCGAGGAGATCAGGGTATTTGGCTACGAGGTGACAGAGGGCGTTGGTGGTACCGGTATCGTGGCCGTGATGAAAAACGGACCCGGACCTACCGTGATGATTCGTGCAGATATGGATGGTCTGCCGATAAAGGAACAATCCGGTCTGGACTATGCTTCAGAGGCAACCCAGGTGGACGCTGCCGGAATTGAACAACCGGTGATGCACGCCTGCGGTCATGATGTTCATATCACGGCCCTGGTCGGCACTGCGAGACAGATGGCGGAGCGCAGTGATGACTGGTCCGGTACGCTCGTGTTGATTGGTCAACCGGCAGAGGAACGCATTTCGGGTGCACGGGCTATGCTCGAGGATGGGCTTTATGAGCGGTTTCCAAAACCGGACTATGCGCTGGCATTCCACGTGGAAGCAGATGGACCTTCGGGAAAAGTCTTTGTTCCGCTGGATGTGGTAGCGTCGAGCTCTGACTCGGTGGATGTTATTGTCCACGGTGTCGGAACTCATGGCGCTTCTCCGCACCAGGGGGTCGACCCGGTATTGGTGGCAGCACAGATTGTCGTCAGCCTGCAGTCGGTTGTCAGCCGTACCATCGCGCCGTTGTCATCCGGGGTAATAACGGTCGGGGCCATCCACGGCGGCACCAAGCACAACATCATCGGCAACCGGGTAGAAATGCAGTTGACCGTACGTTCGGATGACCACGAGGTCAGAACCCAGCTTCTGGACGGTATCGACCGGGTTGCAAAGGGCGTGGCCCAGTCCCTCGGTGTGCCTGAAGACCGTCTGCCAGAAGTGATCCGCTCACCGGTCGAGACCACACCGCCCACCATTAACGACACACCCACGGCGACCCGTTTGCTGACGGCAGTCGGGAAGCAGATGGGGGATGATTATCTCTACGAGTTGCCACGAGAAGGCATGGGTGCCGAGGACTTTGCCTATTTTGTGCAGCCCGGCCTGGGTGTAAAAGGTGTTTACTTTGCCGTTGGCGGAACACCGGAGGACGAGCTGGGCAGCCAGCCATCACACCATTCACCCTTTTTCAAAATAGAACCTGAACCCAGTATTAAATCCGGCATCGAGGCCACAGTAATATCGGCGATGACCCTGTTGTCCGAGTAAATCACCGGCTACCGTCATACCCTCGAACACACCATCTGCCTGTGTCCGGGCTGGTCAACGGGTTCCGACTCGGGCAAAATTAATTCAATCAGACCGTTAAAACGGCAGAAAAACGGAGAGGATATATGCGGATTGCCCATGTAAGGGTGTTAACCGTTATTGTGATCTTTATGCTTGGCCAGACCGCCCCGGCACTGGCAAGCCACTTCACCTACATCGAAGGTAGTCCCGGGCTGCGCTCCGCCTCGGCCATCGTCATGGATGCCAATGGCCATATCATCTATGGCAAGGATGTCGATACCGTGCGCCCGATCGCCTCCATTACCAAGCTGATGACCGCCATGGTCATACTTGATTCCGATGTGGGCCTCGAAGAGAAGCTAACCGTTACCAAACAGGATCGTGACCTGGTCCAGTTAACCGGTTCGCGACTGGAATACGGGGCCACATTGACACGCCGAGAGATGATCCTGCTGGCGATCATGTCTTCTGAAAACCGCGCGGCAACGGTACTGGGCCGAACCTGGCCCGGTGGCATGGCATCATTTGTGTCCCGGATGAATGAAAAGGCAATGCAACTCGGAATGGTCAAAAGCCGGTTTGCCGACCCCGCCGGGTTGCATACGGGAAACGTTTCCACGGCCAGCGAACTGGCCCTGATGCTCAGGGCTGCCAAGGACTACGCGCTGATCCGCGAGGCCAGCACCAACACCAGACTTGAAGTGCGTCCCTATCCAAAACGTGGCCCGCTGGTCTACGGCAATACCAACCGCCTGTTGAAAAACAAGACCTGGGACATTGCCCTGAGTAAGACCGGTTATATCAACGAGGCCGGACGTTGCCTGGTCATGATGGCCAATATCGAGGGCGAACCTGTATCCATTGTATTGTTGAATTCATTTGGCAAGCTCACTCCATTCGGTGATTCCAATCGTTTGCGTAAATGGATGTTGACCGGCGGCTGAAATCTGATTAGTGACTTTTTCCCACCACAGCAGGCAAAACTGTCCCTTGGTTCTGTGACCCGTAGTATGATTCCCGTGTTGAAATCCGGAGCTTAACCGTTCGTGTACTCAGTAATTTTCACAGCAACCATGGCGCTAGCAGATGAAGAATATTTCACCACTGCCCGGCGTTTGCGTGAACTCGCCATGCAAAAGTACGGTTGTGTGGATTTTGTCTCGACCACCGAAGGGAATAAGGAGATCGCGATTTCATACTGGCCGGATATCACCCATATCAAAAACTGGAAAAACGATCCCGAGCATTTGAGCGCTCAAAAAAAAGGTCGTGATACCTGGTACAAAACCTATCGCGTGGACATTTGCAAAATTGAAAGATCATATGAAAATTCAACCTGATGCCACCACAATCCTGGCAACCACAATGTTAATGATGACCGGACAGACGGTCCTGGCTGGAGATGCGGATGTGATTGACATCGATGTAACCTGCAAAGGCAGGGAGACTTGTAGTTTTTCCGTCACGATAAAGCATGACGATACCGGTTGGGACCACTATGCCAACGGCTGGGAGATCATTGATTCATCCGGCAACGTCATCGCAGTACGGGAACTGACGCACCCGCATGTCAATGAACAACCCTTCACACGGTCTTTGGACAGCGTAAGCATGCCCGCGGAAATTGACCAGGTAACCATCAGAGCGAGCGACTCGGTGCATGGAAACGAAGGCAAGCATTTGATTGTGGACTTACCCCGTTGAGCGGCACGAATCATTCCGCCTACGCGGTCATTGACTATGCTACATTGCAATGATGAGTAACGCTGCACCCAATCATTATGAGGGTGGCTGTACCTGTGGTGCAGTTCGTTACCGGCTGACCCGCCGGCCCATGTATGTACATTGTTGCCATTGTCGCTGGTGTCAGAGGGAGACCGGTGCTGCATTTGCACTCAACGCGATGATCGAGTCGGATGAGGTCAGCTTGATCTGCGGTGAACCGGTTTGCGTTGAGACTCCATCAGAAAGTGGCAATGGCCAGGAAATTGTACGTTGTCCCTCCTGCCAGGTGGCCGTGTGGAGTCATTATGCAGGTGCAGGTAAGGCACTGAGTTTTATCCGTGTTGGTACGCTGGATGAACCCGACGTCCTGCCACCTGATGTGCATATCTATACCGAATCAAAACAACCGTGGGTAAATCTGGCATCGGGTGTAGCAGTATTTGAGAGATATTACCGCAGATCGGAGCAGTTGCCGGCTGCTGTCCTTGAACGGCTTTCATCGTTGCGGCCGATACATGAGAACTGATTGGAAGAGCTGAATATGGGACTAGTCAAAACCATTCATATCGCCTGTGTTGTATTGTCTTTTACCGGTTTTCTTATACGTGGTATCTGGATGTTGCGGGAATCGGAATTGTTGCATCAGCGCTGGGTAAAAATTGCCCCTCATATCATAGACACCCTGCTGTTGGGCAGCGCGATCATGCTGGCGTTCCAATGGCGGCTTTCCCCGGTCCAGCATCCCTGGTTGATGGCAAAAATAATTGCATTGCTGATCTACATTGCAGCAGGGATGGTTGCCTTGCGGTTTGGAAGTACAAAATCCATCCGGCTTTCAGCCTGGTTGTTTGGCCTGGTCACATTTATTTATATCGTTTGCGTGGCAACAAGCAAATCGGTATGGGGGTTTTTCGCATATTTTTGATTTATATTTGGTACCTTCGGAGTTATGACCAGAAAAATCCCTCGGTTTTCCAGTCCATCCGGGTGAATATCCTGTATATACTCATTCTCAGACATCTTTATTTTCAGGGGAGGTAACCATGCCAAGCAGAAAAATAAACAAGGCACCCAATTCATTTGGAATCATGGTGTTCATACTACTGGTCTGGAACCTGATCGGGGCGATGATTTTCGTTCTGCAGGTGACCATGAGTCCCGCCGACGTGGCGGCATTACCTTACGAACACAGGTTGTTACACCAGGCCATCCCGCAATGGGCGACGGCAGCCCACGCGATCGCGGTTTTCGGCGGTGTGTTGGGGTGTCTGTTGTTACTGATGAGAAAGGCCATGGCCATACTGTTTTTGCAATTGTCCCTGGTCGGAGTAATTGTACACATGTTTTACTTTTTCATCTTCAGTACCGCTTCGAAAGTCATGGACGAGGGTGATACGATCATGATCATAGCGGTGCTGATCATAGCGCTTCACCTGGTTGCGCTGGCCTATAAGGCGGAACACAGCAAATGGATTACATGAGCAGCAGGCCCAACAGCCGGAATTAGTCATGTTTTGGTCATAGATGGAAAAGAAACGCAAAATTCTCCCACCTGTTTACCTGTTTGCCGCATTGATTCTGATCTGGCTGATGCAGCGGTTTTTCCCGATTTATCAGTACGTAGACCCACCATTGGCCTACCTGGGAATTGTTCCTGTCCTGTTCGGAATTATCATGGCTGCCATTTCTTCTGGTGCCTTTGTGAAAGCAGGAACCGGAATCGTGCCCTTCGACAAAGCAACGATGCTGGTTACAGATGGTTTTTATCGCGTGACACGCAACCCGATGTATACCGGTATGATCATGATGCTGCTGGGTGTTGCCGTGTTAACCGGTGCCATTGGTGCTTTACTACCCATCCCCGCATTTTTCATGATTATCCGAAATAATTTTGTCCTTGGTGAAGAACGATTTCTCGAAACCACCTTTGGTATGCAGTACACGGACTATAAATCTACCGTAAGGCGCTGGATCTGATGACTGATGCCGAACCACTGAAAACAACTGCCTACCGTTTGGAATCCCGGCGCCTGGTGATGAGATGCTGGTCACCGACCGATGCGCCCATGCTGAGGGCTGCGCTGGACCGCAATGATGAACATTTGCGGCCCTGGATTCCCTTTATGAAGGACGAGCCCCGGAGTCTGTATGAAACGGCCGAATGGCTGAGGGGTCATAGGGCGACATTTGACCTTGGGCAAAATTTTCGCTTTGCCGTGTTTGATGAAATCGAAGAGAATTTGCTTGGTGAAAATATGCTGCTTGGCAGGGCAGGGCCAGGCGCATTCGAGATTGGGTATTGGACCGACAAAAATTCAATCGGCAAGGGATATGCGCAGGAAACGACTTGTTCCATGATCCGCATGGCATTCGAGATTGAGCAGGTGGAGCGGGTGGAAATCATGTGTGACCCAAGAAACCGGGCCAGTGCCTTGATACCGGAGCGGCTTGGCTTCACTCATGACGCCACGTTGCGGCAGCGTGCACTGGATTCAGAGGGAAACAAATGTGATTTGATGGTCTGGAGCCTGTTTGATACCGACTATCCATCTACACCGGCTGCCGCCTCGGATTTCAGGGCATTTGACTGCATGGGAGAGGTGATTGAATACCCCCGGAAAGCGGGATGAGTTCATTGTACCGGTGATATTTATTGACGATGGGTATGGAAAACTGACCGTTATGCGTTTTATGATAGGTCATCAGGTTGGGAAAGCTGAATATTGACCGGAGAAAGTATGATGCGGCGTCAGTGGGTGGTTGGTGACGTCATTGTGATCAAATTTAGATGAAACAGGTGTAAAAATGAACAAGTTGATATTTGTAGGTCTGCTGTTGCTGGTTTCAACACCGGTCATGGCGCAGGATGAAATGGATGACGGCAGCCGGGTGATTTTACCCCTGGGTGCCCAGAATTGTGATCTGCCCACCGCACCGGCGCCTATTCCGGAAGTTCCGGTATACGATGACCTGATCAATGCGCAAAAAGGGGTCAAACAGTTCCAGACGGAAATGGAAGTCTATCGCAACTGTATCAGCAATGAAGTACTCAGTGACGAGCTGTCGGAGGGTAACCGACAGGCGATTACCAATGCGCATAATTATTCTGTGGAAATGGAAGAGCGGGTTGCGGGTATGTTCAATGAGGCAGTGCGCGCCTACAAGGCTGCCAAGGCTGCCGAAGCAGAGGGCTAGCAGCCATACCACCCCGTCTTTGAGCCGGGGTTTGGCAGCCTAATCCCCCAGCAGGTATTTGCGCAGGAAAAGTACCGACACCTGCTGATAAAGGTCACGGTTTTCCTTTTTCTCATAACCATGACCCTCGTTCAGGGCATTCATGTACCAGACGGTCTGGTCGCGTGTGCGCAGTGCATTTACCAGCTGTTCCGACTCTGACATGGGTACGATGGGGTCGTTTTTGCCCTGCACCACCAGCAGGGGGATATTTATCCTGTCCACATTATTTAATGGGCTGATGCGTTCAAGAAAAGCACGCATGTCCGGATCACGCTCGTCCCCATATTCAATGCGACGTAAATCCCGCCGGTAGTCCTGGGTATTTTCAAGAAAGGTAACGAAATTGCTGATACCCACACGGTCTACGGCTGCACGCAGGCGATCTCCGTAGTGAACGGCCGATGACAACGCCATGTATCCACCATAGCTGGCCCCGAATACGGCCACGCGGTCCTTGTCAAGTCGTGGTTGCAGCGCAATCCAATCCAGCAATGCGCCAATGTCCTTTATGGCGTTTTCTCGATTGTAGCGATCGTCCATGGCGATAAAGGAGCTTCCATAGCCCAGTGAACCACGTACGTTGGGTGCAATTACAGCAACGTTTAGATGATCTATCCACATCTGGAATTCAGAGTTGAATCCGGGCCGGAATTGATTTTCCGGACCGCCATGAATGTGGATTATGACCGGGAAAGGACCCTTGCCAGGTGGAAGGTACACAAATGCCGGAATTGGTAATACGCTGTCCTGGCCCTCGAGGGCTACAGGAAATTTAATCGCCATGGGGTTGGAGAATTTGCGGGTATCAAGACCGCCTACCTCGCTGTAAGTCCATCGAACCAGTTTGCCGGCCGATATGGGTCTTCTGCCCAGACTCAGAACAAAGGCATCATTCGGATTGCTGGCTGAACTCAGGGTCATCCCGAGTTGCTGGCTATCCGGAGAGAAAATCAGGCCCGTGACCAGGCCTGCGGGTATCTTCTCAACCCGTTTAAAATTCAAGCGCTCCGGATCGAACAGGTACACCCTGCTGATGCCGCCCTCATTCGAAATAAAGGCACCGCGCCTGCGATCGGGACTGAGTGCACTCTGGGTAATATCCCAGTCGGTATTGCTTGCTACATATTCAATCTCGGTCACATCATCCAGCTTCACCCTGGCCACTTCGGCTGCCCCTTTACGTTGATTGGTAACAAACAGGACACCCGTGTCATTACGATCGAATCCGGTTGCAATATTGCTGGAAGGATTTTCGGCATCGCCGGCCAACAGTTTCAGTTCTCCATCGGGAAGATCCATGACATAGATTCTGGAATCCACCACGCTGAGAAACTGCTGAATCAACAATTTCCTGCCACTGCGATTGAAGTCGATGGGCTTCCACAGTGCTCCATCTTCGGTTTTGAGTAGCAGTTTGGCCGGGCTCCCGGGTTTGGTACTTTGTATCCAGATATCATTTGAGCGGCCATTGCGACGCGTTGACCGGTAAGCAAGTCGTTTGCCCTGCCGGTCCCAGGCCATTCGGTTGTTCAGCGCATGTCCATCAGAAAGCAAGCTGATCAGCCCGTTGTCTGCGTTGAGCAGGTACACCTGGTCAAATTCGTCTCCGTCCCGGTCACGTGTAAGTGCCAGTAAACTGCCTCCTGGTTGTTTCAGCACGCTACCAACCGGTTCTTCATCAAACGTCAACTGGAAGCGGGCACCGCCAGGCATGTTCACCCGGTGTATCTGGGAGACGGGACCGAAGCGGGTCTTGATAAATATGTTTCTACTGTCTTGTGACCAGCCGGCAAACCTGGCTGAACGAATGTTCTGGTATCTACCCAGTGCCTGTGACAGGGTCGGTGGGATTTGCGGTATATCCTCAAGGATCAGTTGACCGTCATTGGCAGTCCGGCGCTGTACATCATCGGCGGGGCTCACGCCCGATAGCATGAGTAACAAAATGGCTGTTGTTCGTTTAAGCATCAATACTCCGCAGAAACCAGTGCGTACCGTGACAGCCAGGATGCCGAGGCTGCCACCAAACAAACATCATCCTGCCACTTTGTTTGCATAGAGCCAACCGGTGCTTGCCGCTATAATCTGATATCAAACCAGTCATTGGAAACTATGCACAACCCCCTACATATCATAATACTGGCAGCCGGTGCCGGAACCCGCATGAAGTCACGGTTGCCGAAAGTGCTGCATACCGTCGGTGGGCGCGCCATGATTATTCATGTAATAGAGACGGCCTTGCAACTGCATCCTGCCGTAATACACGTGGTCCATAATCCGCACGCCCCCGAAATAAAATCGGTCTGCTCAGCATTTGATGTTAACTGGGTACCACAGGAAGAACAATTGGGTACCGGTCATGCGGTGATGCAGGCCATGCCCGGCATTCCCGCCGACGCGCATGTGCTGGTGCTCTATGGTGACATTCCTTTGCTGGACGCCGTTGTACTGGGTAGCCTCGTTAACGCCCAAATAGGTGGAATCAGCGTGCTGACCATGGCGGTGCCTGATCCGACGGGTTATGGACGTGTTTTGACAGATAGAGAGGGCAATGTCCGCCGGATAGTTGAGGAGCGTGATGCCAGTCCGGAGCAAAGGGCCATCAAGGTGGTCAATTCGGGCATCATCATGGCCGGGCAAAAAGAGCTGTGGGCTTGCCTGGAAAATTTAAGCAACGAGAACTCCCAGAACGAGTATTATCTGACGGACATATTTTCTAACGCAAACGAAGCGGGTATCCGTACACGCGCTGTGATGGCACCGGATGCTAGGGACCTGGAGGGTGCCAATGATCGTGTTCAACTGGCCGCACTGGAGCGACGACACAACATGAAGATGGCAACAAAGCTGATGGAGGCCGGTGTTCAACTGGCTGATCCTGCACGTATTGACGTGCGTGGTCGTGTCGAAACCGGTGAGGACGTTTATCTGGATGTCAACGTAGTACTCGAAGGCGAAATCAGCCTGGGGGATGGTGTTCAGATCGGACCCGGATGTGTGCTCAAGGATTGTCAACTTGCCGCCGGTACACGTGTCCATGCCTATAGTGTGCTGGAAGGAATGTGTAGCCTCGGTGCCTGTGACATCGGGCCGTTTGCACGTGTTCGTCCGGGTACCCGGCTGCTGGCTGGCAGCAAGGTAGGGAATTTTGTGGAGGTCAAGAACACCACGTTGGGCAAGAACAGCAAAGCCAGCCACCTGAGCTACCTTGGTGACAGCAGTATCGGTGACCGGGTCAACATCGGTGCCGGCACCATCACCTGCAACTATGATGGTCGCGAAAAGCATCACACGACCATTGAAGATGACGTTTTCATAGGTTCTGATACACAATTGGTTGCGCCGGTTGTTGTCGGCGAAGGTGCTGACATCGGTGCTGGTACCACGGTGACCCGGGATGTACCGGCCGGTCAACTGACCATCAGCCGGGTGAAGCAGCGCACGATCCCCGGGTGGAAGCGACCCAAAAAGGGCAAGGGTTAACAGGCCGCGAACCCATGTGTGGAATTGTCGCAGCTGCAACCCACCGCAATGTGCGGGATATCCTGATCGCCGGGCTGCATACACTCGAATACCGGGGTTACGATTCCGCCGGGATTTCACTACAACAGGATGGCTATCTGGCTCGACATCGTGCAGCAGGCAAAGTGAAGGATCTGGAAGCCCTGTTGGAAGCTTCGCCTTTTGATGGCCATTGTGGCATCTCCCATACTCGCTGGGCCACCCATGGTGCCCCCAACAGGATCAATGCGCACCCCCATTCATCCGGCGATCAACTTTCGCTGGTACACAACGGTATCATTGAGAATCACGCGGCGCTGCGTACTGAATTGATCGAAGCCGGTTGCGAGTTTTCCTCTGAGACCGACACCGAGGTCATGGTGCACCTGGTGGCCCATCTGATGGATTCCGGCCAGGACCTGTTCCAGGCGGTTCGAAGCGCCATAGCCCGCTTGCGCGGCGCCTTTGCCATTGCCGTGGTCAGTGCGGCAGAACCCGGTGTGATCGTCGGGGCGAGAAGGGGCAGTCCACTGGTACTGGGTGTCGGCGATAATGAAAATTTCCTGGCCTCGGATATCTATCCCCTGCTCAATGAAACCAACCGTTTCGTATTCCTTGAAGAGGGTGATGTGGTTTCACTGAGTGCCGAGGAATACCAAATCCGTGGTGCAGACGATGTGGTGGTTGAGCGTACCGTCAAGCAGGTTGAGACCACGGCCGGCGCGGTCAACCGGGGTGGTTACCCCCATTTCATGCTCAAAGAGATTTTTGAACAACCCACCGTGGTGGCCGAGACCCTGGAAGGGCGTATCAGCGCGACATCGGTATTACCCAACATATTCGGTGTCGGTGCCAATGATCAGTTACGAAAGGTAAAACAGGTACACATTATCGCCTGTGGTACCAGTTATCACGCGGGATTGGTGGCCCGCTACCAGTTGGAGCAACTGGCTGGCATACCCTGCCAATGTGAAATTGCCAGCGAATACCGATATCGCAGACCCGTGGTACCCGAAAACACACTGTTTGTCGCCATTTCCCAATCAGGAGAGACCGCGGATACACTGGCCGCACTTCGCCATGCCCAACAGGCTGGTTACATCACCACACTGGCGATTTGTAATGTCGCCGAGAGCTCGGTGGTGCGTGAAGCTGAGTTGGTTTTGATGACACGTGCAGGGCCAGAAATCGGTGTCGCTTCAACCAAGGCGTTTACCACGCAATTGGTGGCATTGCAGTTACTGATCCTGGAATTGGCCAGGATAAACGGTGTTGATAATGATGTTTATGCCAACTATGTGATGGCATTGAACCGTTTACCGGACTTGCTGAACAGGGCGCTGGGTCTGGATGAGGAATTCAAAATCCTGGCGAAAGCATTTATTGAAAAGGACCATGCCCTGTTCCTGGGTCGTGGCAGCCATTACCCGATTGCGCTGGAAGGTGCACTGAAACTCAAGGAAATATCTTATATTCATGCCGAGGCCTACGCGGCCGGTGAATTGAAACATGGCCCGCTGGCCCTGGTGGATGCCCAAATGCCGGTTTTTGCGGTCGCGCCCAACAACACATTACTTGAGAAACTG
This sequence comes from Lysobacterales bacterium, assembly GCA_014238945.1. Taxonomy (GTDB): domain Bacteria; phylum Pseudomonadota; class Gammaproteobacteria; order Xanthomonadales; family SZUA-36; genus SZUA-36. Next base: position 18,252 of record JABAAB010000104.1, read on the forward strand.
ATCAGTAATATAGAGGAAGTCAGTGCCCGGGGTGGTGAGCTGTACGTGATTGCGGACAACGAGGTGGTATCCAATTTTGGGCAACGTCACGGCTATGTGATTGGTCTTGATTCCGGCGGGCCGTTACTGGCACCTGTTGTGATGACTATACCGCTGCAATTACTGGCCTATCACGTGGCTGTCCAGCGGGGTACGGACGTGGATCAACCACGAAATCTGGCTAAATCTGTTACGGTGGAGTAAGCTGTGCCCCCGGTTTAAGAAATCGGCCGGTACACACAAGAGTATCTGCAAAGGTATCTATTTTCAGAGGTTTTTTGATGCGTAGAAAACACCACTCGGACGACGAAGCGGAAATTAATATCACGCCGATGCTGGACATTGTTTTTATCATGTTGATTTTCTTCATCGTGACCACCTCCTTCGTCAAGGAACGTGGTCTAGAAGTATCCCGACCGTCCAATTCGCCCCCCAAGGAAGTGAAGAAGAAAAAGGGACCCATCGTGGTCAAGATCGATGCCAATGGAAACATCCATTTGAAGGGCCGGATGCTGGAAAACAAGGCAGTTCAGGCCAATCTTGAACGGGAAAAGGCGGAAAAACCTGATTCGCCGTTGATCATCGCCGCACATCCTGATGCTGACACCAACGCACTGGTTACCATACTGGACGCTGCAGAAGCTGTCGGGGTGGGGAGCGTCAGCGTGGCCACTACCCGCAACTAGGTTGTACTGCTACGTCAGGCAAGCGCTGTCGGGGCCATGAACCTAAAATCAGATCAAGCAATAATTTGGACAAAAGAGGCTGCCGGTGCGGCTTTTTTTGTGTCTGGCTTTCGCAAGTGAAAATATCCAGGTGAATTTGTCCCGGGGTGTCTTTCTGGATCTGGGTTCGGTGGACAATGGCGATCTTGATGGCCGCGCTCTTGATCACAGTTTGCCCGGCTGGACCTGGTATGAATTTACCGAACCAGCAGAGGTGGGTGAGCGCATCCGGCAGGCCGAAGTTGTAGTAAGTAACAAGTGTGTACTCGATCGGAATATTTTATTGCAGGCCCCGGAATTAAGGCTGATCGCGGTTGCAGCAACCGGTACCAATATTATCGATATTGAAGCCGCTGCGGAGTTATCCATTGCCGTTTGCAATGTAAGAGACTATGCCACCCGCTCGGTCGCTCAGCATGTGATTACGATGATATTAAACCTGGTCACGGCTCAGCCATTCTATGGCCGCAGGGTCAGGCGAGGAGAGTGGAGTGCCGGCAGACAGTTCAGCCTGCACGACCAGACCATCAGGGAACTTCAGACGTTACAGCTCGGCATCGTTGGCCATGGCGTGCTGGGGCGGGCCGTGGCCAACCTGGCCAGGACGATGGGTATGAATGTGCTGGTGGCCGAACGCAGGGGATGTGACCCCCGGCCCGACCGCCTGGGATTTGAAGATGTGGTCAGGAATGCCGACGTGATCAGTATCCATTGCCCATTGAATGACGATACCCGTGGCTTGTTTGACCGGCGCGTACTGGGGATGATGAAAAAAGATGCATTGCTGGTCAATTCTGCACGTGGCGGAATCGTTGTCGAACAGGACCTGGCCGACAGCCTGCGTGCCGGTGAAATCGCAGCTGCAGCTGTCGATACACTGAGCGTGGAGCCACCACCACCGGATCATCCCCTGCTCGCCCCCGACATCCCCAACCTGGTGATTACACCCCACAATGCCTGGGCCAGTAAGCCGGCCAGGCAGACGTGTATCGATCAGTTGGCTCTGGTCATTACATCATTTCAGCGTGGGCAACCCATCAACCGCGTGGTTTGATGGGCAACAACCCGGTCAGAACAGACGGCCGGGCTCCGCGCGCAGATCAAGCAGACCGCTGGGGTCTTGTTTTGGCGGAAGTTGCAGGTGGAATCCTTCATCTGACAGGTTTTTAATCACCTGGTTTACATCTTCATAGGACAGTTTCCTCTCGGGTGTCAGTTCCAGAGCCATCACTTCGCTGGGATCACCAAAGATTTTTTGTAGACTGGCAGGCAGATCCTCAAAAGAGCAACCGTCTTTTAGATAGATGTAGGTAAAGTCCTTGTTCGAAGACCGGTAAACGGTGCACTTCATACTGACATCCTCCATCTATGTATGAATCTGTGTCGGTTTATTGTGAACCAATTTGGTGCTCTTGCCCATGCAATTTCGCTGGAATGAATATCACAATGATACAGAGCGACACAATTTATGCATGAAGACAACTGAGATTATTGTATATTTGTCGGGAGTAGGGTTACAAAAACAGGTTTTATTGGTCGTTTCCCGCTGTGACTGGCAACTTGATTTCAGCAAGGGTATCCATGAGATCCCTTTTGGTTAGAGAATTAATCAGGAGAACAACAATGAATAAACGCCATGCTTGTGATTGCACAATTCGTAGCGGACTCATGCGGTTGAAAATCGGCAAATGGGTAAGCAGCATGTTCACTGGTGATCTGAACTGATTCAAGATCATGAGTGAGTTTACTTACCGCGCATTTATCAGTTACAGCCACAGAGATGCACGCTGGGCCAAATGGTTGCACCACGCAATCGAGTCCTACCGGGTTCCACGCAAGCTGGTAGGTACAACAACAAAAGCAGGTGTGGTGCCGTCACGTTGCCGGCCGATTTTTCGGGATCGGGATGATCTCTCATCCTCGGGCGACCTGGATACTACCGTCAAACAGGCGTTGAGTGAATCTGAAAACCTGATTGTCATTTGCACCCGTCCTGCCGCCGCATCGCGTTGGGTAAATGAAGAGATACGTGAGTTCACACGGCTCGGAAGAAAGAATCATATCTTCTGCATTGTTGTAGATGCAGTCGATAAAGCAGAACGCTCAGATGCTTCGGTTTTCCCGGCTGCCTTGCGCGAGAGTGGCTTGCTGGAACCTCTTGCTGCGGACGCTCGAAAATGGGCTGATGGCAAACACCTGGCCAAACTGAAAGTTATCGCAGGTCTGCTTGGACTGCCATTGGACAAACTGCGGCGCAGGGACCTGCAGAAACGTCAAAAAATCTGGGCCATGAGCCTGGTGGCCTCCATTGCCGTTGCCGCCATCCTGGTCGTCGCGGTCATGGCACGAATTACCGCCATGGAACGACGGGATTCAGGGGAGTCATTAGTAGCTTACAAGCTCAATGAGTTACGCACGATGCTCAATGTCTCGGAGGATCCTGAAGACCTGACCCGTCTCAAGAACTGGGACCAGCAGGATCTGGCCAGATTGATCAGGTCTGCCGGGACTGGCACGGATGTCATGGCCAAGTCAGCAATGAGGCTGCAGGAAAGAGGTATTGATCTCTGGACGAATGGAGCTCTAAGTGAAGCGATGGTTCTATTCCAACAATCCTGGGTATTGCTGGCGGAAACCTATCGTCGGGACCGCAATGACCACATGACGTTTTTTGAACTGGGTCAGGCTGAGTTCTGGATTGGTCAGACGTACGTGGACCAGGGGGATTTGGAGAGTGCGGAAGAGGCTTTCATGACCTATACCGAAATCACCCGGCGATTGATACTGTTACAACCAGAAAAAGCCCAGTGGGTACTGGAAATGGCATTTGCACTGACCAATCTTGGACTTCTGCATAAAACCCTTGAATCTAACAACCCTGAACGCACGCTGCAATTCATGCAGTCTTCATTGGAATACAACCAGATTGCACTGGTGCTGGACCCGGGCAACGATACCTACCGTTCAGAGCTTGGACAGTCACATGCGAATCTTTCAACTGCACAGCTGAATACTTGTGATCTTGAAGGTGCATTGCAATCACGACGGGAATGGATTTCGATTAATGAGACGCTACTACGACAGGACCCGGAGAACCCTGAATGGATGGATGACATGGCAATGGCACTGAGCGGGTATGCGTGGGTAATGGCATACCAGGGACAAAATGATGAGGCAATCAGCAGTCTTGAAAGGTCACTTCAGTTGCTGGAAAGCAATCTCAACAATGACGTGGATGTTGGTGAGACGCGTCGGTGGATTCTTCAATATGAAAGACGATTGGCCCTGTTGTTGGCATTGGAAGGCAAGATCAACAACGCCTGGGCGTTATCCAAATCTACCTCGGAGCGGTGGCAAGCGCTAGGGAAAATTGATGAGGAAGATGTGAGCAGCAGACTGGATTATTTTGAATTTCTGATAGACCATGCACGGTTTGCAAACAGCATCGGCGATTCGGAAATGGCAGAAAGATTGCTGGCGAATACGATAGAATCCCTGGCCGCGACGCTGAGTCACAGATATTTGAATCGGGCAGCAGGAAATCTGCTGGTAAAAGCAGCATTCCAATACTGGGAAATGAAGCAGGCTTTACCACCACCGCATTTCATGGCCTTGTTGCCAGAATATACCGTCGGTAAAGGATCTTCACGCGCATGTTTCGATGCGGACAGGGCCGTAATGAAATACCTGATGCTGGATGACATGGATACAGCCCGTGAATTCAGCCGATATCTACAGCATAATGGTTATCGGGAGACGAGTTTTATCCGCAAGTGTGAGACATATTCCCTGTGTGAATAACAATAACTAAGGTTTCGGAGGGAACAAAGTGCCATTGTGTTGATCAATGAGCGATAAATCAGGAAGGTCCAGATGAGAGAAAACTTTGGAAAAACCAGGATACTGATTCGACTGCTGGTTACGTTTTACTCGATTGGGTTTTTGTCGGTAGTGCATGCCCAGACACTGAATCTCCAAGTAAACATAAGTCTTGGTACGACACAGACCGAGTTACTCGCAACCAGCGTGGGCAGCTGTACCAACAGCAACCACAATGGATGTGTAAATGTACCCAGGAATAAAATGGCAAGAATTCACTTCTCTCTTACGGGTGACAGGAAGTGCAACCGGCCGGGTGCAGAGCGATGGGCTTTGTCGGCCATTTACCTGGGTGGGAAAGACAGCCCCACAAAACCATCCGCGTGGGGTAGTCTTGATGCGGAAGTACTTGCGGATTTTAAGGTTGCCAACGCTGCAAGTGGATTGCTAATTCCTGAGACAGGCTCAAGTGAGCAACAAATCACCATTCATGATGCCAACAAATCTGGCTATAGCATCTGGTACACAGTACAAGCCACTTGCGTAAAAGCAGATGGAACACCGGTGGGTGACACCATTGAAATTGATCCACGTATAAAAAATGGTGGTACTGGTTGATCTGATAGAGGGTGGTCTTTTGCCAGAACCACCTTCGGGGACTTTTCTGAAATGCAACTGACCATCGGCGTTACCGGGCATCGTGACCTCGTAGCTGAAGAAATCCCGGAACTTAAGGCTATTGTGCGCGATTTTTTCGTCTACCTGGCCAATGAATACTCAAGTCTCGAGTTACAGTTGATCACTCCACTGGCGGAGGGTAGTGACAGCCTCGTCGCCGAAGTGGCGCTCGAATTGGGTATCGCACTGATTGTTCCGCTGCCCATGTCACAGGCTCACTATGAAGAAGACTTTACCAACACGGCTGCACTCGGTTTTTTCAGAGATGCGCTGAGTCAGGCCAAGGTCATTCACCTGCGAACTCTGCCTGATGCGGGGGAGCACTCAGACACGGATTTGGATCGTGCACAACAGTATGCACAGGTAGGCGTATTCACTTCAAATCACAGCCAGATACTGCTGTCTTTGTGGGATGGCAAGCCGTCAAATGCAACCGGGGGTACCGCGGGTGTGGTCAATTACCACCTGACCGCTGTGATGCCCGGGTTCTCGGTGGCCGAGGAATCGCCCAACCTGCTGGCAGACAATGAAAATGACCTGGCTTACCACGTGGTGTGTTCAAGAGACCGGCCGGATGGTCAGCCGCTGGAGGGTCTGAAACCACTGGAAACCAGCTGGTTAACGGCACATTATGGGTTTGAACATGGTGATCACATGCCACTCGATTACCAGGTCATGTTGCACCGCCTTGAAGATTTTGACACCGACGAGGAGCATCACAAGGACGTCATTGAAGAGCAGGGGGCCAACCTTCTGGCAGAAGCACCTGCTCTGCATTTACCTGCGGGTCTTGATGTGATCAACAGGCTCTTCCGGTCCGCCGACTGGCTGGCCATTCATTTCCAGAAACGTGTTTCAAACAGTCTGTTTGCCGTGCACAGCCTGGCTGTCCTGGCCGGTCTGGTCTTCATGATGTACTCTGAATACAACGAGCTCAATTACCTGGTGTTCCTGTTTTTGTTTGCCTTCATTGCAGGCTTCGCGATCTACAAGGTCGGGGAACGTCGCCAATGGCATCGCAAATACCTCGACTACCGGGCGCTTGCCGAAGGACTGAGAGTCCAGGTCTATTGGAACCTGGCCGGTGTTATTGATGTGCAATCGGCGGAATTTGCCTACGACAACTTTCTGCAGAAACAGGATGTTGACCTGGGTTGGATCCGGCACGTGATGCGTTCTGCCAGCCTGGCACGCGGCAGGGACCAGGTTCCACCCGATGCCTGGCTGGATTGGGTGATTGAACAGTGGGTCGGGGATGAACAGGAACAATCGGGTCAATTGTCCTATTACCAGCGCAAGGCGGCAGAAAAGGTCAACAGGTATGGTTACACCACGCTGCTGGGAAATATTTCACTGTGGACCGGTATCCTGATCGCTCTTCTGCTGGCCCTGGCGGGCTCCGGACTAACCGGTGATCAACGCCACATCATGCTGATTCTGATGGGAATATTGCCGTTAATGGCCGGCATACGTGAAGCCTACTCCCACAAAAAAGCCGAAAAAGAACTGATCAAACAGTACCGCTTCATGCATGGTATTTTTGCCAACGCAAAGCGTCTCCTCGACAGTTCCGACGACGTCGACTTTCGCCGCAGGGTGTTGAGAGCACTGGGCGATGCTGCACTCGAGGAGGACGCCGAGTGGATCCTGATGCACCGTGAGCGGCCGTTGGAACATGGCGGGATTTAACTGTTTTTTACATCTCGATTCAGAGTACGACAGCGTCAGGAGATTCCCGCTTTCGCGGGAATGACGATTGGTTGTGCCACCATCATCCGGGGGCCGTTGATACCACCGTCATCCCGGGGCTGCGAGTAGCAGAACCCGGGTCCTCCCAACGCTCGCAGAGTGCTAAATACTAACGATTCATCCGCCCCTCAATCAGCAAATCTACGACCTCAGGCTCCGCTAGCGTTGAAGTATCACCCAGGTTTGAGTAATCATTCTCAGCAATCTTGCGCAGGATACGGCGCATGATCTTGCCGGAGCGGGTTTTGGGCAATGACGGTGCCCACTGAATCAGGTCCGGAGAAGCAATTGGCCCGATCTCCTTGCGTACCCAGTTTCGTAATTCGGTCCGAAGTTCTTCGCTGGATGAGGCACCGGCATTCAGTGAGACGTAAACGTAAATGCCCTGGCCCTTGATGTCGTGTGGATATCCCACCACCGCTGCCTCGGCGACCTGTGGATGGGAAACCAGGGCGTTTTCTACTTCGGCGGTTCCCATTCGGTGACCGGATGTATTCAATACGTCATCCACACGGCCGGTAATCCAGTAATAGCCATCCGCATCACGCTTGCATCCGTCACCGCTAAAATAATTCCCTTCAAAGGTGGTGAAATAGGTGTCAATGAATCTTTGGTGATCGCCATATACGGTACGCATTTGCCCGGGCCAGCTGTCGGTGATGACCAGCTGTCCTTCCACTGCTCCTTGGAGGGGCTTGCCCTGGTTGTCGACGATGGCCACCTGGATTCCAGGTAGTGGGAAGCTGGCAGAACCAGGCTTCATCGGTGTTGCGCCCGGTAACGGACTGATCATGATGCCACCGGTCTCTGTCTGCCACCAGGTGTCCACGATGGGACAGCGGTCTTCGCCGATCACGTGAAAGTACCATTCCCAGGCTTCCGGGTTGATGGGTTCACCGACGGAACCCAGCAATCGCAGTGATTTTCTGGAAGTTTTTTTCACCGGTTCATTGCCCTCACGCATCAATCCGCGGATGGCGGTCGGTGCGGTATAGCAGATATTGACATCGTGCTTGTCACAGATCTGCCAGAAGCGGCTGAAATCGGGATAATTCGGGACACCCTCAAACATCAGCGTGGTGGCACCATTGGCCAATGGCCCATAGACAATATAGCTATGGCCGGTGACCCAGCCCACATCGGCGGTACACCAATAGATATCCCCATCCTGGTAGTCAAAAACCAGTTCGTGGGTAAACGAGGCATACACCATGTAACCACCGGTGGTGTGGAGTACACCCTTGGGTTTGCCGGTAGAGCCTGATGTGTAAAGTATGAACAACGGGTCTTCAGCACCCATTTCCTCACAGGGACAGTCATCGGTTACTTCGAGATCCACATCGTGCAGCCAGTGGTCACGGCCGTTCTGCATGGTGATATCGTTACCGGTGTTACGTACCACCAGTACGGACCGGAGTACATCCATGACCCCCTCGCGTTCACAGGCCTGGTCGACATTTTTCTTGAGTGGTATGGCTTTACTGCCCCGAATTCCTTCGTCTGCAGTAATCAACAGACTGGACTGGCAGCCCACAATTCGCCCTGCCAGTGCGTCGGGTGAAAAACCACCGAAGACCACCGAATGGACAGCACCGATACGTGCGCAGGCCAACATCGCGATGGCAGCTTCCGGGATCATCGGCATGTACAAGGTAACGCGGTCGCCACGTTGTGTGCCGAGTTTCTTCAGGGCATTGGCCATGCGGCAGACACGCCGGTGTAATTCACGGTAGCTAATATGCAGGTCGCGGCCCGGATCGTCCCCTTCCCAGATAATGGCAGTCTGCTCTGCGCGTTTTTCGAGGTGCCGGTCAACACAGTTGTAACAGGCATTGAGGGTCCCATCCTCAAACCAGCGAATGTGTACATCCTCCCGATCCCAGGACACATCCCTGACCTTGCTGAATGGTTTTATCCAACTGATCCGACGTGCCTGCTCGGACCAGAAAGCGGTGTTGTCACCGATTGATTGGGCATACATGCTTTCGTATCGTTGCCGGTCAACACGGGTGCGTTCCTGCGCTGCGGGGATCACGGGGTAGGTTTTGTGCATTTTATGTCTACGTCCTGTTTTCTATTTCAATGATTTGCTTACTTCCAGGTCATTCCAGGTCGCCAACCCCATCGCCACAACAAACCGGCGCCAAAGAACAGACCACCCAGGTGTGCATAGTGGGCCACTTGTGGCATTGCTCCCGTAACACCGAAAACCAATTCGACAGCACCATAAATCAGCACGAACCATTTTGCCTTTATTGGCACCGGAAAGAAAATCAGGAACAGACGGTTTTCCGGCCACATCACTCCGTAGGCCAGCAGCAAGCCGAAAACGGCACCGGAGGCTCCGATCGTGGGATACACCTCACCGCTGATGTACTGCACCAGCAACTGGATCAAACCTGCCCCGATCACGCAAATCACAAAATACTGGGCATATTTTTGGCTGCCCCACAGCCTCTCGACAGGAAGGCCAAACATCCAGATTGCAAACATATTGAAAAACAAGTGATTGAAACCGCCATGCAGAAATCCATAACTCACTATTTGCCAGACTTGGAATCTCCCGCTGTGTAGGGGCCAAAGCGCCAGCTGCGCGGAAATATTCTGCATCATAAAAACCACAATACAGGCGATGATGATGCCAATAGACACCGGTGGTTTACTAACACGGGGCAACACGGGTTGTTGATTCAAATCGATTCTCCGTTGAGACGTTACGCGATCCGCTGGTTTACAATATTACAATGACTGAAGAAAACCTGCTTGATTCAACCAAGATAAATCGCGTGACTGTTTATGCAGCTTCCAGCGGTGCCCTCAAACCTCATTTCTATGATGCTGCCAGGCGTCTGGGGGAAGTGCTGGCCGAGGCCGGTAAGTCCATTATTTATGGCGCAGGAGGGAGCGGTCTGATGGGCTCGATGGCCGATGGTGCATTGAGCAGGAAGGGAGAGGTATACGGTGTGATACCCACTTTTTTGCAAGAGCTGGAGTTGAGTCACCGCGGTTTGACAGGATTGACGGTGGTCGAAGACATGCGCACACGAAAACACCTGATGCTGTCAGATTCCGATGCGGTAGTGACATTGCCCGGTGGTTCCGGGACCTATGAGGAACTGTTTGAAGTGCTGACCCTGAAGCGCTTGGGCAGATGGGTGGGACCGATCGTCCTGGTCAATACGGCTGGGTTTTATGATGGGCTGATCCGGTTTCTCAAACACAGTATTGAAGAGCGTTTCATGAGCACCAGCCATCTGAAAATGTGGGAGGTAGTGGATCAACCCGAAGAGGTTCTTGAAGCAATGCTTTCTGCACACAGCTGGGACGGGGATGCCCTTCAATTTTCGAATGTAACGGTGGCGAACGCATGAATGAACAACCGCAACCGGGCATCCGCCGCTTACCGGCCGCACGTGGCCTGGCCTGGATTACAGGAAGTGTGGACCTGGTCAGGATGCAGCCACTGAGATTGCTGTTGATCAGCCTGTTCTTTCAGTTTTTCCTGGGCTTTTCTCAGGCGGATGCCCTGGGGTTGCTGATAATCTTGTGTCTGCCGGTTTTGAGTGTCGGCATGCTGCACGCTTTTTACAACGTTGAACGGGGGGAAAAGCCAATCCTGGCCGTATTGTTTACGGCATTCACCGTCAGCAAGAGTCTGAGCCGTCTGTTGCTGCTGGGTGCGCTGGTCCTGTTTTTGGGGTTGTTGATCGTTTCGTTCATGTTGGCCGGACAAATGGTCGATGTCGATATCGAAGTACTCAACAGGATCGAACAGGGTGATCTGGACGCATTGATGCTCATCGACCCCAAACTCATTGAGCACGCCATCATGGCCATGGCGGTGGGTGCTGCAGTCAGTGGCACCATCAGTTATTTTTCGGTGCCACTGATCTGGTTCAGGCAACAGGGCGTGGGGCAGGCCATACAACTGGGACTCATAGGGCTCGCCCGCAATTGGCGTCCTTTGTTGCTGGTGGGTTTGGTACTGGGTCTATTGGCCGTACCTGTGGGTTTATTGTTTGGATTCTTTTACCTGTCGGTGTTGAGCGGTAATCAGTCTTCATCCTGGCTGGCCATCATGATGTTGCTGGTGGGTCCGGTCTTCCAGCTGTTGCTTTTCGGCACCCAGTATCTGGCTTTCCGGGATATATTCGGACTGGAGACCGGTGGTGCTGCAGAGCAAAAAGGAGGGGACGATCAGCTGGTCGCGTGACCGGGCAAGCCGTGCTTCTGCAGAATAAAATGTACTTTTCTTCGTGTTCGCGATTGATGCATTGTCGGTCGTGCGCTTTGGCTGGCTAGACCGTTTCTTCTGCTTCTTCCTTGTCTTGTATCAGCACACGAGACAGTACGATACCGAGTTCAAAAAGTAACCACATCGGTAATGCCAACAGGGTCTGTGATATCACATCTGGCGGTGTCAGGATCATACCGAGTGCAAATGCACCTACGATGACATACGCACGCCAGCTGGCCAGTTTGTCGGGGGTGGTGATACCGGTCGCGACCAGGATGATGGTTGCAATGGGAACTTCAAAGGTAATACCAAAAGCAAAAAACAGGGCCATGACAAAATCCAGGTATTTGCTGATATCTGTCATAACCGCCACACCTTCCGGTGCGATACGTGTCAGGAAACCGAACACCAACGGAAAAACGACGAAGTAGGCAAAGGCGCAACCGGCATAAAACAGGAATACAGAAGACAGCAACAATGGCCTGGCCAGCCGTTTTTCTTTTTTGAACAACGCGGGGGCAACGAAGGCCCACAGTTGGTACATAATTACAGGGATAGCGACCATCACCGACAATAACAATGTCAATTTGAACGGGGTTAGAAACGGCGAGGCCACGTCTATGGCGATCATGGAGCTGCCCTCGGGCAACTGGGCCATCATGGGTGATGCAAGTGTTTCATACAGGTGACGTGAGAATGGCAGCAGTGCCACCAAAACAAGCAATACCGCGGCGCAGGCTTTGAGCAGGCGTGAACGAAGTTCAACCAGGTGTTCAAGAAAACTTAACTCCTGGTCTTCTTCGGGTGCTTCAGTCGCTGTCATTCTTCAGGTCCTGAGATTTCTTCCCCGCATTCTGCGCTGACCCATCAGATTCTTTTTCGGGAGTTTCGTGTCGGAATTCACGGTCATCGGTTGTGAATCCCGGAATGTCCGGTAAATCCTTGCCGATGCGTTTCATTTCCTCACCAGCCTTCTTCAACGGTGCGGAGATATCGGCCTGAGCAAGTTCTGATTCGATGGTCTGACGCAGACTGTTCCAACTGGTTCTGGCTTTTCGTACAAATCCGCCCAGGGTGCGGGCAACGGCAGGCAGGCGTTCTGGGCCGAGCACCAACAGGCCTATCAATGCCAGCAGGAAAAGCTCGGCAAAGCCGACGTCAAACATCGGTATCGGCTGGTTTGGAAGCCGGTGTGTTTTCCCGTTGTTTTTGAGTTTCTGGTGCTGATGCGTTTTCTTCGGTTATTTTTTCTGGATCGCTGTCCGAGGTATGTTCTTCAACCCCTTCGCGAAAACCCTTTACTGCGCTGCCGAGATCAGAACCAATATTACGCAGTCGTTTGGTTCCGAAAACCAGTACGACAATCAATAGCAATATTAGAAGTTGCCATCCGCTTATTCCACCAATCATGTCATGACTCCGAAGTTTTCCAGATGTTGAAGTTTATCCCAAACGGACTGGTTTGGCCTCAAAAATACGGGATTGGGTAAAAATTATGTGTCAGGACCGGTGTTTGCGCAGACCCAACATGCCGGCGAACAGAATCATCATGATGACCAGCATCCGGCCGGTGTTATTCATGGTCGGAATTCGGGGCAGATAGGAATCATCAGGTCCCATGTCATTGCATACAACCGCTGGTGCAATCACCAGGCTTTCATAGCCGACCTGGGTGGTATGGCTAACCATGGTTGCTTTACCAGTCTCAATGTCCACTTGCAAAATCTGGCTGGGGCTATCAACTATAGTGTTGTTAACGATACGTCGGTCGGTAATGGCCCACAGCATACCCTGGGGATCAAAGGCCAACCCGGCCTGGGCGTATTCTCCGGCCTGGGCTCCCAGTGGCCCGATCAGAGTGGCGACACCGGTCTGGGTACTGATGCTGTAAAGATTGGGAGAGTCCATTCCACCGTTCTGAAATTGCCCGTTACCGAGACCATAGAGCAAATTGATGTCGTCCAGAGCAGCGATCGCACTAATATTGACCCCCAGTGCGCCTTCACTGCCAATGACCTCGATGCTGCCATCACCATTGAGACGATACAGAGACTGGGTTAGCACCGATGTGACATAAAGTGTGTTGTCACAGCCAAAGGTCAGTCCAAAATCATTACCACCACCGGCGGGCATACCGGGCAATGGGACTTCCTCGAGGAAATTGATTCCACCGGATGACTTGTTAATGGGAAACAGCGTGCGGGAGTCATCATCGATGCCCCAAAGCTCGCCGTCCGAAGACATCGCAAGTCCCTCAGTATCGAGACGGTTCTCGGCGCCTGAGATCAACTCGCCAATGCGCTCGTCTTCACCGGTTTCCAGGTTAATTTTGTAGAGACTGTCTTGCGTTTCAATATCACCACTGTCTGAATTGACGCTATACGCCGATTGCTCTGAGTACGCGCTGGTAGCGCATATCAATGCAAACAGTAACAGGGTGTAGTGAAGTTTATAATTCATGCAGGCAACGCCCAGCCTTGTTGCAAAGCAACTGGAACGCCATGCTAGCAGAAAAAACAGGAATTACAAAGCCTTATATCCGGTATCATTACCAGTGCACTAAACTGTTGTATTGTCGCAACACATGGGGTTTTGCTGCTGTCAGCATTGCGGGTTGCGACAGGTCATTCAAATTACCTTGGCTTTATGGGCTCGGCGGGGCAGGTGATGCAAATAGCTGCTTGAATACAGAGCCCATAGGTTGCAGAATCTCTTTCTAATGTCTCATTTTGACAACATGCTGATCTAAACCCGGGGAAATCCAATATGTCTGAAAACGGGGTACTGGTGGTTAATCTTGGTACGCCAGATTCACTTGAAAAGAAGGCCGTAGCACGTTTTTTAACCGATTTCCTTTCGGATCCACGGGTTGTAGATCTTCCCCGATGGTTATGGCTGCCATTACTGAAAATGGTCATCATTCCGCTTCGAAAAGGGCGCACAACGGCCGCTTACAGAAAAATCTGGCTGGAACAGGGCTCACCTTTAATGGTACACACCGGGGCACTGGTTGGCGGAATGAAAGACCATTTGGATGAACGGGTGGAAGTCCGGCTTGCGATGCGTTATGGACAACCGGACATCAGAAGTGGATTGATCGCATTGCGCGATACGGGTGTGAAAAGACTGTTGATACTACCAATTTACCCCCAGTATTCTGCTACAACATCAGCATCGGTTTTTGACGAGGTAACGACTTCATTGTCCGCTCTGAACTGGGAACCCGAACAAAAACGTGTAAAGCACTACTTCGACACACCGGGCTGGATACACTCGGTCGCCACCTCGGTGCGAAATTTCCAGCAAATCCATGGCACACCAGACAAATTGCTGTTCTCAATGCACGGGATACCGAAACGCTATGTGGATAATGGCGACCCATATGAACTGCAATGCCTGCAAAGCTTTACAGCGATCACAGAGGTCCTGAAAATACAGGAGAACAGCTTGTTGACATACCAGTCGAGGGTGGGTCGTGAGCCATGGTTACAGCCTTATACGGACGAGGTGATCAAGGGACTGGCGGCTTCCGGTGCCAGGCATCTGCAGGTGATCAGCCCGGGATTTTCCGTAGATTGTCTCGAAACACTGGAGGAGATTGCCATACGCTACAAAAAGTTGTTTATTGCTGCTGGCGGCGAGAAATTTGAATATATTCCAGCCTTGAATGACTCGGAAGCCCACATCGGCTTGCTGGTTTCACTGACAAAACAGTATCTACAGCTATCTCCCGGCTCCTGAACTCATTCGCGTATTGCGCGATTCATCGCATATGGTCACAATTCACCCATGGATGTATTCAGAGTTTTCCAGGTGGAGGCCGCCCATCGCTTACCCAATGTAGCCGGGGGTCATAAGTGCTCCCGACTGCACGGCCATTCGTTCCGTATCGAAGTTCATGTGTCCGGTTCAATCGCAGAGCGGGAAGGATGGGTCATGGATTTTGCAGATCTCAGGCGCGCTTTCCAACCGGTGTTTGACCAACTTGACCATCATTACCTGAATGACATTGACGGGCTTGAGAACCCCACCAGTGAGAATCTGGCCAGGTGGGTGTGAAACCAATTAAAACCGGGTCTTGAAGGGCTGAGTAAAATAGTCGTCCAGGAAACCTGTAACGCGGGGTGCATCTATTATGGTTAGCCTGGTGCGTGGTAGTTAATGGGGTGTTAGAAGTTCCGGGGAGTCCGGCAAACTACACAGGGATCAGCTTCTCTTAAATGCAGGTTTGGGCCTACGCTCCTGAGCACCCGAACGCACCATCGCAAAACGGTTTCTTGGCAGACTTGCCGCAGCGGCATAACGAGCCGCTCATGGTAATGCATTCCTGGCCTTTCTTGTTATAGACCCTGAGATAACCACGGTACTTCAACGGACCGTCCTTGACACATGAGACTGTTAGATTTTGTGGCCGATTCAATGGCATCCATTCCGACAGCCGCTGTACGGAGCCACTGTCAAAAAACTCGATATCCAGATGCTTGTCGTCACACAAGGGTTTGTTCTTCGACGCACCACAACGGCAAAGAGTGAGGTAATTGGCGTGGGAAACGTGACCATCTTCATCGATCAGTGTAATGTTACCCGTCATCCTCAGCGGGCCACCGGTGGTAACCAGAACCTCGTTTGGGATTTCCAGTCGCTTGGGAACACGTTTGCCACCGCGTTGCTCATGAAACCAACGATCGGACGCTTTTTCATCTGTGCTTTCCTGCTTTGCATCCGGCTGTTGCGGTGTGGCAGGGATTTCCTGATCCAGACCTGAGTCCAGATCGTCCGACTCAGTATCCAGATTGGACCATTTCATAGATTTGGCTACTGCTTTGCTGGAGTCATCCATGACTTAAGTTCCCTGGGATTCCTTTCCCTAGTTATACTTGAACCCTTAGAATACCCTTTCTGCTAATAAATACAAGGTTTTAATGAAAAGTTTAATAAAGATACTCAGCGTTTTTTGGTCGTTGAATGCAATGGCGGCACCCGAGCCAATACCGGACAGAATTCGAGGCGAGGGCCCATTCGATCGACTGGTATTGCGAGGGGTGATTATTGTCAACGGTGAAGGTGCACCGCCGGTCGGTCCCATGGATGTTCTTATCGAGGGAAACCGGATTGTAGAAATACGCAACCTGGGATTGTACACGCCCACACCAGAGGCAAAACGCATCGAGGTTCAGGAAGGAGACCGGGTTCTGGATTTGGATGGTCATTATCTGTTACCCGGGTTTGTCGATCTGCACGCTCATTTCGGGGGGGATGCACAGGGTGTGTCGGCGGAATATGTGGCAAAACTCTGGCTGGCTCATGGCATCACCAGCATCCGTGAGCCGGGCAGCGGGAATGGGCTTGATTGGGTTCTTTCTCACCAGGAGCGTAGTGAAAACAACGAGATCGCTGCACCCCGGATACATCCCTATGTGGTGTTTGGCCAGGGCGAAAAGGGCCCGTTCCTCAGCGAAGAGTCAACTCGTCGTTGGGTCCGAAAAATTGCAAAACAGGGAGCACAGGGGATCAAGTTCTTCGGTGCCCCAAAACATATCATGCAGGCGGCTCTTAACGAGGCAGATAAACAAGGCCTGGGAACCGCCATGCATCATGCCCAGCTGGACGTGGTGAACTGGAATGTGCTGGATTCAGCGCGGACAGGTATGACCACCATGGAGCACTGGTATGGCCTGCCTGAGGCAATGTTTGTCGATCGTATCATCCAGGACTATCCCACCGACTATAATTACACCAATGAGCAGCACCGCTTTGGCGAAGCCGGTCGATTGTGGGCACAAACGGCGGCACCGGGTTCGGACAAATGGAACCAGGTGCGTGATGAACTGATAGCGCTGGACTTCACCATCAATCCGACCCTGACCATCTACGAGGCGAGTCGTGACCTGATGCGTGAGATGAACGCGGACTGGCAACAGGAATATACGCCACCCGCTTTGTGGCAGTTTTTTCAGCCGTCGCTGATCTCACATGGTTCCTACTGGCATGACTGGACCACCGCCGATGAGATCGCCTGGAAGAACAATTTCAGAATCTGGATGCAGTTCCTCAACGATTACAAAAATCATGGCGGCCGGGTGACCCTGGGCTCTGATGCGGGTTACATCTGGAAACTGTATGGTTTCGGCTATATACGTGAAATGGAACTGTTACAGGAAGCGGGTTTTCATCCCCTGGAAGTACTGCGCTCGGCCACTATCCTGGGGGCCGAAGTCCTCAAAATGGATGACCGCATCGGTTCCGTTCGAGTCGGCAAACTGGCTGACCTGGTCATCGTCGAAGAAAACCCGGTGGCCAATTTCAAGGTGCTCTACGGTACCGGTCACTTCAAACTGGGAGATGACAACCAACCAGAACGTGTCGGCGGTGTGAAGTACACCATCAAGGACGGTATTGTCTTCGACGCCAGGGAACTGTTGTCGGATGTCAGGGAAATTGTGCGGGAAGCCAAAGCAGAACACGCCAAACCCCCTTCGGGGTCCGGAGACTAAAAATCTACTGATTGTCAGTCAGATACACCTGCGTCACCCATCAATGTATTCAGGTCCGCCAGAACAGCCTGGGTATGGGTGTCGGGATCCACATCCTCGTAGTGTTTGGCGATTTGACCCTGGGGGTTGACAAGAAAGGACTGCCTGCTGGCCAGTTTCATCAGCTTGTAATCACGCAGTACGCCGTAAGCCCTGGCGGTTTCTGCGTCTTCGTCAGCCAGGATAGTGAATGGAAGTTTGTATTTGTCTGAAAACTCCTTGTGTGAGTCCACATCATCGACGCTGATACCGACAATTTCAGCCCCAATGGCCTTGAATGCATAAATGTTATCCCGGAAATTGCAGGCCTCGGTGGTACAACCCGGGGTATCGTCCCTGGGGTAGAAGTACACGGCCAGCCAGGAACCCCTGTAGTCCTCCAGGGAGTGCCAGTCACCATTCTGATCCTGCAGTTTGAAGGACGGCGCCGCGGAACCCACTTCAGGCGTCTCTCCTGCCAGCAGGGAGGTGGACACAAGGATGATAAACAGCGACAGCAGAAATTTTCTCATCTGAACAAACCCAAGGTTAGCAACAGGATTCAGGATTATAGAACAAACAGACGTTCAGTTAGAAAAAACCAGTTTGGGTCGATTAAACAAGGTGGCCGCCAGACCTGCCAGCAACAGACCAATCAGAAGGGTACCGCCCATCGACATGACCAGCCATTCCAGGCTGACCGACTCTCCGCGAACAAATTCACCGATCAGCAGATTCTGGGAAAACATCGGGATGGCCATCATCCAGGTTTCCGGTGTGACCGGATTGGCCATGAATATGATGCTGGGTATCATCGGTACCAGGAAAATCAGCCCCATGTAAGACTGTGCCTCACGCAGACTCTTGGCCAGTGCGGCCAGCGTGGTCAACAAGGCTGCTGCCAATATGACAACGGGTGCCACCACCAGCAAGATGCCACCCACGGCGGGGCCGCTCAAGTTCAGATCCACCCCCAGCGAACCGGTGGGTAACTGGGGCAGGGCAAAGCGGAACGCCAGCAGGGTTAAAGCCAGTGAGGCAAAGGCGTAGGTTGCGGTGGCACCCATCTTACCCAGCATGATCTGCCATCGCGGCACCGGGTTGATCAACAATGGTTCCAGCGACTTGCGTTCCTTTTCACCTGCTGTTGAATCAATCGCCAGGTGCATCCCACCGGTAAAAGACGTGATCATCAGGATATAGGGGAGAAAGATCATGAACAACAAGCCCCGGCTTTGCGGTGTGGACAGGTCCACATCCTTGACCATGATGGCTGATTGTATGGTGGGCGAAACACCCCGTAACTGAAGTCTTAGTTGCCCGATTTGTGCACCGTAGGCGTTTAACAGACCCCGGACCCGACGCATGGGGGTATTCGATTCACGTCTGGAGGGGTCGGCTATTACTTCCACGACCGCCGGTTTTCCGGCTTTCCACTCTTCACCAAACTGCTCTGGTATGCGGATGATGACCTGTTCCTCCTGGGCTCTGACCAGGTCTTCGGGATTGTCCACCGACGGTTTGATTACCATGCCCTGCTGTTCCAGGAAGTTGACCAGATTGGGTGCGTGTTGTGCGCCAATGACGGGTAATTCCAGTACCTTCTCCGCCCGTTCCTGTTGCTTGTTGGCACTGAAGTAAGCCAGACCAATAAACAGGACCGGAAACAGGATGGGGCCCAATAGCAGTGAATTGAATATTGCGCGTTTATCACGCAGATTCTCTCGGACTTCCTTCTTGTAAACCGTTGCAAGACCCCTCATGCCAGTAGTCCTTCTTCCGTTCCGATCAGGTTGACAAAGGCGTCTTCCAGGCTGTCGCATCCGCTTTGCAGCATCAAGTCCTGTGCGCTGCCATCTGCCGCTATCCGGCCCTTGGCGATGATGACAATCTGGTCACACAGGGCTGCCACCTCCTGCATGATGTGGGTGGACAGGATCACGGAGTGTCCCGCCGCCTTCAAACTGAGAATATAGGCCCTGAGAGCGCGGGTACTCATCACATCGAGTCCGTTACTGGGTTCATCCAGCATCACCGTCTGCGGTTTGTGCACCATGGCACGAGCAATGGCCACCTTGACACGCTGACCCTGGGAAAAGCCCTCGGTGCGCCGTTCGATAAAATCGGCCATGTCCAGTGTCTGAACCAATTCGTCGATTCGATCGCCAATGTCTCTGCGTGACATCCCGTGCAGCTGGCCGTAATAGGCGATATTTTCACGTGCGGTCATGCGGGTATACAAGCCGCGGCTGTCCGGCACCACACCCAGTGTGCGTTTGATCGCCATGGCATCACGTGTCGGGTCCAGACCATCAATACTGATCTGCCCCTGGTCGGGCGGCAGTAACGAATACAGCATTCTCAGGGTGGTGGTTTTGCCTGCGCCATTGGGTCCCAGCAGCCCGGTGATTTGACCATCGGGCACTTCGAACGAGATACCCCTGACGGCCTTTACCTCACCGAAGGATTTATGCAGGTTGGTGACTTTAATCATGGGTCGGGTCCCAGCAGACTGGTAAAGAACGGGGCGGGCCTGATTCGTTCCACACAACGGGTATCCAGATCTTCCACACTGCCTTTCTCTATAAACTCCGTAGTGATATCACGCAGACAGATGTTTTTCATGACCGAATGTGCCTGGCCCTTTGCCACCAGGTTCAGGCTGTTGGAATAGGTCTCGGCGGCCTGGGCCGCGTAGTGTGGCGGAGTGACCGGATCACGTTCACCCGACATCAGCAACACCGGCAGTTCGGATACCACGGGTTGGTGAAAATCGGTGGGTACTTCGCCATGTGGCCAGACCTTGCATTGTAAATCGATGATTTCCAGGAACAGGTTGCCCATCAGTGTCTTGCTGTAATCGGCGCTGAAATCGATCGCGGGATAGTCCTCGCTGCACAGTACAGACAGTTCCATGCCACGCGAAAGCATTTCGTTCAAGCCGGTCATTACCAGGATGGCCTGGCTGGCGAGACGTCCGAGTTCACCGGTTTCAAGTGCCTCGTGAACCAGCAGCGGAATCAGGGCCTGGGTTTCGCTGGAGTAGCTCAAAAAACGAATGGCGACGGCCAGCGTGTCTGCGGTCAGATGCATTTCCTGGTGCTCTCCGCTGACCGGATTGATCAATGAGATCATCTGGGGTTGTTCGCGCAAGCTGATGAACAACTCGTTGAGTTCTTCCGCATGGCCCGGGTACAACGCATTGCAGGTTTCGTCATTGGCGCAATCTGCAAACACCGAATACACACTGTGATCCAGCATGGGGGCATGCTCCTGACCGAGTGCCAGTTGCATCGGTACCACGCTATCAAGTGTTACCGTACGTACGGTTTCGGGAAACTCACGCAGGTACACCTGGGCGGTACGGGTACCGTAAGAGACACCCATAATATTGATCTTGTCATAACCCATGGCCTGGCGTACCCGGTTGTAGTCACCCATGGCGATGGTCGATGTATAAAAACGGGGGTCACCATCGAGTTCGGCGAGACACTTCTCGGTTTCGGTCCTGATCAGTTCCAGGTCAATTTCCTGGTTGAGATCTTCGGCAAGCTCGGATGAGCAGGCCAGCTTGTTGGATTGACCGGTACCACGCTGATCGATCATGACGATATCACGGCTTTTTCTTATCTTGTTCAACACCGGTCGCAACATCACCCAGGTTTCCGATGCCGCCTGTCCTGGCCCACCGGCGAAGAAAAACACCGGATCGGGCTCCGTTGTTCTGCCACTGGCAGGCGCCAGACCGATGTGCAGGCTGATCTTTCGTCCCTCGGGGTCTGCCGGGTTCTCGGGTACTTCCAGGGTGCCACAGCGCGCAGCGGCACTGTGGGGAGTACCGGGCAGTGCAAGCATACAGTTGCTGAATTCGATGGTATTCGAATCGGGTAATGCCACGGCAGTTGCCGGCAATGCCAGCAATAACGGTGCAAGGTAATGCAAAAATATATTTTTCATCGTGAAAGTATCTTCTGACCGCGGTACAGGGTAAAGAGACATCAACGCCGAGTCCATAGGCTATATGTCATATCACGTTATGGGCAGGAGGGGATCTATGCATCAGAGAGTCCACGGTCGGTAGGTGTGTCAGATGGTTCGGGCTATCCGCCATGAACTCCTTAATGGATGTCGGGACACGCAGTGAATACTTCGCTGTGCGCCCTGACGCCAACAATCCTGTTGGCCCGGGTCCCGGAATCAATAAACCGACGCTCTATGACATCAATTACCACTTCCCACAACCATGAAATTCACCCGTATAATATCCGCCTTGACTCTCCGAACCGGCACCCAGATGAACGCACTGCAGGTTAACAATCTGAAAAAGACCTATGCCAATGGTGTCGAGGCACTGAAGGGCATATCCCTGGATGTAAAAGAAGGAGATTTCTTTGCCCTGCTGGGTCCAAACGGTGCCGGCAAATCCACCCTGATCGGTATCGTCAGTTCATTGGTGAATGCAACTTCAGGGGAAGTAAAAGTATTTGACGCCAGTGTCCAGCAGCAACGCTCGAAGGCCATGTCATACATCGGCCTGGTCCCGCAGGAACTGAACTTCAACCAGTTTGAAAAGCCGCTGGAAATCATTACCAATCAGGCAGGTTATTACGGTATAGGCAGGAAAATTGCGCAGCAACGGGCTGAAAAGTATCTGCGCCAGTTACAACTGTGGGACAAACACGACAAGATTTCGAGGGAGTTGTCGGGTGGTATGAAACGGCGTCTGATGATCGCCCGCGCCATGGTCAACGAACCCCGTCTGCTGATACTTGATGAGCCCACCGCGGGTGTGGATATTGAAATTCGTCGGTCGATGTGGGAGTTCATTCGCGAAATCAACCAGAATGGTACAACCGTGATTCTGACCACGCATTATCTCGAAGAGGCAGAAGAATTGTGTCGCAATATTGCGATTATCGACCGCGGTGAAATCATCCAGAACACCAATATGAAATCATTGCTGGGAACCCTGGATGTCGAGACATTCGTGTTGGATATTCGGGAGCCACTGACGGCGGCACCGCAGGTCGACGGCATGGAAATAAAACTGAGGGATGAATTTACCCTTGAGGCATCGTTACCAAAACAGAAATCACTGAATGCTCTTTTCGAGTCACTGGGGAACTCCGGGATACACGTGCTGAGTATGAGAAACAAGGCCAACCGTCTTGAGGAGTTGTTTCTGCGTTTGGTGGACAAGGGTGGAAAGTCATGAATGCGGGTGTGAACTGGACCGGTTACAAGACCATTGTACGCAAGGAAGTTTCACGAATTCTTCGCATCTGGGCACAGACCGTTGTGCCACCAGCCATCACGATGACGCTGTACTTCATCATATTCGGCAACCTGATTGGTCGTCGTATCGGTGAGATGGGTGGCTTTGACTACATGCAGTTCATCGTTCCCGGTCTGATCATGATGTCGGTCATCACCAGTTCTTACGGCAATATGGTTTCCTCTTTTTTTGGTGCCAAGTTCGGTCGTCATATCGAAGAATTATTGATATCACCGTTGCCGAACTGGATCATCCTGGGTGGTTACGTGACCGGCGCATTGGCTCGGGGCATGATGGTTGGTACGGTGGTGATGCTAATTTCACTGTTTTTCACCCGGGTGGAAGTCCAGTACCCGCTGATCATGATATCGGTGTTGTTGCTTACCTCGGTGGTGTTCGCGATGGCCGGGATGGTCAATGCCATCTACGCCAACAAGTTCGATGACATAGCCATTGTCCCCACGTTTATTCTTACGCCACTGACCTACCTGGGCGGGGTTTTCTATTCCATCAGCCTGTTACCTGAATTCTGGCAGAAAGTCTCGGCCTTTAACCCGATATTCTACATGGTCAATGGTTTCCGTTATGGGATCCTGGGTGTGTCGGATGTCCCCATTGGATGGGCCTACGCGATCATGGGGGTTTTTGGTGTACTGCTGGCGGGTCTGTGTCTGTGGTTGCTCCATCGAGGAGTGGGTTTGCGCAGTTAGTCGGCAGTTTATTGAATTCTTAACGACTCGCTTCGGCGTCTGCGATAGAATGCGGTTCTTACTTTAATTTCTGACAATTACGTGATTATTAATGACAAGAAACGATAGCACCGAGCACGCCCCGCTCAACTTGCCGGCCACCCTGGTTCTTGGTCTGACATTCCTGGCTGCAATAACGCTGGTACCCTGGTACGGCATTGTGCATGGATTCAGTGCCTGGGCCTGGGTGTTTTTCGCGGTCTTCCTGATGATCAATGGTATCGGTATCGGTAGTGGCTACCATCGTCTGTGGTCTCACAGGACCTACGAGGCGCACTGGCTGATGCGTCTGTTCCTGGCGATCGCCGGTGGTATGGCCATTCAAAACAGCATACTGGTGTGGTGCATACGTCACCGCTATCACCACCGGGATGTCGATAACAACGACAGGGACCCCTATTCAATAGGACGTGGATTCTGGTTTGCACACATAGGCTGGATGTTGCGGGATTACGAAAGTGGTGAACTGGACTGGACCATTGTTCCTGATCTTGAACGTGACCGTATAGTGGCCTGGCAGCACAAGTATTACGGGTCGCTGGTGCTGGTTACCAATGTCGCCGTCCCCTTGTTGCTTGGCTGGATGGTTGGTGATATCTGGGGCGTTTTACTGCTGGCCGGGGTATTACGGCTGGTTGTTTCTCACCACGTCACATTTTTCATCAATTCACTGGCTCACATGTGGGGCAGTCGCCCATACACGGATGAAAATTCTGCCAGAGATAACTGGTTCCTGGCCATTGTTACCTACGGTGAGGGTTACCACAATTTTCACCATCGCTTTCAAAATGATTACCGCAATGGCATACGCTGGTGGCAGTACGATATCAACAAGTGGTTTATAGCCAGTTGTGCCCGCCTGGGGTTGGCCAAGAACCTCAAGCGAACTTCCAATTTCAAAATACAGCGTGCCCGTCTGGCCATGGTCTTCAAACGGGCCCGGGAAAAGATCGAAAACTCCTCCGAAAATCCCCGCTGGCGCATCCTGCTGGAAACCGAGTACGCCCAGTTCAAGGAAACTGTTAATCAGTGGCAACAGCTACAGATGGAACGTGTACAGCACGGCCGGCTAAAACTGGCGGAACGAATTGATCAGAGTACCCTCAAGGCCCGATACCGCGAATTGGAAAGGGATCTGAAGTTACAACGTAAACGACTCATCCTGTTAACAGCCCAGGTTTACAGTTAAAACCGGGAAAACAACACAGAAAAACCATTCAAAGGGACCAGAATAGTCTGGTCCCGTTGTTCACCACTTTTCTGGTTTCAGAATACAGATTCAGATTGAACCCTTTGCCAGACTAATTTCCGGATTCCGTGTAACTGCCAGCGAGAAAATAACCGGTACCGCTTTGGAAACCATCTCGTAAACGGGCGAATACATCGCCAGTTCTGTCAGTATGGCCTCGCTGGCGTCGCTATCCACCCACATTCTGACACGGATCTGCTCGTAGCCCTTTTGACATCGGACGATACACCAAAAAAAACCCTGGCATCGAGGTCACCTGTCGCGGTGGTTTCGATCCCCCTGATCTCGATTCCCTGTACTGAGGCATGGTATACCAGCGTGGTGGTCAGGCAACTGCACAGTGCATGCAACAGGTATTCGCCCTATTCAATTCACTATTTTTTGCTGAGATTCATATACCAGGCACCCATACCATGGGTGGCGGCGAATAACATTCGTTTGGCGGAGTGAATCTCCAGGTGTGGTGTCAGAACAGCCGGTAACCCTGCACCTGAATCTTCCCAGGCAGAAGCACCTGCTGGCAATATCAGTACTCCAAAATCGGTGGCGGCGTACAGATCGCCATTATGGTCGTCGCGTACCAGGTGGTTTATGGGTATGTCACCCAGATTGTGGTCCATCGAGGTAAATACTGCGGTGCCCATTCCGGGATCGTAGACCACCTCGAAAACGTGACCGGGGCCGGCAGGTGTCACTGCGGTAAAACCCGAGTAGCTGACAAATGCCCGGTTCGGGTTGTCTGCATCTACCGCGATACCGCTGACAAATCGTGGCGGTGTAGTGGGAGAATCAAGTCGGTCAAATGTCACGGTCCCCGCTGCGGCATCCGAGTTACGGGTTATAAATAATCGCCCCAGTGATGTGCCGGCCCACAATGTGCCGGTATCACCTGAGGAGCGTTCGGCAGCCGAGATCACACCACCGGCGCGGTCTGCTCCAAAATCCGCATCGTTGACCAGGTTTTCCCCCAGGGCCTCCCAGTCACCGCATTCCAGCTGGAACCAGTTCTGGGTTAGTCTGCAACCCAGTGTTTCCAGTGTGGAGCGATCACCACCGTTGTTTTGTGTCCGCCAAATGTGCTCGTACCCGGTGAATTGGGTGTCAGCATCTTTGGGGTCAAAAGTGATGAACTGCCGGCCGGAACCGGGTGGTTCATTGGGGTAGGCGGTTTCCCCGCTGAAGGTGATGGGTCCACTGGTATACAACCAGTTGTCATTACCCGACTGGCCATTGAAATTAGTGAAAAAATGCGTGCTCTGGAAACTGGCGAACAGGATGTTCGGGTCCTCCCGGTGAAATCCATTCGCCGAAGTACCATCACCGACACCCAGCACCTGAGACCAGTTCTTGGCTCCGTGGGTGCCATCGTGCCACTGAGTAGAATTGTCCTGGGTACCTGCCATCATGCGTTTTAACGGTCGGTTCGGATCGGCGGAAATGTTAAATAACTGCATGGTTAGCAGACCACGGTTCATGAAAACCAGTTCTTCAGGTACAACCTGCCAGCCTTCCTTACAAATTGAGTCGCGGGCGGAGCCTGCGCCAAACACCGTTTCACAGGAACCGGTGGCATCGGCAAACACACCATTGGTTCGAACCACACCGCCATCAGAGCCCACAAAAACAATATCCGGATTTTCCGGAGAGAATGTAATTGCGCGGACATCCACGTGTGGTCTTCTGGGTGGTTCCTGTACATCAATGGCCAATGACTGGAAGTTCTCACCCCCGTCGGTGGAGCGAACCGTGGCATCTGACAGGCTGGCAGAGAGGTTACCCGCAGCATACACGGTGTCTGGAAGTCCCGGTGGGGTGGCCACGACCTGGTCATAGACACATTGACCACCGCACAGGACCCAGTCCACGTACGCCGCCCACGAATCCAGCACTGTCTTGTTAACCCAGGCAGCGGTATTGGCCGCACCATCGTAAAGCGCCAGGGCCGGAACACCGGCATCATCGAGCCGGTACAGGGCCTGGGTACCTGTATCCACGCCATTGCCGTTATAAAGATAAACCCGGGTCTTGCCATCCTTGATGGTCATATCAAACGCGGCGTAGGAATCATCCCGGGTGAATCCAACAATTTCGAACACTTTTTTGAAGCTGGTATCTGCGCCCTCCAGCGCCGGTGCAGAGCGATAAATTCCATCATCGGCTACCGATATCCACACGGTGCCTGTATTCAACGGGTCGATCTGCACATCCTTGACACCCGAGATGAACTGGAAAATTCCCTCGTGGGTACCGGAACTGGAAAACGTCTTGATCGGGGCCTCGAATAACAGGCTCCAGCTGGTTCCGCCATCGGTCGTCTGGTAAAGACCCACCTTGGCCTGTGGGCCACCTGTCAGGGTGGACTGGCCGCCACGAACTGCAGTCATCCCCTGTGATGCAGTGGTGGTTGCTACGTAAATGGTGCCCGGACTGCCCGGCTTGACGGCGACCTGGGCGACCCCGCGTGTGGCCGTAAAGTCAATCGGATCCGGGGAGATATCCTCATCAAGAATCATGGTCGGTAATTTGTTGAAACTGTCACCACCATCGGTGGACTTGAATACACCCTTACCAGCCATGGAAGTAAAGCTGAAATTACCCTCGCCGGTGCCGATATAAAGAGTTGACCCACTGGCATCATTGGGGTCCATTTCTATCGAACCAATATTGTTACTCAACAGTCCGTTGGACAGGTGTTCCCAACCAGGATTATCAGGATGCAGAGCCTTGTCGGTACGCCACAGACCACCACCTGCGGTTGCAGCGTACAGCCGGCACTTGTTGTCGTTGCAGGATTTACCGATTGCGAGATCGGTTACCCGGCCACTGGTAGATTTCCAGGCGAACGGCTCGTCGGTCTGTTCATGTACCGGCCCCACGGTCTGCCAGACCCCTTTTCGGCCCTTGCTCAAGCCACGAAACCTGATCTCATCAAATGATTTCCAGGCCTTTTCGGCAGCCTGGGCGCGGAAAGAATTATCGATACTTCCCGGTAGCGCCTGCCTGGCCGCGTGTGCGCTCAGAAAGGCATTGGGGCCTCCTTTCTTTCCTTCGATCTCATTGAAAAAGAATTCACCTGGTGCCTCGGACGGGTCAATTTCCTGAGCCTGGGCTGACAGCGTCAGGAAGATGGTCAGTGTTGCGGTAAATAGTCTGTTCATTGATGCTCCTTATGTGTAGACATTTTTTGTCTGAAGCCTTCTGGCCATGGACGGTGGACAGCCCGCATAAAGTGGCCCACAGGAATCCGGTTCGGGTTTTGACCAAACTGGTATCAGGGTAGGCTGATACCCGCTAAAGCAGTACAGTATATGATGAATCAGTGGTGATTTCGCAAGGATTTACAAATTTGCAAACCACGGTCAGCGCACACGACGTCAACTGGTCTGATAGCTTGCCCGCACGTGCTCGACGGATGAAGTCAGCAACTGCTCAAGTACGGAACGGTCGATATCGTCCAGGCTCTTGACATAGAGACAGGATTTGCCGATTTTGAATTTACCAAGTTTATCCATCAGCGGTTGACAGGAGTCAAAACCGGACATCACATAGAGTGTCAGGGCCTGTTTTCTGGGGGCAAATCCGGTGAGGAACCAGTCGCCTTCACGACCGCTTTCATAGCGATAGTGGTATTGTCCGAAACCGACCAGGCCGTTACCCCACATCTTGCCGTTCTTGCCTGTCACTTTGCGCATCAATTTCGCAATTTCCCTGCAATCCCTTCGTCTGCCGGCGTCTTCAACGGTGGATATAAAGTCTGCCAGCTTGACCATTGTGGGTTGTGTCTTGTTGATTGCCATGATCCTGACCTCCTGGAGTCCTATTTATGGCAGGTTTTCAGCCATCAGGCCGAAATGACCCGCTTCACGTCAGCCGAAAAAAGGCTCTCGCGTTTTGCGTGGTTGCTTCCGCCAACTGTTGCGGATGCTCATCCCGGCAAGCTGCCAGCGTGCCCAGTATCCAGGGCAGGAAGCGGGGTTCATTGCGGTGGCTCTTGACCCGGGGACGCAGATTCCGGGGTTTCAGATAGGGTGCATCTGTTTCAATCATCAGACGGTGCTGCGGTATGTCTTTCATGAATGCCTTCATATGGGTGCCACGCCGCTCATCGCATACCCATCCGGTGATGCCGATATGACAATCCAGATCAAGACACTCGTGGAGTTCATCACGCTTACCGGTAAAACAGTGGACGACTACTTCGGCAAGCCGGTCGCGGTAGTCGCGCAATATGGCCACGAAATCGTCGTGGGCATCGCGCTGGTGCAGAAAAAGTGGCAAGCCGGTGTCGATAGCGATCTGAATCTGCTGCTCGAAAGCACTTTGCTGGATATCCCTGGGTGAGAGGTCACGGAAGTAGTCCAGACCGGTTTCTCCAACGGCGACCACCTCCTTGTTTTCTGCCAGGGAGCGGAACAGCCTATCGGTGTCATCATCGTAATCGC
Organism: Lysobacterales bacterium; assembly: GCA_014238945.1. GTDB lineage: Bacteria > Pseudomonadota > Gammaproteobacteria > Xanthomonadales > SZUA-36 > SZUA-36. The sequence continues at coordinate 47,726 of JABAAB010000104.1, forward strand.
TGGCGTGATGTGGGTGCATACCGGCGGTAGCAAAAAGTTCACCGGGCCGGGTCCGGGCCAGATCAAATGCCATACTGCTGCCAGTTGCACTCGCGCCGGTAACAACCATTTGCGCTACACCTGCTGTCCTCGCTGCCTCGATCACCTGATCGCGATCAGCATCAAAGGAGTCGTGGGTCAGGTTGCAACCTATGTCAATTAGTTCCATAAATACCGATTAAATTTTCCACCAGAGGCGCGCATTGTATGGTTTTTTTTAACCCCGTGCTTGCACCCTTAATATGATGCAATACAATTCTGTGTTATGGATCTGCAAAACAACGCCTTGTGGCGACTGATGCGCTTCGACCGGCCGATCGGCATCCTGTTATTACTGTGGCCGACTCTGTGGGCACTGTGGATAGCGGGTGAGGGCAGTCCATCGGTAAAAAATGTGCTGATTTTCGCTGCGGGTGTGGTGTTGATGCGGGCGGCTGGATGTATCATGAATGATGTCGCCGACCGCAATTTCGATCCGCACGTCGCACGCACGCGCACACGGCCGCTGGCCACGGGTGAATTGAGTGTGCGCCAGGCAATGCTCACTTTCGGGTTATTGATGTTGTTGGCATTCGGTTTGGTGCTGATGACCAATATGCTGACCATCAAGCTGGCCTTTGCCGGTGCTTTACTGGCATCTTCCTATCCTTTCTTCAAACGCTGGACCCATTTTCCTCAGGTGGTGCTGGGTATCGCCTTTGGCTGGGGTATCCCCATGGCCTTCGCGGCAGAAAACGGGCAGGTCGCCCCTGTCGCCTGGTTGATTCTGCTGATCAATGTCATCTGGTCGGTTATTTACGATACCCTCTATGCCATGGTGGACCGGGATGATGATATTTCGCTGGGGCTCAAATCTACGGCCATATTGTTTGGCCGCCATGACCGCCTGATTCTTTTGTTTTTGAAGGTGATCATGGTTGCGTTGCTGATCGGGTTGGGCTTGAGGATGCAGTTTTCCTGGCCCTGGTTTGCCGGTGTGGGGATTGCTGCAGGCCTGTTTGCCTGGCAGCAGTTTTTGATCCGGGGGCGTGGACGTGACGCCTGCTTCAGGGCATTTTTGAACAATAACTGGGTAGGCCTGAGCATTTTTGCCGGATCGTTATTCACCTATGCGTTGGGGGCGGGGTGATGCCGGCCAGGATCGCACGAGGGCCATTCAGAACCTACATTAAAGCGCCCGGAGCCAGGGATAAAAAGCCGTTTCTGAGTGCAATGCAGGCCAGTGCCGGCCTACATCATCCCTGGGTCTCGGCACCCCGGGACAATGTCGGGTGGAACCGATACATGAAACGGGTAAACCGGGACACGGAGGCCGGATTCCTGGTCAGACGAATTGATGATGACGTGATCTGTGGAGTGGTAAACCTTAATGTCATCACTTTTGAGGCGTTGTGCAGCGCTTATGTGAGCTATTTTGGTGTGGTCGGGTTGGTGGAAAGAGGCTACATGAAAGAGGGCCTGGCCCAGGTGACGCATTTTGCTTTTGACGAACTTGGATTGCATCGTCTGGAGGCCAACATCCAGCCTGAAAATACAGCCTCCATTGCCCTGGTCAAAAGTGTCGGTTTCCGCTACGAGGGCTTTTCCCCACGGTTTCTGAAGATTTCCGGTGTATGGCGTGACCATGAGCGCTGGGCGATTCTTGCGGATGGTGATCAGGAAGAGCACTGATCAAATATGCCCTGGTGGAACGGCACGGACCGGAACCCACACATCAACACGTGAGGCACCGGCTTTTTTTATGACCCTTGCACACTCAGTCAGGGTGGTTCCGGTAGTCATTACATCATCAATCAGTGCAACATGGCGGCCCGGTGTAACCCGTCCGGTCCAGTAAAACGCACCGCGGACGTTCTTGCGTCTTTGTTTACGACTCAGCCCGGATTGGGCAGTGGTGTTTCGACTGCGTCTCAGGCCGGTTGCCAGCAGTGGGACGCCCACTACCTTGCCAACGTAGTTGCCCAGTTCAAATGCCTGATTGAAGCCTCGCCTGGCCATTCTCAACGGATGCAACGGTACCGGGATCAGCGTATCCGGAAGTGCGATGTCCTGATTGACGACGGTTTCGCACAGGAGGTGACCCAGAATCCTTCCGGCGGCCAGTTGACGATTGAATTTGAATACCTGCACCAGGTGATCGGCGGGATACAGGTACTGCAATGGGCTGACGGTGCGGGTAAACAGCGGTGGGTTTTGTATGCAGCGGCCACAGCTTGAATCTTCCGGTGTGCCAAGCGGCAGACCGCAGCGCCGACACTGGGTTCCGCTGAAGGGCAGATCGCGGTGACATCCATCACACAAGCGGGTTGCACCTGATGGCAGCCCGCACAGCAGGCATCGTGCTGGCAACAGGGTGTCCAGCACCAAGTGCCACCATCGCCGGGGAATGTTCAGTTTGGTGGCAGGTGTAGCTTTGGGTCCTGGTAAGTGATTCAAGGAATTCATTGGGCAAGGTGGTTATACATCGATCCCGGGAGTTTTAATATCGGACCCTGACCCGGTGATCTGTAGGTCTGTAGCCGTGATCTCTGTGAGGAACTCTTATTGCCAACGTTGCAGATATGCAATAACAGTTAGTGCGCTGCCCATCATGCCTGTGAAAGGATCGTCCTGAATGGCTCAGTCCTTCCGGATGTTTTTTCGTTTTACAATCAGCTTCACATCCCAGGGAAATTTGACCGCAAAAAGTTTACTTACAAAAAACAGCCCAAAGATCAGAATTACGGGGATCAGGGTCTTGTCAAATGCGGCGGTAAATCCCGTGCCTGCGGAGCAGATACCGGGTAAGCGGGTTACAGCATCTGTTGCTGAACAAAATGCGGCTGCACCCACCAGATTTCCAAGGAATATGGCTACAAAAAAAACCAATGAGGCGGCGAGCCCCACCTTTAATGCCGTGTAGAGGCGATTCCAGACCCGCATCATTTCAGATCCTGGGTGAGTTCACCACAATAGAACACAGTCGCTGTGCCATGCAAACAAGTCGGCTCGTTACCCTGACACTAAGGCTGGCCCCGGACCTGGATGAGGTCGAAATTTCAACCATATTTTGATATAAGTCGTGTAAACCAGACTATATGTCAATAACACTTGACATTATGAAAAGTTATATCTAACATAATGACAACTAAACTTTACATTATGACAAAGGAGTTAGACTCGTGAATAAGACGAATACAAACTGCAGTGAGTGGGAAGAAAGTGTTAAGAAAAATACGATAAGACTCGGACTCTGGACCGCGGCATGGGTTGTGACCATGGCGGTCGCAAATTTTGGCCCGGTTTTTCTGTGGTCACGCAACAAGTCAGTGACCGCCATCGCCATTTTAATCAATATGGCGGTGGGTTTTGGAATGATAATTGCCAACAAGCGACATCTGAAAAGTCTCGATGAGATGCATCAGAAAATCCAGCTGGAGGCCATGGCATTATCACTGGGTGTCGGGCTGGTGGCCGGATTGGGTTATTCCAACATGGATGTCACCAATCTGATTTCATTTGATGCGGAGATCTCTCACCTGGTGATCCTCATGGGTCTTACCTATTTAGCGGGTGTAATTTCCGGCGTGAGGAAATACCGATGAACAACCGACTCAAGGTGCTGCGCGCAGAACGGGATTGGACACAGGCCCGGCTGGCCAATGAGTTGGAGGTTTCACGACAGACCATCAATGCCATAGAGAAAGGAAAATTCGATCCCAGCCTGCCCCTGGCTTTCAGAGCGGCACGGCTCTTTGAATTGTCGATCGAGGATATTTTTCAGGATACATCCGTGTCCTGATCAAGGGGCCGGGCTGGCGGGCCAAATCGTGTGCCTGGCAAGACCGCATAAACCATCAGAGCAGCAATGCCGATGGCAGCAAGCCCCCAGGCTCGATATAAATCATGGTCCTGCGCCAACCACCACTCTACGATACCCCTGATGCCCCCCAGTCCGATAACCGGCAGAGACAGACCCGCTATGACGAAAATAACACCAAATGGTGCGCAGGGTCCTGGGGGGCCGGGAGTTGGGCGTAGCCATCGGGGCAGGTTCCTGAGGTTGAAGACCCATTGATCGATCTGAAAGTGATCGGGCTTAGTCAACGATAAGATAGCTCACTGTGGTGTCACCAATGTTGAAAACTTCGTGCCAGGCGACACCTTCACTGCTGAAGCTGCTACCCGTGGGCAGTGTGACTTCGCGAACCCCATCGGCGTCGGTGATTCGCATCCGTCCACCTTCCAGGGCATAGCCAAAATGAGGTGCATGAAAATGTCTTTCATGACCGGTACCGGGTGGAAAACTGCAACGCAAAACCCTGTATTGTTTGTCTTTGTGCAGCATGCTGCAAACGGGTTCCCCTTGCCATCCCGCGGACAGTGGGTCCGGTAGTGCGGGGGCTGCCGAGCAACCCTGGATTACCAGTACAATGACTGTCAGTATTGCTGGTGGTTTCCGGTGGTTATTCATGCTGGGTCGATCATTTGATTTTCCTGCATCATATGGTGATCTCCTAAAAGTGAATTGCAGAGATTACAACAATCCGGTTAACGACCGTGAGGTTGGATACCTGTTTACACCGGACGGATGGTTAATCAAAATGAATTTAGCTGGGTCATATTTGAATTGTTCGCCGGGAGGGCGCTGAGTGAGCCTGACACCTTTGGATATTGCTGCCGCCCGTCGATCCTTTGATCGCGCGGCGTCTGCTTACGACCGTTATGCCGTTTTACAACGGGAAGTTGAGAGCCGATTGCTTGAGCGTCTCGAATTTCATCGCAATAATCCGGCCATTATTCTTGACCTGGGTTGCGGCACCGGTTCTGCCAGCCAAAATCTGGCTTCCCGGTTTAAGCCGCAAGGATTGGTGTCTCTGGACTGGTCGCCAGCCATGCTGGCACAGGCCGAGATCAGAGTGGAGCCAGTTGCTGGTACACCGCATACCCGTTGGTGCCTGTGTGCTGATATGCACATGCTTCCCCTGGCAGCCAATAGTGTGGACCTGGTTTTTTCAAACCTGGCCCTGCAGTGGAGTTATGATGTTCCGGTCGTGTTCTCAGAACTTCGTCGTGTCATGAAACCCGGGGCCATGCTGGTTTTCAGTTGTTATGGCCCGGACACACTCTACGAGCTTCGTCACGCGTGGCGCTCGGTTGATGACCGGCCCCATGTGAATGAATTCCCGGATATGCACAATATCGGTGATGAGTTGGTGGTGGCGGGTTTTGCTGAACCGGTGATGGACGTGGAGCGATTGACCCTGCAATATCCTGATGTTCACTCACTAATGCGTGAGATCAAGAGTATCGGATCTCACAATGTTGCCAGTAAGAGGTCACGGGGCCTGACCGGAAAAGGCCAAATGGCGGCCATGTTGCAGGCTTATGGGAAATTTCGCCACGATGAAATTTATCCTGCAAGTTTCGAGGTGATCTACGGCACGGCCTTTGCACCAGAACCAGGCCAGCCGGTAAGAACGCCCGAGGGCGACATGGTGGCATTTTCTGTCGATGAGCTGCGTTCAAAAATGGCTACCCGCAAAAGATCATGAATTTCCGACAGACGTTGATTTTATATACCAGGACCACCGGCGTTGAGGGATCGGCTTTGAAAATTCAATTGGTATATTCAAATTGCTTGAAATGCGTTAAACTATAAGCATCAAGGGGGCAAATTGATAAGCAAATCTACACCCTTTGAATTTGGCCCGACAGGGCCTGCAGAGTCGAAATTGTCGTCCCCCCTTACGGCGATTTCGTACTGAGGCTTGGTGCTCCCCTTGCGCTAGACCTCGAAGAAAGGACTGGCTGACCCCTTGCCGGTCCTTTCTTTTTATAGGGATCCTCGATTACCCCATTTTACAAATTTCCCTGCGCCCAGGTGACGCGTCAACCGCGTTACGCAATTTGCCAATGGCTCAAGCCATTGCCTGCATCGCGTGCCCTGTTGAGCACGACATTTCGCGCCTTTTTTGGTGCAATGGTCAGGGCAGATGGGGGCGGGCGAGGTAGTTGTTGCTTTGCATTTCTGTCAGGCGGCTGGCGGTGCGCTGAAATTCGAACGCCAGGCGTTTGCCCGTGTAGAGTGCATCAATCGGGTGCTCGGCGGAGATCAGCATTTTTACGTTACGGTCGTAGAATTCATCCACCAGGTTGATGAATCGTCTGGTGGCATCGGCATTGTGTTCCGCCATATGGGGCACACCTTCGAGCAGTACCGTATTGAAGGCCCGGGCGATTTCAATGTAATCGGCGGTGCTGCGGGATTGCTCACACAGCGCAGCAAAGTCGAACCAAATGATTCCGTCACTGCGCTGTCGCGCGAGCAGCGTGCGGCCATTGATCTGCAGACCGGACCCCAGTACACAACCGCCGGCCATTTTGACAAAGGCTGCTTCAAGACTTTTTGCGGCGTGATCGTCCAATGGATGCAGGTAAGTCTGGGAGCGTTGCAGTATTCGTAATCGAAAGTCGCAATCACCCTCTAAATGCAGGGTGAGTGTGTGTTGTTTTAAAGCCTCGATCGCGGGTAGAAACTTTGCTCTTTGCAGGCCATCCCGGTACAGGTCACCGGGTGCGACATTGGATGTAGCAATCAGGGTCACGCCCTCTTCAAACAGCGCTTGTAGCAGGCCCCCTATCAACATGGCATCGGCAATATCGGCGACAAAGAACTCGTCAAAACACAGTACACGATACTGAGTTGCCCACTCTTGGGCGATGTCCACCAGTGGATCACGGGCTGAAGTACTTGATTTCAATGCTTCGTGTACCCGTGCCATGAAACGGTGAAAATGAATTCGTTGTTTTTTCCTGCCCGGAAGGGTGTCGAAAAACAAATCCATCATCCAGGTCTTGCCACGTCCGACACCACCCCAAAGATACAATCCTTTTACGGCCTGGTCTGGTTTACCCCACAGTTTATGCCACCAATCGTAAGCTACACGGGTAGATAATTCCTTCCAAATCCGGTCCAGTTCCAGGATGGCATGGTACTGATGGGAATCAGACTGGACTGTGCCATCGTCAACCAGGGATTGATATACGACAAGTGGGCCACGCCCGGTACGCGCTTTGGACACTATCAGGCGGTTTTTACGGGAAGATTCGGTCGTACGCCGTTTTTAAGCAGACCCCTCAGGTCCATCAAGCGGCGATGGAAAAAATGACCTGCCTGCTCCATGACTAGAAAGTCGGGTTTGGGTACACAGCACTCCACCCACTTGGCCACATCCTCATACCTAACCACCTCATCCTCATCACCCTGGACCACCAGCCATGGGCACTCAGGTTGCTGAAACTCAGTGAATTCAAACCGTGTGACCGGGGGTGCAATTGAAATCAGCTGCCCCAGCTTCAGGTTTTGGGCACCACGCAGTGTGATATAGGAACCAAATGAAAACCCGCCCAGCCACAATTCATCATCGGGCCTGGAGTGACGCACCCATTCGGTGACGGCAAACAAGTCGTCGGTCTCCCCGTAACCTTCATCGTATTCACCTTCACTTTCACCCACACCACGGAAATTGAAACGGATGGTGTGTAGTCCGAGTTCGCGCATGGATCGTTCCAGAATGGTAACGACCTTGTTGTGCATGGTTCCCCCGTGCTGAGGGTGCGGATGGCACAAAACGATTGTGGCCGGAAGTTCATCTGCCGGTTCGGGACTATCAACAACGCATTCGAGCATACCCGCGGGGCCACGCAGGAATACCGTCTTTTTTGACCCGGGGAAATTGACCGGTTGCCGTTTGTCGGGAGAATCCGCCATCGCTGTTTTCGTCGTTTTAGCCCACATCGGGCAAAGAAACATCATACCTTAACTCGAGCATTTCAGACCAGAAAAATGGTCACGGTGTATGGTAGGGTACAGCCCATGAATTTTCTTGCCCATCTGTGTCTCGCCAGTGATGACTCAGGGTTGATGCTGGGTGGATTATATGGAGACTTTGTCAGGGGTCGGCGTGCACTTCGTGTATTTCCGGAGCAGGTCAGACAGGGCATCATGCTGCATCGTCATATTGACCGCTGTACCGACCATTCTACTGAGGTAAAAAAGCTACGGCCGCTTTTTCCGCGTGAGTTCCGCCGCTACTCCGGTATCATAATTGACTTGGCATTCGACCGTGAACTGGCGCTCAACTGGTGGCGATATATGCCCCAAAGTCTGGAACGGTTTGACGTGGAAGTACGTGACCTGTTACGGGACAACGACGAATGGGTGCCGGATGATCTGCGTGGCTTTATGCGCTATGCCGATCGCCATGGGCTATTCACAGCATATCGTGAAAAAGATGTCGTCCTGTTTGCCCTGGCGGGTATTGGGGTGCGTCTGAAGCGGCCAAATCCGTTGCACCTTGTGGTGGAAATATGGCCTGATCTCGAATCGGAATTCCGCACCGGGTTCAGGCAGTTTTTCCCCCGAATTCAGTCGGAGGTGGCCGACTGGATTAAACGTAAATCTGTAACTACCGGGTCATGATCTGAGAACCCCAGCCAGGGCCGGGGCAATTCCATGTTGACCGGGAAACCGGCATTTACGTGCCAGATGTATGCCCGCTGTACCTTTGCGGCTAATGCTGCTGATGAAAATGCATAATCCAGCGTGCCAGCCTGACCGAAATAGATATAGCTGTAGGTCTGCCCCTGCCGTTCATCCATCAATTCTGTGAACCCGGCCTCGCGTATGGTCATGATCGGGTTTTCGTTACGATAGGCATTCATATCACCCAGGATCAGGACATTGGCTGTTCCCGCATTTTCGGCCAGTCCATTTACCCAGGCGGTCAGTTCTTCAGCGGTGGCCACCCGGACAGGATTCCAGCAACCCTGTCCATCGTTCTGGTTTGCATTGGTACCGGAGTCAGGGCAGGAGCCCTTGGATTTGAAGTGGTTGACGACCACCAAAATATTTTCACCATCCGGTAACACCTGGTATAGCTGTGCCATTGGCTGACGGCTGCGTCTGAAGGTCTCGCCGGCGAGTGTTTGAGCGGGTCCCACCGGTTGAACGTGTTGTTTGCTGTAGTACAGACCCACGGTGATCTCATCGTTGCCGGTATTGTCACCCTGTGGTCGCCCGGCCTGCCAGTTGAAACCGGTGGCGTCATTGGCCAGGCTGATAAAATCCTGCGCCGCGCTGGTTTCACCAAAGCCATCATTTTCCAGTTCCATTACAGCCAGGATGTGCGGTTGCAGAGCCTTGATTGCCGCGCCGATCCGTTGTCTTTGCAGCAGGAATTCTGCGTGGGTTTCAGCGCCTCTGGCGGTCGGGAACCCCCCCTGGTTTCCATCACCATTGAAATAGTTATGCAGGTTCATTCCCACTACGCGGAGACTGTTTGGGGTAGCGGATTGGGGTTCCGGGAAGTCCTGAACTGTCGTCTGGGGCACCTCATGCAATGCGATTCGCAGCCCTCGTCCATCATGAACAAGAACACCCAAGGCGCGTTCAATGACTGCACCACTGACCAGCAGTGCATTATGATTCGAGTTGTCTGGCAGGCTGGCAGGCAGCGCATGGTCCCGGTTATTCTGTGACATGGCTTTGGTTTGTGGGCCGGGTTCGGAAATTTCGGTTGGTACAAATTGAATGCCGTTGCCCGCCAGCGTAAACCTGCCATTGCTGAGACGGTAGACATCGGTGACCGTCAACGGATCATCAAGCTCTATACGCATGGCTTCCAGTGCTTCGCGTTGGATATTGTCCAGTGGCAGGGATACGCTGGACCGTGGCAGTGGTTGAGCGCTGGAGCAGGTTTCAAATCCTGCAATGTCTGTAATGGAGGTGAGTGTGTTGCTTCCTTCACCCAATTCCGATACTTCACCCAGTACGCTGATCAATTGACCGGGCCTGGCAGAAGCAGACAGGCTCTGCGACTGGACATAAACGGCATTCGAGCTGAGTTTATCCTGATCCGGACCTGCGCTTTCAATATAGATACCCCGGTTCACCTGCACATGGGTCACGATGCCCTGTACCACGATCTTGTGGCCCACCAGTGGGGACTGGCGCCCGTTACCCTGGACTTCGGCAATCGGGGTGGAATCAGAAATGCAACTGAACGTGGCTGAAGACTGCCCCTGCTCCTTTGGAGTGCAGGCAACAAATACCAGGGAATAAAAAAACGCCACAACCAGCGGCGTTTCAAATTTTCGCTTCAACACACGACGTCCTATTGAAGCATGAATTCTACGATGGCCCTGATTTGCTCGTCTGTCAGGTCGGGGCGTCCACCGCGTGCCGGCATGACATTCAGACCATTGATGGCAGATTCCATCAGTACATCAATACCCTTTTCGGCACGTGCGGCCATTTCATCGGAACCCGGTTTGGGTGCGCCCGCCACGTTAGTTTCATGGCAGGCTGTACAACCACTGCTGGTGTAGAGCGCCGCGCCATCCGGTCCGTCGGTCACTGCAACAACCGATTCCTGACCGGGATCCACATTCGTTGCCTGTGCTTGTTCTGGCTCCGGGTGTGAAGCGGCTGCCTGAATGGCTGCCGCCCCTTCATCTCCCATGTACACACCTGCTACAGGCCGGGTGCGTTCGGCAAAGGTCAATTCACGGCTGGGGTTATTGTCAACGTCGTCTTCTACACCAAACATCCTGGCGACAAATACGATCGCGAAGGTCAATATCACCAGTACCACCATGATGACACTCAGATTCTTTAGAAACGCCTTGTCTTCTTGTTCTTCCACGCCACACCTCAGAGACAATGAATGCACCCCGGCACCCGCCGGAGCATTATTTTGAAAGGGCGCATATTATAGCGGGATCAAGGTGCGACCGGAACCCATCCCGTGTTTCCCAACACCTGAAAAAACAGCTAAACTACGCAACTCAATTCAAAGCGCCCGTAGCTCAGCTGGATAGAGTACTGCCCTCCGAAGGCAGGGGTCACAGGTTCGAATCCTGTCGGGCGCGCCATTTATAACTACCATAAATACAAATACTTAGATCAATATTACGGTTCTTTTGTATTGGCTTTCAATGTCAGGTAATACTAACGTAAATCCTGTATAAAACATTTAGGGTGATGTTACTATAATATCCACCCACATTTACCGACAGACAGGCCATGCCAGATCATGGAAACTAACTCTGCACCCTGGCATTCACTTACCTCCTTAGTGACCCCTCATGTCGGGGGGGTCTATTCCCGATTGGCACCCATTGTGCGGCGTCAGCTAACGTGACACCAAAAAGGCCCATTTACTAAGAGACACTTCTGCTAAATTTAAACTGAAGCAGAGGAGTTTCAATATGAGTGTTTCCAATACCACTAAACGGGTCAAAGAGATCCGCCGAAAAACGGGCCTCAATGACCCCGCATCGAGTCCGGGGCAAGCTCTGGGCACAACGGCTGAAGCGGGTATTTAACATTGATATTGAAACCTGTGATGAATGTGGTGGTGAGGTCAAGATAATTGCCAGTATCGAAGAC
>JABAAB010000020.1 GCA_014238945.1 Lysobacterales bacterium
AGCGAGCCTGGAAGGTGGAGGGCAGGATGCCCGGAATAATCTCTCCGGGCGCGCCAAATTTCCAAGGCCACCACGCAATACGGTGGCCTTTTTAGATTCTGAGAGCAATTTGAATTGCTTTTCGAGGTGTATGGATTGACGCTTACAGATTCAGTCCGTAACATCGACAGGTTAACCGGTTTCGGGGTGTAGCGCAGCCTGGTAGCGCAACTGCTTTGGGAGCAGTGGGTCGGGAGTTCGAATCTCTCCACCCCGACCATTTTAATACTGCCTTGTAGTGGTATGACGACGAACAGAGCGCCTGTAGCTCAACCGGATAGAGCATCAGCCTTCTAAGCTGAGGGTTGCAGGTTCGAGTCCTGCCGGGCGCGCCATACATCGGATTGAGCCGTAGCAGATGCTCTATCCGGTTGAGCCCTGTCGGGCTCAAGTACGGTGCATATTGACGCCTTGGGCACCAGCCTTCTAAGCTGAGGGTTGCAGGTTCGAGTCCTGCCGGGCGCACCATCATTCTGTCATTCCGGTTTTGAACCGGAATTCAGGGTAAAACATGCTCCGGGTCAAAGTGATGGCAAGGCATTAGGTATAGTAGACACAGACGGTAACAATGGTGGGCGTAGCTCAGTTGGTAGAGCTCCGGATTGTGATTCCGGCGGTCGTGGGTTCGAGCCCCATCGTCCACCCCAATTTTTTTGGGCGGATCTAATGGTTCCGTCCCGGTTTACGGGCCATTAGCTCAATTGGCAGAGCAGTAGACTCTTAATCTATTGGTTCTAGGTTCGAGTCCTAGATGGCCCACCAATTTTATTCTGGCGGAATATCGGTTCGGACAAACATTTGCGAAAGTGGCGGAATTGGTAGACGCGCTGGATTTAGGATCCAGTGGGGCAACCCGTGGGAGTTCGAGTCTCCCCTTTCGCACCATCAACCCCGTTGCTGCCGACGACAAGAGACACGATAAAGAGGTTCACAGTATCCATGCAAGTTTCAGTTGAAAATACCAGCGCGATAGAAAAACGGTTGAAGATCCAGATTCCCGCTGATGAGGTGAAGCAGCAAATCGATTCGCGTCTGCGTGAAATCGGCAAGCAGGTCAAGCTCAAGGGTTTCCGGCCCGGTCGCATTCCGTTCAGCGTGCTGCGTCAGCGCTATGGCCCACAGGCCACCCAGGAAGTCATCCAGCAGACGGCACAGACTACCTTGCAACAGGCCATTGAACAGGAATCACTGCGGATCGCGGCCATGCCCCGGCTGGAAGAGGTCCCGGTGCTGGATAATGAGACGGGACTGGAAATCAATGCCATCGTCGAGGTGTACCCGGAGTTGGAGACCATTGATGTCGCTGAACTGGCCATCGACCGCCCCGAAGTCAGTGTGACTGAAGATGATGTTGCGAATATGCTTGATACATTGAAGAAGCAACGCATTACCTGGGCGGATGTCGAGCGCAAACCCGCAGATGGTGACCAGGCCCTGGTCGAATATACGGCCGAGACCGACGAAGGCACGGTGCCTGAGACGGGCAAACACCGTTTGGCGGTTATTCTGGGCGAATCCGGTTTCGAGGCATTGGAAAAAGTGCTCCGAAAGATGTCGGCGAATGATGAGAAAGATTTCAAGCTGGAATTTCCCGCCGACTACCGGGAACCCGCACTGGCCGGTAAAAAGGCCCAGGTTGCGCTGACCCTGACCAATGTACAGGAAGGCACCCTGCCGGAGGTGGATGAAGAATTTATCAAGTCATTTGGTGTCGACACGGGGAATGCCGATGAACTGATGGTCGAAATCCGCAGTAACCTGGAACGGGAGCTCGGCCAGGCAGTCAGTACGCAACTCAAGACCCAATTGGCCGAACGCCTGTTGGAAATGCACGAGGATATGGAGGTGCCCGAGAGCATCGTCTCAACCGAAGCCCAGAACATGATTCAGCAAATGCTGCGCGGGGCCGAGATTGAAATCACCGACGACATGCTCAATCACTTCAGGGAACCCGCCAGGAAACGGGTACGCAGCGGTCTGTTGCTGGCGGAACTGGCCAGGCAGAACGAGGTAACCATCGATGGCGCAAAGGTACGTAAAGCCATTGAGGAAGTAGCCCAGACCTATGAAGAACCACGCGAAGTAGTACAGATGTATTACAGCGACCAGCGCCTGTTACAATCCATAGAAAACTCGGTATTGGAGAACCAGGTGGTTGACTGGGTTGTCAATAACGCTAGAGTTACGGACAAGCCGATGAGTTTTCAGCAGGCAATTGAAACAGCAACCAAGGCAGCAGGCCAGTAGTTATGAGTAATGAAACACGGGCATTAAATCTCGTACCCATGGTGGTAGAACAGACCTCGCGCGGTGAACGCGCCTATGACATTTACTCCCGCTTGCTAAAAGAGCGTGTCATTTTCCTGGTCGGTCCGGTCGATGACCATACCGCCAATGTCATTGTCGCCCAGTTGTTGTTCCTCGAGTCGGAAAACCCTGAAAAAGATATTAACCTGTATATCAACAGCCCGGGCGGATCAGTCAGTGCGGGCCTGGCAATTTACGACACCATGCAGTTTATCAAGCCGGATGTCAGCACCATGTGTGTCGGGCAGGCGGCCAGTATGGGTGCTTTGCTGCTCGCCGCAGGTGCCAAGGGCAAGCGCTATTGTCTGCCGCATTCCCGGGTAATGATCCATCAACCGTTGGGTGGCTTTCAGGGTCAGGCCACCGATATTGATATTCATGCCCGCGAAATTCTCAAGGTCCGTGCACAACTCAACGAGGTGATGGCGGCCCATACCGGCAAAACTGTCAAGGCCATTTCAAAAGACACCGACCGTGATAACTTCATGAGCGCCGCCGAAGCCAGGGACTACGGACTCATCGATGCATTGGTCGATAGCAGAAAAGGTGACGCGGACAATAAAAAATAGTATTATTTTCCGCAGGATGCAGGATAAAGTTAATGAATGATCAAGATAATAAGAGCACAGACGGCAAAATTCTGTACTGTTCCTTCTGCGGAAAGAGTCAACACGAGGTACGCAAGCTGATTGCTGGCCCCAGTGTTTATATCTGTGACGAGTGTGTTGAACTGTGCAACGATATCATTCGCGAAGAACTCGAAGACGCTGGTCCCAGTGAAAACGATAACCTGCCCACACCCAAGGATATTCACGCATTTCTGAACGATTTTGTCATCGGTCAGCAGCACGCTAAAAAGGTACTTGCCGTATCTGTATACAATCATTACAAGCGACTTGAGCCGCAACGTACAAAAGAAGATGTGGAATTAACCAAGAGCAACATCCTGCTGATCGGCCCGACCGGATCCGGCAAGACCCTGCTGGCCGAAACGCTTGCACGGATGCTCAACGTTCCGTTTATCATTGCTGATGCAACCACGCTGACCGAGGCCGGTTACGTGGGTGAAGATGTTGAGAACATCATTCAGAAGTTGTTGCAAAAGTGCGATTATGATGTTGACAAGGCACAGACAGGCATCGTCTATCTCGATGAGATCGACAAGGTCTCACGCAAGGCCGAGAATCCATCCATTACCCGTGATGTATCCGGCGAAGGCGTACAACAAGCTCTTTTGAAGCTGATAGAGGGCACCATTGCCTCGGTCCCGCCACAGGGTGGGCGCAAACACCCGCAGCAGGAATTCCTGCAGGTCGATACCGGCCAGATCCTGTTCATCTGTGGTGGCGCGTTCTCGGGTCTTGAAAAGGTCATCCAGTCGCGCACAGCCGCATCAGGAATTGGTTTTGTCGCCGAGGTGCACAATAAGAAATCCGTAGAAAACATCGGCAAATTGCTGCGTGATGTTGAACCCGAAGACCTGGTCAAATATGGTCTGATCCCTGAATTTGTGGGTCGACTGCCGGTGGTTGCCACACTGGAAGAACTGGATGAGGGCGCACTGGTGCGCATCCTGATAGAACCAAAGAACGCGTTGGTCAAACAGTATCAGCAACTCTTCAACATGGAAGGTGCTGAACTCGATATCCGTGAAGAGGCACTATTGGCCATTGCCAAACGGGCCATGGCCCGCAAGACGGGTGCACGCGGCCTGCGCACCATCCTGGAGAGCACCCTGCTCAACAGTATGTACGAACTGCCCTCACTGGAAAACGTTTCCAAGGTCGTTGTCGATGAAAGCGTTATCGAGGGTGACTCGGAACCATTTATTCTCTATGAGAATGCACCGGCTACCGTGGCTGGTGGGAAATAAGCTGAAAGCTTAATACCACGAAAGCCGGATTTTCCTCATACGTCATTCCCGCGAAAGCGGAAATCTCCAACATCCGTCATTCCCGCGAAAGCGGGAATCTCCCGACGCTGCCGTGTCCATAAACGGTGGCACAGCCAAATGCTTTGCTGGGGTGTAGAGGTCCCGGGTTCTGCTACTCGCAGACCCGGGATGACGGTGCGAATAGTGACGTCATCCCCGCGCATGCGGGAATCTCCCGATGTTTGGCCATGCTGAAATGATCACACTTCATTGTGGCTCTGCAAACGTGTGGACGTCCGGGGTGGGGTATGATGGGGTTGCAGTTGTACAGATGACCTGATTACGAGGTGATTCGGCATTGAAATCTTCGATCCTGTGCCCATATTTCTCGTTATCAGTATAAAGGGTGGAATGCCCTGATACATTTTTTTCAGCCGGTAATATTGAGTGTTTGAACCAATGGGCCGGCACCGTTAACAAGGAATATGATGGCTAACCCAGACAAGCCAAACCCGGATTCACAGGTCTCGGATACACCCGCACCTGCGCGACCAGGTACACAACAGCCCATGCCCGTACTGTCATTGCGGGATGTGGTGGTTTACCCCCATATGGTCATACCGTTGTTTGTCGGTCGTGATCGCTCGATACTGGCACTTGACCAGTCCATGAATGTGGACAAACGCATCGTGCTGGTAACCCAGCGCAGTGCCGAAGTCGATGAGCCAGGAGAGGACGAGTTGTTCGAGGTGGGTACACTGGCGACGGTTTTACAACTGCTTAAACTGCCCGATGGCACAACCAAGGTGCTGGTAGAGGGTGGAGAACGGGTAAAGATCCGGGAATTCATCGATGAGAATGGTTTTTTTGAGGCTTACTGGGAATTGCTGCCCGTAGAGGACAACAGTTCAGAGAAGGAACTCGAAGTCACCATGCGCTCGCTGGTATCGCTGTTTGAGCAATACGTCAAGCTGAACCGGAAGATTCCACCTGAGCTTCTTACCACCATGGCCGGGATTGAAGACCCCAGTCGGCTGGCCGATACCGTGGCCGCCCATCTGTCCATCCGCCTGGAAGAGAAGCAGGCGTTGCTCGAGACCGGCAGTGTCTCGGAACGCATGGAAAGGCTGATGGGTCTTGTCGAGGGGGAAATTGAGGTATTGCAGCTGGAAAAACGCATCCGGGGTCGGGTCAAGACCCAGATGGAGAAGAGTCAGCGCGAGTACTACCTCAACGAACAGATGAAGGCCATCCAGAAAGAATTGGGTGATATGGATGATGCGCCCAACGACATGGATGATCTGTCGAAACGGGTGGAAGAGGCCGGTATGAGCAAGGAGGCCAAGAAAAAGGCCACTTCCGAGCTGAACAAACTGAAAATGATGTCGCCGATGTCGGCCGAGGCCACCGTGGTCAGGAACTACATCGACTGGATGCTCAATGTACCCTGGAAAAAGCGCAGCCGGATCCGCAAAGACCTGGCAGAGGCCGAGGGCATACTCGAAGCTGATCATTATGGTCTGGAAAAAGTAAAAGAACGCATACTTGAATACCTGGCGGTACAGCAAAGAGTCAAGGCCATGAAAGGCCCGATATTGTGCCTGGTGGGTCCTCCCGGTGTGGGCAAGACCAGCCTGGGTCGCTCCATTGCCCGCGCCACGGGTCGTAAGTTTGTGCGGATGTCACTGGGTGGCGTACGTGATGAGGCTGAAATCCGTGGTCACCGCCGCACCTATATAGGCTCTATGCCGGGCCGTGTTTTACAGAATATGGCCAAGGTCGGTGCACGCAACCCATTGTTCATGCTGGATGAACTCGACAAGATGTCGATGGATTTCCGCGGTGATCCGTCCTCGGCCTTGCTGGAGGTATTGGATCCGGAACAGAACCACGCCTTCAACGACCATTATCTGGAGGTTGACTTCGATCTGTCAGACGTCATGTTCGTCGCCACCGCCAACACTTTGAATATTCCACCCCCATTGCTGGATCGTATGGAAGTCATTCGTATTCCGGGTTACACGGAAGATGAAAAGCTGCATATTGCACGCAATTACCTGTTGGCAAAGCAATTTGAACAAAACGGTTTGCAGAAAAAGGAATTGCAGATCAGTGACCAGGTGCTGGTTGATATCGTGCGTTATTACACCCGGGAATCCGGTGTGCGAAACATGGAGCGGGAAATTGCCAAGATTTGCCGAAAAGCGGTCAAGAAACTGGCACTGGGTAAGAAAAAAACCAAGGTGGCGGTATCGGCACGGAACCTGGAATCATTCCTGGGTGTACGCCAGTTCCGCTACGGAATTGCCGATGAAACCAATACCGTAGGGCAGGTTACCGGGCTGGCCTGGACACAGGTTGGTGGCGAGTTGCTGCAGATCGAGGCGATGTTGGTACCGGGCAAGGGCCGCTTGGATCAGACCGGTCAACTGGGCGATGTAATGAAGGAGTCCATACAGGCGGCCATGACCGTGGTCAGGAGCAAGTCTGCACAACTGGGTCTGGATCCGGATTTCTATCAGAAATATGACGCACACGTGCATGTCCCCGAAGGCGCGACACCAAAAGACGGGCCCAGCGCGGGAGTGGGTATGTGTACGGCGCTGGTCTCCGCTCTGACCAAGGTCCCGGTGCGGGCCACCGTTGCCATGACCGGTGAGATTACTTTGCGTGGCACGGTCCTGCCAATCGGCGGTTTGAAGGAAAAACTGCTGGCGGCGCACCGGGGTGGTATCAAACAGGTCATCATTCCTGCAGAGAATGAAAAAGACCTGGTTGAAATTCCGAAGAATATCCTGCGCAAGTTGGAGATTCACCCGGTATCCACAATAGACGAGGTACTGGAGATCGCCCTGGTCGAAATGCCAAAACCGGCACCGGCACCGGTGGATACCAAGATGGCCGAAGTGACGGATAAGGAAGTTCGACCGCACTGA
>JABAAB010000022.1 GCA_014238945.1 Lysobacterales bacterium
GCAGCCGTCACCGAGGCCATCGCCCATGGTGGATCAAGACCCATCGTTCTGGCCGATGCCCAGGACAATGCAGGAGCCGGCGCATCCTCGGATACCACCGGTTTGCTCAGTGCGCTGGTCAGAGGTAACGCCCAGGGGGCTGTTCTGGCACTACTGAATGATGTGGAGGTAGCAGCACGCGCCCATGATCTGGGAATAACCGCAGAATTTTCGGCATCATTGGGCGGAAAGTCAGGGCAGGATGGTCAATACCCCTATGAGGGTCGATTCCGTGTGGAGGCGCTCAGTAATGGGGAATTCCTGTTTACCGGAGCGATGTATGGTGGCATGACTGCCCACCTGGGTCCGATGGCAGTATTACGGGTATTGGATACCCCGGCAGATGTACGGGTTGTCATTGGCTCTGTGCGGTGTCAGTGTCTGGACCAGGCGATCCTTACCCATTTGGGGATCGAGCCCACAGAGCAGCGTATCGTCGCCCTCAAAAGCAGCGTACACTTTCGTGCAGATTTTGAACCCATCGCCGACAAGGTTCTGGTGGTCGAAGCACCCGGCGCCCATCCCTGTCGGTTGGATAAGATCAAATACGAAAATTTACGCCCGGGTGTTCGTCTGGGACCGGGCGGACGTTCAATGACCCTAACACTCTGAAGTGCTGAACCATGAATGACATAGTGAATGAAATTATTGCCGCGAATCAGCGCATCAAGTCCGTACGGGGAGGGGTGCGGGAAACACCACTTGACCTTGCGGGTGTATTCAGTGAAAGAACCGGTGCTGATTTTTACCTTAAAGGTGAACATCTGCAAAATACAGGATCTTTCAAGCTGCGTGGTGCATTGAACAAAATTCTGGGCTTGAGCGAGGAGGACCGCAGACAGGGTATCGTCACGGCCTCTTCAGGCAATCATGGTATGGCCACTTCCCTTGCAGCCAGCATTGCCGGAATTGAGGCCACCATTTATCTGCCGGAATCTGTATCTTCGGCAAAGCATGAAAAAATAAAACGTTATGGGGCCAAAACAATCCTGGTGCCAGGCAATGGCGTGGAGGCAGAAAATATTGCACACGCAACAGCAGACAGCCAAAACCGAACCTATATATCCCCCTATTCTGATTGGGATGTCATTGCCGGACAGGGAACCGTTGGTCTGGAACTGGCCGAACAATGCCCTGACCTGGCTGCGGTCTATGTGTCGGTCGGAGGTGGTGGTCTGATCGCCGGGATCGGCAGTTATCTGAAAGAAGTTTGCCCCAATGCGGACGTAATCGCTTGTTGGGCAGATAACGCAAAGGCTTTGTACCATTGTATTGAAAAGGGCGAAGTGCATGAAGTTCCGGAGACCAGGACACTCTCTGACGGAACCGCCGGAGGCATCGAGGCCGGGGCAATCACCTTGCCGATATGTGCTCAGGTCATAGACCGCTACGTTTTTATCAGCGAAGACGAAATTGCATCGGCTATGCGCGACATGGCTGACTGTCAATACTTCATTATTGAAGGTGCGGCCGGCGTTGCCGTCGCGGCAGGCCTCAAAGATGCAAGTAGATACAAGGGACGAAATATTGCCGTAGTGGTCTGTGGGCGTAACATTGCACTGGAAACTTTTCTTTCCGTGATGAAGTCCGGCACTTAGACTGCCGTCCCGAATCATCACCAACACCATCAACTTCGTGATGAAGATTGGAGCGTTATTCGAAGAAGACACGCCCAACCAGGTCTGGCCGCAGCAGAAAATGCCACCCCGAAAGTTGTGGTTGGGTGAGAGATGGTGAGACGCCGGATTCTTTACACGTTCCCTCCGGGTTTTTGCAAAATCAACGATCTCGTGTTGATGGATATTTAAAGACGGCGTGAAACTAATTCATGGCTACGGTGGTCGGACGCCAAAGCGAACCAGTGTTTTTCTGCGCGATATGAATGACATAGGTAGTAACTGGGTGATTTGTGTGGCGGTACTCTTCAAACCAGTTTCCGCCGACCCGTTTGCGTCGAACATGCTGTGTGCAAACTGAACGTCCTGCTTATTTGACAGGTAAGCGAAATCCTGTTGTACTTCCACCTATTGCTGTTAAAAAATTGTAAAAAGGCACGCCACATCACGTTCCAATAAAATGAAAAAATCCAAAAATGGTGACACGGTTATATCTTGACTTCCAATTTATGTGTGAGGAATGAGTTATGAACAAAGTATCAAAGCGGAAACTGAATACACACCTCAACGGTGGTGCGCCAACTGTGGCTCCACGCAGGGCACTTCAACGCAAGACATTGTATCTGGCGATGGCCGGAGTAATTCCTTACAGCATGCCTGCGATCGCGCAGGAACAAGATCAAGACGACGCGGAAGACTTCTCGATTGAAGAGATTATTGTTACCGCCACAAAGCGGGAAACGAGCATCCAGGATGTAGCCCAGTCGATCAGCGCTTTTTCAACGGCGGAAATCGCACGTATCGGCATCGTTGATATGGCCGATATTGCCAGCAACCTGCCAAGCATTTCGTTGTCCTCATACAGAGCCGGTCTGAACGAGTTGGTGTATCGCGGCATATCCAGCGGTGGCTCGTGGCGTCTGGAAAGCCAGGTAGCCATGTATCTTGATGACATACCGGTGACGGCCGGTACAACCCAGCTTGATCCGCGCCTGGTTGATATTCAGCGTGTCGAATCGTTGCCTGGTCCTCAGGGGACATTGTTTGGTTCGGCGTCCCAGACGGGAACGCTACGTGTCATTACCAACAAGCCCAATTTCGATGGGTTTTCCGGATCTATTACCACCGAGATCAAGTCAACCAAAGGCGGTGAGGAAAGCTGGGATGTCAACGGTTTCCTGAATATTCCCATCTCTGATGACTTTGCCATCCGACTCGTTGGCTATACACACAAAGATGGCGGTTATATCGATAACGTCTACTCCACAGCGCCTCATAGTGTGTGCGCGTCTGGCTTCCAATGTGAACATGCTGGCTGGGGACTCCCACAGGGCCATCTCAACAGCTCAACGCCGGATAACGCCGGCCTGGAAGAAAAAAACTTCAACGATTACGAGATGACGGGTGGCCGGATTTCCGCTCTATGGAATATCAACGAGAAATGGAGTCTTCTCGGCACTTTGATGTCACAGGATTCGGAAACCACCGGAGACTGGGGTTCCGACACCGCGATTGGCGACTTCAAGATAGCGCGATTCAGCGAGGAATGGCGTAAAGACAAATGGACAAACCTTGCGCTCACGGTCAAGGGTGACCTCGGTTTTGCAGAATTCAGCAATTCATTCTCCATTACCGAACGGGACCAACAATATGCCTTTGATAATACGCACTATGAAGCATGGCATACCCGTCTGAAGGGGGGGTATTGGTCAGCGTCTTGTAATTATTGGAATGCCTGGTATGCCGCATATTATCCTGCCTATGATTCGTGGTGCAGTAATTACTACTTCGGCCAGTACAATTATTATGATAAATACGATACAGGCTATAACGGTGGCGTATACCGCAGCCTGCAGGAAGCAGACCGTATCACCAACGAGATTCGCCTGACGTCCACGACCGACAGCAGATTTCAGTGGATGATCGGCGCATTCTATGAAAACAATGAGGATGGCTGGGTCGATCAGGGCCATATCCCTAACCTGGAGTCCACCAGACACTGGGACTACACACAGTGGAGAAGCTGTGACATGGCCGCTGATGGAGTGACGCTGGTCTCCTGTCCCGCGCCAAATCCAGGTAACATCTGGTACCAGGACAGCTATCGCCGCGAGATTACGCAAACGGCTATCTTTGGCGAGGTCAACTACGACCTTACTGAACAACTGCAATTTACTGC
>JABAAB010000077.1 GCA_014238945.1 Lysobacterales bacterium
CGGTTTGAGGCGCACCGATGACCAGTACACCGGTGGCCCGGGGACGGCAAAGGTCAAATATGCACGGGGTTGCACGGGGTCAACGGTCACTGATACTTTGCTGAATTGCAAATAAGGTGGTTTATACTTCCTATCCACTACGACAAGACCGCCTTTCGTCTCTCCTTGGGGTTCAGGCAATGTGCCCCGTAATACAGCGCGATCATCGTTCCGGCAGTAATTACCAACGGGGCCATGCCCAGTACACTGCTGACTATGGCATCGACCACCTGCTGCTTGTCGCCCGGGTAAAGCTCGCTGATCAGCGGGACACCCAAAACCGACGAACTGCTGAATCCAGTAGTCAGAATCACCGGGGCGGTACCGGGTCCGTCCACCCGGAATGCCCGCGCAATCAACCAGCCCAGGCCAAGACCCACGACACTCGCACTCATCAACAGGAGTGTCATCTTGGTGTAATCCCAGTCAAACTCAGCATGTATCAGGGTGATAAAGATAAGCGCGGGCAAGGTGACCCTCGTAATCAGCGTGGAGCACATCCGGCCGAATTCCTCTTTGAGCAACCCGAAGTGCTTGAACAGCATGACGCCGATGATCAGCATCAAAAATACGCCTATGGATGAGAATGCCCGGAGTTGGATTTCCATTGAGTTTTATTCAGTTGGACGGCATTCGAACGGTAATGGCACTGAGGCCCGGGATGCCATTAAGGGTGAGTTGGGATATTAGTGCTGGTAATCGTGCCTTCCTGTCTGGAACTGACAAGATAAATTGTCTCATTGACCCCGGTCAGATTTTCCGTAACCGTCCACTGCCTTGCCGTACCCTTTCACTGTCGAGCCATATTTATTTTTTACACTGGGTGTTGTGCCGGGTTTCGGTTTTTGATCTTCAATTATTGGACCACTTCGAGGCACAGTGGACTTACCATAATCAGATCGAGAACCTGATCCCCAAATTACCACGCTGCTTCCCGCGGTTGACTGAACAAGGTGGCCTTGTTGCAGAGGCTTGCCATAATCCTGGCGACGGTATACGTGCTGGTGATCCTGATTATTCCCATTGATGGTAACCAGGTTGTGCGCTCGAATATCTGGCGCTGCGATTAGTAAGAAAATGGGTGCAAATATCAAAATCCAGTATTTCATGGTATTCAACCTCAACTCGATTCCTCACTTTAACATGATCTATTGAACCAGGCCTGAACGGCCGTGTTGGTTTCCTTCTACGAGCGCATTGGTAGAGCGGTTCGGGGTCAGTCTGAGATGCCTTCAACCGGGCAGAAGCCAGAGCAGATGTCTTCGATTACATTGAAGTATTTTATAACCCAAGAAAAAGACGTAAGCTAAAGATGACCGATCAGACTGCTCTTAACTGAATGTCCGTGAAAATGGGGCAGAACCATGACGGGATATTCCTTGATCAGCTTGTCACGTATCTTTGGAGCACCCCAACTTGGATGTTCCTGTTTGATTCTCAGGATCGCCTTCTCAATCTGGAACGGCGTTTTGTTGGGGTGTCGATAAGGACTTCGGGCTCTGTCTTCCAGGCCGCGAATACCGAAATCCTTATAACGATTAAATATCTTGTAGCCAGTTTTACGGGAGATACCAAACTCCCGACACATGACTGCCATTTTCTCACCATCGAGAAGCTTGGCCACAAACCTGAGACGTTCATCCATAGCGTTACACTCTTTCCAGGGCATTCGGAGTCCTCCTCCAAATACCTCAATTGTGTAACCTATGTGCCCGGAATAAAGTGGAACCTATGTCTCGCTATGCACACGGTTGAGCAAACGAGCGAGTTGTTCACGGAATCCTCGTTATTATCTATGATCTTCTCGCCTGAAATAGGATATTCAGATAATCACGCGGCCATGCTTTCGGAGTATGTGCTCATGATCCACCCACCGCGTTGGATTCCGCTCGGCTTGCGAGCCGTTGCGCCATCGACTTATCAAGCGGACCCTCATCAGGGTTGTACCAGTCACCGATCAGGTGAATCCGGTCTATCTGCGAACTGTTATTCACCTCGTGGTGCCGGAAATTGTTGATCTCCCAAAGCTCTCCGGGATACATCACCTTTTCGACACCGTTCACATTGAATGTGACCGCTGGGTCGGTGATGATTGCCAAGTGTACACGGTGGCTCACGGCGAACGAACTGCCCGAGTCGACATGCCCCGGTATCTGGCTGCCAGGCTGAAGCCGGGTGAGGATGAGCCGGAGGAAGTAGCCAGGGCCGTAGTGCTCGGTCATACGGGCTTCGAGTGCGGAAATGTGGTCTGCGAACAATTCACCGTGATGGAGTTCAATATCGGTCATTGTGTGGACGACTTCAAACTTTGGTGACTTGACCCACAGGATCGGAATCGTACGCGTATCGATGTGGGGGCCGTACTGGTCCTGACGGTAGGTCATTTCGTTCCACTCGGTTTCGAACCCCTGCGCCAAACTCACGAGTTCATCGACTGCCTCGTAATCGCCGACGTGGAAGTAGTCGAAGTCACCCTTGACCATGGGCTTGTTCACCTCAGGGTGCGAACTGCGGACCCGGGACCGGCTCGCGAGTGGTGCCGGTCGGAATCCGCTACCCGTGCCGGCATCCTCTCCCAGAAGCTTGTAGCCAAAGTGCTCGAGATCATCGGCATGTGGTTCGAACACCCGGTTAAGTTGCCTGATCATCAAGGGTGAAAGATTGGCGATCTGCTCGGCGTTGGTATCGCGAATACCGGTGTACAGGAGTCCCTTGACCACGATTTCACGCTCAGCGTCGACCCTGAGCGACCCGATTTCGGGAAGGAGCTGGGTCAGCCGGTCCACGAGCTCCTGGGGATCTGCCGTCAATTCCTCGTAACTCATCACCACCGACCGCTTGCCATATCGCTTGATGTTCTCGCGGGCGCTTTTCAACATGTTGATGGCGTGGCGGCCCGCTTGGCCCACCTGGGCCTGCCAGTTGTTTCGGAGGATGCCCTCCGCCATGGCGTAGGGGTTGCGCCAGGAGATGACGAAATGGGCCCCGGGGAACTCGGCGTCGAGCATGGGAATACGTACAACATTTGGCGGACTCTTTTCGACCCGAATGGCGGCCTTGGGGTTGTCGGCCTCCCAGTACTGCTCCCAGACCCGTCTGATCTCCAACCAGTCGTACGATTCGAGGTTGGTGAAGACGTCGCTCTCGCTGTAAAAATGCACGACACCCAACTCACGGGGGACGGGGCCGGCGTATCCGTCGACGTGTTGGCCCTCTTCGGGCAGGTTAGCGACGTTGGGTGAATGCGCTATGAGCTTTTGTACAAGGCTCGAACCACTGTTATTGGGCACGCAGATGAACAGGTGCTTCATGGATGTCGGGGGCCGGATTGAAGAGTAAATAGTATAGACACAATGTTAAAAAGCATCAATTCCGCGCGCAAAGGCCTCAATCCTGCTTTCCGAAAAAAGCTCCTGTCTGATTGTTCCAAAGTTCGGGGTGCGATTAATGTCGTAGAGAACCGGCTTGCCGTTGACGATGGCGTAATCAAACTTTCCGAAATCAAAGCCAAGTTCCGCGCGGATTTTTCTTAGTTCTTCCGGCACGCCCTGAAATAGCTCACGACGGAAGATAGTTTTACCTTTAACAATCGGGCGTGTTGCTGTACACAATTCGCAAACTTCCTTATCACCAAGAAAATACCAAAACCGCAAAAGGTAGTTTCCCTCTTCGTCCTGTTCCGACAGCAGTTTCTCAACTATCAGGCGCGGATTCCGCCAAACACCAGGCGGCACGTCAGAAATGGAATCGAAGATTGGGTAGTTTATCGGTTCAATAACCCTACGGTGTCGCCAGGGG
Organism: Lysobacterales bacterium; assembly: GCA_014238945.1. Taxonomy (GTDB): domain Bacteria; phylum Pseudomonadota; class Gammaproteobacteria; order Xanthomonadales; family SZUA-36; genus SZUA-36. Next base: position 3,838 of record JABAAB010000077.1, read on the forward strand.
CGTTCTCCGAAGGCCAATGGCTCACTTATATTGCTGCGTTGAACATCGATATTGGCATCCGGAATACCCCCGTAGTTATCGTTAGTTTTGACAACAACGCGTCCGGTGTAGGAGTCACCTTTTTTCAGTAATTGACGACTGAAACTTCTCTTGGAGATATCAACAACGCGTGCATTCAGCGCGATCGGAAAACGCCTCATACATTCCACGTAAGCAGGTTCCACCAGAGTTGTATCGACATGAAGCAATCCAATGTCAGCCTCGACTGCCTCTACAGGACCATGCGCAATAAGCACCTCGACCCCGAATCTCTTCCAATGCTCCGCGAGGTGACGACTCAAATACCGGGATTCCCAAAAGATCCTGCTTGTTTCATGAGTCAGCACACACAGTCGACGGGAACACATCAAACAATCACCTATGCCCAACTATTTATCAGACCATGACTATCCACTATAAACCGGTGTCTTGGGAGCCCAGGTGCCCTGGATGCTCGGTTTCACGAGGATAAACTCTTATGGTTCTGCAGTGAAAGTTAGCACTTCCACCAGAACCAAGAATCCTCGCTTCACTCAACCATTGCCAGTGTCAACGTTAGCGGGGTTTATAGCCAGTGTTAACGCGGGGTATATAGCCAGTGTTAACGCGGCGTTTATAGCCAGTGTTAACGCGGCGTTTATAGCCAGTGTTAACGTTGTCGTTCGAGCCCTGAACGGAGGATTTCGTCCGGGCGTGAGCATCCGCCCTGGTCACCGGTCGTGCCCAGGTCTGCGGTAACGCCGTGCTGCTTACCACGGCACTGCCAGCCAAAAGGCTTTTTACCGACACATTTTGTTCTGCATTTCTCATCTTTTTTGCCCTCACAAAGTCATTGATGTGTGCTTTATCGTAGTTCGCCGATTTCCAAATATTCTCGACAATGGGCATCCTACCATAATCGGTAAAGCAAATAAGCAAACTGAATTAGTCCCTTTCAGAACCATCAGGCACCCGGCAGCTCGACTTCCGGGTAAAACTGCTTAAAAAACCAGCTGAATTGCCTGAGGATTGCTTCATCAATCCGGATAGGTAATACATGAGGCGCCCTGGTACTGATTGTCTTGTAGGTTCTATGGGTGTACTTGTAACGGTAATAACTATCCGCCTCACCCGGTATTGCCTCGAGGTTGTCGGGATTGATTGTGTAATCTTCGATACCCAGCCAGTCGTAGATAAAGGACATGGAATCAACAGGGTTTGTAATCAGCTGTTCGTACATTAGGTAGCAGAGTCTGCCACGGATTTCCTCGTTTTCAATATCCTGCATATGTTCAATGTATTTCATCGGCTCGCCAACCACCCCTGTATCACTGAACAACCTGCTCATACGATTACTGATCGAGTGTGAATCAGTATGATCGGGAAAATCGAGTAGTCGGGTCTTGGCGTGCTGTTTCTCGATCGAGCCCATGATCTGTCGCGGGTCACGGACACACACAATCATCTGGAAATCCGGATCAATAACTTCCATCATCTGAACCATATTCAGCCAACCCCGGTTCTTATCCACCACCACCGGCAACTCAGTTTCTTCGAACCAACCATTGATCAGACCCCTGGTCGCCGCGAGCAATCGGTTGTGTACCAGGTCCAGGTCACTATCCAACTGTGATAACAGAAAGTCGCTATCGCTGATGTTTTGACGAAATTGATTGATAACGCCACAAAGCGGGGAACTGTGCCCGGTGCAGTATACGTCGGGGTGCTGACCCAACAGTTGGCACATGAGGGTAGTTCCGGCCCGGGGTAGACCGGTTACATAAACAATTTTTTTATCTATGTTCATGATGTCTTAAGTATAGGAAGCATTAAAGCTATATTGCCAGAAATTTGCAGGTATTGGTAAGTACGTTACTCCACAATATCCCGACCCTATTATTCAACTGAATCAATGTTGAGCAGCAAAAGGGCCGGGGCGCTGGTCGGAAACGCGTCACTTACTCTGATCCCATCTATTCTGAATGAATTTACTAAGGCAGTTTTGAGTAACGATGACTTTCCACTTACAGCGAGACGCAATAAGTAAACTTACATCAATCTTACCAGGTCTTATTCTGGGACTGCTTTTGGCCAATACCGCCTTATCGGCAGATATTATTTTAAGTAATGGCAGGATATATACAGTTGACACCGCACAGCCGTGGGCACAAGCCGTTGCAATTGAAGATGGCCGTTTCGTTTATGTTGGCAATGACGAAGGCGTTAAAAAGTATATCGATCAGGATACGGTTGAATACGATCTGCAGGGTAAATTCGTTTTGCCAGGCTTGGTGGATAGTCACACACATCCCGGCTGGGTCGCCCGATCTGTGGACTATGTTGATCTTCCCTGGACGCCTGAAACCAAGCAGGAGATGTTCGATGTTCTTCTCTCATACGCGGAGGCAAATCCGCATCAGGAATTCATTGTTGGAGGAAGATGGCCATCGGGCTTATTCGATGAGGAAGGGCCGAACAAGCAGGAGCTTGACGCGGTAATACCTGATCGGCCTGTGATCCTTACCGACACATCCGGCCACGCCATGTGGCTCAACAGCCAGGCATTGAAGGCCCTGGAAATAGATAGAAACACCCCCGACCAGCCTGCATGCGGCCACGGTGTGCGAAGCGCACCAACGCAGCAAGCTGGAACGCCTGTGTCGCTACATCACGGCCGCCCGGCGCCTGTCGGTCGATGACCGGGACAGGGTGATATAGCGTTACAAGCGGCCGTTCCGGGATGGTTCAACGCAGGTGGTACTGGAGCCGCTGGAGTTCATGGCCCGCCTGGCGGCACGGGTGCCGAGACCACGACTGAACCTGACCCGTTTTCATGGTGTGTTTGCACCCAACTTCAGGCATC